>CBDUBQ010000043.1:0-50769 GCA_965365435.1 uncultured Flavisolibacter sp.
AAATCACTCTGGAACCGAGTACATTTGAAACCATCGACAGTTTTTAGACGAACTGCCGTTAGCGGTAATTGCAAAAGTCACTATGAAGCAAATAATTTTATTTCTTTCCTTATTAATATTCAGTTCATTTCAGCAAGACACAACTGTAAAGGTTTATGGTTTCTATTCTAACGAGAAAAGTGCTGACGGAGAACATTCATCAGGATACACATTGCATCTATGGCAATACAATGGTAGTCTGATTGGTGCTTTAGCATATAACGAAGGACTAATAGGCGACCAAGCTATAAATACAATCAGTGAAGTAAAGTTCAACAAAGCTACTGGAGACCTTTCCTTTAGCAGTTCTTTGAACGGACAAGCAGTTAAATTTCAAGGAAAGATTTTTCCAGCAAAAATCAATGGTTCTTTTACATGGAGCAATCGAGTGGATAAAAGCCAATCTTTGAAAAGTTGTTGTAAGGACGCACTAATTTACAAGAACTACAAAAGCTATAACGAGTGGGAAAAGATGTTGAAGCAACTCCTTTAAACTACCGCTAGCAGCACCTTTAAAAAATAAGGGCTGAATAATATATGCTGAACAAATTAAATTTATTGAACAGAAGGAGGTAAGTGAAACTGAAGTTTTCCAAACACCCTTACTTCTTAAAGCTGTAAAACGTTAGCAGAAATGCGTTTTGCTCCGTTCGTCTTTTTAGATTTTGTATTTTTGATAAATGACTTTAGATGATACCAAGATTGAAACAATAAAACAATATTTCAGTAACCGTCCAGTTTTGAAAGCCTACCTGTTTGGTTCCTACAGTCGAGGGGTTGCGGATGACAAAAGTGACATCGATATTATGGTTGACTTAGATTATAGTCAAAAAATTGGACTGCAGTTCATACAGATGAAATTAGACCTTGAACAGATTTTAAAACAAAAAGTGGATTTAGTTACTTCAAATGGAATGTCAAAATATATCAAACCTTTTGTTGACGTCGAAAAACGTTTGATATATGCGAAGTGAGTTAGGCGACAAAGTCAGGTTACAACATATTATTGATGCAATAGTTGAAATCGAAAAATATGTGTCGGACATAGATTTCCCAGCTTTTCTGCAACACTCCATGATGCGTTTTGCCTGTATAAAGCAAATGGAGATTATTGGAGAAGCGAGTAATCATTTATCAAATGAATTAAAGTCCAAATTTTCTGACATTCAATGGGCGCAGATTGTTGGTATGCGGAATGTATTTGCACATGAATATTTTGGCATTGACTCAAACTTGGTTTGGGAAATCATTCAAAGTGACATTCCGGAATTGAAAGAAAAAATTCACGAAATATTCAAGACGATGTAGGTAAAGCCACTTCTCCCAACATCGGCTTGCTGCTATGCCGGCAGACGCAACGCAGCATCAGCTATCTGTTCGCTTATCAACGGCAGTTTCAGTTGACCGAACGCAGATGAACAACAGAATATATTTTGTACTTTGGTTTTCCATCGGCTTCAGTTCCGGACTGAAGAATTTCAAATCCTGACACATCGGCAAGCCGTTAACCATTAGCGGTAAGCGAGTGCTCCCTCTCAAAAATCTAACAGACAAAATACTACTGCATATGAGAAATTACTTTTTACTATTATTTCTAATGCCCCTTTGTTGTTTTGGACAAGTACCAAAGAAAAATAATAGTGCTGTACATTTAAACAAAATAGCCGAAGATTACGTTCGATTAGGACTATCTATCGGGCAGTATGATGGCGATTTTGTTGATGCTTATTATGGTCCGGACTCGCTTAAACTAACGACAGTCAAACAAGCTTCTTTTCCGAAGGACAGCTTTTTAAAAGCCGTTAATAATCTACAGGCGCAGCTCCAACCCTTTGTTAGAAATACGAGAGACGCATTGCTAAACAACAGGGCAAAATGGATAAGCAGTCAGTTGACCGCTTTCAGCCGTCGTATCAAAATGTTTGCAGGAGAAAAAAGTTCGTTTGACCAGCAAGCGAAGGAACTTTTTGGTGTACAACCTCCAAACTACATCGAAGAGCATTTCCGTTCATTGCGGCAACAATTAGATGCCATTCTTCCGGGCGAAGGTTCTGTTGTCAGCCGGTTTCAGAATTTTGCAAACCGTTTTATCATTCCGAAAGAAAAAGTGGATACGGTGATTAAGTCCACCATTGAAGAAAGCAGAAAAAGAACTAAAAAAAATTTTCAACTTCCTCCATCAGAAGACTTTCGACTGGAGTATGTAACCGGAAAATCGTGGAGGGCATATAACTGGTACCAGGGAAATTATAAAAGCCTGCTCCAATTTAATACAGATGTAACTTCTTTCGTTGACATAATGATTGATAATGCCAGTCATGAGGGCTATCCCGGACACCATGTTTACAACAGCCTTTTAGAGCAAAACCTGTATAAAAACAAAGGGTGGACGGAAATTTCGCTTTATCCCTTATTTAGTCCGCAATCATTGATAGCGGAATGCAGCGCAAACTATGGAATTGAAGTTGCCTTCCCGGGAGACGAAAACGTAAAGTTCGTTAAAGAGCATTTGTTACCATTAGCGGAGTTAGACACTACCGGGATATCAACCTATTTCCAAGCTTTGGGTATCAAGGGTGAACTGTACCACGTCCGCACAGAAATTTGCAGAAGGCTCTTGGATGAAAAACTGACCGATGCCGAAGCTATGCGTTGGCTTATTGATTATGGGTTGTTCAATGAAACAGATGCTGCCCGCCATCTTTCATTTATTAAAAAGTACCAGAGCTATGTAATTACCTATACCTACGGAATGGACCTGGTAAAGAACTATATCGAAAGCCATGGAGGAACCCAAAATAATATAGCAAAACGCTGGTCTTTATTTCATTGGTTGTTGTCAAATCAAGTAAGACCGGCAGATTTAAAGGCAGAACCAAACCAAAATGGCGCTGCCTATCGCTAACATAGCATTGGCGTATATGGCGGGGCGAAGAAAAAGCCATCAGTAATAAATCGCTGTTCAGCTTTTGTTCCAGCGTGACCGAACGCTATAGAGCAGTAAAACAATCAATGAACGGTTGTACATTTAATCAGCATTGGTTATCATCTGGACGAACCATGAATGCCGCCACATCCAATGCTTTCACGTTGGCAGAAACGCGTTTTGGACATACCGTCGACGAAAGCAAAAGGAAAAGATGACTGCCCATGCCACTGCTACTACCGCTATGCACACGTAACTTTTCGATCATAAATAAAGCCCCAACCGGCTCACACCGGCTGGGGCTTTAAATTAAGTGCCAACCTCAATACGGCCTCGCCTCTTTCGACACTTCCTGCGCTTCCTTAACCCCTTCTTCCGTTCTTGTAGCACCCGATGGTGCACCCACCTCGCCGGTATTTTTCTGCTTGTTCCTTAGGCCTTCCGCCACGCGGCGTCCGTAATCTTCATCGGCCTTTGTAAAGTTTTCGATCATCTTCTGCTGAATCACCGGGTTGGCATTGGCCAACGTATTCACCAGGTTATTGATCAGCTCATCCCGTTCCCAATCTTCAAAATTGCGGTAGGTTTCGCCGGCCTGCTTAAAGTCGTTGGTCCGGTCTATTTTCTGCCTCACTAACCGGGCGTTGTACTGCGGTTCATACGGCTCACCGGCTTTGGGCGCTTCTTTCAACCCACCGAGGCTCGACGGCTCATAATTCACATGCGGGTTCAAGCCTTCCACCATGTCCTGGCGATAAGCCATCTGCCCGTCGCGCTGGTTGGTGGCCACTTTGCATTTGGGCGCATTAATGGGCAATCGCAGGTAATTGGTGCCCACGCGGTAGCGTTGCGTATCGGAATAAGAAAATGTTCTTCCCTGCAACATCTTATCATCCGAAAAATCCAGGCCATCTACCAGCACACCAGTGCCAAAGGCAGAAAGTTCCACCTCGGCAAAATAGTTCACCGGGTTTCTATTGAGCGTCATCTTGCCCACCGGCAGCCACGGAAATTGTTCTTTTGGCCAGAGTTTGGTATCGTCCAGCGGATCAAAATCCAGCTCCGGGTGGTCGTGGTCTTCCATGATCTGCACCAGCAGTTCCCACTGCGGATAATCGCCGCGTTCGATGGCCTCGTACAGGTCCTGCGTGGCGTGGTTAAAGTTTTTTGCCTGGATTTCTTCGGCCTGCGCCTGCGTGAGGTTACGGATACCCTGCAGCGGTTCCCAGTGATATTTCACCAGCACGGCCTTGCCTTCTTTGTTTACCCATTTGTAAGTATTAACGCCGCTGCCCTGCATTTGCCGGTAATTGGCAGGAATGCCCCAGGGCGAGAACAGAAACGTAGCCATGTGCGTGGACTCCGGCGTGTTGCAGATAAAATCAAAAATGCGTTCGCCGCTCTGGATGTTGGTGACCGGGTCGGGCTTTTGCGAGTGGATAAGGTCCGGGAACTTCAGCGCATCCCGAATAAAAAAGATTTTCAGGTTGTTGCCTACTAGGTCCCAGTTGCCGTCTTCAGTGTAAAATTTCACCGCAAAGCCCCGCGGGTCACGCAGGGTTTCGGGCGAATGGCCGCCATGCCCCACCGTGGAAAAGCGCACAAACACCGGCGTTTGTTTTCCTTTTTCCTGAAAAAGTTTTGCTCTTGTATAGTTTGATATGGGCTCGTCGCCAACCGTGCCGTAGGCTTCAAACACACCATGTGCACCGGCGCCACGGGCATGCACCACCCTTTCCGGTACCCGTTCGCGGTCGAAGTGCGACATTTTTTCGAGGAACTGATAATTTTCCATAGTGGCCGGGCCGCGGTTGCCCACCGTACGCAGGTTTTGATTATCGGTAACCGGATGCCCCTGCCGAGTGGTAAGAAAAGTGGATTCGTTTTGCTGGCCGGCTCCGTTTTGCCTGCCATTGCCATTTTGATGGGATGTACTCATACGTTTCGTCTTTAGGTGGGTATGTGTATCAAATTTTGTACTGCAATAAAGCAGCCTTTGCCGTTAATGCCGCTGCTGAGGCAAAAGCCTGCTTAGCAGCGCGGCATAGATCACCGCAGCTTACCTTTATAGACGGAGCTGAACGCTTTTTATCTTTTCATCAACATTTTCTATGGCATGAACCTGCAGCAACTGGAGTATATCGTGGCGGTAGCTACCCACCGGCATTTTGAAAAAGCCGCACAGCACTGTTTTGTCACGCAGGCCACACTGAGCATGATGATCAAAAAGCTCGAAGGCGAATGGGATGTCATCCTGTTCGACCGCAGCCGGCAGCCTGTAGTGCCCACCGAGGCCGGCAAAGCCATTATAGAACAGGCCCGCCGTGTGCTGAAAGAAACCGAGCAGCTTCGGCAGCTTTCTCTGCAGGCTAAAGCAGGGTCGCAGGGCAGCCTGAAGATCGGCATCATACCCACGCTGGCCCCCTACCTGCTGCCGCTTTTCCTTACCGGCTTTTTGCAAAAATACCCTTCGGTAAAACTGAAGATTGTGGAGCAAACCACCGGCCACCTGCTGCAACTGCTGGCCGACGATAAGATTGACGTAGGCATTATGGCCACGCCCCTCACCGAAAAAGGTTTTCACGAGCAGCATCTTTTTTACGAAGCCTTCCAGGTGTATGTGGCCGACGGCGTAAAAGGGCTGAAGAAAAAATACATCATGGCCGAGGATATTGATGTCAATAAACTCTGGCTGCTGGAAGAAGGCCACTGCTTGCGCTCGCAGGTGCTAAACCTTTGCGAAATTCAAAAACAGCAGGCGCTGGTGCATCACCTGGACTACGAAACCGGCAGCATAGAAAGCCTGCTGAAGATCACTGAAATGAACGGCGGCATTACCATTGTACCGCACCTGGCCACGGTTCATTTTTCCGCCGACCAAAGCGCCCGGCTCCGCTCTTTTAAACCGCCGGTGCCGGCAAGGGAGATCAGCCTTGTGACCTACCGGCATTTTGTGAAAAAAAGTTTGCTGCAGGTGCTCCAAAAAGAAATTCTGCAGGGTGTAAAAAACCATCTTCCGCAAAAAGAAACCATGGACGTGGTGGCCATTTCCTGAAAAGGCGCCCCGGTTTTTTGAACCTTCCGCCCCGTTAAACGTTATCCCGCTAAACAAAAAATTTTATGGCAATCGAGATCGGACAGAAAGCTCCTGATTTTACCCTGTACAACACCGACAGAGAACCTGTGACCCTTTCGGCGCAGCGCGGACAAAACGTATTGTTGCTGTTTTTCCCCCTGGCCTTTACCTCGGTATGTACGGCAGAGCTTTGCACAGTAAGGGACAGTATGAAGATTTACGAAGGTTTTGAAGCGGTGCCGTTTGGCATCTCGGTTGACTCCACAGCAACGCTGAAGAAATTTAAAGAAGAGCAAAACCTGAATTTTACCCTGCTCAGTGATTTTAACAAAGAAGCCTGCCGGGCCTATGAGGCCATTTACGAAGAATGGGGCATGGGAATGAGGGGTGTGGCCAAACGCTCGGCCTTCGTGATTGATAAAGACGGGGTGGTACAATATGCCGAGGTGCTGGAAAACGCAGGCGAGCAGCCAAACTTTGAAGCCATTAAGGAAAAACTGGCCAGCCTAACGGCGTAGTTTGCATTTTATTGCTATTTTCCGGCAAGCGCTTTGCATTTTTAAGGAATTGGAGTATTATTGTACTCACATGACTATTTAAACGAAGCCATTTGAAGCGATTTTTACTAATACTATCCATATCCCTTTTGACAACCGTTTGCTCCCAGGCGCAAAACAAGCCTATGGCCCTGACGGGTGTGCAGGCCTCCGTGCTGCGATTTTATCCCAACCCGGCCAGTTCGGTTATTAATTTCGAAATCCAGAAAGATTACAGCCCCGGATATTCCATTCAAATTTTCAACGCCATTTTGGGGCGCAAGATGTACGAGCTGGCCAATATGCCCGAACGTATGAGCGTGAACCTGGCCGATTACAGCCGCGGCATCTACATTTACCAGCTCCGCGATAAAAGCGGCCGCATGGTGGAGTCGGGCAAGTTTCAGGTAGCAAAGTAACCCCCGTGCCCTAATGTGGCCCAGGTTTAAAAGTTGACGTTTTTCTTTTCCCGTCTTACCTAAAAAAAGTACCCGTCTTTCGACGGGTACTTTTTTTAGGTAAGACGTTGATCAAAGTCCAAAGAAAGAATGCTACCCCCGGCGTTAGAAAAGTAGAAAAAAATAGCGACCCGCTCTGTCTGGGCCCCTTCAGGGGGGCGGGGGTTACAACTGCACAATTAAAAACTTCAGGTAGTTCGTATTCTCCATGTTCCAGACAATAGGATGGTCCGACGACTGGGCCTGAAATGTTACCTGGCGCAACTTCCGGCGGGCATCTTTGGCAGCCATGTCAATAATTTTCAGGAAAAGCTCCGGCTGCACCAGGTTGGTGCAGCTTGATGTGACCAGGAACCCGCCCGGCTTTATCAGCTTCATGCCCCGCAAATTGATTTCCTTGTAGCCGGTGATGGCTTTTTCAATGGTTGCCCGGCTTTTGGTAAAGGCCGGCGGATCCAGCATCACCACATCGTAGCGGCGCCCCTCTTCCTTTCCCCATTGCTTCAGCACGTCAAAAGCATTGGCCGCCTCAAACCGCACAATATGCTGCAGGCCGTTCAGTTCCGCATTCCGGTTGGCCTGAGCCACGGCATTCTCCGAAATATCAATGCCCAGCACCGAGGCGGCGCCGTAATGGGCAGCGTGAATTTCGAAAGTGCCGGTGTAGGTAAAAGCGCCCAGCACATCGGCGCCTTTTACAATATGCCGAATGGCCCGGCGGTTGTCCTGCTGGTCGAGAAAATAACCGGTTTTCTGGCCGTTTTCCAGGTCCACATGAAATTTCAGCCCATTTTCGTTGATGATGATGCCGGTGTCGAAAGGTTGGGTCAAAAAGCCTTTTTGCTGCGGCAGCCCTTCCAGTTCCCGCACCGGTACATCATTGCGCTCAAAAATGCCCTTGGGGCTAAATACCGTTTTCAGTGCTTTCACCAAAGCGGGCTTCCATACATCAATACCCAGCGCCAACGTTTGAATAACAAAGTAGTCGTTGAATTTGTCAATGATCAACTGTGGCAGGCCATCGGCTTCGCCAAAGACAAGGCGGCAGTTTTCGGTGTAACCGATCTGCTGTCGGTAGGCCCAGCATTCGCGGATTTTCCGCAGAAAAAATTCTTCATTGATTTCGGTCTTTTTATCAAAACTGAGCAGCCGCACCATGATCTGCGACTGTGGGTTAAAATAGCCCGTGCCGGCGTATTTGCCGTCGAAAAAGTAAACCTCGGTAATATCGCCGGCAACCGGTTCGCCCTCCACTTTTTCCACCTCATTGGCAAAAATCCAGGGATGCCCACCGGCTATTCGTGGCGCAATCTTCCGCTTCAGGTAAACTTTCTTCATGGGCGCAAGCTAAGGCAATATGTGGATGTGCGGATGGGAGGATATGCGGATAGGCGGAGATGCAGATATGCTGATAAGCTGATGTGCTGATGCGGGAAGCCAGCCTGGTGACGGAGGTTTCGTTATCCGTTCACAAAATGCCAAATATCTCAATGAGTTGCAATCATGGCAGGCGGCTCTCATCCGCACATCTGCATCTCCGCCTATCCGCACATCCAAAAGACATTTTGTCCTTTTCTTAAGCACTGGCAACGTTCTTGAAACCTACCTTTGCACACTAATTTCAAGACCATGAACAATGCGGAAATGAAGGAAAATACCATGGAACAGGAAAACAACGATTACAATATCAATGCCGATGAAAATATGGCCGGCGACCAGCACCTTACCGACCCGCTGACCGAAGAGCCCGAAACCGAAAGCCTGAAAGAAGAAATTGCCCAACTCAACGATAAGTACCTGCGGCAGGCGGCCGAATTCGATAATTTCCGCCGCCGTACGGCAAAAGAAAGGGTGGAGCTAATTCAAACCGCCAGCAAAGACCTGATAAAAGACCTGCTGGATGTGCTGGACGACAGCGAAAGGGCGCAGGAACAACTGGACAAATCCGACGACATTGCCCAGGTAAAAGAAGGCGTGCAACTGGTGTTCAATAAATTCAGGAACATCCTGGCCGCCAAAGGCCTGAAGCCGATGGAAGCCGTGAGCACCGACTTCAACCCCGACCTGCACGACGCCGTCACCGAGATTGACTCCGGCGAAGAAATGCGGGGCAAAGTGGTGGCCGAAGTACAAAAAGGCTATTACCTGCACGACAAAATCATCCGTCACGCCAAGGTGGTCGTAGGCCGCTGAAGGAACAAGGAGCCATCGGGCTTCGAAAAAATAAAGAAGTTCTTTAAACGCAAGTAGTGATGGGGTAGCCGGCAGCAGTGCAAAAATCACCGCCGGTTGCGTCGCACTCTTCAGGGTTCAGAACAATACTGAACAAACTAAGAGGAAACAACCAAATGTCGAAAAGAGATTATTATGAAGTGCTAGGCGTTGGCAAAAGCGCTTCGGCCGAGGAGGTGAAAAAGGCCTACCGCAAAGTGGCCATGCAGTATCACCCCGACCGCAACCCCGGCGACAAAGCCGCTGAGGAAAAGTTTAAGGAAGCTGCCGAAGCCTACGAAGTGCTGAGCGACACCGATAAGCGATCGCAGTACGACCGCTTTGGCCATGCCGGCGTAAGCGGCAACGGCCGGGCCGCACATGGCAACATGGAAGACATCTTTAGCCAGTTTGGCGACATTTTCGGCGAAGATATTTTCGGCTCTTTCTTTGGCGGCGGTGCCGGTGGCGGCGGACGCCGCGGCGGGGGTGGACAACGGCAGGCCCGCGGCGTTCGCGGCAGCAACCTGCGCATCAAGCTGAAGCTGACCTACGAGGAAATTGCCAAGGGCGTTACCAAAAATATCAAGGTAAAAAAATACGTTCCCTGCACCACCTGCAGCGGCAGCGGCGCCAAAGACAAAAGCAGCGTGCAAACCTGCGGTACCTGTGGCGGCAGCGGCCAGGTAAGGCGGGTGACGAATACCTTCCTCGGCCAGATGCAAACCGTTACCACATGCCCTACCTGCAACGGCGAGGGAATGCAGATCACCGCCAAATGCGGCGTCTGCAAGGGCGATGGCCGGGTATATGGCGAAGAAACCGTGAACATTGATATACCGGCCGGCGTGCAGGAAGGCATGCAGCTCAACATCAGCGGAAAAGGCAATGCCGGCGAACGCGGTGGCATGCCCGGTGACCTCATTATCCTGATTGAAGAGGAAACCCACAAAGAGCTACAGCGGGAAGGGCTAAATGCCGTGTTTGAATTGCACATCTCTTTCCCCGACGCTGTTTTCGGTACCCAGCTCGAAGTGCCCACCATTGATGGCCGGGCCAAGATCAAAATTCCGCCGGGTACGCAAAGCGGCAAGATCTTCCGCCTGAAAGGCAAAGGTTTTCCGGCGGTGAACAGCTACGAAAAAGGCGATCAGTTGGTGCATGTGAACGTGTGGACACCGCAGCATGTGTCGAGCGAAGAAAAAGCGATGCTGGAAAAGCTGGGCAAGTCCGACAATTTCCATCCGGCTCCGGACAAGAACGAAAAATCGTTTTTCGATAAAATGCGGGAGATGTTCTCGTAAGGCAACTTCGAAATATTTGACTTGTAATTAAAATGGCCTTCGCTGCATTGCGAAGGCCATTTTATCTGGTGGCGGCCCTAACAATAGTGTACTTCTTTTAGCTTTCGACATCTTCCCGCTTCGTCCCTTCCACCTCCAAAATCAGGTTGGCGCCAAACAAGCCGGCAGGTGTTTGAAAACCCGGTTTCCACTGGCCGGCCAATACTTTTTTCGTAATTAGCAGCGACGTTGCTGCGGTGAGGGAATAGCCGTCCGGCACTTCTAAACGAGCGGCGGCGCTGTGGCCTTTGTCGTTCCTAACCCGGCCCCAGATAAAGGAACGGGCGGCTTTTCTCTTCTCTTCACCGGGACCGGTTATCCGTTTGTCAATCCACTTTGTCGCAAGCCGCTTAAACGTTTTGCTCCCCATTAGCCAGTTCAGATAATTCGACAGTTTCGCGGCTCGAATAACAGACGCCGGTGCGGCCATGTAGGTTTCAATAGTGGGGATGCCGGTCGTGTAAAAAGCCGTTGACACATCGCCCCAGGGAATAGACATGCAACGAATGCTTTTTCCCTTTTTAAATGGCGCCACCAGCGTTTTGTGCGCCGTTTTCACCCGCTTTAGCCTTCCACCTTCCCGCACCAAACCACCCGCCCCAAAGCTCTCCACAGCCGTAGCGGCCGTGCCGTGCGATACCTGTCCGCCCACCGTCCAAAAAGCCAGCTGCAGATGGGTGGCATCGGGCAGTTTTTGCTTCAGGTAAAGTGCCATACAATCGGTTGGCACCACATCGAAACCGGCTCCCGGCAGGAGCATGATGTTTTGTTCTACCGCCTGCCGGTGCAGGGCAGCGGTTTGCTCAAACACGGCAATCTCGCCGGTGATGTCGAGGTAGTGCACCCCCTTTCGCAAACAGGCCTGCTGCATGGGCAGGGCGGTTTTTGAAAACGGGCCGGCGCAGTGAAGCACCAATCGCACGCCTTGGAGCAGAGCATCTATCCCGGCCGGGTCATCCAAGCCCCCAACGCGACAGGGCAGGTTGTGCCGCCTGGCCAGCGATTGCACCGCCTGCCCGTTGCGGCCGGCCAGGATAGGCTGCAAACCGTAGCCCGTGGCCGCGTTGATGATCAGGCCCGCCGTGTAGCCAGTGGCGCCATAAAGCAGAAAAGGAGAATGATTTGCCATCGTTCAGGTTCTGGTGAAAGCTAAAGGTAACGGCAGGCAGGCGTTGCTTTTCCTTGCCAAAGGCGAGGAAACAGCCGGGCGTTGCGCTTGGCCGGCCCGGCAAAAGGGTATTTTCCCCACTTGTATCACAATATTGTTTGTTATTATTGCTCACCATCTCCTTTGAAACGATTGGCCTTACCGGGCCGCCCCAACCAACCCCAGTTGACCAATTGAAAGCCAGAACCGCCATCAATGGCGCAACCAACTGCCTTATGTACGCAAAACAACCGGGTCGCTCCAACATTTTATTCCGTAGCCTCTTCCTTTGGGCTTTGGGCGTATTTGTTTTATTGGATGCCGCTGCGCAGGCGGCCAACGACAACTGCAGTGCGGCCAGCGTTGTCACTATCGGCAATGGTGGCTATGCGGTTGGCACGTTTACTTCGGCAACGGTTGACATCTCCAATGCAACGGTGCAAGCCGGCGAAACTTTTGCGCCGGCCATCCTGGTCACCGGGCAATCGCAAAAATCCATCTGGTACAAGTTCACCCTTCCCACCAACAGAGCTGTCAGAGTCACCCTGGCCCAGTCGGGCAATAACATTACGGCCGGCGATGTGGGCTTTGCGGTGTATAAAACCACCACCTGTCTGCCTGGCAATGCCCAGATCAGCACCAAGCTGACACCCATTTCGCTGTTTGGCAACACCTATCATCCCTGCGTGGATTCCGGGGTGTATTACGTACAGGTGTCGGCAAAGAACAGCGCAAAGGGACAGGTGCTCATACAGGTGGAAACGGCGCTGACCGGTGCGCTGTACGACCAGCCAAAAAATGCGGCTGATCTTAGTACTTTGCAAAAAGGTGTAACATCCGTAAGCTATGAGGTCGAATGCCAATCAATTGAAGATGCAACGGAGGTTTGCCCTGCCCTGAGCGATTTTAGACAATACAACAAAAGCACCTGGCATGTTTTTAAGACAGCATCCTATTTTGATTATGTGGTGCTGATGCTGGCGCAGAAGACGTCAGCCGACAGCAAGATTGGGTTTATGCTGTATGAAGGTGATGTGCGCACCACTTCCTACAAAACCCTGCCGGTGGTGGTGGCCTGCGATTCGTTTATGACCAGCGGCACCTACTTTTCGCGAAAGCATTATACCTGTGATAAACTGCAAGCCAACAAAACCTACTCGGTACAGCTCTTCTTTCACCATCAATTTGCCGATGAAATAAAATTATCGGCGGCCATGGGCGGCACAGAACCCACCCGGGCACCCCTGCCCGTGCTGTCGGCCATGCCTTCACCCCTAAGCAATTTGGGCACCTTACCCGCCGACCGGAATGGCCTGGTGACGACAGCCTCTGACCAATTTGCCTGTAACAGCCGCCACAGCGTTACCGGCTGTTCGCCGGCCCTGTCCAAAGAAGGCTTTTATTATGCACCATATAATTACCGGTACAACCTAAGCTCCTTTTTCACCTTTAAAATTGCTGAATCCAGCAACGTAAATTTTTACGTCAGCCGGCAGGAATGCAGTGGTAACTATTACCTTCGGCTTTACCGGCAGGCCCCGGGAACGCAATGCGGGGACCTGGATTCGGCCAACATCATCAACGACGGACCGAACGCTTTTAATGTTAATTGTTTGCCAGCCGGTGATTACACGCTGCAGGTCATGGGCCGGGACACCTCTTATCCTGAGTGGCATTATTCGTATGGCTCGTTCAGCGACGGGTACTACCCTTACAGTTATTGCTTTTAGGAAAATTTAGGCATCACCTTTTCGGTAGGCATCAACGTAAAGTCGGTGCCAACCATCAACCGCTTTTCGCTGAATAAACCTGGTGCGTATGACACCATCAACACCATAGCCGGGGTGATGAAGCCGCTGGAAAATGGCGTTACCTACACAGCCAAACCCGACACGGTCAGTTGCAGCAATACTGTGCTACCGGCCGACACCACCTGCTATCCCGGTAACCAAAAAGCAATCTATCAGCAACTACAGGTGGGCGAAAACGGCATTCTGTCTATTAACGCAAGCACCACCTATTCACGGTTCTATAAAGGCGATGCCAATGCTTTAGCCATAACGCAAAATGCCTTTAGTTTCCCCAAACGGATCAACAACCTGCAATCGTACTCGGAATGCATATCTTATTCGTGCGGCGGCAGCAAAGTTTGTGTAGTACCGGGCACGTACACCTACGTATCGTTTACCAACGAATCGCAGCTATCGGCCGTAGTGCAGCCGAGCTTTTCCTTCAGCAACCAAACCACCAAATTTGCCAGCCTTGCCACGGCCGAAAACCTGGGCACCATTACCGGCACCAAATACAGCGAGCTTGATATTTTCGGCTGCCGGGACAATGTTGTGGCCATCACTGGCGCCGACATTTGTCGCATCGGCGGAAAAGAAACCACCAAAGCCATCTATCGCCAGTTCTACCTGGAAAAAGATTCGCGTCTTTCGATTTCCGGCTATCATGCCACCGCCTGTGGCTATGGCAATACCGGCGTGATGTCGCTGTTTTACGGAAAGGCAACCGACGGCGCTGGTGCTTTGAAACCTGTTGGAGGCATGTATAGCTGCTTTCAATCGGTAAATGCCAGCCAGTGCGATGTAATGCCGGCAGGATGGTACACGCTGATTTCTTACGGCACTGGTCCATCATATGACGAACCGAAACGTGACCTGCAGCAGTGGGGCTACAGCAGTTTTGTGGGCTATACAAACCAAGCCATCATTACAGCAGAAGATGGCTGTACAGCGCCTAAATATAACCGACCGTCCAAAGCGGCCATTGATACTATCACAAAACAACCCTTTTTGATTCAATGGGCTCCCCGAGTGGGGCATTCCGTGGCTTATCCAAAAACGGACACGGTCTATACGCTGTACAAAGAAAACTTCAATTGCACTGTTGATACCCCATTCATCAACCATCCTGTGCTAGCTTGCACAGCAGAGCCGAAGGTGGCTTATTATGTTTTCAGAACTACTCAGGTTTGTTATCTACGCATCAACACCGACCGGTTTTGGAGTGCGCTATTTAAAGGAAATGCCCGTGCAGCGGGTGTAAAATTCGACTCAGCTTCGCTGGTACATCCCTGTTCGCCCACCATTCAAATTTTAAACCTGCAGCCCGGCGATTACACCCTGGCCGTATTTGGCACTGCCAGCGACAATTGCGTTTCGTTTGAGCCGTTGATCTACATTGACCAGATGGCCTACTCCCGGTTTGATCATGCCGTTAAAGCCTACGACTTCGGGACCATCCTGCCCGACAGCGCATGGCACAACGGAAAGGTGGGCGATGTAAACCCGCTGAACAAGGACCGGGCTCCCAGCAATGATTTTTTCTACAGCACCACCGGTTCACAAATATCAGACCCCACCGAAAGCACTTGTTACGTGGACCATATACCCGGTATTTACCATCCGAAAAATAACAACGCTTTGTATCCGGCGCATGGGTCGTTTCACTACGTGCCCCGCCGCAATCTTTGGTACACCTTTGTGGCAAAAGAAGGCGGGACAGTAAAAGTGCGGGTGAACAACAAAACCATTGGCAAAACTGCGCCGTACCGTTTTGCCGTGTACAAAAGCAATGCAGACGGAAGACTTTCGTTTCCGGAGACAGTCGGAAAGGGTGCCGTTGACTCCACCGTAGCACAAGGGCTGGCATTGGTTGCGAACAACCAGGGTTACTGGTACTACTGTTACGGCACTTCGCAGGAGGTATCTTTCTATCGTGAACCTTGTAGCCCGGTGCCGGAACGTTACTATATCGTTGTTGACAATGTGAATTATAACCCAGGCGCATTTGCGATGGACCCAAACAGCCAGGTCGAGGTGGAAGTGCTGCTGGATTCGATACACCCCGGTAAGCCCAAATTCGATCACTACGCCAACGCCAGCAACATCGGCACGAACCTCGGATCGGGCAACTACAAAGGAGAAACCGATACCTATTCCTGCGCCACCCGAACCGCCACCGATCCAGTGATTGACTACTATTGCACGACTCAAAAAACCCTTTGGTATAAATTTTCGACGAAGGTGAGCGGCTACATCCGCTACCGCCTGCAGGTGAATGGCAACCCCGAGCAGTACAACGAATACAACATGGAGTTGTTCCAGGAAGTAAAGCCGGGTGACTCGACATCTGCAGGACTAAAATTCATTTATCCCTCCCGCTACCTTGATCCGTATATGTACTGGGGTGAAACCTGCATCACTCCGGGAACGTATTACATCATCGTCACGGGTTGCGACCGGATAGACCAAACTGTTTTCCCTGAATTAGTTATTGTGGAGCAGGCGGGTGATTATTGCTCGGCGCCGGTAACAGCAACATTACCCGGAGAAGGTTCGCGGACGGTTTCGGCCATCGTCAACTGCCATACTATCGGTACCGACTATGGCGAGTTCAACCCAACCCTGACCTGTCCCAATGGTGCTTTAAAGGGTGAGTACAAAACCACCTGGTACCGCGTGGACATCACCGGCAAAGACACGCTGGATGTCACCACCTACCTGACGGAGAACACCACGGCCTCTCCATCGGAAATCAAGTACCGCCTGATGGAGGGTAGTTGCGGCGCCATGCAGGAACGAAGCTGTGTGCAGGATGCGCAAACACGAGATACCTACAAATGCCTGCCGCCCGGCAGCTATTATATTCAGGTGTTTACACCGCTTACCAAATTTGGGCAACCAGTAACGGGCGACATTACCCTTAACCTGTCGGCTGTGCAGCATGTGGACACCTGCGCTCCGCTGAAAACATGTTTGTCCACTGCCGTATTTCTGCCACAATTCGATTGCACAAAGAGCGAGGAGGTAACCTTTACCAACCTATCTACCTACGGCACCAATATTCAATACCAGTGGGATTTCGGTTGGAACGGGCAAACATCCACTGCCGTTTCGCCGGCAATAGTTTACCCGGCGCTTGAAGTGGATAAAACCTATACCATCAAGCTGAAAGTGACCAATAACAACTGCCCGGCCGGTTCGGAAAATGTGGATGAAACATCGGCGCAGCTTACCATCCCCGCCCGGCCCAAATTCGGCCTTGGTGGCGACACTACACTCTGTACCGCCGGCGCTTCTTTAAAACTGAATGCCGAAACCTGGAAAGGCACTACCTACCAGTGGAGCACCGGCGAAACCACGCCGGCCATTACCTTTTCCAGCGCCGGCTATCCCTACACTATCTGGGTAGAAGCAAACTATAAAGGCTGCATAAAACGCGATACGGTGATGGTAGCCATTAACCCGCATACCAAACAAAAGCTCACGAGTTCTCTTTGCCGCGAAGACTCCGTGCTGCTGAATGCAATCCGTGGCCCGGGTGTCAGCTACCTTTGGAATACCGGCGGCACCGATTATTATGTGTATGCAAAAAATGCGGGTCTTTACACAGCAAACGTTGACTGGCGGGGCTGTATCATCCGCGATACATTCGAAGTCATAAAAGCGCCGCAGCCTTTCCCAAGAGAAGACACAACGGTGTGCCCGCCTTTCCGGTCATTTACATTGAACATCGCCTCGCCAAACGCGTCTTCGTATTACTGGCAAAACGGGGCGTCGGGCCCGGAATTCAGGGTTGATGCACCCGGCACCTACTGGGCTCAGGCACAGTATGCCACTTGCTACTACCGCGACACCATCGTGGTAAAAGAAGCGCCACCGGCGCTAACCATGGCGAAAGACACCACGCTTTGCGAAGGGCAATCCTACGTCGCACCCTGGGGCCAGATGCTTGACAAATCCGGCATTTACCGGAATACCGTAAAATTCATTAGCGGGTGCGACAGCCTGGTGCAAACAGTGAACCTCAGGGTCATCACAACAACCAAATCGGACCTTACCACTTCCATCTGCAACGGCAGCAGTTATACGCTCCCATGGGGACTGATAGTCAGCAACGCCGGTACCTACCGCGATACGCTTCGTTCGCGGGCTGGCTGCGACTCGCTCATTCGTACCGTAATACTGCAGGTGAATAAACCGACGGTCAATTCAACAAGCTTTACCATCTGCCAGGGGCAAACCTATACCCTGCCCTGGGGCCGCCAGGTCAGTGCCACCGGAGTTTATACCGATACGCTGCGCCACAGGGCCGGCTGCGACAGTGTGATCCGCATGGTGGACCTGCGGGTAAAACCGGTGTTGACCAGGGCTTCTTCTGTCAACATATGCGAAGGGGCTGGCTATACGCTGCCCTGGGGTCCATCCGTTTCAGCCGATGGCACCTATCGCAACATCATCACTTATAGTTCGGGCTGCGACAGCCTGGTGCAGGAGGTTACGGTGACCGTAAAAAAGAAATCGGTACAAAACCTCGTTGCGTCGGTTTGCGAAGGAAAAAGTTATGTGCTGCCCTGGGGAGCCACTGTTAACACAGCCGGTATCTTCCGCGATACTGTTCGCACCGCAGAAGGCTGCGACAGCCTCGTGCGTTCGGTGGATCTGGCCATTGCCAGAGTAAGCCGCTCCGCCGAAACCATACGCCTTTGCGAAGGCAGTGCGGTTACGCTGCCATCGGGCCTACTGGTGCGAACCGGTGGCTCTTTTGTGGACACGCTCCGCTCCGTAAACGGTGGCTGCGACAGTGTGATCCGGACCATCAACGTGGTGCTGCAAACGGCAACGACTACCCGAATTACGCCCACTATTTGTGCCGGTACTAATTACACCCTACCCTGGGGACTTAGCGTTGGAGAGGCAGGCACGTATCGGGACACGCTTCGGTACAGCACGGGCTGCGACAGCGTTATCCGCGTCGTGGAACTGAAAGCGAACACGCCACAATCGGCCAACATGAAAGCCGCTATCTGCGCAGGGGAAACCTACACCCTGCCATGGGGCCAGGTAGTCAGCCAAAGCGGCATCTATACCGATACCCTGCGCTACCAAAACGGTTGCGACAGCCTGCGCCGCCGGGTAGAACTTGATGTGCGAACGGTAAGCCGCAGCACGGCTGCCGCTACCATCTGCAGCGGCGATAGTTACCTGTTACCCTGGGGAATCCGGGCCACGGCGGCGGGCACCTACAGCGATACCCTGCGCTACAAGGCAGGCTGCGACAGTATAATCAGGGTTTTGCACCTGCTGGTGCAGGCGCCAACAGTTCAGGCCTTAAACGTTGCTATCTGTGCCGGCCAGAGCTATACACTTCCCAACGGGCAATTGGTGAATGCCGGCGGTATATACAGCGATACGCTGTTTTATGCATCGGGCTGCGACAGCCTGATACGGCGGGTGAACCTGGCCGTGAACAGCGTGACGAGTCTTTCGCAAACGATCACCCTCTGCCAGGGACAATCGTACGTCTTACCCTGGGGCACTACGGTAAGCACAGAGGGCACGTTCCGCGATACGCTGCGCTATCTGGGGGGTTGTGATAGTGTGCGGCGGCTCTACACGGTTGCCTTCCGTACTGCCGCCACCCTGCAAAGCCAGCCCATTATTTGCGAAGGCGATGCTTATACGCTGCCGTGGGGTCGCAATGTGACAACGGCGGGAATTTACCGCGACACCTTGCGTTATGCCGCCGGCTGCGACAGTGTGATCCGTGTGGTTGATCTGTCGGTGCGGGCCTTAACGCTCCGCAACACAACGGCCACCATCTGCAAAGGCAGCAATTACATCTTGCCCTGGGGAAGCGTTGTCAACGTTTCCGGCGTTTACCGCGATACTTTACGTTACCAAAGCGGTTGCGACAGCCTGCGCCGCACCGTAACGCTGGTAGTGCAGGAGCCGCGGTTGGCGGCCACCACGGCAACGATCTGCAGCGGCCAGGTTTATACGTTGCCATCGGGGTTTACGGTTTCGGCCAGCGGCACCTACCGCGATACCCTGCGCTATGACACCGGTTGCGATAGCCTGATCCGCAGCGTGAGCCTGGTGGTGCAACAGTCACGGACCGAGGCGACAAGCGCTATCGTTTGCGAAGGGCAGCCATACCTTTTGCCCTGGGGGCAGAGCGTGACGGCAGGCGGCATTTACCGGGATACGCTTCGCTATAAAACAGGCTGCGACAGTCTTATTCGTTCGGTGGAGCTGATGGTGCAAAGAGTAACAACACAAGCTTCTTCGCCTTCCATCTGCCAGGGCCGAAACTACCTGCTACCCTGGGGAACCGTGGCTGCCACTACCGGTGTGTACCGCGATACGCTCCGGTATGTCACCGGCTGCGACAGTGTCATTCGCGTGGTGAACCTTCGGGTAACAGCACCTGCCCAAACCAATATTGCCACCTCCATTTGCGCAGACGAATGGTACAGCCTTCCCTGGGGACAGCGGGTTAATCAATCAGGTATCTACCGCGATACGGTAAGAACCAACTTTGGTTGCGACAGCCTGATCCGAAGCGTTGACCTGCGGGTACGCCGCACGCCAATCCTTACCGTGGCAAAAAGCAATGATGTTGATTGTATGCTGGGCACGGCCAAACTTTCGGTTACCGGCGCCAGCACCTACACCTGGTCGCCGGCGGCGTCGCTCAGCCAGGCGGCAAGCGCTACACCTGTAGCCGCGCCTACGGCCACCACCGTTTATTCGGTTACCGGTGTTTCGGCCGAAGGCTGCAGCGCCCAGGCCAGCATTGAAGTGAAGGTCAGCGGTGGCGATGCTGCCAATGGCTATTTAGTGCCGGATGCTTTTACGCCCAATGGCGATGGCAGAAATGATTGCTTTGGTGTGCGGCATTGGGGAACGGTGCAAAACTTCCGGATGACGATTTACAACCGGTGGGGCGAGATTGTTTTTGTTACCACCGAGCCCTTTACATGCTGGGACGGAACCAACAAAGGCAAGGTGGAAGGTAGCGCCACGTTTGTTTATGTTATTACGGCCGACACGCAATGCGGAAAGGTGCTGCGAAAAGGATTTGTAAACCTGATACGATAAGGGCCTGATACAATAAGGGCTAAAAAAAACGGGCAAAAGAACAGTTGTATAAACTTTCTTTTGCCCGCTTTAACCTGGCCGGAGGGTAGCAAACCGTTTTGCTGCCCGGCAAGGCAGTACTAAAAATGCCGTTATTGTTAATTAGTTTTTCTTGAAGCGATAAGGGTTAATGCCGCCATTGCCCACTTTGTAAGATCCCTTGCGGACCTCCCGGGGATCGGCCTGCTTTACCACCAGCTTTTTGCCGGCCACTTCGGCATCGTTCAATGCGGCCACAGCAGCCAGGGCTTCTTCGTCCACCGGCATTTCCACATAACCAAATCCTCTGGATTGTTCGGTGAAGCCGTCAATCATTATACGGGCCGAATCAACAGTGCCGTGCGGAACAAACAGTTCACGCAGGTTATCGTCGTTCCACTGGGTATCAAAATTTGCGATATAGATATTCATGACGGGTCTTTTTTTTGATGATAGAAAGGGCAAACGCCGGATTGGCCTGTTGCCGGGCGAAAAAAAGGCAGCGCACGGCCGTCAGCAATAAGCCTGTTCAATGGCTTCACCCAGCTCTTTTTCCAGCCGTTTGATCCATGACGGTACCTGCTGCCAGATAGTCCAGGAGCCGGTTTCGTCAACGATCATTTTAAACTGGTGATTGTCCACCGAAACCCGGCAAACTTCGTCGCTCCCTTCCAGGAATCCCTGGAAGCCGAACTCGATGCCGCCGATTGATTTTTTAAATTGTTCCATGATAAGTTCACTATGTCGGGGAAAAATTGTCCTTGCAGCCATTCTTACCTGACCCCTTCGCCCGCTGCCGCCGCTTCCGCTTTTTCGGTTTCGGCCGGTTGCTTGATGGTCAGTTCAAACTTTGCGTTCATGCTGAAATGCAGTTCCCGTTCCGCCACAAATTCTTTTATGACAGGATCGCTCAGCAGCGCCGAGGCAAAGCCCGATGCCAGGGGCATATCGGTCAGCACGTTGTCGAGGCGGCCATGCCGCAACACAACAAAAAACCGGTAACCGGATTTACGTTTAAAACCGGCCCTTTCAAAATCGGGCGCATTAAACGAAAATTTCTGTTCGCCCTGCACCGAACGTTTGATGACAATGCGAAGAATGGGCAGGTATTTTTCCCAAATGGCTATATGCATAAAAAATTGTTTGTAGAAGAGGCAATAAGTCGCCAGGACGCTTCGGCTGCGGCAACGCCGCCAACAAAAGCAAACCATCAGTTCTTTTCGGCTGGCGAGAAAGAACTGATGGTTGGTAAACCGCCGACCGCAAAGGTAAACACACCTGCTGTTCAGCGGCTTGCAACAGAGTTTACCACCTGTTTTTGGTGAAGCCACCGGTACGGGCCGGGCGGTCTTCTTTCGGCTTTGCTTCCATCACTTTGATGTTGCGGCCGTCAACCGATGCACCATCCAGTTCGCTGATGGCTTTCTGCGAAGCAGCGTTATCTGTCATCTCAACAAAACCAAAACCGCGGCTGCGGCCGGTGAGTTTGTCGTTGATTACTTTGGCAGAGGTAACTTCGCCATAAGGCGTAAAAAATTCGCGAAGGTCTTCATCCTGTACGTTGAAGCTTAAGTTTGAAACGTAAATGTTCATTGCTGATTGGTTAAAAAAATGAATAATGATCTGAGGAAAGCAAGAAGTAAGAAACTAACTAAGATGCAACGAAGCAGAATAATTACCGACTACTGATGCGAAGCTCAAATTAACCCGGTGAAGGTAGCCTTTATTTACCAGCACCGTTGTTAATTTTTTTAACCTTGCAGGCGGCGATTCAAAATTAGTGGTGGAAGAAACCGCAAACAGCGATGAATAACGGGGCAAAAACCAAGGGGTCTACAGCATGTCTGAACCAGGAAGTTTGGCTTCTTTGCGGCGGCAGATTGGAAAAAAGATTAAGGAAAAAGAACCTGGCCGATGACCTTTCTTATTGCGGCCTGTGCGCTATTAACAAACTGATATGGCCATGAAAGACCGCGTTGCGGTCCCGGCAGTGATTTTATTGCCGCAGATGGGATTTGCCCTCCCGGCTATGGACCTTCAATCAAATTGTTGATGATGTATTCTGATGAACCATGTCCCTGCTTTTCCAAAAGAAAAATGAATTGGTAAACCCTTTTCATTTTTGAAACACCTCAAAAGAAACACCCCCACCACAATAACCAGCTTACCGTTTCGCCATTCCACCCTGCTATCCGCAAACCGACGCCCCGCCATAATCGTTTTTCAACAGAAGAATACCATTTTCAAAGAAACAATACGGTATCGTATGGCCTATTGGTTTTTGGCTCCTTCAGAGACTGTCCCGAATGCGGGAACCGCAGTTTTTATAGAAGATGGATCGGGATCAAAGCATGCAGTTCCGGAAGGAGAGCCGTGTTTTTCATAATAATATCGTAACAAGAGCACAAAGCTCCGGAGAGCCTGTCCAGCCGCAAGCGGGAAGCCACGTGTTCTACACGGCCGAAACACGCAGCTCCTCCGGAGCTGAAAAGCACCTTTTGCCGTTTTCTACAAACACGAGGCTCCTCCGGAGCCTGACTTGCAAACGATTAAAAATACCATACAGAAAAAATGAAAACGTAAGCAGTCCCAACCTATCTATCCATCTATCAACCTCCTCCACAACCTATCAACTTGTCACCGAATAACCTTCTCAACAAATCAACCGAACAACAAATCAACCAACCAATCAACCGCCAACAAAAAAGCCGCCCCGGAACCGGAACAGCTTTCTAAGTTTTTGTCGCTGCTTACACCGCGTCCGACAAAGAGGTGAAGGTAAAATCGCGGATACGCATCGGCGGAATCAGGGCATGGGTACCCGACTCGCCGCTCACCGTTCGTTCCGGCCGGCCCAATTCATCCAGGTTGTTCAGCATGATAATGGGGCTTTCGTTGAAGCGAAAGTTTTTTATGGGAAATTTGATCTGCCCGTTTTCGATATAAAACGTACCGTCGCGGGTAAGGCCGGTGAACAGCAGTGTTTGCGGATCCACGGAACGGATGTACCAAAGCCGCGTTACCAAAATGCCTTTATCGGTTCCCTTGATCAGGTCTTCCAGCGATGCCGTGCCGCCGGCCATGATGGCGCCGTTCGGAAACGGCACAGCCTTCACACCTTTCTGTTGCGCCCAATAGCGGGAGTAAGGCAGATTTCTGACTACCCCTTTGTCAATCCAGGCCACTTTTTCGTGCGGCCGCCCATCCTGCGCCCAGGTGCGGGTGGGCAATTCCGGGTGCTGCGGATCGCTGTAGATCGTCACCCTTTCATCCATCATTTTTTCGCCCAGCTTTGTTTTGCCCCCTGGTTTGCTCAAAAAGCTGCGCCCTTCATCGGCACTGCGGGCATCCATCGAAAACAGCAGGTTTTCAAGCAGTACAATGGCTGCCGCCGGCTCCAGGATCACCGTGTATTTTCCCGGCTCAATGGCCTTTGCGGCTGCGGACCCGGCCGCTTTTTGTGCAGCCACACGGGTGGCCGCTGCCACGTCGAGTTTGCTGATGTCGTTGTAGCCCTTTGACGCATAGCCCGATCCTTTTCCATCGGCTGTACGAAGGGTGACATTAAAATTCACGTTGGTATCGGTGTCGTAGGCAAACAGGCCGCTGGAATTCATCATGGCCGCATAGCCGGCGGTATTCTCTAAAAAGCCGGCTGCCGTAAGGTTGCTGCTTTTGGCAATGTCGAGGCTTTGTTTTACCGCGTCGGCCCGGAATCTGGGTGTAATGGCAGCAGTGGCTTCCACGTAGGTTTTCGATGCGCTGTATTGTTGTACACCCAGATTAGGAACAAACTCCGGATTTTCGGGCGCCAGACGGGCCAGTTCCTCCGACCGCCGGACCGCTTTTTCCAGCGAGGCATCGTCGAACTCATTGATGGTAACGGTACCCGACCGTTTGCCGAAAGACGATTGGATAACAAGGTTGTTTTGACTGACACCGCCACTGGTGGAGACGGCGTTACGGGCATAGCGGATATTGCCACCTTCAGAGCCATTGAGGTTGGCTTCTATCTCATCGGCTTTGGAATAGCTCAGCACTTTTTTCAAAAGGGCCTGCGCTTCTTCTTTTGTTAGTATAGGCATTGCGCAATTAAATTTTTCGGGCTGTATTAATAACATTCACTCCATTGAACCGTGCGGTAGATGATCCGTGCGATACGGCACTGACCTGGCCGGGCTGGCCTTTACCGTCGAAGAAAGAGCCGCCCAGCCGGTAATCGCTTTTATCGGCAATGGCGGTACAGGCATTCCAGAATTCCTGCGTGTTCGACTGGTAAGCCACATCTTTCAGCATACCGGCAATCCTGCCGTTTTTGATTTCGTAATAAAGCTGCCCGCTGAATTGAAAATTATACCGCTGCTGGTCTATCGAAAATGAATTATCGCCAATAATGTAAATGCCTTTTTCCACGTTTTTGATAATATCGTCCACGCTCTTTTTTTCTTTGCCCGGCTGCAGCGACACGTTGGGCATGCGCTGAAACTGGATGCTGCTCCAGTTGTCGGCATAACAACAGCCTTGCGATTCTTTCAGGCCGATGATGTGGGCCTGGTCGCGGATGGCCTGGTAGTTCACCAACTTGCCGTCTTTGATAATGTCCCACTCTTTTGTTTTCACGCCTTCGTCATCGTAGCCCACAGCCCCCAACGAGCCTGGTTGGGTTTTATCGGCCACTATGTTTACCATGTTGCTGCCAAAGTTGAAGTTTTTCGACTCCCATTTGTCCAAGGTTAAGAAAGAGGTACCGGCGAAGTTGGCTTCGTAGCCGAGCACACGATCCAGTTCGGTGGGGTGACCCACCGATTCATGAATAGTCAGCCAGAGGTGCGAGGGGTCCAGCACCAGGTCGTACTTGCCCGGCTCCACCGATTTGGCTTTGAATTTCTCCCCCAGTTGTTGCGCACCGGCTCTGGCGTCTTCCAGCATATCATAGCGGTTGCGGTACAGCGTGGTGACACCGTTGATCTTGTCCTGCGGCCTTGCCAACAGGTACTCGTAGCCCATGCCTACCGGTGCACTCAGGGCCGACCGTGTATCGAACTTACCGGTAGCCGCATCCACTTTCGTGATTTGAAAAATTGGCCAGATGCGGTGTACGTCCTGGTCAATGTACGAGCCGTCGGTGGAAGCAAAATATTTTTGCTCATTCACGGAGAAGATAATGGAGTTGATGTAGTTGGCGCCTGCTTTCAGGGCGGCATCGTTCACGCTCAGCAACAGGTCCACCTTTTCTTTCACCGGCACATCGAACGAGCTTTTTTCAATGGGCGTTTTCCAGCTTACTTCGCCATAACCTTTTTGCGGTGCCAGTTGCACCGGCTCGGACAGCAGCCTGGCGTTTTCTTTGGCAATCTCCACCGCCATTTGCGCTGTTTTGGCAATGCTGTCGTTGTCCATTTTGTCGGTGGCGGCAAAGCCCCAACTGCCGTTGGCCAGCACCCGTATGCCCATGCCGAACGATTCGGTGTTGACGATGTTCTGCACTTTGTCTTCGCGGGTCACCACAAACTGCCGCAGGTAGCGGCCAATGCGTACATCAGTGTAGCTGGCGCCCTTGGACCGGGCGGCATTCAGAGCAATGTCGGCCCACTCTTTTTTGGTAGCGGCGGGAATGGGCTCTAACGGAATATCGGCAGCAATGGCGTTGCCGATAATGGGGATGCCCGACAGCATGGTGGCTCCGAAACTCATGCCCGTCAGGTTCAAAAATTCTCTTCGCTTCAAGTTAGCTTAGTTTAAAATGATGAATAGAGTTTCCGAATGTAAAAAACTTTTTGCTGCGTTGCCGGAATTTACAAGACTGGCGGCCGATGTTTAAAAAGAAGCGGCCGGCAAGGATATGACCGGTTTGCAGCGGCTGAAAAACGCTATCCAGTCACCAGCCGCCTTTGTGCCGCTACAAGTTGGCAAGCGCCGCTTCTCCCTGCAGCCTTTCGTTCCCTTGTTGTCGGCGTGGTTGAAAAAGAGGTCCTTTCGCTACTATCCCACGCTAAATTCTCCTGCCCGTATTAATCACATTCACCCCATTAAACCGTGTTGTAGGACAACCATGCGAAACGGCGCTGACCTGGCTGGGCTGGCCTTTGCCATCGAAAAAAGAGCCACCGAGGCGGTAGTCCTTTTCATCGCACAAAGCTGAGCAGGAATTCCAAAACTCCTGGGTGTTGGCCTGGTAGGCAGCGTCCCGCACCATACCCACGATTTCGCCGTTTTTGATTTCGAAGCAAAGCTGGCCGCTGAATTGAAAGTTGTAGCGTTGCTGGTCAATGGAGTAAGAATTGCGGCCAAACATGTACAGCCCTTTTTCGATATTTTTAATCAGGTCGGAAGGCTTCAACGGCGAAGAGCCGGGCTGCAGCGATACATTGGGCATGCGCTGAAACTGAATGCTGCTCCAATCGTCGGCATAACTGCAGCCCTGCGATTCGTTCAGGCCAATGATATGTGCCTGGTCGCGGGTGACCTGGTAGTTCACCAGCCTGCCGTCTTTGATGATATCCCATTCTTTTGTTTTCACACCTTCATCATCGTAGCCTACCGCCCCCAGCGAGCCGGGTTGCGTTTTATCGGCCACAAAGTTTACCATCTTGTTGCCAAAGTTGAAGTTCCCGGACTCCCATTTGTCCAGGGTCAGAAAGGAAGTACCGGCATAATTGGCTTCATAGCCCAGCACCCGGTCGAGTTCCGTGGGATGCCCAACCGATTCGTGAATGGTGAGAAAAAGATGCGTAGGATCGAGCATCAGGTCGTATTTGCCCGGCACCACCGGCTTTGCCTTGATCTTTTCATCGAGCTGGCGGGTGGCCGTTTTTATATCTTCCATCAGGTCGTACCGCTTTTTGTACAGGGTAAAAAAGCCATCAATCTTTTCGCCGGCGGCCGGCGTAAGGTATTCGTAACCCAGCCCCATGGGCGCACTCAGGGCATTGCGTGTTTCAAAACGGCCCGAGGCCTTGTCGGTTTTTGTGACGGTGAAAGTGGGCCAGATGCGGTGGATGTCCTGGTCAATGTACGACCCGTCGGTGGAAGCAAAGAACTTCTGCTCGTTGATCAGAAACAGCGAGTTGTTGACGAAAGAGGCGCCGTTGGCAAGGGCCACCGCGTTGGCGGCCAGCAGCAGGTCAACTTTTTCCTTTACCGGAACGGCAAACCCGTTGACCTCGATGGGTGTTTTCCAGCTTACCTCGCCATAGCCTTTTTGCGGTGCCAGCCTTACCGGTTCGCTCTGCAGCCTGGCATTCACTTTGGCCACGGTCACAGCCGTATCGGTGGCTTTTGCAATGCTGTCTTTATCCAGCTTGTCGGTGGCGGCAAAGCCCCAGCTACCGGCGGCCAACACCCGTATGCCAATGCCATACGATTCGGTATTGGAGATGCTTTCCACATTGCGTTCGCGGGTAATGGTGTACTGGCGGAGGTAACGGCCAATGCGTACATCCGCATAGGTGGCGCCTTTTGCTTTTGCCCGGTTCAACACCACATCGGCCAGCTCCTTTTTAACAGCGGTGTCCAGGGGGTTATCCAGCGCCGCTTCGGGCGGTATGGCTTTGCCGATCAGCGGCACCTGGGTTAGCATGGCAGCACCAAGCCCCATGCCGGCCTGGTATAAAAAATCTCTTCTTTTCATGGCAATGTTTAAAAACAATTGCGGCAAACCGGGAACCCGGCTGCCGCAATCAGGTATGAATCAATTGGCGTTACACAGCATCCGAAAGCGAAGTGAAAGTAAAGTCGCGGATCTTCATCGGCGGCACAATCATATTACTCACCCTTTCCGGTTTGCCCAGTTCTTCTACGTTGTTGAGCATGATCACCGGGCTTTCGTTGAAGCGGAAATTTTTGATGGGGAACTGGATCTTTCCATTCTCGATATAGAACGTACCGTCGCGGGTAAGGCCGGTCAGCAACAGGGTTTGCGGGTCCACAAAGCGGATGTACCAAAACCGTGTTACCAGAATGCCCTTGTCGGTGTTTTTAATCATGTTTTCAATCGAAGATGTTCCGCCTTGCATAATCACCTGGCCGGGCGGCGGTGTGGCCGCCACGCCCTTTTGAGCCGCCCAATACCGCGAATACGACAGGTTCTTCACCACGCCTTTTTCCACCCAGGTCGTTTTTGTTCGCGGACGGCCATCGCCTACCCAGGTTGCCGACGGCAGATCGGGATGCATCGGGTCGGAATAGATATTCACTTTTTCGTCGAACAACTGCTCGCCCAGGCGGGTGCCGCCACCTTTACGGCTCATAAAGCTGCGGCCCTCGTCGGCGTTCCGGGCATCAAACCCGTTGAACATATTTCCCAGCATATCGCTGGCAGCCAGAGGTTCCAGAATCACGGTGTATTTACCGGGTTCAATGGCTTTGGCGCCGGCCGATCCGTTGGCTTTGGAGGCCGCCGTTTTTGTCAGTGCCAGCGTGTCCAGCCTTGCTACATCATTGTAGCTTTTGTTCACATAACCCGAACCGGTTCCGGCTTCGTTGCGCAGCGTTACTGAGAACGACACATCGGTATCGCGGTTGTAGGCAAACAACCCTTTGGAGTTCATGATGGAATTAAAGCTGGTGGTGTTTTCCAAAAACCCGGCCGCTTCCAGCTTTCCTTCTTTGGCCACCTGCAGGCTTTTTGCCACGGCGTCGGCCCGCCTGTCGGGGTTCATGGCGGCGGTGGCCGGGTTAAAGGTGATAGCGTCCTGGTATTGCTGCGGGCCCAGCACCGGCATGTATTCCGGGTTTTCCGGCGCCAGCCGGGCCAATTCTTCGGCGCGGCGCACCACTTTCTCCAGCGAGGCGTCGTCGAACTCGTTGATGGTGGCCGTACCGGTTTTTTTGCCAAAGGCCGATGTTACGGCCAGTGTCATTGCCGTGACGTCGCCGGCAGTGGAAACGGCATTGCGGGCATAGCGGATGTTGCCGCCTTCGGAGCCGCTGAGGCCTAGCGCACATTCATCGGCTTTTGAAAAGCTGAGCGCTTTTTTCAGGATAGCCTGTGCTTGTTCTTTATTGAGTATGGGCATTGTTTTCTTAGATTTTTCGGGCTGTGTTAATAACGTTTACACCGTTGAAGCGGGCCGTGGAGCTGCCATGCGAAACGGCGCTCGATTGCGGCGGCTGTCCTTTGCCGTCGTTGAACGATCCGCCCAGGCGGTAGTCCGATTTGTCGGCTATCTCCGTGCAGGAATTCCAGAACTCCTGCGTGTTGGCCTGGTAGGCCACATCCCGCAGCATGCCGGCAATTTTTCCGTTTTTGATCTCGTAAAATGTTTGCCCGCCAAACTGGAAATTGTACCGTTGCTGGTCAATGGAGAAGGAGCCGTTGCCGATAATGAAAATGCCTTTCTCAACATTCTTGATGATGTCATCAACGCTCTTTTTTTCTTTGCCCGGCTGAAGCGATACGTTGGGCATGCGCTGAAACTGCACGTCGCCCCAGCTTTGCGAATAACAGCACCCGTGCGATTCGTTGGCGCCAATGATGTGGGCCTGGTCGCGGATGGCCTGGTAGTCAACCAGCACGCCGTCTTTGATGATGTCCCACTCTTTTGTTTTTACGCCTTCATCGTCCCAGCCCACGGCGCCCAGCGAGCCGTCCTGCTTTTTATCGGCCACTATATTTACCAGCTTGCTGCCAAACTGAAAATTCCGGCTCTTCCATTTATCCAGGGTTAAAAACGAAGTACCGGCGTAGTTGGCCTCGTAACCCAGCACACGATCCAGTTCGGTGGGGTGACCCACCGATTCATGAATAGTCAGCCAGAGGTGCGAGGGGTCCAGCACCAGGTCGTACTTGCCCGGCTCCACCGATTTGGCCTTGATCTTTTCCGACACATCATTCGTGGCCGCCTTGATATCTTCCAAAATATCGTAGCGTTTTTTATACCTCGTCACCACGCCACCCACTTTTTCTTCGGCCAGGGGCGTCAGGTATTCATACCCCATGCCCATCGGTGCGCTAAAGGCGGTTCTTGTATCGAACTTGCCGGTGGATTTATCGGTTTTTGTTACAGTGAAAGTGGGCCAGATGCGGTGAATGTCCTGGTCTATGTACGACCCGTCGGTGGAGGCGAAATACTTTTGCTCGTTGACGGCAAAAATAAGCGAGTTGACAAAGTTGGCGCCATTCTGCAAGGCCAGTGCATTGGCCGACAGCAAAAGGTCCACTTTTTCTTTCACCGGCACCTCAAACGAATTGCGTTCGATGGGCGCTTTCCAGCTTGCTTCGCCAAAGCCTTTTTGCGGCGCCAGTTGTACCGGTTCGCCCTGCAGTTTGGCATTGGCTTTGGCTACGGCCACAGCCCTTTCGGCCACCTTTACAATGTTGTCCTGCGTTACATTGTCGGAGGCGGCAAAGCCCCAGCAGCCATTGGCTAAAACACGAATGCCTACGCCAAACGATTCGGTGTTGGCCACGCCCTGCACTTTGTTTTCGCGGGTGGCCACAAACTGGTTCAGGTAGCGGCCAATGCGCACATCGGCATAGCTGGCGCCCCTTGCCTTTGCCGCGTTGAGGGCGGAATCGGCCAACTGCTTTTTCGCGGCCGCATCCAGCCTGGCGTCCAGCGCCTGCACCGGCTCAATGGGGTTGCCCAGCAGAAAAGACCGCGGAAGGAGAATGCCGCCTATACCCATGGCAGACATCTGGAGAAAATCTTTTCGTTTCAAAATAATTGGCTTAAAAGTGAGGAATTAAAGAACCAGCAATCTATCGGTTTTTGTTTGATAATTTCAGGATCGCTGCCGTTTTTTTTCGAGCCACAAAAGGCCGCAGCAAAGCAGCAGCAGAAGAAACAGCCAAATTTTTGGAAAGCCGGTGGCCACCGTGGTGGCAGCTACCGGCGACAGCCCGCCGGCCGGCGAATGCAGGGCCGCGTATTGCCGGGTGGCGGCTATTCGCCCGGCGGCCTTTACACCCTGCCAGTCAGCCTTGCCATACACATACCACCAGTTGGCGGTCCCCTGGCCGGCCATGGCCGAAACCCAACCCTTTGCTGCCGGCCAAAAACGCCCCCGCCAGCGGTAAGCCAAAAACGGGTCCTGCTCCGGGTACACGGCCGCACCGCCCACCTGCAGCAGGGGCAGGTCTTCTGTTTCGCCCTGCCATTGCAGGTGCACTTCTTCGTCAACCGTTGGCAAAGCCGGCTGATAGTGCCAGGTGCCCGTTGCTGCCGCCGGCCGGGCGGCGTTGGTCAGCAGGGTTGTCCAGTACCGGTAATAGTCGGTAGTGCTGCCCGCCAACTGCCATACAAAACTATTCGGCACCGTTGTCATCACGATTTTTCCCTGGCCCCACAACACACTGGCAGCGATAGTGCGGCCCTGGTGGTCGTACACCAGCGGCCGCGTTCCGATGGCCGGCTTTATGTACAGCGGCTGCGCAATTTTCAAGGGCGAAGCCCGGTGATCATCGGCCGGAAATACGGCCTTAACAAGGTGCTGCAAACTGTCTCTTGTTTCGGACAGCGGAAATGGGGCGGCATAAAACGGTGGCGACCGCAGCGCATTGTCGGCCTTTACCACCAGGCCTCCGCCCCTGCCCGACAGAAAGCCGCGGAGCGCCGCCACACCGGGCGGAGAAAGCTCACGCAGCGCTGGCATGTCGGCCACCACCAGGTCAAATTTTTGGAGCAGGTCCGGGGTAACCCCTTCCAACGAAACCGGCGAAAGGTTGATAAATTCTTTGTCGTATTTGCCTTTGCTGATGGTCGTACGCACGGCAAACTGAAACTGGTGTTCTGCCAGCCAGGCCTTCAGAAATTTGTTTTCAAAGTCGGGAGAAGAAGCCAGCACCAGGATCTTCAACGGTGGCGTAGGAAGAACTTCGAGCGGCACCGGTTCGCTGGCCAGCGTGTCGGCGCCCGCTAAGGCCAGGAGGGTGAAAACGGCCCTGTTGATATGCGCCGGCACCGTTCGCAGGGTAAACAAACCGTCGGTGTTGCCAGTAATGGTGGCTGAGTCGAGGCTGGCACCAAATCCGGCGAGAATAATTTTTACCGGCGAAGCGCCGCCGTTAACAAACCGGCCCTGTACTACCAGCGCCTCGCCCGATGGCAGTTGCCGGTGCCAGCCGATAGCCGTGAAGGTATTCTGCAGGCTTGGCGGGTAAAACCGGATCGGCAGGCCAGCCAGTTCCGTTGTTTCTTTTTCCGTTAACCCATTGCCGAAAAGGTGCAGCGTTTGCCCGCTGTCTTTTAATTTGGTAAGATCGGGAACAAATACGGCTCCCTCGAAATTGACCGATTTATCGGCGGTATAAATTTTTCGGATTTTTTGGCTGCTTACCACCTGCAGCAAGGTATCCTTGTTGAAGCCCGGGGTCAGCAGGGCCACGCCAGAAGTGCTGGCTACCTGCTGTTTTTGAATGGTTAGTGGAAAGGCCATCAGTGCAAGAGAAACCACTGCCGATACCGACAACACGATCCTTGCCGTGCGCCAGGCCTTATTGGCCCTCCGGGCCTCTTTCCACACCAGGAAAAAAAGCAAGAGGCTGCTGCAACTGATCACCGATATCGTCCACACCATCACTGCCTGCCGCTGCGGTTTAGGTTCAGGAAATAGGCTTTCTCCAGGCCCCCCTTGCCCGCTTCGCCGGCATAGGGAAGGTTGGCGGGCGATGGCATTAGTCGAAGCAATCCGTTCTGGGCTTGTGTGATGTCTTTTAGCCGGTAGTCATCGCTAAGAATTTTTTTCAGTGCCGACAAAGCGGAGAGGTAAACAGCAGGGTTGTTGGCCGCCTCGGTGCTTAGCTGCTGAAACGCTGCCTGCAGCACACCCTGCGACGAAGCGTTGAGGCGGCCTTTTTCTTTCAACTGTTCCAGAATGCCCAGCGCTTCCCGTGAAGAACCGGCAGCATCGCTCTTTGGCACTGTTCGCTGCGCCCGGGGTTCAACAATCTCCGAAAGATCGCCCGACAAACGTTTATCTTCTTTCAACGGCGTTGTTTTTACACCGGTTTTGGCCACATACACTCTTGATTTTTGCTGCAAATCCTTCAGCAGGCGAAGGGCTTTGTATTCGAATGGCAGGGCGGCAGAAGGCTTCATGGTGCGCAACTGCAGTTCTGCCTTCCACATTTCATTCAGCGTTTCCTTTAACTGCTTTTTTGTGGCGGCATCAAAAAAAGTCGCGTCTTCGGCATTATCGTGTTTATGGCTGTATTGGTCCATGATATCGGCGGGTCCTTCGTGCCCTTCCTCGTCATGCTCGTCGTGGCCGCCAATTTCCACGTCGGTTTCTTCGCCCAAAAACTTTCCATAGCGCAACCGCAGCAGCTTTTGATCGGTACCGAGGTCATTGCTTTTTTTCCGGAAGGCTTCTTCGCCAATGGTGGCCCGGTCCTTTAGCAACTGTTCGGTTTCAATGATGATCTGCCGCTGGCTGCGGAACAATTCGGGTTTAATGTCGAGGCCTGTAGCCAAGCCTTCCATGGTAAACAGGCCGGTGGTGTCTTCCAGTGTCACGATATATACATCCGACCGGCTCTCCTGCCGCCGGTTGTCCCTTGTGCGCACAAAAAAGTAAAGCTCGTCGCCGGGCTGCATGCCCAAGCTCTTGCATTGAATGGTTCGCCGAAGGCGGTAGGCCGGGCCACCGGCCGCAAATGCAGAAAACGAAAGCGTTTGCTCTTTGAACTTAACGGCTTCGCCCTGGCCGGTGGAGATGGTGGCGGAAATGTCGGCCGCTGCAATGCCGTAGTCGTCGTTGATGTCAACGATCAACTGCACGTTTTCGGGCTGGCCGTAGGCGATGGTGGTGGAGGGTTTTGGCGATTGTACGGTGATGGCCGGCTTTTGGTCTTTGATGGCTTCGATGCGGTACAGCTCCGAGAGCTGGCCATCAATCTTTACCTGGTAAAATCCGGAGGCATTGATCTGCTTCTGTGTTTGCCAATTGAGTGAGGCCCCATCGGCCGACAGTCTCAGGCTGCTGCCATCATTAAAAAGCAGGGATACGTTTTTAGCGGCCACAGTCGTTTGCATTTTCCAGGTTACCGTGGCGCCTTCTTCGGCCTGCAGATTAAAGCGTTCCTGCTGCCGTGGCGGCCTACCCGTGTAAGCCGGCGGCGCTATTTGCAGTTGCGCCGTTTTGATGGACGGAAGAACAACCTCGGGCACTTTATTGATGGTTGTTGACGTGGTTGATCCGGTTACCTGTTTAGCAGCTTTGCCGGGCACCAGGGCAATCACTGCCGCCGCCAGAAGCCCGATGCAAAGAAAGAGGTAGGTTCCTTTTTGATTTTTCGTAAACGGGTAAGGCGCCGTCATTCCTTGCATGACCGCTTCCGCTTTTTTGGCCTGCAGCTTTTCGAGCATGGAAAGGGATGAAAGAGGCAGCAGCGTGAGATGCGCACTTTCTTCCAGCGTTGGCACAGCCGCGTTTAAAAACCGCGATACATCGCTATTGCTCAGGCGCCATGACCGGTTGAGAAAAGCAATCAGTACGAAACATAATAATAACAACAAAACAGACCATGCAGGTGCAACCGACAAGGCCCGGTAGGCAACCGCATGTACCGGGGCGGCAATGGCCAGCGCCAAGAGTCCATTGCTCAATAACAACTTCCTGGCCCATTGCCTTTTCAGGCCCTGCACAATCTCGCTGCCTGTTGTGTTAACCATTAAGCTGGTATTTTGGGGTTAATGAAATAATTCGTTCTACGCTAAAGAGAATAAACGCTACCAGCCAAAACAGCTTTGTCAGATCAGTCCTTTCTACAAATTTCTGCTTGTTCATGTCTTTTGCCGGTAGCAGGCGTACCTGCCGCTGTGCGTCATCAATCATCCGCCGTTCGGCTGCGCCGTCAACCGGCCGCGCCGGAAACAGCAGGTCGTATAAAAGATACCCAAACCGACCATTCCAGGGAAGGTCGTTCCAGGCAGGATCTAAACGGCTGTAAAATCCATAATGGTTTTTGTTGGCACCCGTTGCGGCCAGCAGCGGCTGGCCAAATGCATCGGTCCAAACCGGTACCTGCGCGGCCGCATCACCTGCCACAATGCGGCGGGAGAAACCCAATCGTTCGCCTTCCGGCAACAGCCCGTTTTGCCCCGCAAGAAAAGTACGCACCATCTCTTCTTTTCCTTTTTGATAATAAAAAACATGCGGCGGCAACGACGGTGGCAGCGGCCGTTCCGACAGCCAGAACAGCCAGTCGGCCTCGATTGGCCAATCGGTTGGCTGCCGCAGTTCCGTTGTGGAAACAGCCATCCCCGATACCTGCTCAATGGCCGCGACGGCCGCCTGCAGGTAAGCGGCGCCACTTTGGCTTCCGTCGCTGTACACGGCAATGCGAAGGCCCGCCGTGTCGGCCAAAAGGTGAGGCTGAACGGTACCATCAGCCGCTGTTTGCCGGGTAAACACGGTGGCCCCTGGTGTACTGTTTGCCACCACTGCCTTCAGTTCGCCGCTGGATGCTTTAAAAATATTCACGGGCTGCTTCGTTACCGTGTCGGATGTGGCATAGGTAAGCCAGCGGAGCGACAAGTCCAGGGCGGGCCGCTGCCCCCAAAAGCTGGCCAGTTGGTTGGTGGTAAAAAGATATACCGGCAGGTCGGCGGGCAATTCTTCGTTCAATTGCTTCAGGAGCGTCCAGTACGAAGCCCGGTGCTGCCTGCCGGTATCTGGTGTGTCCTGCAGCGCCTGCGCCCAATCCTGCGCCGCGAAACCATCGGCAAAATAATGAAACCGGTAACCGGCCGCCAGCAGCGAATCCACCAGTGCGCTGTGCTGGCGATAAGCTTCTTTTACGCCGCTTTTTTCCATCAGCAGCCAGCCTTTTTCGGTAGCGGCCGACCGCTGTTTTTGCCAAACCGGCGCCGCCAGCAAAAACGCCAGTACCACAATCAGCAGGCATCGAAGCAGCAGGAGCAAGAGGTCTTTCAGCCGCAGGCTTCTGGCCTGCTGCCGGGCACTTTCCTCCAACAGCGCAATGCTGCCCACTTTTACGGTTTTGCCTTCGCGTTGGTTCCATAGGTGAATAATAACCGGAACCAAGATCCCGGCCATTGCCCAAAGTCCTATGGGTTGCAACAGTTGAAACAAGCTTAGCTCCTTAGTTTATGACGCTGGTTGAGAAAATCCCGCAGGGCGGTGTCAATGGGTTCATTCATCTTCAGCAGGCTGTAGAAAATATTCTTTTCGTGCAGGCTTGTTTTTATGGCTGAAAGCTGTGCGTTTAGCCGTTGCTGGTACAGCACCTTTGCAGCCTGCGCATCCACCTTTACCGTTTGCCCTGTCTCAAGGTCTTCGAAGGTGGTGAACCCTTTGTAATCGAGCGACAATTCATTTCCTGCCAACACCTGCAAGACAATGATCTCGTGGCGAAGCGAAGAAACCAACTCGAGCAGGCGGGTTATTTCTGCCTGCTGCTGATGAAAATCGGTGATGAAGACCAACAGCTCCCGCCGTTGCTGTCCCAGAAAAATGTTTTTGTAATGCACCGGCTCGGTGAACGTGCCGCCGGGTTGCACGCCGTCCAGCTCGTGCAGCAGGCGGGTAAAATGCTGGTGGTCTTTCCGTGCCGGCAACACAAACAAATCGCCGGCCTGAAAAACATAAAGGCCAACGGCATCGCCCTGGCTATGGGCCAGGTAAGCCAGCGAAGCCGCCACGTATTTGGTAAACTGCATTTTGCTGAAGCCATCGTCGGTGTGCTGCATCGAGGCACTGGCATCCACCAAAAAACGCACCGACACACTGGTTTCGATCTCCGATTCGCGGATGTAATAACGGTCGGAACGGGCAAACATTTTCCAGTCGAGCGAACGCAGGTCATCGCCGGGCTGGTAGCTGCGGTACTGGCTGAACTCCATGCCCGGCCCCTTGACATAGCTTTTGTGAATGCCCTGCATAAAACCTTCCACCGTGGTTTTGGCCGCCAGGGGCAAATCTTTTATGGCCATTAAAACTTTTGGGTCGAGCAGGTTGCGCAAGGGACTGACGTTTTTAGCAATGCAAAAAAACTGGTGACAAGGTGAACGGTTGCTTCGTTACCGGCTAAGGACCTTTGGCCGTTCAACGGTTTTTAAAAGTTCGGCGGTGACATCATCGGAGGTTACGTTGCCGGCGTCGGCTTTAAAATTCATGAGGATCCGGTGCCGCAGTACCGGGTAGGCCATTGTTTGCAGGTCCTCCATTACCACGGCATAGCGCCCCCTGAAAAGTGCCCTGGCCTTAGCCGTCAGTATCAGCGCCTGCCCGGCCCTTGGACCGGCACCCCACCGCACCCATTCCTCCACGTACTTTACGTTGGTTGAACCCGGGCGGGTGGCCCGAATGAGCGAACTGACATACTGCACCAAATCTTCGTTGATCGTTACCTCCCGCACCATGGCCTGCAGTTGTTGTATCTCGGCAGCGCTCAGCACCGGCTGAATGGCCGCCTTGCGGTTGCCCGTTGTCTGGCTGAGGATGGCCGCTTCTTCGGCTGCCGATGGATAGCCGATTTTGACATAAAGCAAAAACCGGTCGAGCTGGGCCTCCGGCAGCGGATAGGTGCCTGCCTGCTCAATGGGATTTTGCGTAGCCAATATAAAAAACGGCCGGTCGAGGGCATAGGTTTTACCGCCGTAAGTCACTTCAAATTCCTGCATGGCCTCCAGCAGCGCCGATTGCGTTTTGGGTGGCGTGCGGTTGATTTCATCGGCCAGTACAATGTTGGCAAACAGGGGTCCCTGGTTGAATTTAAAAAACCGCTTGCCGGTGCTGTGGTCTTCTTCCAGTATCTCGGTGCCAATAATGTCGGTAGGCATCAGGTCGGGCGTGAACTGAATGCGCCGGAACGACAAATGCAGCGCCTGGCTCAGGGTACGCACCATTAGCGTTTTGGCCAGCCCGGGCACACCTTCGAGCAGGCAGTGGCCGCCGGCCAGCATGGCAACCAGTATCTCTTCCAGGATCACATCCTGGCCCACGATCACTTTCTGAATTTCTTTTTTTAGCTGGGGAAGTTTTTCAATAAGCTGCTGTACGGTTGCTTCCGATATTTCCAAGGCCGCCATGGTGTTGATTGATGCTGAAATAGCCGTTATTTGTGAAAAATAAAAAAGCACAAAGCGGGTTACAATATCGGTAGAAAAATGGTATGCACGTGATGGTACGATCGAAATTTACATTCACCCGGATCAAATACCGCTCAGGCGACTGGAACACGGATCAGCGTATGCCCGCTAATATCCTCAACTCGCTGATTGAGTACACAACCATCCCGGTACATCCCACCGAAAAAGTGGTGGAACTTTCCGGCAACGACTTGTTCGAATCGCCGTTTGCTTATCTCAGCGGCCACAAGCTGGTGCAGTTTGATGCCGCCGAAAAGGCCAATTTCAAAAAGTATGTGCAAAACGGCGGGTTTGTTTTTGCCGACGACTGCAACCACGATATTGACGGCCTTTTTGCCCGATCGTTTGAAGCGCAAATGGCGGCCATCTTCGGCACCGGTGCCCTGAAAAAAATTCCCAACGACCACGAATTGTACCGTTCGTTTTTTACGTTCGAAAAAGGTCCGCCCAACACTTCCTTTGAGCTGAATGGCTGGGGCGATGATTTGATTCACGAATACCTCAAGGCGATCGTCGTCAACGGGCGGATTGCCGTATTGTACAGCAATAAAGATTATGGTTGCGAATGGGACTATGATTTTCGCAACAAACGTTTTTTAGCCGAAGACAATACCAAGTTTGGAGTCAATATTATTCTGTATGCCATGAAGGCCTGACGAAGGAAGGCGTTGGAAACTCGTCTATTTAAAATAGTCGGCACTAATCATTTTTCATCACCTTTCGTTTCTTACCTCTTTTGTTTCTTTGTTTTTTAAATGCTTGCTGATGGTTCCCAAATATTTCTTCAACCTAATGGTCGCTTTCTTTTTTATCACCACCGTTTCGCATGCTCAATCCGACGGGCCGCTCGGCGATCTTTTTATGGCGAAAGAAGGTGGGCTGGCGCATTATTCCAGCCACGATACCAGCGGAAAGAATGCCGATTTCCGCACCCTGGCCCCGGGCCAAACGCTTGTTTTAGTGGATCATAAAGGAGCCGGCGTGCTGCGTCGCTGGTGGCTCACTATTGCCCCCCGCAACGTGGTGGAGATCCACCGTTCGCTGATCATTCGCTGCTATTGGGATGGCGAAACAGAACCTTCGGTGGAAGTGCCCGTTTCGGATTTTTTCGGAATGGGTTTCGGCAAATGGAAAGATTTTATTTCGATGCCGCTAAACATGACCAGTGGTGGGTACAATTCTTACTGGCCCATGCCTTTTCACCGGAGTGCCCGCATTACGGTGGAGAACCGCGGCCGGCTGCCGGTGAGCAATTTTTATTACAACATAGACATCCGCACCTACGACAAACTGGCAAAAGACGCCCTGTACTTTCATGCTTCGTACCGGCAGGTGCGTACGCAGCAGGACAAACCGGTAACGATACTGGAAACCACCGGCCGCGGACATTACGTGGGCACCCTGCTTTCCATGCAACCGTTGCGGGGCAGCCAGCTCGGTTATCTCGAAGGTGATGAACGGGTTTTTATTGACGGCGAACAGCGGCCGTTGATCATTGGCACCGGAACCGAGGATTATTTTTCGTCGGGCTGGTATTACGATACCGGCGAATACGGCGCTCCTTATCATGGCGTTACCGTCAAGGACGATTCGGGCCGCATCAATACTTACCGCTGGCATATAGAAGACCCGATTCCTTTCAAAAAAAGTTTCCGTTTCGAAATTGAACATGGCGGCATCAATGATGCACCGGGTGTGGAATACAGCGCCGTGGCGTATTGGTACCAGTCGCACCCGCGTCCGCCGCTACCCGTCTTGGCACAAAACCTGATGCCTGTCTCCCTCTCGTTGCGGCCGACCATTGAGGCCGAAAGCTTACTGAAAAGCGCCAGCGTTACCGGTGGCGAATTACGGGTGCAGGACATGGGCGTATTCAGCAACGGCTGGGGCGGCCATGCGCAGCTTTGGTGGGTGGAGGCAAAACCCGGCGACCGGCTGACGATCCCCCTCACTGCGCCGGAAGACGGCACGTATGAACTGACAGGCTTCTTTACCCGTGCCGGCGATTACGGCATCTTCCGCACTTTGCTGAATGGAAAACCAGTTGGCAGCCTGGTAGATGGGTACAGCAACAAAGTAGAACCAACCGGGCCGGTGCCCTTTGGGCAGGTAGCGCTGAAAAAAGGCGTGAACCAACTAACGCTGGAGATTGTTGGCAAAGAAGCCAGGGCGGCCGGTTACAGTGGCGGGTATCTAGTGGGCATTGATGGTTTTCATCTGAGCCGGGAGTGATGTTTCGATAGACCTTTTTTCCTGGGCTTGGCCCTCCGTGCTTTTCGCCCGGTAGCTGAAAAGCACAAACTGTTAGTTTGAATGACCGGAGGCAAGGACTGGCTTTGTTATGGCCCACTTAGACGGAGGCTGCTGAAAGCGTTCATTAAAAAAAACAATGGTCGCGAACAAGGAGAGAACAAATCCGAAAAGGACCATCTGCTGCTTAGGGGAAAGATTTTGCCCGGCGGATTTTGCGGCCGGCGAACAAAGTTCGCCGGCACAGCGTTGGCCCGGCTGGCGGCTGAACAAAGGGTAAACCAAACAACCGAGGCAAATACCAAAAGCCGTTTCAAAAAAAAGAAAGGTAAGGCAGGCAAAACAGGCCACAACGGTCAGCAGGCTGTAGGTGTTGAGCACAACCAGTGAAACAAACATGGCGCCCGACAAAGCCAGGCCTATCGCCCAGGCAAATTTTTTGGCGGGTGCGCCCACCCATTCCGGTGGCTGCCGGCCAACGATCAATCGGCCGATAACCAATGTTGGTGCAAGCGCCGGCGTTATAAAAATCCGCACAAGGAAATCCGCTAGAAAAATGACAACGGTGTATTTCACCAGCGAAAAATTGCGGCGAAAAAAAACAAACATCAATGCCGTAAAAAGCATGACGAATAGAATGCCGGCAGCGGCCCTGATTTCGCGTTCATTCAGCAGTGGTTCGGTCGCCGCCGTGGCTGCCTTGCAGGGCGAAGAAATTTTGGTTGTGTCATCTGCCATTAGCTGTGTTGGTTTTCTATTTTTTCTTACCGGGCTTCCCGGTTCTTTAAAGGCAGCAGAAAAGTGAGCTGCCTGGGCCAAAAAAAAGCGAGGCAAAAAGCACATGCTTTTTGCCTCGCACACCACTTAGCAACAAGGCATGATAGCCGCCAGCGTAAGGATGGCAAGAATGATTTGTTTCATGTTGATTGATTTTGGTTGTTGATGATTATCGGCAAACGGAATGTTTGCTTTCCGGTACAAGAATAACCGAATAAATGAGCTGCTGCGGAGTCCGTCAACAAACAACAATTCTTCGTCAACAAAAAACAAAAAAACAGACGATGGGTGAACGGCTTTCAGCCTTTGTTTGATGCCTGTCCCGTAAACACGAGCCGGTTTGCCTGCAGGATTTCATCCTGGTTGATGGTATGCCCCATACCGGCATACACTTTTTCGGTAACGGCAGCATTCATGTCTTTTAAAATGTTGGCCGTAGCATAGACCCTTTCCACCGGCACATGCGGATCGGGATCGCTGGTGCCAATAACAACCGGCGTGCCATCGAAATCGCCCCTGTAGTTTTCGGGGTAAATTTTATCCCCAATCAAACCGCCGGTAAAGGCCGCTACACCACCGTAGCGTTCCGCATTCCGGGCCACAAATTCCAGCGTCAGGCAAGCGCCCTGCGAGAAGCCGGCAAAATAAATCTGGTGGTTCGGCACGCCGGCGCGGCGCACGTCGTCAACCAGCCCGGCCAGCAGGCCTAAAGCCGACGAAAGCCAGGGTTCGTTTTGCGCCGGCGGCGCTAAAAACGAATAAGGATACCAGGTATGATTGGTGGCCTGCGGTGCCAGCAGCGTAAAATCAGGCACGGCTAGGTGCGAAGCCAGTGAAAGAATATCGTCGGCGCTTCCTCCCCTGCCGTGTAGCAGGATCAGCACTTTACCTGCTTTGCTCAATGGCCTGCCCGCTTCTATCATTTTTTTCTGATGCATACGTTTTGATTTTAAGCGTTATGAGAGGAGGCGGAACAAGAGACAGAACCAGCCTTTTCGTGTTCGCTTTTTCAGTCCCATGCCTGCCTGTTTAAGGTTGAATCACCGGCAGCACCTCTTCGATTTTTTTCCGGCTGCTTTCGTATTGCGGTGGCAGCATCAGGTGGGTGCCCAGTTCCGCCACGGATTCGCCGGTGGCAAAGCCGGGATTGTCGGAAGCAATCTCAAACAACACACCACCCGGCTCGCGGAAATAAAGCGAATAAAAATAGTTCCGGTCTATTTTTTCGGTGATGTGCAGCCCGGCTTTTTGCACTTTTTCCCGGAACGCCATCAGCACCGTATCGTCTTTCACCCGGAAAGCGATGTGATGGTTTGTGCCACCCGCATTGATGCCCCGGTGGCCGGTATGCTCTTCCACGATATCAACAACATGGGCGGTGCTCATGGCATCGGTAACAAACCGATACCGGTTGCCTTCCTGGGCCTGTTGCGTATAACCCAAAATACCGGTGAGCACCTTTTCCGTTGGCACCAGCCGCTGGAGTGTCAGCGTCACGCTGTGAAAGCCTCTTATGGCCACGTTGACCGGGACCTCGCTGCTTGTCCAGGGCTTGCGGTTGTCCTCGCCGGCGGGCACCACAAGGCATAATTTTAGTCCATCGGGATCTTCAAAGGCGAGGAAGGATTCACCAAACCTTTCGGCCACGGCCTGGTGTGGTACGTTCAACGCTTCAAAACGGGCCTTCCAAAATGGCAGGCTGCCCACAGGTACCGAATAAGCTATTTCGGTGGCCATGCCCGTGCCGGCGCGGCCTTTTTGAATGCCCTGCCAGGGAAAAAAGGTAAGGATGGAGCCGGGTGTTCCCACCTCGTCGCCAAAATAAAAATGATACGTTCCGGGATCGTCGAAATTCACCGTTTTTTTCACCAGGCGCAAGCCAAGCACTCTCGTGTAAAAGTCGTAGTTGCGCTGGGCCTCGCCGGCAATGGCCGTGATGTGATGAAGGCCTAAGATTCTATCTTCCATAAAACTGTTTTTTGTGATGAGGAAAAAGCGCAATAGCCAGCGCCGGCGTTATTGAATCAACGGTGTCGGCTTTGCTTTTTTCGTTGTTGTTGACATCACAAAACTACTGGGCCAATACGGCGCCATCCATTGAGGCAGGATAAGAAAAAAGGATGACCTGGATCATCCTTTCGCAGTGTTTCCGTAGGCTGACGGCGCCTTTCAAAAACGAGAGAACCGATGGTACCGAACAAGCAACCGCCGGCTCTTTCAGCGGGTAAAGGAAATCATGTTCCTAATCGCCTTTTCCCGCTGAAAAATTGATAGCAGTTTTCGGCTTGTATCTCCACCGGCGGGCATCGGGTTTCCGGGTTTTTAGCAGGATAATGCCTATAGCCTTTCCAGGGCTTGACCCTTGGGTTTAGCAGCGCACCCGACCGGGGTTCCACCATGGTGAACGAATTTAAAAAGCAGTACCACCAGGGAAAGATGACGTATAGCGCATTCTGCTAAAAACTAAAAATGAGTAAAAAGCGCTAGGAAGCGATACGACGAAATGCGTATATTTCGGACTTGTCCCCGACCCAATGCAATCAATGTGGTAAAACAAACCTGCCTGCTTTTGTGGTTTTTGGCCTGCTGCCTGCCTGCTGCTTTCGCCCAGCAGGATTATTCTATTTACGAATCCATCACCACCAGCCACGGGCTTCCCAGCAACTATGTTTTTGCCGCTGCCGAAGACGAACAGGGTTTTCTTTGGGTGGGTACCGACAAGGGTCTTGGCCGCTACGACGGTTTCCGCTGGCGGGTGTGGGACAAAGACAATGCCCTGCCCGGCAACTATGTAAACCGGGTATTGCCCGATGGCCGCGGTGGGCTTTGGCTGGTCATCAGCGAAAAAGGCTATTTCCATTTTTCGCCGTCGCTCAACCGGCTTGAACCCCTTCATTTGCCGGCAGGCCCGGTGAACCAGTCCCTGCAACTGGATGGCGAAGGCAATTTGTACGTGGAGGTCAACCACCTGCAAAGCTGCCGTGGTTTACTGTTCCGGCCCGGAAAGCTGCAGCAGCCGCAAATCGTTTTTTCGTACACCGGCGGCCAGCCGGTGCTGCTAAGGGGCGATGCCGGCCGGCAGATACTGTACTGCGCCGCCGCTTCGGAAGCGGCTCTCCATTTGGCAAAATCGGCTGTTGCCACCCATTGGGCGGTGCGGACGGTGCGGGTGCCGCACGAGGCAATGGACCAGCCGCTGTATTACCTCAACGACAGCCTGCTGCTGACCAACCAGGATTATTACCGTTTTTCACCCGGCAAAAAAAACGCGGAAAAACTGCGGCTGTTCCCGGCGCCAAACAGTTATGCATTTGCCTGCAAAACCGCCGATGGACTTTTTGTGTATAACACCAAAACGGGTTACTATTATTTTAACCGGCAACACGAAGAAACATTCTATGACAGGCGGAGCGGCCTGGGCACCGACTACGTCAGCCATATCTTCCAAACGCGGAATGGCCGGATATTGATCTCCACCCTGGGCGAAGGCCTGCAGGTGATCAAGAATGCATACCGCCGAACGTTTTCTACCAACAACAATACGGTGAAAAGCCTGTTGGCCGACGGAAACGGCTGGCTGTTGCTGGCCGGCAGCCAGGCCATGGCCCTGGAAAAAGGCGAAAACCGGCTGCACCTGTTGGGCGAGGTGGGCACGGCTTCGCTACGCCTGTTTCAATTCCACGACACCATCCTGGTGAGCAGCCTGCGGGGTGTGCAGTTTTACGGGCGGCAAAAAAATAATTGGCGGCCGCTCAATTTTATTGAATGCAATGCCGGCATTTCGTCGGTGATCCAAAAAAAGGACGGCTATTACGCCGGCACGTTCGGGGCCGGACTGCTGCAGTTTAACAGCTGCCGGCCGCTGCGGCAACAATCTAATTACCCTTTTCGTATTGTAGAGAAATTAGTGTCGCTGCCGACCGGCTTCGCCGCCCTCTCTTACGAAGACGGGGTGTTGCTGACCACCGGCAGCACCGGCCAGCACCGGCACCTGTCAAAAGCCGCCGGCTTGTTGAGCAACAGCGTTTACAGCCTTTACCAACGGGCCGATACCACCTGGATTGGCACCAAAGGCGGATTGAATTTGTATGTGGCGGGAAAAATTGCACAAACACTTTTGCTGCCCGCCGGCGCCGCCAACGATCGTGTGCTGCTTAGCTTTCACGATGCCGGCGGCAAGTTTTGGCTTGTCACCAACAAGGGGCTTTACCGCACCGAAGGACAGCGCTTGTTGCCGCTGCAATCGCATCCGCTGATTGGCACCGATGATGTCATTTCCGCTGCTGCCTATAATGCCGCCACCGACGAGTTGGCGGTGGGCTCCAATAAAACCTTCTCGCTTATATCGCTTTCGGCCATTCAGCCCGATACAGCAACCCTGCGGCCACAGTTAACCAGGATAACGGTGGATGGCCGGGAACAAGCGGGAGCCGACTGGCGCCTCTCCTACGGGTATGCGGAGCTGAAGCTGGCATTGGCACCGCTGGCGGCCATCCCTCTTTCGGAGGCCCGGTTGTATTACCGGCTCACCGGCCTTTCCAGCGAATGGCTGCCGTTGAAAGATTCGCTTACGCTTTCGTTTGCCGGCCTGCGCCCTGGCACCTATACCCTTAGTGCAAAAACCGTGAATGCCGACGGCTATGAAAGCGCCGTAACAAAACTCACCCGCTTTACGGTGGAAAAACCATTTTGGCAGCAAGGCTGGTTTTTAGCCGGCTTTGCCCTGGCCGTAGCCGGGATGACCTTTGTATTGGTAAAGCAGGTGGACAGGTTCCGGCGACGAAAAAAAGAGGCGGCCCTGCGGCTGCAGCAAAGCCTGCAGAAGGAACGGGAGCGAATTGCCAAAGACCTCCACGACCACCTGGGCACCAACCTCACCACCATCATTGCGCAGAGCGACCACATAGAAGCCCGCCTGAGCAAGGGCGACTGGCAAAAAGCCAATGCCACCGTGCAGCATTTATCTGCCCACACCAGGGACACCATGCAGGTGCTGCGGGAAACCATCTGGGCGGTGCAGGAAAAAGAACACACACTGGACGAATTTATCCTCCGCATCCGAACGCTTCTGCAACGGCTGTTTGAGCCCACCGGCGTGCGGTGGCAGGTGAATGGCCCGGCCGGCAGCGCAGCGGTACTGTCGCCGGCACAAACCCTGCACCTTTTCCGCATTATACAGGAGGCTTCGCAAAACATCGTGAAGCATTCCGGCGCCGGAATGGCCTCAGTTGTTTTTGCGATCCACCAGCAGCAACTGCACCTCACCATTGAGGACAACGGCCGCGGCTTTTCGGAGCCGGCGCCCTCCTCAAACGGCTTGTTCAATATACACGAAAGGGTGCGGCAGCTCGGGGGCGCCATCATCGTCCGGTCCTTGCCGTCGGTTGGCATTCACATTCAGGTACCGCTTTGAATACGCTAATCGTCGTATGCGGGAAAACGAAATTCAACGCATTTTTAAAGTATGAACACCGCCATCCGCATCGGTATCGTTGACGACAATGCCCTTCTGCTGCAGCAACTGGCCCAAAACCTTGCGTTGTTCGAGGAGGTGAAGGTGGTGCTCACCGCATCGAATGGCGCCGATGCCCTGCAGCAACTGGAGCAATGCACGCCAATGCCACAACTGCTACTGATGGATATTGAAATGCCGGTGCTCGACGGTATCGAGGCGACACGGGTTATTACGGCCAACGCCGGCATCAAAATACTGATGCTGACCGTGTTCGATTCGGACGATAAGATTTTTGAAGCCATCAAAGCCGGCGCATCGGGCTATTTGCTCAAAGACAGCAAGCCGCATAAGATCGTATCGGCCATAGAAGATGTGATGGAAGGCGGCGCGGCCCTGAGCCCAAACATCGCCTCAAAAACCCTGGCCTTGCTGCGCCGTTCGGCCGAAACGGCCACTCATCCTACTACCGAAGATTACAATCTTTCGCCCCGCGAGGCGGAATTGCTGCAACTGTTGGTGCAGGGCATGACCTACCAACAAATCGCCGACCGCCTGTTCATCAGTCATGGCACGGTGCGTAAGCATGTCGAAAACATTTATAGCAAACTGCACATCCATTCCAAGGTAGAGGCGGTGCAAAAAGCCAATGCCTATCAATGGTTTTCGAAGCGGTGAGGCAGGCTGGTGGCGCTCCCGGCAAAAAGCAGATCCGCTGTTTTTCCTTTTGTACCGAACCTGCCTTTTAGCGCCACCAAAAATGGTTTGCCGATGGCGCGGCCGCCGGCGTTTTTGCATTTCTGCCCCACTATCACTATGTTCACCACCTAAACCGTACACCATCACCCGCTAAATACCGATTATATATTTATGGCCAGCAAGCTCCTTAACCACAAGATCGTCCGTTCCATGAAACAAGGTTTCCGCGAACGGCGGTTCCGCTTTTTTCTTCAATTGGTCGAAACGCTGGGCAACAAAAAACCCCTGAAGATCCTCGACATTGGCGGCACACAATTGTTTTGGGAACGTATGAATTTTCTGCAGCACAAAAACGTACACATCACGCTGCTGAACCTGAAAAAATTCGAAACGCGGAATGAAAATTTTACCAGCGTAATCGGCACGGCCACGGATCTGTCGCAGTACAAAGACAAGGAATTCGACATTGTTTTTTCCAATTCGGTTATCGAGCACCTCTTTACCCTGGAAAACCAGAAAAAGATGGCCGACGAGGTAGGCCGCGTAGGCCGCTATTATTATGTGCAAACGCCTAACTATCATTTTCCGGTGGAGCCGCATTTTATGTGTCCCTTTTTTCATTACCTCCCCCGCGAAACCCGTATCTACCTGACGCGGCATTTCAGCCTCGGCAATTTTCCCAAAGCGGCATCGCGGGAACAGGCTATTGACTGGGTGGACGAACGCCGGCTGCTGTCGCGAAAAGAAATGAAGCGCCTTTTTCCGGATGGAAAGGTGTACAACGAACCCTTTTTGGGTATGACAAAATCGGTGACAATGTATCGTTTCCCTTCACCCGAGCCTGGGCGCAGCCAGTGAACAAAAGACCTCCGCAGCGCCGTTTCTGTTCCGCAAAACCAAAGCCGGTACCCGGCACCGCCGAATTTTAATCAGCTTCTAATGCCCGGCCGGGGCAAAGGCCGAATGGCTCAGCTACCTTTAGCCGTGGCGTTTGCCGATAGGGCTTGTGCGTTGGCAGCAACCCAGGCCCTGTGCCTCCGATAACCAACTACTTTTACCGAAGCCCTGTCTTCGCGAACAGCTACCGTATGAAAAAAATTATTATCGCCGGCCACGTGGACCCGCATGGGGAAAACAACGGCGGTACGGCCATCTACAATCAAAACCTTTACCGGGAACTGAAAAATTCAGACACCGACGTGCAAGTGTTTGGGTGGACAAAAAACCGGAAACATCACGCCGACTTTACTCCCATTGTTGTTTCCAACAAGCTCCTTGGCCGGAAATTTATTGCCAACCTGCTGTGGAAAATGCCGCTGAAAAAACTGGAGCAGGAAGCTGTTATCATTGTGGACCGCCCGGACCGTGTGCTGCCGTTTTATTACAAGGGCAACAAAGTGGTTTGTGTGCTGCACGGCTCTCATGCCAAAAACGTAAGAATGAAGCAGGGGCGCCTGCTGGGCGGCATTTACAATTTGTTGGAAAAGCTGGCGCTGAAGCGGGCCGATACCATCATCTCCGTGTCGCACGAAAACCTGCAATATTATGCCAACCGTTACCCGTTTATTGTTCCCAAGGCCAAGGTAATTCCGGTGGGCGTGGATGCATCGTTCCGGCCCATGAACAAAGCCGCCTGCCGGCGGAAGTTTGGCCTGCAGCCGCAGGAGCGGATTTTTCTTTACGTGGGCCGGCTGGAAAAAGAAAAGCAGGTAGAAATGATCATTGATGCGTTTGCCGGCTCCAAAGCAAAACTGCTCATTGCCGGCGATGGCCGCGAGAACGAGAGTCTGCAAAAACGGGCCGGAGGCTGTCAAAATATTTTCTTCCTGGGCCGGATAGACCACGAGAACCTGCCGGAACTCATGAACTGCGCCGATGCCCTGATCCTTTTTTCGAAATACGAAGGCCTGCCGACGGTGATGCTGGAAGCCCTTGCCTGCGGCGTGCCGGTCATCTCCAACCCGGTGGGCGACATTCCGTCGGTTATCCGTCATGGCGCCAATGGCTACCTGATGAACGAACTGCAGGTGGACAACCTGAACCTGAACCTGTCGCAGGAATGCATAAAGACGGCCCACCGCTTTACCTGGCGCCAGATAATTAAGCGGCTGATGAAAGAGGTGTGAGTAGTTTTCCCTTGATAGAAAGATGAATGAAACGACCGGTAGTGATTGCCGGTAAGCAGGCAAAAACTTCCTGTTTTTTCCGGTAGGTTTTCTACTGTTTCCGGCAATGAGTTTGGGTACTTTCGAACAATCGTTTCGCCCTGGCAGGCCACCATGTAATACGCCGGTGAAATACATAGGCTCCGTGAGGGCTGAATATCTTCATTGCGTCTGCTATCTGCAAAAGCAAGGCCGCGCCGGCGTCGGTCGGCTTATTACCGGAATGATGCCGAATGGCATAAATGGAAATGGCAAATGCAGGCAGCACCGCGGGCAACGGCTACCCAACCGCCATCAGGATGTGCCTGTTGCTTCAGCCGACGCCGTAGGCGTCGAATAGCTGTAGCAAAGCAGATGTAGAAGGGGCCCCGACTCCGTTAGGAGTCGAGGAGCGACGATTGGACGGCGGCCTGGTAGGCCACCAACTACAAAAAAATTTCTCAAACAACTCCGCACCCTTCCGTGGATCACCCATACAGCATGGTAGCGGTTTAGGATGCCACGCAAAAAAGAGGCTGTCCACAAAAAAGGGACAGCCTCTTTTTCTCAGCCGCCTATCGTTTTCGATTGACGGAGGCCGGCAGTCCGTTCTATTCTGCCGATCTGCTTTCGCCTTGCGGCGGCTCTATTCACCCTTTACCAGAACTTCACATAAAGCGCCGCCAGTACTAATACGGTGGTAACGATCATGGCAACGATGGACGGCTGCAGGCGAAACATAGCTT
>CBDUBQ010000044.1:0-46516 GCA_965365435.1 uncultured Flavisolibacter sp.
AGCTTGTATGATGATCTTCCTGAAATCCTATTTCCATTTATGAGACCACTTGTAGCTGGTTACTTTATAGACAAAATAAATTCTGCCTGTCGCCTTCATCTCAAAAAGCCTGTGCTTTTGCAGCAGAATTTGTTTTGATCACAATCGCAGGCCTCTGAAGTTTTTTCAAACTCCGCAGGCCTGGAGATCCCGAACATCTTTAAAAGACACCATGTACCAATTTCAACTTCACCGGCAATTGCGCCAGGCCATGGCGCAGCAGGGCGTGGATATCAACCGCGAGAGCGATGAACTGTTCTATGCCAGGGCGCTGGCCAATCTGGCCGATGTGAGGGACTTGTTCGGGCAGCTTTACGGCGGCCATGCACAGGCCGAAAAATGGTTCCAGCAGTTGCTTGCCGTTGTTGTCCGGGCACATGCCGCCCGCCGCCAGGACCTGCGGCAAAAAGATTGGGAAAAATCCCAGGGCCCGGCAGCCTGGTACACCAGCAACCAACTGGCGGGCATAAGCCTCTATGTTGATCGTTTTTGTGGCGATCTGCCATCGTTGCCCGGCAAACTTCCCTACCTGAAAGACCTTGGCATAAACCTGCTGCACCTGATGCCGCTTTTTAAAAGCCCCGATGGAGAAAATGACGGCGGTTATGCCGTGTCGGATTTCCGGCAGGTGGATAGCAAATTTGGTACACTCGACGATCTTGTTGCCGTGCAACAAAAGCTGGCACATGAAGGCATGCACCTGATGCTGGATATTGTCTTTAACCACACGTCTCATTTGCACGAATGGGCCATAAAGGCAAAGGAGGGCGAAAAGCGCTACCAGGATTTTTTTTACATGTACGACGATCGCACGGTGCCCGACTTGTTTGAGCGTACCCTGCCCGAAATTTTTCCCGAAGCCGCCCCCGGCAACTTTACCTGGGTGCCGGAATGCGCCAAATGGGTGATGACGGTTTTTCACCACTACCAATGGGACCTCAATTACACCAACCCCGCCGTATTTGTGGTGATGCTCGACACGGTGCTCTTTTACGCCAATCTTGGTGTGGACATATTGCGCATTGATGCGCCGGCCTTTATCTGGAAGCAGGTGGGCACTACCTGCCAGAACCTGCCGCAGGCGCATACGATTTTGCAACTGTTGCGGCACTGCGTGCAGATGGCCGCGCCGGGTATGGCGCTGTTGGGCGAAGCCATTGTAGCGCCCCGCCAGATCATGCAATATTTTGGCGAAGGTGCCGCCCGTGGCAAGGAATGTGATTTTGCCTACAATGCCACACAGATGGCTTTGCAATGGGACATGCTGGCTACCGGCGATACCCGCATCATGCTGGCAGCGCATGAGGTGCTGCTGCAAAAGCCGTTGAATACTTCCTGGATCACCTACACTCGCTGCCACGATGATATCGGGTTGGGTTATGAAGACGCGATGATTCAGCAGGCAGGGTTCAATGCGTATGAACATCGAAAATTTTTGCAACGGTATTATTCGGGCGAGTGGCCGGGCTCACCGGCAAAAGGAGCCTTGTTTGGTATAAATGCAAAAACCGGCGATGCCCGCATCAGCGGCACCCTGGCTTCGCTGTGCGGCCTGGAACGTGCCATCGCCGACGGCGATGAAAAGGCCGTGGCCCTGTCTGTTCAAAAAATTTTGCTGATGCAGGCGCACAGCTTTTTTATTGGCGGCCTGCCCATGCTGTTTTATGGCGATGAAGTGGGTTATACAAATGACTATTCTTATTTGACAGACGAGGCGAAAAGTTATGACAATCGCTGGATGCACCGGCCGGCCATTGATTGGGCCAGGAATGAGCGAAGAAGCCTGGCCGGCACACCCGAGCAACAACTGTTTGATGGCACCAGGAAGCTGTTAGCCCTTCGGAAAATGCTTGCTGTTGTTGCCGATCAAAACAACCATCACTGGCTATCGCCGCACAATATTCACGTGGCCGGCTTTGTACGCCTGATGCCGGGCGCCGCGCCGCTATACTGCCTGTTTAATTTCAGCGAACGGCCCGCTTACCTTACCTGGTATGCACTAAAAGAAAAAGGGGCAAATCCCGCTGTGCTGTACGATCATTGGAGCGGCGAAGAATGGAAAGTGGGAGAAGATCACGAATACCTCCGCTTAACGCCGTTTCAGTTTTGTTTGCTGGAGCAGCGGTAAAGGCATTGGCAACAAGCAATAGAGACCCGGAAGGGGATAGGAAAGGCGCTAACCGAACGATAGTTGCCGCAAAGCTTTTACCGTGGCCGTTACCTTTTCAATCGTGTACAAAATTTCTTCTTCGGTGGTAAACCGGCCAAGGCTGAAACGCAGCGAATTTCTGGCTACATCATCGCCCAGGCCCAGCGCCTTCAATACGTAAGAGGGTTCTAACGAAGCGGAGGTGCAGGCCGAACCGGAGGACACTGCAATTTCTTTATTAATACCCATCAGCAGGCCTTCGTTGTCCACGCCTTTAAAGCCGATATTCGTCACATGGGGCAGGCGGTGTTCCGGATCTCCGTTCACAAAACTGTCCGGAATATTCAATAACTCACGCTGCAGGTGATCACGAAGCCCGCTTGTCTTTACGGTATCGTCCTGCATCTGCTGACGGCAAAGTTCACAGGCTTTGCCCAAGCCCACAATGCCTGGCACATTCAGCGTTCCGCTACGCAAATCACGTTCGTGTCCGCCACCATGTTGTTGGGCTGCCAGTTTCACCCTTGGATTGCGGCGGCGCACATACAGGGCGCCAACCCCTTTGGGCCCGTATAATTTGTGGGCACTAAACGCCAGCAGATCAATATTGTCCTGGTTCACATCCACGGGAATTTTACCGGCCGCCTGCGTGGCATCGGTGAAAAACAGCACGCCATGTTTGCGGGCAATGGCACCTATTTCTTTCACGGGCATCACCGTTCCCAACTCGTTGTTGGCATACATAATGGAAATGAGAATGGTGTCGGGGCGAATAGCCTTTTCTACTTGCTCCGGTGTAATCAATCCTTTACTGTTAATCGGCAAGTAGGTAACATCGGCACCGCGTTTTTCCAATTGCTTGCAAACATCCAGTACGGCTTTGTGTTCAATGATGCAGGCAATAATATGCGTTCCCTTTGCACTATAGGTTTCAAACACACCTTTCAGTGCCAGGTTATCGCCTTCAGTGGCACCGGAGGTGAAAATAACTTCATTCGGTTCGGCGCCAATCAATGCCGCCACCTGCTCGCGTGCCTGTTCCACTGCCTCCTCGGCCTGCCAGCCAAACGAATGATGGCGGCTGGCCGCATTGCCAAACTGCTGCGTAAAAAAAGGCAGCATGGCCTCTACCACCCTGGGGTCGCAGGGCGAGGTGGCGTTATAATCGAGATAGATGGGAAATCGGAGCATACAGGCATTGATGTGTGACGCTACAAAAATACCACTGGGACCGCAATGAGTTGAAACGATCGCCGGGCCTAATTTTACCGCAAAGAAGGACAAATGAAGAATGTTGAGCACATTGGCATTGCCGTGGCTTCGCTGGCCCATTCCATCCCGCTGTTCGAAAAACTGTTGAACACATCTTGCTACAAGACCGAAACAGTCGAAAGCGAAGCCGTGAACACCGCGTTTTTTCAAACTGGCGAAACAAAAATTGAGCTGTTGGAGTCAACCACCGGTGATGGTGTCATCCGGAAATTTATTGATCGGAAGGGCGAGGGTATTCATCACATTGCCTTTGAAGTGCAGGATATTTTTGCCGAGATGGCCCGGCTGAAAGATCAGGGTTTTGTTCTGCTGAATGAACAACCAAAGCATGGCGCCGATAACAAGCTGGTTTGTTTTCTTCATCCAAAAACCACCAACAATGTGCTGATTGAAATCTGCCAGGACCGCGGACAGGGGGCCATTTGATTAGGTTAGTGCGATAAATGGCCGCACAATATGCCATGGATTGTCTTATCCACCACCTGAGAGTTCAGCCAACACTGATTTCACACAGGGCTTTTGTCCTCTGCCAGTTTTTCCTTCCCTGCTAGTTCTGTTTTGTCCCGGGTTGTTTCAAAACAGAATTCCGCAAAAAAAGCCGTTACCACTGAGAAGGGATGATTATCATTTGCCGATGGCAGCAGGCAGAAAATCTCTCACGTCGAAACTGCCCGGAATAGCCCAAACGGCGCCTCCGCTCATGAACAAAAAAAACCCCTGGTAGAAACCCGGGGTACATCCTCAACGCCTAAAAAAAGAGGTGACATCATTGCCTGGCAATGACGGAAATTATTTTGGATGGTGATTGTATTGGGAAAAAATGCTTCGTAAAAAGCAGCAGGTAACCGGATGCCGGTCGTGTAAAACGGTTTTCATGTTTGATACGGATTTTGGATTAGTCGCCTCTGCCTCAGCATCATGCGAACGGGGACAAACATATACTGCAGTTTTCTACTCTGCAAGTGTTTGCTGATTTTTATTTTATTAAAAATAGCGGCTGTTTTTTTTCGCCACAAGAGAAGCGCCCCGGCGCTCAGGGAAGGCAAGCGGCACACTGGATTTTGTGGCCGGCAAATTAGCTGTGCTTCCATCAACTTTACCCGGCTATTTTTGTTACCGGATGACGATGACGCAAAAGCATTACGATTATATCATCGCCGGCGCCGGCTGTGCGGGCCTCAGCCTGGCGATGCATTTGGTGCAGCACGAAGCTTTTCGGCAAAAAACAATTCTGTTGATAGACGAGGCGCCGAAAAACAAAAACGATCGTACCTGGTGTTTTTGGGAAATGGCCGATGGATTGTTTCAGCCGGTAGTGTTTCGGCAATGGGACCAACTTTATTTCAACAGCCCGGATTTTGCTTCGAAATTGTCAATTGCTCCTTATCGCTACAAAATGATCCGGGGCATTGAGTTTTACCGTTACTGTTTTGCCCAATTGCAAAAGCAGGCCAACGTTACCGTGTTGTATGAAAAAGTCACCGAACTTTTTTCGGCCAATGAAACCGGCGTAATTGCCGGCGACAAACGGTACACAGCCGATTATGTTTTCAACAGCCTTCCGCCAAAGCCGGCGCCGCAAAACGGGGAGATATGGTTTTTGCAGCATTTCAAAGGCTGGATGGTGGAAACCGGCCAAGACAGTTTTGCACCCGATGCGGCAACGTTGATGGATTTCTGTATTTCGCAACAATGGGGCACGGCATTTTGTTATGTGCTTCCGTTTTCGGCCAGGGAGGCGCTGGTGGAATATACCTTGTTTACCCCGGCCCTATTACATCCGGACGAGTACGACAAGGGCCTGAAAACATACATTGAAAAAAATCTTGGCCTCACAAACTACCGGGTGAAAGAAACGGAGTTTGGCGTGATTCCCATGACCAACCACCGTTTTTCAAAAGGAGAAAAAAATATCATCAACATTGGCACGGCCGGCGGCCAAACAAAAGGATCCAGCGGTTATACTTTTCATTTTATCCAGGAGCATTGCAAGGCCATCACCAAAAGCCTGCGGCACAACCGCCACCCGATAGTGTCGGTCAGCCCCGGGCGTTTTCATTTTTACGACAGTGTATTGCTGGGCGTGTTGCAAGCCAATCAGCTACCCGGTCGCCAGATTTTTTCCACGCTGTTCCGGAAAAACAAACCGGCCCGTGTACTGGACTTTCTCAACAATGCCTCCACGCTTTCAACCGAAATTCCCTTGATTTCCTCGCTGCCTACCTGGCCCTTTCTGAAGGCTGCCATCAGGCAATTTTTTTAACGCCCGGGCAAAATGGTTCCCCGGCAAATCACTCAGGCAAACTGGTTGACGGCCTGTACTAGTTGCTGCGCCGGCACCACGCCCGACTGCCGCCATTTCACCTGCCCATCTTTGAAAAGAATAATCGTTGGTACGCCTTGTATGCGGTATTTTTCCGCAACTTCCCGATTTTTGTCAATGTCCACTTTCAAGACCGTTGCTTTGTCGCCCAGGGCATCTTTGGCCTGTTTTAAAATGGGCGCCATCATTTTGCAAGGACCGCACCACTCGGCAAAAAAATCCACCAATACCGGTTTGCCTGAATTGAGTATTTCTGTAAATCCTGCCATAGGTTTTTAGTCATGTTTACATCGAACAATATACCAATTGCCCACGTTGGTACAATTATTTAGCCAATCCCGCCATGAAACCAACCCTGCTGGACAAAACGATCAAAATCCTGCTGCTGGTACTTCTTTCGTTCACGCTGCTGTATTACGGCAAACCTTTCCTGGTACCCTTTCTTATTGCCTCGTTATTGGCGATGCTGATTTTGCCGCTGTGCCTGCGCCTCGAAAAAAAGATCAATAAGGCCGGGGCTATCCTTGTTTCCATGTCGGTGTTGCTGGTGGCCATTTGTGTGATTGTTTCCGTTTTTGCCTGGCAGGTGTCGGATATTTCGGATAAGGCGCCGCAAATTCAAAAAAACATTTCGCAGAAACTAATTGAGCTGAAGAAATTCGCCACCAATACACTGGGCATTCCTGAAAAACAGCAGCAACAGATCCTGCAGCAGCAACAGCAGTCGTCGGGCGGTAGAATAGCCTCGATGATGACCGGGCTTGCCACCACGTTTGGCAGCTTCCTGACCGATTTTATCGTCGTGATGGTGTACATTTTTCTGTTCCTGATGTTCCGCCATCACTTTGAAAAATTTGTAATGAAACTGGTGCCGCCAAAAGATCGGGACACGGCCCGGGAAACCATGCATGGCGCCCGTTTGGTGGCCCAAAAATACCTTTCCGGCCTGGCCGTCATGATCGCCTGCCTGTGGGTGATGTACAGCATTGGCTTTTCCATAGCCGGCGTGGAGAACGCCATTTTTTTCGCCATTCTTTGCGGCCTGCTGGAGATCGTTCCCTTTGTGGGCAACCTTTTGGGTGTATCGTTCACCCTGCTCATGTCGCTGGCACAGGGCGGCAACTCAGGTATGATCATCGGTATCCTGATCACTTACGCCATTGTGCAGTTTGTGCAAACTTACCTGCTGGAACCACTGGTGGTGGGCAAGGTTATCAGCATCAATCCGGTGTTTACCATTCTGGGCCTGGTTGGGGGCGAACTGCTCTGGGGAATCAGTGGCATGATACTGGCCCTGCCGCTGCTAGGCATTATCAAAATCATTTGCGACCATATTGAACCGCTGAAGCCGTACGGATTTTTAATTGGCGATGAAAAAAACGCGGGACCTGATCTTGGCGAAAGACTGAAAAAAATTTTCGGCAAAAAGTCGTCCTGACGAATGACGGCGTTTGCCCCTGCAGCCACCGTTCCCTCCCTACTTTTGCGGCATGACCATCGAAGAATTGTACGCCCTTTATCGCCGCTACCCCTCGGTGCAGACCGATACCCGCAAACTGCAGCCCGGCGATATTTATTTCGCCCTGAAGGGACCCAACTTCAACGGCAATGCCTTTGCGGCGCAGGCACTGGAAAAAGGCGCTGCCTGTGCCATTATTGACGAGGCGGAGTTTGCCATAGCGGGCAAAACGGCGGTAGTGGACGATGTGCTGTCCACCCTGCAGCAACTGGCCAGGCATCACCGGCAACAATTCTCCATTCCTTTTTTGGCCATCACCGGCAGCAACGGCAAAACCACCACCAAAGAACTGATTCATGCCGTGCTATCCACCACCTTCCGTACTTATACCACGGAGGGCAATTTGAACAACCACATTGGTGTTCCGCTCACGCTGTTGAAGGTGAGGGAAGATGCGCAGATGGCGGTCATTGAAATGGGCGCCAATCACCAACGGGAGATTGCCTCGTACTGCGAAATAGCCCTTCCCACGCATGGCCTTATCACGAACGTGGGTAAGGCGCATCTCGAGGGCTTTGGCGGCGAAGAAGGCGTACGCAAAGGAAAGGGCGAATTGTTCGATTTCATCCGCAGCCAGGGAGGCGTGGTGTTGCTGATGAATGACTACCACTACCTGAAGGAAATGAGCAGCGGTATCACCCAAACCTTTACCTACGGCACCCGTGAGGCCGATGTGGTAGGGGAGGTAGTGCAGGCCGATCCGTTTTTGCAGGTAAGCTTTACAAAAGGCATTACCGCCACCATTAAAACATCGCTCGTGGGTTCTTATAATTTGCCCAATGTGCTGGCGGCAGTAGCTGCCGGCAGCTTTTTTGGTGTGCCGGAGGAGAAGATTGTCGCTGCCATTGAAGCTTATACACCGTCCAACAGCCGTTCGCAGTTAGTGACCAGGGGTAGCAATAAGATCATTCTGGATGCCTACAATGCCAACCCCAGCAGCATGAAGGCGGCCATTGAAAATTTTGCCAGAACAGATAGCACCAACAAGATTTTGGTTTTGGGTGCCATGGCCGAGTTGGGCGATGAAAGCCTGGCCGAACACCAACACCTCGTAGAAGAAATTGGCCGCCACCAATGGCAGAAGGTGTTGCTTGTGGGCGGCGATTTTTTAAAGCTCCCGCATCCGTTTCAATCGTTTCAAAACCCGGCCGAAGCCGGGCAATGGCTGCAGCAGCAAAACCTTCAGCAAGCTTATTTGTTGGTGAAAGGTTCACGCAGTATGCAGATGGAAAAAGTGCTGAATTTTCTTTAATGGCACAACACGAAAGGCCCCGCCGTAGTTACCTGTCGGCCGTTTTCGGATGCTGGTGTCCCCGGTGCCGCGAGGGGAAACTCTTCCGTAACAACAGCAGCCTGAATTTGACCAAAAACATGGCCATGCACGACCGTTGTGCGGTGTGCGGACAGGTAACGGATATTGAGGTGGGCTTTTATTACGGTACCGGTTATGTAAGCTACCTGCTGGCTATTTTCTTTACGTTGATCAGCCTCCTTGCCTGGTTTCTACTGATTGGATTTTCGTTTAAAGACAGGCGCTTTTTGGCCTGGATTGTTTTGAATTCGGTGGTGCTGCTGGCCCTGCAACCGTGGCTGATGCGTTTTTCCCGAAGCCTCTGGCTTTCATTTTTTGTGCCTTACGAACCCGATTGGGAGCATGTGGCTCCGCTGCAGCCCGAGCGGACCAACGAGGAGCAACGGAACAATTGGTGAGACCGTGTGCCGGAGGGCTGCCGGGAAAAAACTTGTGGCATAAATTTTTTGACGTTGGTGCCATGAAGAATTTGACTCTCTGTGCCGGCAGGTACCGGTCTTGTGCGGCTGTTGTTTTGTTTTTATTGCTTGTAAAAGGAAATTCGTTGGCCGCGCAGTCGGCCGGCGACTCCGCCGACGGGCTGAAAGAAAACATAAAGGCGAACCTGTCGGACAAAGACACCACGGCGCCGGCCGTGTACGACATCAACATCAAACGCACGATCATCATCAGTGCCGCCGCCATGGCGGCCAATGCTTACGCGGTGCCCAATTTCATTCACGGAAAAAAAGACCTGACGCCCGAGGAGCTGGCGGGTGTGACACGGCGGCAGGCCTTTAATTTTTTTGATAAATGGGTGCTGGACCAGGACCCCACCAAACGCGACATGTACTACCGGCTATCGGACCATACGCTGACGGGAATCATTGCCCTGTCGGCGGCCACCTTCATTTTCAACAAAAAAACAAAAAAAGACTGGCTGCGTATAGCGCTCATGTTTTACAAAACGCAGTTCCTGACCTTTGCCTTCTACGACTTCAGCCCTATTGGCGCTACGTTTCAGAACAAGCTGCGGCCAGTGGTGTATTACGATTATTTTCCCGAAGAACTCAGGCGCCTGGGCCGCCAGCGAAACTCGCTCTACAGCGGCCATGCGGCGCAGGCGGCTTCCGCCGCTTTTTTCGCGGCCAAGGTTTATTGCGATTACCACCCCGAGATTGGGAAAAAGAAATACCTCGTTTACACCATCGCGGCCGTGCCCTCGCTGTTTGCCGGGTGGCTGCGGATAAAGGCATTAACCCATTTTACATCCGATGTGTTGATCGGGAGCGTTATTGGCGCAGCGTTTGGTATCCTGGTTCCGCAATCGCATCGCACCAAAGCACACAAGCTGCAGTTCAGCACATATGCCAATGGGCAAAGCGGCGGCCTACAGCTAACGTATAAGCTAAACAGCAAGCCCAAAAGCGCCAGGTACGCCATCGTGGCCCGGTAGGTTTTTGAATTGACGGTTTGGTGTACCAGCCCGGCCAATAAAAAATGCAGCACTATCCGGTGCTGCATTTTTTTGTCTATGCCGTTTTTCTGTTACAAGGGCTTTATCATGATGTTCCGGAACCAAACATCGTCGCCATGGTCCTGCAGGCCGATCTTTCCTTTTTTGACGGTGCCAAAAGCGGGCATGTTCTTAAACTTGCTGTTGGCGATCATGCTGCGCCAGGCCTCGTCCCACATGGTGGTGGATAAGGTGTGCTGGCCGTTGAGGTAAAAGTCAAGCTTGCCTTTGTTGGCTACAATTTCGGCCGTGTTCCATTCGCCTACGGGCTTTACGGCTTCCTTCGACGTTATCAGGTCATAGAGGTCGCCGGTGCGGTGCTTTACGATCTGTGCATCTGAATGGCCGCCGTTGTCGAGTATTTGCATCTCGGGCCCGGTATGCCACATGGCGCTGTACTGCGGATCTTCCTTGGAATAGAAAATAACGCCGCTGTTGCCCTTCGGCGAAATTTTCCAGTCGAGCTTCAGATGAAAGTTTTCAAACTCCTGGTCCGTGACAATATCGCCGCCTTTTTTGCCGCTCTTTTTTGCGCCGGCGTCCAGGTACAGCACGCCATTTTCCACCTTCCAGGCATCGCCTACGCCGCTGCCGTTGTAGGTGTGCCAGCCGGCAGTGGACTTGCCATCGAAAAGCGATACCCACCCATCGGCGGCCGCATTGTTGGTTTCGGACGTCTGCATGGTTGTTTTGTTGGTGGATGAACAGGAGAGCAAAGCTGCGGCTGCCAGTGTCAGTAGATATTGCCTGCCCATTATTTCATGTCTTTCAGGAGTAAAATATATTTCACCATCGCCACCGCATCTTCCTGAGAAAGATTCGGGTGAGCCGTCATCATCTGGTCGCCCCAAACGCCGGAACCGCCCTTAATGATTTTACCGGCCAGGGAATCTTCAATGCCCGGCTTACCGGCGTAGCGTTCCGCCACCTCCTTATACGACGGGCCGGTCATTTTTTCGGTCACTTTGTGGCAGCCCAGGCAGTCGCTCTGCCCAATCAGGGCCAGGCCTTTTTTGTAATCGGGATGATTTGAAACGTCGGCTGTTTGGTCGCCGCCATTGGCTGCTGTACCAGTATTGGCTTCCGTGCCGGCATTGGCTTCGGTGCCCTTGTTTTCGTTGTTTCCGCAACTGGCCATAGCCACCAGCAGCGAAAATGCAATCAATGTCTTTTTCATGCGCATTCTTCTTTTGTTTTACGAAATTCCTAAGATTTTTTTATTAAACGCCTCATCGGCCCCCACGCCGGCAAAATCATCGAAGGCTTTTTCGGTAGCCTGAATGATGTGGCTTTGGATAAAGGGTGCTCCCTCGCGGGCGCCTTGTTCCGGCGACTTGATGCAACATTCCCATTCCATCACCGCCCAACTGCCGTAGCCGTATTGCGTCAGTTTGCTGAAAATGCCTTTAAAATCAACCTGTCCATCGCCGGGCGAACGGTAGCGGCCGGCCCGCTGGCCCCAGTTCTGGTATCCGCCAAATGTGCCCTGCCTGCCGGTTTTGTTAAACTCGGCATCTTTTACGTGAAAGGCTTTTATCCGGTCATGGAAGATGTCAATATAAGCCAGGTAATCGAGCTGCTGCAGCACAAAATGCGAGGGATCGTATAGCAGGCAGGCCCGCGGATGGTTGGCCGTATGTTCCAGGAACATCTCATACGTCACACCATCGAACAGGTCCTCGCCGGGATGAATTTCGTAGGCCACATCCACGCCGCATTCGTCAAAATAATCCAGGATGGGCGTCCAGCGGCGGGCCAGTTCTTTAAAGCCCTCCTCCACCAGCCCGGCAGGGCGTTGCGGCCAGGGATGAAACGTATGCCAAAGCAGGGCGCCGCTAAACGAGGGGCAGGCCGTGAGCCCCAGGTTTTGCGATGCTTTGGCGGCATACCGCATTTGCTGAACGGCCCATTCGGTGCGGGCCTTTGAATTTTTTTTTACGTTATCAGGCGCAAAAGCATCGAACAAGTCATCGTAAGCCGGATGCACCGCTACCAACTGTCCTTGCAGATGCGTGGCAAGCTCCGTAATCTGGAGGCCTATTTCGTTAATCATGCCTTTCAGCTCATCCGCGTAGGTCTGGCTTTCGGCAGCTTTTTGCAGGTCAATGCAGCGGGGATCCCAGGTGGGAATTTGTACGCCTTTATAACCCAGGTCTTTTGCCCACTGGCAAATGGACTTCATGTCGTTGAACGGTGGCTTATCGCCCAAGAACTGCGCTAAAAAAATTCCAGGTCCTTTTATTGTTTTCATGCTGAACAAATATGAATTTAATAATTGGATAGTTCGATAATGGCCAATTAGACGCTCGGATTGAATTGGTCTTTATGTTATCGAATTACCACATTGGAACACTTACACTGTAAACTCCGTCCACTTTTTATCCGACTTACCGGAAGCAAGCACGTTGTCAATAAACGCCATGCCTCTTACGCCGTCATCCACTCCCGGAAAGTCAAGCCATTCGGGTTTTGGTTCATCGCCATTTTCCCTGGCGCCTATCGTCAATGCAAAGTTGCGGTAGTGATTGGCAAAAGCTTCAAAGAAACCTTCGGGGTGGCCCCAGGGTGTGCGGGTATTGTGGCGGGCGGCTTCGCTTAGGTACTCATTGCCGGCACGCAGCGTTTGGTAAGGCTGGTCCAGCAGGCGAAGCTCCAGGCTATTCGGGTCGGCATGGCGCCACATCAGCCCGCCTTTTTCGCCATACACTTTTACGGTCAGGTTGTTTTCTTCGCCGGCCATAATCTGCGAGGCCATCAGCACACCGGTTGCACCATTGTTATATTGTAGCAGCACAGCGCCGTCGTCGTCGAGCTTTCGTCCTTCCACCACAATATTCAATTGCGCACAAAGGGCCGACACCTGCAGGCCGGTGATGTATTCGGTAAGATTAAACGCATGGGTGCCAATGTCGCCCATGGCGCCGGCAGCGCCGCTGCGGCTTGGATCGGTGCGCCATTCGGCCTGCTTGTAGCCGGTGGCTTCCAGAAATTGCGAGAGCCACCCCTGCGGATAGGTCACAAAGATTTTCCGCACCTTTCCTATCACCCCGTTTTGCACTTGCTGTCGGGCTTCTTTCACCATGGGGTAGCCGGTGTAGGTATGCGTGAGGCAAAAAATCTTACCCGTTCTTTCTACTACCTCTTTTAGTTCTTTGGCTTCGGCCAGGTTAAAGGTCATGGGTTTGTCCATAATGACATGGAAGCCGGCTTCCATGGCTGCCCTCGCCGGACCAAAATGCACATGATTTGGTGTCACGATGCTGATGACGTCCATGCGCCGGTCAGCCGGCAGGGCCTGTTCTTTCTCTATCAATTCCTCCCACGAGCCATACACCCTGTCGTCGGGAAGGTTGAGTTCTGCCGCCATTGATTTTGATTTTTCCGGGCTGGAGCTAAAAGCGCCACCTACTAATTCGTATAAGCCATCTATAGCCGCAGCGGTACGGTGCACCGAGCCAATAAAGGCACCGGGGCCGCCGCCAATCATGCCCATTCTTAGTTTTCGCATATCGTATCTGATTCGTGGATAAAGGCCCCGGTTTGCACCGGAAAGGCAATCGTTTATAAAGGGTTTAAATTTAAGGCCATTATCGGTTGCCAACACGAAAAACACGGAAGAAAAATTATTTTCATGTTTATTTCTTGTTCCAAAAAAAAAAAATTGCGTTTGCAAAAAGGCGTACATTTAAAACCGTCCAACTGGCACTCCGGCCGGTATTTTTTATTGAAAAACAGGTAGCCGCTTGCTGAAGAAAACAACGGTTTTTACTCCGTTCATTTGTAAAACGATTTTTGCATGAAAAGCACAACCCGTGTGCAGTTGTCGGTGATGATGTTCCTGAACTTTTTTATCTGGGGTGCCTGGTATGTAACCATGGGCACCTACCTCGATAAAGTGCTGGGAGCCGATGGCGTGCAGGTGGGAGCGGCGTACAGTGCCATGGCCATCGCCACCATTCTTTCTCCGTTTTTTGTGGGCATGATTGCCGACCGGTTTTTTGCGGCGCAAAAAGTGTTGGGTGTGCTGCACCTTGGCGGTGCTGCGTTGTTGTATGCACTCACCACCGTGGCCGATCCCGGTTCGTTTTATTGGGTGTTGTTGCTTTACTCTTTATTATATGCACCTACGCTGGCGCTGGCCAATTCAGTGGCCTTCCGGCAAATGAACGATGCCAGCAAAGAGTTTGCTTCCATCCGCGTTTTTGGCACCATCGGATGGATTGCCACCGGCTGGATGATTGATAAAGTGCTGCGCATTGAAACAAGCCAGCTGGCCCTGACTTTCCAGATGGCGGCTGTGGCGTCGGTGGTGCTCGGTGTTTTGAGTTTTTTTCTGCCCAACACGCCGCCAAAAGCAAAGGGGACCAAAGCCACCTTCGGGCAAATCCTCGGCGCTGATGCCTTTGTGCTTTTTCGCGACAGGTCGTTTACCGTGTTTTTCATTGCCTCTGTTCTTATTTGCATTCCGCTTTCGTTTTACTATAGCTTCACCAATCTTTTTCTTACCGAAGCAGGCATGAAAAACGCCACCAGCAACATGACCTTCGGGCAATTTTCGGAAGCCTTCTTTATTTTGCTGATTCCATTTTGTTTTCGCCGGCTCGGGGTAAAATGGATGATCGCCATTGGCATGATTGCCTGGGTAGTGCGTTTTTTATTCTTTGGCTACGGCAATGCCGATGCGGGTTTGTGGATGCTGTTTGCCGGCATTATCTTGCATGGCGTTTGTTTTGATTTTTTCTTTGTCACCGGACAGATTTATACCGATAGCAAAGCGGGCCAGAACATTCAAAGCCAGGCACAGGGCATGATCACCATGGCAACCTACGGCATTGGCATGTGGATCGGTACTTTGTTATCAGGTTATGTAAAGCAGAATTATACCATTGATGAAGTGGTAAACTGGAAAGCGGTGTGGATGGTGCCGGCAGGCATTGCCGGCGTGGTGCTGCTGCTTTTCATTGCTTTGTTCAACGATCATCGTAAACCAAAAATTACCGAACCCGAGGCGGAGATCGGCCTCGCTCAAACCCGGCTGACATAAAACACCACCGAAAAAGATGCAACGAAGAAAACTTTTAAAAGGCATGTTGCTTTCCGGTACGGCGGTGATGGCCGCACCGGTTTCCTCGCTTCAAAGCTGTGCCGCCGCTTCACCTAAAAGTCAAACCTTGAAAAAAAATATTAATCACTCTGTTTGCCAGTGGACGTATAATTTTTTGCCCCTGGAGGAGCTTTGCCAGACGGTGAAAAATCTCGGCTTTTCGGCCATTGACCTGGTGGGCCCGAAAGGCTGGCCTACACTAAAAAAGTACGGCATAGATTCTTCCATGTGCAATGGCGCCGAAATAAGCCTGACCGAAGGGTGGAACAACAAGCAGTACCATCAGCAGCTAATTAAAAACTACCAAACCCATATTGACCTGGTAGCCGATGCCGGGTATAAGAACCTGATATGTTTTAGCGGCAACCGCCGGGGCATGGACGATGATACTGGTCTGGCCAACGCGGCCGAAGGATTGAAGCAGATCATGGCGCAGGCCGAAAAAAGGGGCGTGACGATCATTATGGAGTTGCTGAACAGCAAAATTGATCACAAAGATTATATGTGTGATAAAAGCGCCTGGGGCGTGGAGTTGTGCAAACGGGTGGGTTCGCCCAACTTCAAGCTGCTGTACGATATTTACCATATGCAGATTGATGAAGGCGATGTGATCCGCACCATCAACAACCACCACCAGTATTTCGGGCATTACCATACGGGTGGTGTGCCGGGGCGGCACGAGATCAATGAAACGCAGGAGTTGTATTACCCGGCTATTATGAAAGCCATTGTGGCTACCGGCTTCAAGGGTTATGTGGCGCAAGAGTTTATACCCACCGGGAAAGACAATGCGGCGAAAGTGGCTTGGTTGCAGGATGCCATTCAAAGGTGTGATGTGTAAGCCCCCAATCCCCTGAAGGGGGCTTTGGTTGCCGAAAGCACAAAATATCTTTCGTATGGCAGACAGACCGTTTGAAAAAGGGGGATTGTTCAACGGAGCAAATCCGTTGGTCATGGCAAGGGTGAAGGAACTGCGGAATTCAATGACAGATGCTGAAACGGATCTTTGGAATTATCTACGCCTTGGAATTAGTGGGATGAAGTTTCGCGGCAACATCCGTTAGGATGTTATTTAGCTGATTTTTATTGCCACAAGGCAAAATTGGTGATTGAGGCGGATGGCTCTATACACCAACCGGAAGAAGTAGGAAAACAAGGCGAACAAAAACAGGCAGACCTTGAGCGTTATGAAGACACGGTCTTTCGATTTACGAACAAAGAGGGCATGACCAATGTTGCTGCTGTGTCGCAGCAAATACGGCAAACAATAGAAAACTGTTTGAAATAACAATTATTAGTTAACCTTAAAAAGCCCTCTTTGGGGGTTGGGGGTATTATGGCAGATAACACTTACGATGCAATCGTCGTCGGGTCAGGCATCAGCGGCGGCTGGGCGGCAAAGGAATTATGCGAAAAAGGACTGAAAGTTTTAATGCTCGAACGAGGCGAGGATATTCCGCACGGGAAGGGCTACGAACAGGCAAACCGTGAATTGTGGGAGCTGCCGCACCGCGGCGGCCGCACACAGGAGATGATAAAGGCCTACCCGGTGCTGAAGCGGGACTACCCGCTCAACGAACGCAACCTGCACTATTGGGTAAACGATCAGGATAATCCCTACACCGAGGTAAAACGCTTCGACTGGTATCGCGGCTATCATGTCGGTGGCCGTTCGCTGATGTGGGGCCGTCAAAGCTATCGCTTCAGCGATATTGACTTTGAGGCTAATGCCAAAGAAGGCATTGGTATTGACTGGCCCATTCGCTACAAAGACATAGCCCCCTGGTACACCTACGCCGAAGGTTTTGCGGGCATCAGCGGAAACAAAGACGGCCTGCCGCAATTGCCCGATGGCAACTTTTTACCGCCCATGGAAATGAACTGTGTGGAAAAAGACGTGGCTGCCCGCATCAAAGAAAACTTTGGTGGCAAGCGGGTGATGACCATCGGCCGCGTGGCCAACATCACCCAACCGAAGCCGGAGCAAAACCGGCAGTGCCTTTATCGCGACAAGTGCTGGCTCGGCTGCCCCTTTGGCGGTTATTTCAGTACGCAGTCGGCTACGCTGCCGGCCGCGATGAAAACAGGTAATCTTACCCTTCGGCCGTTCTCCATTGTAAAAGAAGTGATCTACGATAAAGACTCGAAAAAGGCTAAAGGCGTTCGCATCATTGATGCACAGAACAACCAAACCTACGACTACTTCTCGAAGATCGTTTTCCTCAATGCATCAGCCTTTAACAGCTCCTGGATTTTGATGAACTCCGCCACCGATGTATGGCCCGATGGCCTCGGCAGCAGCAGCGGCCAGTTGGGACACAATGTGATGGACCACCATTTTCGCGTGGGCGCCAACGGCCGGGCCGAAGGTTACGATGATAAGTACGTAAACGGCAAGCGGCCGAACGGTATCTACATCGTTCGGTTCCGCAACATTGGCGAGGATAAGCGGGACTATGTTCGCGGATTTGGCTACCAGGGCAGCGCCAGCCGGCAGGGTTGGGGCCGCGATGTGGCTGAAATGTCTATCGGAGCCGACTACAAAGAAGCGCTGTGCGAACCCGGACCGTGGAATATGGGCATTACTGCCTTTGGCGAAATGCTACCGTACCACGAAAACCGCATTTACCTGGACAAAACCAAAAAAGATAAATGGGGCCTGCCGGTGCTGGCAATGGACGTGGAGATAAAGGACAACGAACGCAAAATGCGGGTGGACATGGCCAACGATGCAGCCGAAATGCTCAACGCTGCGGGCCTGAAAGATGTGCGAACCTACGATGCTGATTATGCACCGGGCATGGGTATTCATGAAATGGGTACTGCCCGCATGGGCCGCGATCCGAAAACATCGGTGCTGAATGCCAACAACCAGGTTTGGGATGCACCCAACGTGTACGTAACCGATGGTGCCTGCATGACCTCGGCTTCGTGCGTTAACCCCTCACTCACGTATATGGCGCTGACGGCCAGAGCGGTTGATCATGCGGTAAAAGAGTTGAAAAAAATGAATATTGTTTAAGTGGAAGGCGCTCGTTGCGGCGGGCCAGTGTAAGCACCGCCTGTAAAAAACGATCGCCATCGGCCACGCAAACAGATGAATTCGGATGATTTAAAAACGAATTATGGCAGACCGAAAAAAAGATCAGCTTTCTGGTTCAAGAAGAAGTTTCATAAAAAATACGGCCTTGGCCACCGCCGGTTTTTTCATTGTGCCGCGTTATGTGCTGGGTGGCAAAGGCTACATAGCTCCGTCCGACCGCCTGCAGGTAGCCGGCATCGGCGTTGGCGGCAAGGGCGAAAGCGACATCATGAATTTTTACAAAAGCGGCAAAGCCGATATTGCCTTTTTGTGTGATGTGGATGATAAGCGGGCCGAAAAATCCGTGAAGGCCTTCCCCAAAGCCAAATATTACAAGGACTACCGCGAAATGCTGGACAAGGAAGCCAAAAACATTGATGCGGTATCGGTTTCCACGCCCGACCATAACCATGCGGTGCAAACGCTGGCGGCTATGCAACTGGGCAAGCACGTGTATGTGCAAAAGCCGCTGACGCACGATGTATGGGAAGCAAGAGCCCTCACCGAAGCGGCGCAGCGCTACAAAGTGGTAACGCAAATGGGAAACCAGGGCGCCTCGGGCGATGGTGTGCGCCAGTTGATGGAATGGTACGATGCCGGCACCATCGGCGATGTACACACCGTTTACTGCTGGACCGACCGGCCCGTGTGGCCGCAAGGCATTGCCTGGCCGGCTACAAAAGCATCCGTTCCGTCAACACTCGATTGGAACCTTTGGCTGGGTACCGCACCTCAACGCGACTATATTGAAAAGCTTGTACCCTTTAACTGGCGCGGCTGGTGGGACTACGGCACCGGCGCCCTGGGCGATATGGGCTGCCATATCATTGAGCCGGCTTTCCGCGTACTGGACCTCAAGTATATCAAGGACGTGCAGGCCAGCATCGGCACCGTGTATGTGGATGAATTCCGCCGCGGTTATTTCCCCGAAAGCATTCCCCCTTCAAGCCATGTGACGATGACGTTCCCGAAGGGCGGCAAAACAAAAGGCCCGGTAACCCTGCACTGGATGGACGGCGGCATTCAGCCCGAGCGGCCGGAAGAACTGGGACCGAATGAAATGTTTGGCGACGGCGGCAACGGCACGCTGTTTATCGGCACCAAGGGCAAAATGATGTGCAGCACGTATGGCGCCAACCCGCGGATGCTGCCCACCAGCAAAACCGAAGAGGTGATGAAAAAAGTAAAGCCCAAATATGAAAGGGTGCCCAATGGCGCAGAAGGCCATTACGCCCAATGGGTGGAGGCCTGCCTGGCCGGTTACGGTAAAAAAGAAGTGAGCTCGCCATTTGAAATTGCCGGTCCGCTAACCGAAGCCCTGATGATGGCCAACCTGGCCATCCGGGCACACGATATTCGCACGCCACGCACCGATGGTCGCCAGGGTTTCAACTACCCCGGCCGCAACATCAAGCTGGTTTGGGACAAAGAGGCCATGAAGGTGAGCAACTTCGATGACGTGAACCAATTCGTTCGTCGCAAGTACCGCGATGGTTTTGAAATGAAATGGAGCTAGCGATACAACAACAGAAGAATAAAGAACAAGGATTATTGGAGGAAGTTTGCTTGTGACCTCGTGAACTTGTGAACTTGTAAACTTGCGAACTTGCCAACCTGTGAAGGCCCCCAAATTATAAAAACCGATCTTTTAAACAACTAAAAACGCATACTATAATATGGAACGCAGAGAAGCCGTAAAATATATCAGCGTCCTGCTGGGAACCGCTGTCATTGGTGCCGATGCCTTTTTGTCGGGCTGCAAAACAAAAACAACCAGCAACATCGCCGAGCTGTCGGTAGATGACGTGGCTTTTTTAAATGAAGTGGGCGAAACCATTCTACCGAAAACAACCACGCCCGGCGCAAAGGAAGCGAACGTAGGCGAGTTTATGAAAGTGATGGTCCGCGACTGTTATGAAGAAGCCGATCAAAAAGCTTTCCTTGAGGGCTTTGATAAACTGAACGAGGCCAGCGACAAAAAGTTCAGCAAAGATTTTATGAGCCTGACACCGCAGCAGCGCACCGAGCTGCTGACCGAAATTGATAAGGAAGCAAAAGAGTTTCAGAAAGGCGTGTCGGACTTCAACAACAAAGAGAACCAGAAAGAAAAGGACGAAATAGCCAAAGGCAACCGTAATTATACAAAGCAGCGCAAAGCACCGCACTACTTTACCATGATGAAGCAACTGACGCTGCTGGGCTATTTCACCTCGGAGCCTGGTATGACGCAGGCCGTCCGCTACCTGCGCACACCCGGCAAGTACGAAGGCTGTGTGCCTTATAAAAAAGGTGATAAAGTGATTGTGTAAATCCTTCAAAACAATACCAAATGACCTATCAGCGCAGAGACTTCCTGAAGCTTTCGGCCGCTATCGGTGCCGGCCTGGCACTGGGGCCGCTCACCAACGGGCTGGCCGGATGCAGCCCGCTTTCGAAAGTAAAAGTGAATGAAAATTTTGGCCTGCAGCTTTATACCCTGCGCGACGATCTTCCCAAAGATCCAAAAGGTGTGCTGACGCAAATTGCTTCGTTTGGCTATAAAGAACTGGAGGGGTACGAAGGGCCGAAAGGTTTGTTCTGGGGCATGAGCAACACCGAATTTAAAAAGCTGATGGACGACCTCGGCATGCGGTTCGTTGCCAGCCATTGTAACATCAATGCTGACTTTGAGCGCAAGGCGGCCGAGGCGGCTGCCATTGGCATGAAATACCTGATTTCGCCTTATCTCGGTCCGCAAAAAACCATGGACGATTACAAGCGTGCCGCCGAGAACTTCAACCAGAAAGGAGAGATTTGCCGCCGCAACGGCATCCGGTTTGCCTACCATAATCACGACTACAGCTTCAAGCCCATCAACGGGGAAATGCCGCAGGATGTGATGATGCAAATAGCCAGTAAAGACCTGGTGGACTTTGAGATGGACATTTACTGGGTGGTGAACGCCGGCCAGGATCCGGAAGCCTGGTTCCGCAAGTATCCCGATCGCTTCCGCCTGGTGCATATAAAAGACCGCGAAAGAGGAGTGGGCCAAACCAGCGAAAACGTCTCTGTTGTGCTGGGGACCGGCTCCATTAATTTCCCGCAAATACTAAAAACCGGGACCGAACACGGTGTGCGGCATTTTATGGTAGAGCAGGAGGCTTACAAAGGCACCACGCCATTGGCCGCCGTGCGGGAAAATGCGCAGTACATGAAAGGCTTCCGCTTTGCTTAGCGACGCGGAACGGTATCGGCCGCCGTGCCGGTAGTGGAATCAACCGGTAAAGGATTGTTTAGCCGGATGGTGCCGGTTGTGTCTGGGATGGACCCGTTTACATTGTCTATGCCCGGGGTAACAGGTGCGCTTTTGGTGCTGGTTTCATCGTTCGATTCGCCATTGCCGCAGGCTGCCAGTGATGCGGCTGCCAGTAAAACAAACAATATTTTTTTCATCGTTTAGAATTTAGCCTAACTCGTTTATACAATTATCCTACCAAGCGCAGAAGATTTTTAGACAAAGCAGAACGCCCCGGCCTTGGCCGGGGCGTTCTGCTTCCGGGCACACTTTAGAATAGCCGGTAGCAATACCGCTTTGTCAGCAAAGCGTAAAAAGGCAGGCCCTGCCGTGCAGATGCCCGTCTATCAGTTATCTTTGCTGGCTGAACTGAAACAATTATGGTAGCATTGGAAAACGCCATTCATGTAACCGAAAAGGCCCGCGAAAAGGTCAGGCAGTTGATGGACGAAGCCGGAAAATCCGATCCTTCTTTTTTTCTGCGGGTGAGTGTGGTAGGCGGTGGCTGCTCGGGACTGAGCTATAAAATTGATTTTGATAACGAAAGCAGAAAAAGCGACCAGGTATTTGAGGACAAAGGCCTCAAGATTGTCACCGACCTGAAGAGCTTTCTGTACCTCGTCAACACCGAACTGGATTTTTCAGACGGCCTCAATGGAAAGGGCTTTCACTTCAATAACCCGAACGCCAGCCGCACCTGCGCCTGTGGCGAAAGTTTTGCGGTGTAAAAACAGTCTTTGTTCCTGGTTACAGAAAACCCGTTCCCCGTTTTGCGGAACGGGTTTTTTATGACCGATTTACGGTCATTCTCAACTATTTTGCAGCTCCTAAAAAAACCGGACGTTCATGGCGCAGCGCTGTAAGCCGGCGGCACCGCACAAAACCGCCGTTTGTCCTGAATGTTGACCTAAACAGGAAATCCTTTCATGTGGCCGATTTGTAAAAAAGAACTTCGTCAGTTTTTCAGCTCACTCACCGGGTATATTGCCATTGCTGTTTTTCTTTTGGTAAACGGCCTGGTGCTTTTTGTGCTGCGCAATAATATTCTGGAGGCCGGCTATGCCACCCTCGACCCGTTTTTTGCCTTTGCGCCATGGGTGCTTCTTTTTCTGGTATCGGCCATCACCATGCGTTCTTTTTCCGAGGAGTTCCGTAGCGGCACCTTTGAAATTTTAGGAACCCGCCCGCTGCGAAACAGCGAGATTGTCGGTGGAAAGTTTCTTGGCGCTTTGGTGGTGGCGCTTATTGCCCTGTTGCCAACCCTTGTGTATTATTTCACTGTGAACCACCTGGCGTCCACTGCCGGAATTGATGCCGGTGCGGCCATCGGTTCTTATCTGGGCCTGGCCCTGCTTACCGGCGTGTTTACCGCCATTGGAATTTGCGCCAGCAGCTTTACCACCAATGCGGTGGTGGCTTTTATTTTGACCCTCGGCGCCTGCCTGCTTTTTTATTTTGGGTTCGAGGCCCTTTCGCAACTGGCGCTGTTCCAAAACGGGGCAGATTATTACCTCGAAATGCTCGGCATCAACTTTCATTATCAGGGCGTCAGCAAAGGGGTGATTGACTCGTGGGATATCGTGTACTTTCTGAGCGTTATCGGTTTCTTTTTGCTGGTGACCCGCATCCGCCTGTCGCGGAAGGCGAGGGCCGGCCACATGAAGGCGACTTCGGTAAAATGGGTGGCGGCGCTGGCAGCGCTGGTGCTGGTCAACATCCTGGCGGCGGTTTTCAACGGAAGGGCCGACCTGACGGAGGAAAAACGCTATTCGCTGAGCCAGCCGACCAAAGATTTGCTTGATAGCCTTAATGACAGGGTGCAGGTGGACCTTTTTCTGCAAGGCGAATATCCGGCCGGCTTTCGCAAGCTTACCGCCAGCATCGTGGATTTTTTGCAGCAGTACCGTTCTTACGCCGGCCCGGCCATTGACCTCCGGGTGGTGGATCCGTTTGCCGTAGCGGCTGAAAGGGCGGCGGATTTTGTAAAGAATGCCAGGGCGCAGATAGGCAGCAACGCGGCGGCGGTGCTGGCCGATTCTTCCGCCGGCTTCGAGAACGAGCTGCGGCGCGAGATGGCTGCCAACAGTAACATTCCCGACAAGGAAATCATATCGGTGTACACCCGCTATTTCATTGACTCCATCCGGCAGCAATACGATATAACCCCTTATACCCTGCAGGCACCGGCAAAGGTGGGCGATGAGCAAACCATTAAACAGGTGTTGCCGGGTGCCGTGCTGCATTACCGCGGCCGGTCGGCGGGTGTTGATTTTTTAAAAGGTGCCAAATCGTTTGGGACCGGGCCCGAGGAATTGGCCAGGCTGTACACGAATGTGGAGTCATCGCTCGAGTATAAATTTTCCAGCGCCCTGCAAAAGCTCACGCTCCAAACGCGGCCGGTGATAGGTTATGCCCTGGGCCACGGTGAGGGCTGGGGCTACGGGGTTGACGATGCCGTGCGGACCTTGTTCAAAAATTACCGGTTCGATACGGTCAATGTGCGAACGGCGCCTTTTATTCCGGCCTTTGATGCGCTGGTGGTATTGAAGCCCACTGTGCCGTTCGACGAAAAAGCCAAGTTTAAGCTGGACCAGTACGTAACGCATGGCGGCAAAATTTTGTGGATGGTGGACAACGTGTACGCCGAAACCGACAGCCTGTTCAAGTCGCAGGGTTTTGTGTCGTTCGACAGGGGGCTGAACCTGGATGACCTGCTGTTTAGTTACGGTGTTCGCATAAACCAGGCCTTGCTGCAAGACCGGCAATGCGACCGCCTGCCGCTGAATCCGCAAAGCCAGCAACTGGCCGACTGGCCGTTTTATCCCATTTTGAACGGAACCGGGCATCCCATCAGTAAAAATCTCGATGGGGTACGACTGGAGTTCCCTACCAGCATTGACACCGTGGAAGCGGAAGGCATTCGAAAAACCATCCTGCTCGAATCGTCGAACAACGCCAAATTATTGACCCCGCCGGTGAAGATTGATTTTTCGCCCTTGTTTATTGCACCTGACGAAAAGGAGTTTACAAAAGCAAAGGTGCCGGTAGCCGTTCTGCTCGAAGGGCGGTTCAATTCGCTTTATGCCAACCGTACGCCAAAGGCGGTGGTGGACTCCATGCAGGCCGCCAATTATCCCTTTTCGGCCGCTAGTGAATCCGGCAACAAAATGATCCTGATTGCCGATGGCGACCTGGCCACCAACCGGGTATCGCCGGCCGAGGGACCACTGCCGATGGGTACCAATTTTTTCACCCGGTACACGTTTGCCAACAAGGATTTTTATCTCAACTCGCTGGAGTACCTCGTTAATCCCACCGACCTGCTGCAAACCCGCGGCAAAGAGTTTGTGCTGCGTTACCTGGACCCACAAAAAACAGAAGCAGAAAAGGGCAAGTGGGGCCTGATCAATATTGTGCTGCCCCTTTTGCTGGTCGTTGCGGCCGGAGTGGTTTATCAAAGAATTCGCCGCCATCGGGCCGCTTCCCTGTAAATTCGCAGCCACTTTGCACCGTTTTTCAAGGGCTTTTTATGACCGACCATCAACTTACATACCTTGTTTTCGGAATCGTACTCCTTCTTTCCATTGTGATTGATCTTGGCGTCTTCAGCAAAAAGTCCGGAGAGGTCAGCATTAAAAAGGCATTTTACCAAAGCTTGTTCTGGATTGGTTTGGGCCTTGCTTTTTTTGCCTTTGTGTGGGTGGTGGATGGACAAAAGCCGGCCCTTGAATACCTCAGTGCCTACCTGATGGAAAAAAGCCTGAGTATTGACAACATTTTCGTTTTTATCCTTATTTTTTCTTACTACCGCATCCGGAAAGACCATGTGGCCCGTGCCCTGATGATCGGCATTCTGCTGGCCATTGTGTTCCGCGTCATTTTTATTACGCTGGGCGTGGTGCTGGTGAGCCGTTTTAGCTGGATTCTTTACATCTTTGGCGCCTTTCTGGTTTATACCGGCATTAAAATTTTTACCACCAAGCAGGAGGGAGAATACGATCCGGGGAAAAGCCCGGTGTATAAGCTCATCAACCGGGTGTTCCCCATTGTACACAAAGACGTGAGCGGCAAGTTTGTGGTGAAGATGGAGGGCAAGCGATTTTACACCAATATGTTCGTGGTAACCATCTTGCTGGCCACCACCGATATTGTGTTTGCCCTCGACAGTATCCCGGCCGTATTTGCCATTTCGCAGGATCCCATGATCATTTACACCTCCAATATTTTTGCTGTGCTAGGTTTGCGGGCCCTGTTCTTTTTACTGCGGGGGGCTGTGGCCAAGTTCGAATACCTGCAGCAAGGCATCGCCATTGTGCTGGTATTTATTGGCCTGAAAATGCTGACGGAACACTGGCTGCACCATTTTCTCACAAAAAACGAAATGGTCATTTTTTCGCTGATGGTGATCGTGGTTTGCCTGGCAGGCTCCATGCTGTACTCGCTGCAGATTGCCCGGCGCCGCAAAAATCAAAACGATCTATTTTAAATCCGGGCTGTGTATTCAACCACCATCATCTGCGAGGCAATCGGCGGGCGCCGGCTTTCCGGCAGCGAACTTCAAATAAGTCATTTGCTGCACGACAGCCGCCGCATTCAACAGCCTTCTTCCTCGCTTTTTTTTGCCCTGAAGACCGGCCGGAACAACGGCCATCGGTTTGTCTCCGAAGCCTACGAGGCCGGCGTGAGGGCCTTTGTGGTAAGCGAAGCCGTGACGTTGCCTGCCGATGCCGTTGTCATAGTAGTCGCCGATACGCTGGCTGCCCTGCAAACGCTGGCCGCCTGGCACCGCTGGCAGTTTACGCTGCCGGTGATTGGCCTTACCGGCAGCAACGGTAAAACCGTGGTGAAAGAATGGCTCTATCACCTGCTCCAGGGCGACGAAAACATTGTACGCAGCCCAAGAAGCTTCAACTCGCAAATAGGCGTGCCGCTAAGTGTTTGGGAAATTGGCCCTTCGCACAGCCTGGGCATTTTTGAAGCAGGCATTTCCACAAGGGGTGAAATGGAAAAGCTGCAACGGGTCATTCGCCCCACCATTGGCGTATTCACCAACCTGGGCACCGCACACAGCGAAGGCTTTGCATCGGACGCCGAAAAGCGGCAGGAAAAGCTGGCCCTTTTTTCAGAAGCGGAAATTGTTATCGGCCCAATGGACCGGCTGCAGGGATTAAACCGGCCAACACTGACCTGGAGCCACAAGCCCGGCGCCGATGTGGTGGTGCGCTCGGTTGAAACCACCGGAAGCGGCGCGGTCATTTCTGTGCAGTTCGGGCAAAGCAACATCCGTATCACCATTCCCTTTACCGATGAGGCATCGGTACAAAATGCCATTACCTGCCTGTGCGTTTTGCTCTACCTGAAGAAAGACCCGGGCCGTTTTGCCCCCCTTTTTCAAACGCTTCACTCCGTGGATATGCGTCTGCAACTGCAGCACGCCATTAACGATTGCCTGCTCATTAACGACAGCTACAGCGCCGACCTCAGTTCGCTCCACATTGCCCTGCACTTTCTGGCCGAGCAAAGTGCCGGACGCAAACGAACGATTATTCTTTCCGATTTTTTCGAGAACGAGAAAAAAGGACTTTCCCTTTATGCCGAAATTGCCAGCCTGCTGCAGCGCAACGGTGTGCAGAAAGTATATGCCATCGGTGAAAAAACGGGTGCGGAACTTCCCTTCCTGCTTTCGCCAGAAATTGAGTTGCTGCGTTTTGCCTCTACCCAGGACTTTGTGGCGCAGTTTCGCAGTTCTGCTTTTGCCCGCGAAATCATTTTGCTGAAAGGTGCCCGGGCATTTGGCTTTGAGCAAATTGCCGCCTTGTTTGAGCAAAAGCTGCACGGTACGGTGCTGCAGATAAACCTGACGGCGCTGGCTCATAACGTAAAAGCCTATCAAAAACACCTGCAACCGGAGGTAAAGATCATGGCCATGGTAAAGGCGTTTTCGTACGGCAGTGGCGGGGCCGAAATTGCCTCGGTGCTTCAGTTTCAGAAAGTGGCATTTCTGGGCGTGGCTTATGCCGACGAAGGGGTGGAGCTGGTGAAGGCCGGCATACGACTGCCCATTATGGTACTGAACCCCGAAGCGGCTTCGTTCGGGGCCATCGTGGAGCACAATCTTCAGCCGGTACTGTATTCGCTGCTGCTGTTGCAGGCGTTTGAAGCTTACGCCAAAAGCCAGGGCATCACCCAGTATCCGGTGCACCTGGAAGTGGAAACCGGCATGAACCGCCTGGGCTTTTCGACCGATAATTTAGTAGCAGCTGGCGCCTCCCTGGCGGCCGGCACTACGTTGCAGATCGTTTCGCTGTTCAGCCACCTGGCGGCCAGCGAAGACCCGGCGCAAGATGACTTTACCCAGCAGCAGGCCAGCCGTTTTCAGCAGGCGGCAAACAGGCTTCAGGAACAGTTGCCGTATCGGTTTTTAAAACATCTTGCCAACTCTGCGGCCATTCTGCGGCATCCGCACCTGCAGTTGGATATGGTGCGGCTGGGCATTGGTCTTTATGGTATTGATGCCGAAGCCGGAACCGCACTGGCGCTGGAAACGGTGGCCACCCTTCGGTCCACCATTGCCCAAATCCGGGCTGTGCCGAAAGGCGAATCGGTGAGTTACAACCGCCGGGGCGTGGTGGACCGCGATTCCCGTATTGCCACGGTGCGCATTGGCTATGCCGACGGCTACTCGCGGCGCTTTAGCAATGGCGTGGGAAAGATGTTGGTGAGGGGGCAAATGGCACCGGTGGTAGGCACGGTTTGTATGGATATGACGATGGTGGATGTAACCGGCATTGGCGGCGTAAAAGAAGGCGATGATGTGGTGGTGTTTGGGAAAGAATTGCCGGTGGAGGAAATGGCAGGGTGGATAGACACCATTCCGTATGAGATCATGACCTCAGTGTCGCAGCGGGTGAAAAGGGTTTATTATTATGAGTAAGGCCCTCTGTCCCTCTAAAGGGGAGACTCAGGCCAAACATATTTTAATTGCTCAAGTATTCATTTATACATCACTTGTTTAGGTGACTTCCAACTTTACATTTGCTGCATTCCGGTTTCAGGATGCAATAACCATAAATAAAAGCTTGATCTAAACGATGCCTGAAGAAAAAAGCACAAGCACTGACCTAAGTCTTCCCTTTAGGGGGACAGGGGGAATCCGCATCGGACAAGGCGTTGACTTCCACCAATTGGCCGAAGGCCGTGACCTTTGGATCGGCGGCGTGAAAATAGAACACAGCAAAGGCGCCGTGGGCCACAGCGATGCCGACGTATTACTACATGCCATCTGCGACGCCCTGCTGGGAGCTGCCGCCCTCGGCGATATTGGCACCCATTTTCCGGATACCGACAACCAGTACAAAAACATTGACAGCAAAATTCTGCTGCAGCGCTCAGTGGAATTGGTGCGGCAGCAGGGCTATGCCATCATTAATATTGACAGCACACTTTGCCTGGAAAAGCCAAAGATTAAACCTTATGTGCCGCAGATGCAGCAAACCATCGCTGATATTTGCGGCCTCACCACCGGCGATGTTTCCATCAAAGCCACCACCACCGAACGCATGGGATTCGTAGGCCGCGAAGAAGGGCTGGTGGCTTATGCAACGGTTTTATTGCAACGGCTTTAACATCTTACGCCCCTTCACCCTTTATCTTTGAACGATGCCCCTGTCAATAAAAATTGTCAACCGGTCTGCCTTTAGCCTTCCGCAATACGGCACCGAAGGTGCATCGGGCATGGACCTGCGGGCCAACATTGGCGAGCCGGTGGTGCTGAAGCCACTTGGGCGCAGCCTTCTTCCAACCGGGCTGTTTATTGAGCTGCCCGTTGGTTACGAGGCGCAGGTTCGTCCGCGCAGCGGCCTGGCCATCCGGCAGGGCCTTACCTGCCTCAACTCGCCGGGCACGGTTGACAGCGACTACCGCGGGGAAATTAGGGTGGTTTTAATAAACCTTTCGGCCGAAGACCAGATCATACAGCCCGGCGAACGAATTGCGCAACTGGTGATTCAACCGGTAGAAAAAGCGGTGTGGCAACCAGTGGAGGTGCTGGACGAAACCGTGCGCAGCAGCGGTGGATTTGGCTCAACAGGTAAACATTGAACATGAAGAAACTGGTTTTGTTTATAGCGGTTATTGCTCTCCTGGCTTCGTGCCGGTCGGCCCGCACCATTGGCAAAGCGGTAGGTAAAAAAGACACGACCGTACTGGTGGTGGCGCCACCAAAAGCAGAGGTTGACACGCAGCAACTGATTCGTACAACGCTGCAGCGGGTGGAGGCCAACCGCATCGGCTACCGCACCTTCAATGCCAAAGTTGGCGTAGATTACAAGGGCACCGATGGCAAGGGCTACGGTGTGAATGCCACGGTGAAGATGTACAAAGACAGCGTGATTTGGGTGTCGGCCAACGCCATCTTGGGCATCGAGGCTATGCGGTTACTGATCACCCGCGACTCGGTAAAGCTGCTGAACAAACTGGAAAAAATATACACGGCCCGCAGTATCTCCTACCTGCAGGAAGTGACTTCCCTGCCGCTGAACCTCTATACGCTGCAGGACATGATCATCGGCAACCCAGTGTTTCTGGACTCAAATATTATACGCTACTCCACCGGCAACGGCTACATAAACCTGCTGAGCCTGGGCCTTTATTTTAAAAACCTGCTAACGGTTGCCGACGGCGACAACGCCCTTCTTCACAGCAAGCTCGATGATGCCAACCCGGCCCGCAACCGCACGGCCGATCTGTCGTACAGCAATTACGAAACAAAGAAAGGCCCGCTCTTTTCCACCCGGCGCCGCATTGTGGTGTCGGAAAAAGGGCGGCTGGAAATAGAGCTCGATTTCAAAAATTATACGTTTAACGAGCCGGTGGAGTTTCCGTTTTCGATACCAAAAAATTACAAGCGGGAGTAAAATTTAATCGTCCTTCCTGCGTTTCCATTCTTGCCACCGAAGCAAAGGTGCAGAGGCTGCGCCAGCGGCGTAGCGGTAAAACCAAAACCCGATCCGAACAACGAAATTCTTGTCAGATGAAAAAACTGTTGCTTTTACCCATTTTTTTCCTGTCGCTGGTGGCCGGTTTTGCGCAAACCGACAAAGAAAGCCTGCAGCGTGAGCGCCAGCAGTTGCAGCGTGAGTTGCAGGAGATTCAGGCTACCTACAACAAGATAAAAGGCCAGCAAAAAACCACCATCGGCCAGTTGAACATGCTGCAGAATAAGATGCAGGTGCAAAACCGGTATATCAGCAATATCAACAATGAGATCAAATTGCTGACCGACGATATTTATGTCAGCAATGTGGAGCTGACCCGCCTGCAGCGCCAGCTCGATACGCTGAAATCAGAATATGCCCGCAGTGTTGTGTATGCTTACAAAAACAACAGCACCTACGATTACCTGAACTTTATTTTTTCGGCCGGTAGCTTTAATGATGCCATGCGCCGCGTTTCGTACCTGAAATCGTACAGGGCCTACAACGAGTCGAAGGTGAAAACGATCCGCGAAACCCAATTGCTGATTGGGCAGCGCAAGCAGCAGCTGGAGAGCAAGACCAATCAGAAGCAGTCGGCTTTGCTGAACCAGAAGCAGCAACTAAACGAGTTGGCATCGCAGAAAAAGGAAAAAGACCAGGTGGTGACAAAGCTGAAATCGCAGGCCAGCGATTTGTCGGGCCAGATTGCAGTAAAGCGCAAACGCGACCAGCAATTGAAAAACCAGATTGCGGCTGCCATACGCCGCGAAATAGAACGGGCCCGGGAAGAAGAGCGGAAACGGATTGCGGCAGCCAAAGCGGCCGAAGCGGCCCGTCCGAAAACCAATGCGCCGGCAACGTCGCCCAACGCACCGGCAGGCACTGGCAATACTACCACTAGCACCACAAAAACAACCACGGCAAGGCGGGAGCCCATTCCGCTCAATGAAGGGGAGCTAAAGCTGGCCAATTCCTTTGAACGCAGCCGCGGGGGCTTGCCCTGGCCGGTTGACAATGGCTTTGTCAGCATCCCGTTTGGGGTGAGCAACGTGGGCGGCCTGCAAATGGACAATCCCTGTATTTCTATTTCCACACCCTCCGCCGGTGTTGCCGTGAAAGCCGTTTTCGATGGCGAAGTAAAGGCGGTGTCGAGCACCGGCGAAGGCATGATGGTGATGATTCAGCATGGGCGGTATTTTACCGTGTACACCGTGGCGTCTGCTTCGGTCAACAGGGGCGATGCGATTAAAACCGGCCAGGTGATAGGCAGGGCGGCAACCGCCGACGACGGTGTAGGTGGCCAGGTGGATTTTTACCTGATGGTGGGACAAAACAATGTGAACCCAAGGCCGTGGCTGCGGTAAGCCAAAAGGCAATGATCAATTTGCAATAGGCAAAAGGGCGTTCGCTGTAAAGGACGCCCTTTTGCTTTGCTGTTTGTATCGTTTAGTAGGGATCTCTTTCTTGCCTGTTGCGCCTTGCCAATTATTTATTGAACAAGCTCTCCCCGAAGCACTTCCTCGTACAGCTTCTCGTAAAGCGGCACCACGTTTTTTATATCAAACAGTTTTGCATGGTCGGCAGCGGCCTGCTTAAACTGCTTTAGCTGCTCTTCATCCTGCAAAATTGCCACCGCATCTCGGCTCATGGTTTCCACATCGCCCACATCGCCCATAAAGCCTACTTTGCCCTGCACCATAATCTCCGGCAGCCCGCCGGCATTGGTAGAAATCACGGGCACGCCGGCCGCCATTGCCTCCAGTGCAGCCAGGCCAAAGCTTTCGTATTCGGAGGTCAGTAAAAACAAATCGGCAATAGCCAGAATATCTTCCATTTGCTCCTGCTTGCCTACAAAACGCACATCGTCGCAAACCTGCAGTTCGCGGCACAACTGCTCGGCCGTGCCCCGCTCGGGACCATCGCCCACAAACAGCAGCTTGGCCGGAAGTTTTTTCCGGATGTTGTAAAAAATCTTCACCACATCCTGCACCCGTTTTATTTTTCTGAAGTTGGAGGCGTGCAGCAGAATCCGTTCGCCCTCGGGTGCTATTACCTTGCGAAAAGCGTCAATGGGTTTGCGGGTAAACCGGTCCACATCCACAAAATTGTGAATGACCTCAATTGGTTTTTCGATCTTAAAAAACTTATAGGTTTCATCCCGCAGGTTGTTGGATACGGCCGTGATGGCATCGCTCTGGTTAATGGAAAACGTTACCACCGGCGCATAGGTTTTGTCGCGGCCCACCAGCGTAATATCAGTGCCATGCAGCGTAGTAATGACGGGAATGTGAATGCCTTCCGTTTCCAGGATTTTTTTGGCCATATAGGCCGCCGATGCATGTGGTATGGCATAGTGCACATGCAGCAACTGAAGGTTGTTGTTGCGTATCACATCTACCATGGTGCTCGACAGCGCCGTTTCGTACGGCGGGTAATCAAAGAGGGGGTAAGTGGGCACCTGCACCTCGTGGTAATAAATATTCGGGATAAAATGAATAAGCCTGACGGGCTGCTGGTACGTGATAAAATGAACCTGGTGACCATTCTGAGCTAACGCTTTGCCTAATTCCGTTGCCAACACACCACTACCGCCAAAGGTTGGGTAACAAACAATGCCAATACGCATACAACTGTTTTCGGGCGACTAAGGTAGCTATTTGGTTGATACAGCCTTGTCAACTTAACGAAACGGTGACGTTTAAGGTCTGAAGCGTTGGTGAAGGCCTGGAAAAAGAGTTACTACTGCCACACATTTGCTTTGTCGTTGAAAAAAAGTAGTTACTAAACGGTAGGGCTTCAACCATGCTTTTATAAACGCTATATTGTGCGTTCGTTCTGTGGGTAAGAGTTGTTTTGTCCTACAATCGTTTAGGATACTCTTTCGCTTTCTTCGTACTGCAGAATATCACCAGGCTGGCAATCGAGTACTTTACATATCGCCTCAAGCGTATCAAACCTCACACCTTTTGCCTTGCCTGTTTTTAGAATGGAGAGATTAACGGTTGTCAGCCCCACTCGTTTAGATAGCTCAGTAAGTGACATTTTTCGTTTTGCCATCATGATGTCTAACGTAATTATTATCGCCATACTACACGAACGCTTCGTTTTCTTCTTTCATTAGCAATGCTTTTGACACAAATTGCCTGACGACCCACAAAATCATGGCCAGGAGAAAATACATTGTCTGTGGCTCTTTGAAAACCAGTAGAAGGGTGAACGACCGGAAAAGCAAGTTGGCAACGCTTTCAATGGAAGCCCAATCATTAAAATGAACTTCATTGAAATTGTTGTAAACCGTAAGTACGCTTCCTAATAGCGCAAGCAAAACACTGGAAAGGATTACGGCATCAAACACCCGCATGCTCTTTGCGTCAAAAAAACCGGATTTATTATAACTCCCTAAAAGCTTCATCAGCAAAATGCCAACAAAAAGAAAAATGAGGTTGTTGGAAAGTTGAACGACATACCAAATTACAGAGGCTTGCTCGTGAAGGTAAGGAACAGTGGTTTTGTTTTGCAGGAACGGGATGAACCAGCGGATGTGATAGACCAACGCCAAAGCCGAGAAAAAGACGACTGCGAGTAAGATGGCTTTAATGAAGAAAAGGCTTGCACCCTTTGTCTTGTTCATAGTAAGTAAAATTGAAAATTAACGGACAAAATACGATAATTTTAAAACAAAACGATAAATGCTTATCGTTTTGTTTTATTAAAAAAACGAAAACACCATCTTAGAGCACTCTGAACAAAAAACAGCATGTTTCGAAATATTGATTTTTAAAACGACGTACATCAAACGCATTGCTGGCGGCCACTTACAAAAGGAGAAACGAAAATCCAGTTGGCAGAATGCAGCACAGCCCACCGGTTGCTCCGCAAGATTCTTTATTATTGCAGGCTATGAAAAAGGGTCTGTTGTTCTTTCTTTCGGTTTGCGGTTTTCTTTTTGCATTTGCGCAAAATGAAGACTCGTTGTTTATTCGCCGTATTGCTGATCAGATTCTGCTGACAGGCAAAGCCTATGATGACCTGCGCACACTGACGAAAACCGTAGGGCCACGATTATCCGGGTCGCCGGGCATGTACAAGGCCGAAGCCTGGGGGTTGAAGGCCATGCAGGAAGCAGGCGCCGACAAGGCCTGGCTGCAACAATGTATGGTGCCGCACTGGATACGGGGCGGGAAGGATGAAGCCACAGCTTTTTACACCGCACCCGGAAAAATAAAAGGCAAGGGAACCGCTGCCGCTAAAAAACTCGATGTGCTGGCACTGGGCAATTCGGCCGGAAGCATGAAGCCGCTAAAAGCACCCGTCGTAGAAGTGAAAAATTTTGCTGAACTGGAAGCAAAGAAAGACGAGATAAAGAACAAAATTGTTTTTTATAACTACCCTTTCAACGATGCACTCGTCAGCACTTTCCTGGCTTACCGCGATGCCGGCGTTTACCGCAGCCAGGGGCCAAGCCGTGCGGCAAAATACGGCGCTGTGGGTGTTATTGTCCGCAGCATGAGCAACAGCACCGACAACAATCCGCATACGGGCGGCACTGCATACAATGATTCGTTTCCCAAAATTCCGGCGGTGGCCATTGGCCTGCGTGATGCCGACTGGCTGAGCCAGTCACTAAGTGAGCAGCCGGTATCGGTAACCTTGCACACGCATGGCCGCTTTCTGCCCGACACGGTCGGTCATAATGTTATCGGCGAAATAAAGGGAACGGAGTTTCCGAACGAATACATCACTATCGGCGGGCACCTCGATAGCTGGGACCCCGCCGAAGGCGCTCATGATGATGGCGCCGGTTGTGTGCAAACTATTGAAATACTTCGCACGTTCAAGGCCTTGGGTTACAAACCTAAACGCACTATCCGTTTCGTGTTATTCGCCAATGAAGAAAACGGGCTCCGGGGCGGCAACAAATACGCGGAAGAAGCAAAGGCAAAAGAGGAGAAACACATTTTTGCGTTGGAAAGCGACGCCGGCGGCTTTACCCCGCGTGGCTTTGGCATTTCGGCCAGCGATGCACAAATTGGAAAAGCGGCGGCCTGGAGGCCGCTGCTGGCACCGTATGGCGCATCGGAAATCAACCGGGGCGGCGGCGCCGCCGACATCGGCCCGCTGAACCGTACGCAGGGTACGCCGGTGGCGGGTCTGTCGCCCGATTCGCAGCGCTACTTCGACATTCACCATGCACGAAATGATGTGTTTGAAAACGTGAACAAGCGGGAACTGTTGCTGGGTGCCGTAAACATGGCAGCGCTGGTTTACCTGGTGGATAAGTACGGGATGTGATGCCCTGTCCCCCTGAAGGGGAGACTTAGGTGGGTGAGGTTTCGTTTTCTGTGACCAGCTTTTTCCGGAAGCTAGTTTTCACCACAAAAGGAGGATGGAGAACATAGGTTTCACATAGGGCCTCCGCCGAAGGAAAAAATCATCTTTAGTTGCTATGGCCGCTGTGTTTGATCCGTGCCCGGTTGGTTCGAAGGAATGGTGAATAGAATTACCGGACGTATAAGAGTGCGACGCAACAGACGCCCCCATAGTAGCACCGGTGCCGGGCTCAAAAAAAAAATTCAACAGGCGATGCTTAAAAAAACAGGCAGAGTGATAGACCTAAGTCTCCCCTTCAGCGGGACAGGAGGACTACACTTCCGTCTCAAACCGTTCAACCGAGTGGATGCCATTTAAACTTTTCAACCGCATCACCAGCTCTTCCAGCTCTTCTTTATCGTGAACAAACAATTTGATGCTGCCATCAAATACACCTTCTTTCGACTCAATGGTAATGGCCGAAATATTGATCCGCATATCGCCGCTGATGATGTTGGTGATCTTGTTCACAATGCCCACATCATCCATGCCCACCAGGCGCAGGCCGGTGAGAAACGAAATCTCTTTGTTCTTGGCCCATTTTGTTTTTACGATGCGATGCCCGTAGTGCGCCATCAGCTTGGGAGCGTTAGGGCAACTGGTGCGGTGAATGGTAAGGCCTTTGCCGGTGGTCACAAAGCCAAAAACATCGTCGCCGGGGATGGGCTTGCAGCAATTGGCCAGGTGGTACACGATCTTGTCGCTGCTTTCCCCAAAGATGATCAGCTCCGTTTCTTTTTTTCCTATCCCCGGGTGGTAATCGGGCTTCAGGTCCTGCGGCTTCACGGGCTTTGGCGCCTCCAGCCGGTCGCCAACAACCTTAAATTCTTTCAGGTCTTTCAGGTCCATGGACTTCACCGCCAGGGCATAATACAAATCCAGCGGCGAGGCCAGTTTGTAATGGTTTACCAGCTCGTCTATGTTGTGCTGGTTCATGGCCACGCCCATGCCCTCAAGCTTGCGCTGCAAAGTATATTTACCTTCTTCGGCCACGGTGCGTTTGGCTTCTTTTAGCGCATCTTTTATGCGGGTGCGGGCCTTGGCCGTCACCACAAAATTCAGCCAGTCTTCCGAGGGCTTTTGTTTGTTGGACGTAATGATCTCCACCTGGTCGCCACTGCGCACTTTGTGCGAAATGGGCACCAGCTTGTGGTTTACTTTGGCGCCGATACATTTTACACCCACTTCGGAGTGAACAGCAAAGGCAAAGTCGAGTGCCGTGGCGCCGATGGGCAGCATCTTCACATCGCCTTTCGGCGTGTAGATATAAATCTCTTCGGCCAGAAAGCTGCGCTTGAAGTCCTGCAAAAAATCCACCGAGTCCACATCCTGCGTGGTCATCACTTCCCGTATTTGCCCAAACCATTTATCAAAACGGCTTTCGTCCTGTGCGCCTTCCTTGTATTTATAGTGGGCCGCCAGTCCTTTTTCGGCAATCTCGTTCATCCGTTTGGTGCGTATCTGCACTTCCACCCATTTTCCCTGTGGTCCCATCACGGTGGTGTGCAGGGCTTCGTATCCATTACTCTTTGGGTTGCTCAGCCAGTCGCGAAGGCGCTCCGGCGACGGCGAATATTCATCGGTGATCATGGAATACACCTTCCAGCAATCTTCCTTTTCTTTATCGGGCGGTGAGTTTACGATAATGCGAATGGCAAACAGGTCGTACACTTCCTCGAAGCTGACGCCTTTTTTCTTCATCTTGTTCCAGATGGAATGGATACTCTTTGGCCGGCCGTGAATTTCAAAGTCGAAGCCGGCTTTCTCCAGCTTTTCTTTCAGCGGTTTGATAAACTCATTGATAAACTTCGACCGTTCCCGCCTTGTTTCCGCCAGCTTTCTGGCAATTTCTTTATAAGTCTGCGGCTCCAGGTATTTCATTGCCAGGTCTTCCAACTCGGTTTTGATGTTGTAAAGACCCATCCGGTGCGCCAGTGGCGAATACACATAGATGGTTTCGGAAGCAATCTTCAATTGCTTTTCCAGCTTCATGCTGTCCATCGTGCGCATGTTGTGCAGGCGGTCGGCCAGCTTTATCAGTATCACCCGCGGATCGTCGGTGAGTGTCAGCAGAATTTTGCGAAAGTTTTCGGCCTGCTGCGAGGCGTTTACGTCCACGATATTCGAGATCTTGGTAAGCCCGTCCACGATCTTCGAAATCTCGCTGCCAAATTCCCTTTCTACCACGTCAAGGGTTACGTCGGTGTCTTCTACGGTATCGTGCAGCAGTGCACAGATGGTGGAGCGGACACCCAGGCCAATTTCCTCCACACAAATGCGGGCCACGGCCAAAGGGTGAAGAATATACGGCTCGCCGCTTTTGCGGCGCATGGTTTTGTGTGCTTCGGCCGCCACTTCAAAAGCAATGCGGATCAGGCGCCGGTCGCCGGGTTTTATGCGGCCTTTCAGCGCCCTTAGCAAGGCACGGTATTCCCGCAGAATCAGTTTTTTTTCCTGCTCTTCGTTCAAACTGTATTTCGGTAACTGCGCAAGGGTTTCCATCACTGACGAATATAATAAATCTGGTTTCAACTGCTTTTGATAGGGCGCCGTCCTTCACTTATACAAAGCCTGAAAAACCCGGCCTGGCTGTAGCAGGGCAAGATAAAGACGGAAAAGCCGGGCTTGCGGCTTGGCTTTCTGTCGGGTATTTTTTACTTTAACAAGGCGTTCGTAAATCTGGTGACGTACCCTAATTCTAACAACCATGAAAACAGCATCCAAACCCGAGCCCTTCATGCCTGCGCCATCTGCCGGCGAGGCAATGCCGCCCGACGAAACACCCGGCCGGTCAGCTACGACCCCGGCATCGCCTTCAACAACAACAGTAAACAAACCGGAAATAGACCAGTTGGCCGAAAGCCAGGATATCGCCTGGTATGCCAACTACGAATGATCAGGCAATGTGTTCGGCCTGCTCGGCCGGCATGGTGCTGGTGGCCGCCGGTTTTGTGTCGGCCGGTTCTTCTTTGTGCATAAACCGCTTTTGAAAGGCCAGCAACGTCAGCACACCAACCGAAATGGCAGCATCGGCAATATTGAAAATAGGGGAGAAGAATTCAAATTCGTTTCCGCCGATCAGGGGCATCCAGGAAGGGAAGGTGGACCGAACCATGGGGAAGTAAAGCATGTCCACCACCTTGCCATGCAAAAAGCCACCATAGCCCTGCCCGGGTGATACAAAACTGGCCACATGCATGTAGGTGCTTTCTTCAAAAATCAGCCCGTAAAACAAGCTGTCAATCAGGTTGCCTAATGCCCCGGCATAAATCAGCGAGGCGCAAATAATAAACCCTTTGTGATAGCCCTCTCTTACAATCTTTACCAGGTACCAGCTACCAAATGTTACTGCCACCAGGCGAAAGAGCGTTAGGATCAGTTTGCCCCAATTGCCGCCCAGTTCCATACCCCAGGCCATACCCGGATTTTCGATAAAATAAAGCTGCGCCCATTTTTGGCCGGCCATATTCATCACGTGTCCGTACGGAAATGATGTTTTTATCCAAATCTTCAGTGCCTGGTCAATAATTATCACAAGGCTTACCAGCAAAAAGGCAGAACGAAGCTTCACGCAAATTTTTTAAGAACGGCAAAGATAGGCCATCACTTGTTAAGGATTACCAAAGTGCCGGTGCCCTGCCGGTGGCCCTTATGGGTCAATAACAATGGTTGGCAAAAGCCTGAAGCCATCGCAGCCAGTGCCTGTGCGTTGTTGACGGGTATTTACCTTCCATCCGGCAATGTGCGGCCTTGCTTCAGTCTATCCGCAGGTCATGGGCAGCAACTGCTATCTTCGCCCTATTGCCATGGTCCTTGTTTTTTGGATATCGGTGTCGGTGCTCTTTTACAGCTATCTCGGCTACGGGCTTTGCCTGCTTTTGCTGCGTTTCTTACGCGGCCAAAGCCCGCCGCCCGCCGAGGGCCCGTTGCCACCGCTAACCGTGGTGGTACCGGCCTGCAACGAAGCGCCTGTCATAGACCGGAAGGTCCAAAACTGCCTGGCGCTCGACTACCCGCCCGACCGCCTGTTTTTTATTTTTATCACCGATGGCTCCACCGACGGCACACCGCAAAAAGTGGCGGCCAGTCCGCGGCTGCAGCTTCTTCACCAGCCCGAACGCCGGGGTAAGGCAGCGGCGCTCAACAGGGCCATGCAGCATGTTAATACACCGGTGGTGGTTTTCACCGATGCCAATGCTTTTCTGCATCCCATCAGCCTCAAAAAAATGGTGCGGCATTACCGGGAGGCAACAGTGGGTGGCGTATCGGGCGAGAAGCGCATACTGGCGGCCGATGATACCGCCGTAAGCACCGGCGAGCAGATTTACTGGCGCTACGAGTCAATGCTGAAAAAAGCCGATGCTTCGTTTTACACCGTCATTGGTGCAGCCGGCGAACTGTTCTCTATCCGCACGGCTTTGTATGAGCCATTGGACGAAACAATCATCCTGGACGATTTTGTGCTGTCGGCAAGAATTTGCCTCAAAGGCTACCGCTTTGCGTACGAGGAAGAAGCCTGGGCGGCCGAAGCGCCATCGGAAAATATCGGCGAAGAACAAAAGCGAAAGGTGCGCATCAGCGCCGGTTGTTTTCAGGCCCTGCGCCTGCTTAACCAACTTTTAAATCCAATGCACAACTGGCGGCTAACTTTTCAATACGTGTCGCACCGTGTGTTGCGCTGGACGCTTTGCCCACTGCTGCTGCCGCTCTTGTACCTTGTTACCACCATCCTTGCCCTACGGCAGTCCGGCCAGGTTTTTTATTTCTTTTGGCTGGCGCAATCTTTTTTTTACCTGCTGGCGCTGGCGGGCTGGCCGCTGGCCGAGAAGAAAGGCATTCCGCGGGTTGTTTTTCTGCCGTATTACTTTGTCTTTATGAATGTGTCGCTTTATGTTGGCTTCTACCGCTTTTTGGTGAATAAACAATCAGCGGTGTGGGCGAAAGCCACCCGCAAAGCCATCGGTTAAAAAGAGTAGAACATTCTTTGTTTCCCGGAAGGGTAAGGTTTATTCAATCGCCCCATTTTTTTCGTTTGCCGAAAAAAAGTTTGCCTATTAGAATAGCGGATGGCGGTAGGGAAAAGCCGGCTAGTAATCAGGTTGTTGGTTGTATTTTCTGAATGGTGAGCGACAATGATTGCCACCCCTAAAATGATTTGTGCGGTTCGTTTCCTGCCAACGAAAAAAATCAGGGAAAAAATGCTTTGGGCCAAACGCCGAAAACTTTCTGTTGGGGCCGTCTTTTCCCTAAATTTACCCCGCAATATTCTCACATGACCACGAACGGGCACACCATCCTTTACGCCGAAGATGATTTGGACGATCTGTTCATTTTACAGCAGGCATTTATCCGTCACGAGCACATCAGGGTGGTTCATGCGCCTGATGGCCGGCGGGCTATGCTTTTGCTCGAAGAAATGGCGGCCGAAAAGCTTTTGCCCTGTCTGGTGATTTTGGACATCAACATGCCGGTGATGAATGGCCGGGAGGCCCTGCAAGCCATCCGGAGCCACGAGGTGTTCAGCCGTTTGCCGGTGGTCTTGTTCAGCACATCCAGCAGCGCCACCGACCGGCAGTTTGCCGAAAAAAACAGCGCCATCCTTATAACCAAACCGGTTGATTTTGGTAATCTTGAAGTTATTGTAGAGCAGTTTGTAGAACGCTGCAATTTCGAAATCAACAATGTTTCGGTAAAATAACTCCTCTGCTGCCACACATACTGCAGCAGCTCATGCCCGGTTGATCCCTGTTCATACCTGTCTATCGGCGACCGGAAAAGGTCAAAGGAATAGCCAATAGAAAACTTCCGGTGCAGCAGTAGTGCGGCGTTAATGACCCAGCCTTGCCGGGCCCGCCAACCCAGGCCATACCATAAAACGTCGTTGTGTGCCACGCTTACGCCGGTTTGAAGCCCCGCCAGTGCATTGGGCAGGGAAGTGAAGCGTAAATGAGGAATGACGGCAGTGGCTTCCTCGGTGCGCCAGGTGTAGCTGCCATGCAGGTGCCAGCAGCGGTGCAGCCGGCTTTGTGCCGATACAGTGCCGTACAACTCGTGAAGCCTATCGTTCGATTGCACCAATTGGCTGACCGGTACGCCGGCCTGCAAGGCTGGTGAGGTGTAGGCAAGGCCAAATCCGGCATCGGCCTTCAGCTGGTTTCCGGCGCTGTTCGGCGCAAGTTTTGGCTCCGTCCGGCGTTGCTCACATCAAAAGCCACAAGGCCATTGGACCCAACAACAAGGCTGTTGTAGCTGACGCCGAAAAAACAAACTGGAAAAGGCAGGCTGATCACACTGCTGTAGATGTCATCGGTAAAAAGAACTGTGAGTTCGGTGCCGCCAGTGGTCCACGCATACGGCTGAAAAGGAATCGGCTCTACAGAGTAATCCTCGCTCTGCCGGATGTTGGGCACGGTTACCGCAAACGACGTGCAGGCATTATCACGGGGGCACGGCAACGGCTTTATCGGTAAACTGGAAAACAGTGGCGGGATGCCGGGCCGCGGCCGGCCAATATCCGTACAGGAGCAAAAGAAAAAAGAGTTTCCGGCTCATAGGTTTTGGATTAAGGGCACAACCAGTGCGGTCAGGCGAACAGCAACACGGTAATTCTTTGCTGGGAGGCGGGGCTAAAAAAAATAAATGATTGTTTAAAATTGAAGCGCTTCCCGCTTTTTTTTGCCTTCCGGACAGTTTATCGGGCATTAACCTTTACTTTTGCCACCCCAAAAAGCAAATGGGCAACCGGCAATCGGTGATCAGCAATTGCCAAAGGAAAATTGCCATTTGCTGATGGAAAGCAGCGGGTGTGGTGAAATTGGTAGACACGCCAGACTTAGGATCTGGTGCTTCACGGCTTGGGGGTTCGAGTCCCTCCACCCGCACGGTACGAACAGATGAACAGATAAACAAGGAACAGATGAATGCCGAAGGGATGTTTCTGTTCGCCCTTCACTTTTCTTTGCAAAAAGGCTTCGCCTTCAAGCTTCGACATTCCTTGATCGTCTGTTCGATATTCAAACAACACACATGGCAACAATCACACAACAAGACGTGGCGCCGCTGCATAAGCAACTCAGCATCACCCTGCAGAAAGAAGATTACCTTCCCCAGTTTGAAAAGTCGCTGAAAGATTACAGCAAAAAAGCAACAATACCGGGCTTTCGCAAAGGCATGGTGCCGGCCGGCCTCATCAAAAAAATGTATGGCTCCTCGCTCTTTACCGATGAAGTGCTGCGCCTGGTTGACAAAGAAGTGTTCCGCTACCTGGAAACGGAGAAGCTGGACATTTTTGCCCAGCCACTGCCGGTTGACATGAACATTCAACAGCTTGACGTGAACAGTCCGGCCGATTACACCTTTACGTTTGAAGTGGGCATGAAGCCAACGGTAACACTGCCCGACCTGGGCAGCCAGCACCCGAAGCGCTACAAAGTGGACATTACCGACGAGATGATGGCTGAAGAAGTGGAGCGCCTCCGCAGCCGCTACGGCAATATGTCGGAACCCGAAAGCGTGGAAGGCGACGAAACAGTGTTGAATGTAACTTTTATTGAAACCGATGAAGCCGGTAATGAAGTGGAAGGCGGCATTCGCAAAGACAATTCGCTGCTGGTGAAATATTTCACGGAAAGCATTCGGCCGTCGTTGATGGGTAAAAAGAAAGACGATACCATCCAGGTATCGCTGGAAGAAGCCTTCGGCGACAAAGAGCGGGAGTGGATTTTGCAGGACCTTGGCCTTGACAGCGCCACCGGCAAACATTTCAAGCTGGCCATCACCAAGCTTGGCCTGGTGGAGCCGCGTGAATTGAACGAAGAATTTTTCACACAGCTTTTCCAGAACGAGGAGATAAAGACTGAAGAAGAGTTTCGCCAACGCATTCGGCAGGAGCTGGAAAAACAGTGGGAAGGCGAAAGCCGTAACCAGCTGCAGCACACGCTTTATCACTTGCTGCTCGATCAAACACAGATAGATTTTCCGGAAGCTTTTTTAAAGCGCTGGCTGAAAACCCAAAGCGGCGAAAACAAAGAGCCGAAAACCGAAGAACAGGTTGAAGCCGAGTTTCCCACGTTTATCAGCCAGTTGAAATGGACGCTTATTTTGGACGAGTTGCAGAAGAAAGGCGATGTGCAAGTGTCGCAGGACGATGTACGCCAGTTTGCCAAGCAGCAGCTGCTCGGCTATATGGGCATGGCCGCCATGGACGACGAGCAGGGCTGGGTTCGCGACTATATTAACCGAATGATGAAGGATCGCAAATACGTGGAAGATGCGTACAACCGCATTCAAACCCAGAAGATTTTCGACTGGGCCGAAACCCAGGTGGCTGCCGAAGAAACACCCATTTCGAAAGAAGCCTTCCTGCACATGAACCAGGAGCATCAGCATCACCATCATTAAACTTCCAAACACTCTGATGAGGGCTTGCCAACGCACAGACCCTCGGTTGGCGACGATAAAAAAAGTCTCAGTCAGTTTGCTGATTGAGACTTTTTCTTTTTGTTGACGGGCGACAGAATAACAATGGATCGTTCGTTGCGCTCCGTTCATCGTCCGGTTGTTTGTTGGGCAGGAAATCCAGCCAGTCACTCCCTTTCCAGGTGGAGAAGCGCCGGGTGGTGAGGACAAAAAAAGAGGCGCTTTCGCACCTCTCAACGCATTCGGATATATAAAGCATTTAGTAGCTGTCCCGGTATCCGCCGCCGCCGCCACGGCTGCCACCGCCATAGCCGCCACCACGGCTGCCGCCGTTGCCGCCGCCATAGCCGCCGCCACCTTTTTTAAAGCCGCCACCGCCGCCGCCGCCAAAGCTGCGCTTTTTAAAGCCATCGCCGCCTTCTTTCGGCCGCGATTCATTGACAACCAGGTTACGGCCATCAACTTCGCTGCCGTTCAACTGCGAAATTGCCGCCTGTGCCTGCTCGTCGTTCGGCATGTCAACAAAGCCAAAGCCTTTGCTGCGGTTCGTGAATTTGTCCATGACAATTTTGGCAGAGGCTACTTCGCCAAAAGGTGCGAATAAGTCGGCTAAGTCCTGCTCTTTCAGGCCCCAACTTAAATTTCCAACATAGATGTTCATTACTGAAAAATTTAAAAAACAAAAAAGTGCAACCAGCTAACAAGTAACCTGAACGGGGTTCGATGGGCCTGAAAAACTGAAATGGCACAGAATACAGTAACGAATATAAAGATTTTAAAAATGGATTTCCAAAAGAAAAACGGCCCGTTCGGCAAGAACGGGCCGTTTGCCTGCTGGCTTTTTTCATTATTGTTTCAGCACTTTCAGGGTTTTTACCTCGCCATCGCCGGCATCGAAGCGAATCAAGTACAGGCCTTTTTGCAGGGTGCTCATGTCAACTGACGTTTGCATGCTGCCGATGGCCGGAACAACGCTCCGGATCATTTGACCGGCTGCATTGCTCACATTGATCCGGGCCCTCGTTTCAATAACCGGATGCTGCAGGGTGAGGAAGCTCTGAACCGGCAGCGGGAAGGCCTTCAGCACAATCTCACTGCGGCCATTGGCAATGCGGGCAATGGTGCTGTACTTATACAAACCATCATTGTCCACGTTTTTGATGCGGTAATACACGGCGTTGTTGCTGGCGGCATCATTCCAATAGTAGGTGTCTTTGCCATGGCTGGCAATGCTACCGATGGTGCGGAAACTGCGGCCATCTTCGCTTCGTTCCACTTCGTAGCGGGCCACGTTTTCCTCACCGGCTATTTGCCAGGTCAGTTGCACATTGCCGTTCAGCCTTTTGGCATCAAAGCCAATAAAATTCACCGGCAGCGGCGCCTGCGACAAGGTGCCCGTGGTGGCAAAATCGTCAAACGTCACCGTTTGCCCGTTATCACCGGCGCCGGTATTTGGTGTCAGTTCAATACGGAAGCGATACCGGCCACCCGATGGGAAGCCCGGAAGATCGCCAATTGAAATGGCACGGCACACGCTGGCGGTACTACTGTTGGGATCATACGAGGGCACAAACTGCGCTAAAAAAACCGTGGTCAGCTCGTTGTTGAAGGTGGACACATAGATGATTTTCACTTCCACACGGGCCACTTTTTCCGTACCATCCAGCTCAAAGCCGTAACCGATAAAGGGCGAACCGGCCGGCGACTGGTAGGTTGGTGTGGTGATGGTGTACACGGCGGAGGCTATCACCCTGTCTTTTACCAGGTAACCGTCGCTGCCGGTGGTGCCCGATGCAAAATCGCCGGTGAAGCCAACCGTGCTGCCCGATGTGTTATCGAAGTTGGCCTGCACGCCGCCGCACAGCGACGATTGTGCGCTGGCCGTTCCGGTGGCCAGCAAAGAGGTAAGAACAAAGGAAAGAGTGCTGCCTTGCAGCAGAGCGTAGAGTTTTTTCATGGTTAACATTTAAGGATGAAACAATAGTTAGCGGTTGTCATACAATCCGGATCCGACGGTCTTTCAGCAGGAATGGGGAATCATTCTCATCTTTCCAAAAACTGTTCCGGTGCGGCAGTATAAGGGGGTGAAAGCGAAGGGCAGGCCGGGAAGCAAAAGATTCCACAAAAACAAAAGAGGCTGTCTCAAAAGTAGGCAGCCTTTTTTTATTTTCAGTTTTTGGGGTG
>CBDUBQ010000045.1:0-44989 GCA_965365435.1 uncultured Flavisolibacter sp.
CAGTCGTCGCAGCGCAGCACCATGCTGGCCACAAGGCCCAGCATTTCTTTTGTTTTTTTGTCCAGGGCGCCATCTTCATAGGTGTTGGTGTCAAGATTCCACAGGCGCTTCATCACCAGGTTGTTTTTGCTCAGAATCACCTCGTTCATTTTTTCGCGGTACGTATTGAATTCGTTGACTAATTCTGCCATTCTGTGTTTGTTTTTAGGCCGGCAAAAATACATCCTGTTGCCAGCGTTCGAAAGCCAAAAGGGGATAAGCCCGTGTGTTTTGTGCAATAAGACGTTAACTTTAGCGCCATCTGAAGCCCACGTGGCGGCAGAAAAGAAGAAAGACAAACCATCATCGAAAATCAATTGCATCAATGAAAAAAACTGCTTTTGTTACGCTGGCTTTTGCCAGCCTTGTGGCTGTTTCCTGTGCGGTTACGCAAATGAAGAGCGCCGGCCCGGAAAACCCGCAATACAAAAACCTGAAAATTCTGCCCAAAGACATTACCCATCAGCAAATGGATAGCGTGATGCACCATTTTACCGCTTCGCTGAATGTAAAATGCAATTTTTGCCATGTGTTTAATGCCGAAAAGAAAGAAATGAACTGGGTGGCCGATGACAACAAACACAAGCTTGTGGCCCGGCAAATGATGACCATGACAAACGAACTGAACAAAAAATACTTCGACCAAACCGGATCGGCTATGAACCTGTCATCGCAACTGGCCGTTACGTGCTACACCTGCCACAACGGAGCCAAAGAACCAGCCATTAAAGCACCGCAGCAGGCAAAGGGCAGGCCTTAACCGATAATGAAAAAAACATGGAAGGAACATTTGATTTTGGCATGATCGGCATCGGTGTCATGGGCAGCAATCTTTTGCTGAACATGGCCGACAACGGCTTTGCTGTTATTGGCTTCGACCTGAAGCAGGAGCGTGCCGATAAACTGGAAGCTGCCGCCACCGAAGGCACCGTGGTAAAAGGCACTACGGATATGACATTTGTAGTGAAGGCGCTTAAAAAACCCCGCAAAATGCTGATGCTGGTGCCCGCCGGCAAGCCGGTGGACGATGTGATTGAAACCTGGCTGCCGCACTTGGAAGAAGGCGATATTTTAATAGACGGCGGCAATTCGTACTACAAAGACACACAGCGCCGGGTGGCCTACCTGCAGCCGAAAGGCATTCATTTTTTCGGCATGGGCGTTTCGGGCGGTGAGGCCGGGGCGAGGTTTGGCCCCAGCATGATGCCCGGCGGCGACAAAGAAACCTACGAATACCTGCGGCCGGTGCTGGAAGCTATTGCCGCCAAAGCCGGCGGGCACCCCTGCGTGGCGTACGTGGGCAACGGGGCGGCCGGCCATTACGTAAAGATGGTGCACAACGGCATTGAGTATGCCATGATGCAATTGATCTCCGAAGCCTATGACATGCTGAAGCGATGCGGTGGCTTTAGCAATGCCGACCTGCATTATGTGTTCGCCCGCTGGAACAGTGGCCACCTGCAATCTTACCTCATCCAGATCACGGCCGAGATTTTCCGTACGCTCGATGGCGGATCGGGCGGCGGAAAAAATTACCTGATTGATGTGATTTTAGATAAAGCCGGGTCAAAAGGCACCGGCAAATGGACGTCGCAGGATGCGCTTGACGTTGGCGTGGCCATCCCTACCATTGATGCCGCTGTGTCGGCCCGAACGCTGTCGGCTTACAAGGAGCTTCGGGTACAGGCCGCAGGCATTTACCAGCCGCAGCTATCGCCTGGCGGTTTGCCGCCGCAAGAACTGGCAGCAGCCGTAGAAGACGCTTTACTCTTTTCCTTTGTGATGGCGTATGCGCAGGGCTTAAGCCTGCTGGCAAAAGTGTCGGACGAGTACAACATGCAGATACCAATGGCCGATGTGGTAAACATTTGGAAAGGCGGCTGCATTATCCGCTCTTCGCTGCTGTACCAGTTTGATAAGGTGTTTGAAGCCGATGAGAAGCTACCCAATGTGCTGCTGAACGAAGGCGTGGCGGCTTTGCTTAAACAAAAGGAGGCCGCTGTACGGAAAGTGTTATCCCTGGCCGTGCAAACCGGCATTCCGGTAGCGGCCATGGCCAGCGCTTTGGGCTATTTCGATGCGTTCTGCAGCGAACGGCTACCCACCAACCTGATTCAGGCACAACGCGACTTTTTCGGCGCCCATACTTATCAACGCACCGATAAGGAAGGCGTTTTTCATACCGAATGGAATACAACAGAATAGTTCACACGTTTACAAGTTCACTTGTTCACGAGTTGAGCAGTAAAAGGTATCAGTTGCCTGCTCATTCAACAACCAACTTGTGAACCTGTGAACTCGTGAACCTGCAAACTTATATTAATGGCTCAACCAATAAACGGCAAAACGCCGGCAATCGTTTTCATCTTCGGCGGCAGCGGCGACTTGGCACAGCGCAAATTGCTGCCGGCTCTTTACAATCTCTACCTCGACAAATACCTTCCGGCCGACGCTTTTATCGTTGGTATTGGCCGTACCGAGTACACTGATGCTTCGTACAAGGCGTTCATCAAAGAGGGCATTGAGAAGTATTCCCGGCGGAAGAACGGGCTGGAAGACCACTGGAAGACGTTTTCCAAACAGGTGGATTACCTGCGCGGCGATGCCGGCAAGGCCAAGCTTTTTCAGCAAATGGCCAAGCTGGTGCGTGACAAAGAAAAGGAGTGGAAGCAGGAGGCGAATGTGGTGTTTTACATGTCGGTAGCGCCGCAACTGGCGCCGGGCATTGCTACCAAACTCCACGAAGCCGGGCTGACAGCGAACCCCGACCGGTCGCGGATGGTATTTGAAAAGCCCTTTGGCCACGACCTGCACAGTGCCCGGGAGCTGAATGTTCAACTGGGGCAGATGTTCCAGGAAAAGCAAATCTACCGCATTGATCATTTTCTGGGAAAGGAAACAGTGCAAAACATCCTCGCGGTACGTTTTGCCAACGCCTTGTTTGAGCCACTCTGGAACAGCAACTACATAGACCATGTGCAGATAACGGCTGCCGAAGCCATTGGTATCGAAGGCCGCGGTGCGTATTATGAAGGCGCAGGTGCTTTGCGTGATATGGTGCAAAACCATATTCTGCAGCTTCTTTGTATGGTTGCCATGGAGGCTCCGGTTTCATTCGAGGCCGACGAAATCCGCAATAAAAAGCTCGATGTGCTGAAGGCCATCCGCTGCTGGCAAAAAGATGCCGTGCACCGCAATGCCGTTCGGGGCCAGTACAGTGAAGGCTGGAATGGCGGCGAAAAAGTTATCTCTTATCGTGCAGAAAAAGGCGTAGTGGCAGATTCGCCGGTAGAGACATTTGCGGCCGCGAAGTTTTACGTTGACAACTGGCGCTGGCGGGGTACGCCTTTCTATGTGCGTACAGGCAAGGCCATGAGTGCCAAAACCACGCTGGTGGTTATTCAGTTTAAGCCGGCGCCGCAATATGCTTTTCCTACCGAAGCCGGTGAAACCTGGCGGCCTAACCGGCTGGTTATTTCTATACAACCGCAGATGGACATTCGCCTGCGGTTTCAGGCCAAGCAGCCCGGCCCGCAAATGATTTTGCAGCCGGTGGACATGGTGTTTAATTACAACGATGCCTATGGCGACCGGGCACCGGAGGCTTACGAAACCCTTTTGCAGGATGTGATTGAAGGAAACCCAACCTTGTTTATGCGTGCCGACCAGGTGGAGCGTGCCTGGGAAATCATTCAACCCATCATGGACGCCTGGCAAGCCAGGCCGCCCGTGGATTTCCCTAACTACACTCCCGGGAGCTGGGGCCCCGAAGATGCCGAAGCGCTGATAGCAAAAGACGGCAGACACTGGGCTACGTTGCCGAAAGACAAATAGGGTTTGTGGTTATTTACTTACGGTCTTGTTGCTTATACTTTTGGCCATTGATATTGGAGTTGTTAAGGTAAGTAATGAAAGAAGTCAGCATTTTTGTTAGTTGATCCGCCATAACATACAACTCCTCAAATATCACCTGGGAAAAATAGTTGTTGTCTAACCCACGATATAGTTGTGATTTTAATTCACCCACTTCCCCTTTTGATATGGTGAGGGCATGAATAAACTCTCGTTTGCTACTTCGCTCAAAACCTTCTGCTATATTGTCCATAATTGAACAACAAGTGCCTCGAATCTGGTCCTTAAAGCGAAAATCTGTTGCTATCGGATTGAGAAAAGGAAGAGGATATACCTTTTGTGACCACTCACGGGCAAGCTGCCAAACCTGTAGATACTTCAACTTTTGTACAGTCGCCATAGCAAAGAGATGACAGAACTAAAGCTAACCACAAACCACAAACTACCAACCACAAACCCTCATATTCTCCCCCAATTTTCCCCGCTCTTAATCCGGTACATCGTCATTTCACTCACGTCATATTTCTCGGCCATTTGTTTAATGGTGAGGCGCCGGTTTTTGTTGTTGAGCATTTCTTTGATGCGGCGCACCTGGGTAGCCGTCAGCTTCAGGCCCACTTCACGTTCGGCCTGCTTTTTCTTGTAGGCAATTTTTGCCGGGCTTTTTTGCTGGTGTTGGATCATTTCTTCCAGGGTGGCCCAGCGCAGGTTGCTGGCCCTGTTATCCAGCTTGTTGTGGTTTTTATGAATCACATATTTGTGCCTGGCCGAAGGACGCTTCAGGAACAGCCGGGCAATTTCGCGGTGCAGGTAAAGCGTACTCTTGCGTTCCGGGCGATGCAGGTTGAGTGTGCGGTAGCCGGTGGTTAGCGAACCATTCAGCAATTTTCCATCCGGCAACACATCTTCTTTGTAGCTGGCCAGTCTTCCGGCAGTGGATATGGCATAACGGTTGCGCAACGCCGAGCTACCATCAAACACCAATTGCTTCCACTGCTCACCCGGTAACTTTTTAATCATGGCAGAAATTTTAGCGGACGAAACAATAAAGGTTATCTCTGCTAAAATTGCATAAAATCTATGCCTGTGCAATCAGGTCCAGAAACTGGTCTTCGGTGAGGATGCGGATGCTGGCAATTTTTTTTGCTTTTTCCAGCTTGCTGCCGGCATCGTCGCCCACTACCAGGTAATCGAGCTTGCTGCTGACGCCGGAAAGGATTTTGCCGCCGGCCTTCTCCACTTTTTCTTCTGCTTCGCTACGTTTCAACCTGTTAAGGGTTCCGGTAAATAAAAACGTTTGTCCGCTCAGATTGCCGCCGGCCGTTGTTTGCCGTTTTTCGTTTTTCAGTGGCAGCCCCAGCGCCTCCAGTTGCTGTAGCATGGCAAGGTTGTCTTCGTTGCCAAAAAACTGCACAACGCTGCTCGCCACTTTGGGGCCTACGTCTTCCAGCGTTTGTAGTTTTTCTTCATCAAAATTGCGCAGGTCCAGCAGGTGCTCAACGGCCGCTGCCAGTGTTTTGGCCATGGTTTCGCCCACAAATCGAATACCGAGGGCAAATATCAACCGGTGAAGGGGCTGCTGTTTCGAATGGCTTATTGCCGCTTGCAAATTGCCTATAGACTTCGCCCCAAAGCCCTCCATTTTGCCAATGGCTTCGTAATCAAGCCCGTAAATCTGCGGGATGGAACAAAGCAGGCCAAGCTTGTAAAATTTCTCAATGTTGGCGGCGCCTAATCCACGAATATCCATGGCGTCTTTCGAGGCAAAATGCATCAGTTTTTCCAGTATCTGTGCCGGACAGGTGGCATTCACGCAGCGCCAGGCGGCTTCTTCGGGCAGGCGAACCAAGCCATCGCCGCACGATGGGCAGTGGGTGGGAAATTTAATCGGTTCTTCGGCACCCGTACGCAACTCGGTCAGCGGTTTTACAATGTAAGGAATCACATCACCGGCCCGCTCCACCAGCACCGTGTCACCAATGCGGATGTCTTTTTCGCGGATCACATCCTCGTTAAACAGCGAGATAGAACCAACCGTTACGCCGCCGATGGGCACCGGTTCTATTTTGGCCACGGGGCCAATGTTGCCGGTACGGCCAATTTGGTATTCTACCCTTAGCAGCTTGCTGGTGGCCTGCCTGGCCTTGAACTTAAAGGCCATGGCCCACCGCGGATGGTGCGAGGTCATGCCCATTTTGTCCTGCAGCTCAAAATCGTTCACTTTAATGACCATTCCGTCAATTTCGTAGGGCAGGTCGTCGCGGCCGGCTTCAAACTCCTGGCAGTAATCAATTACGGCCTGAATGCCTTTCAATACTTTTTTCTCTTTTGCCGGGCTGCGGAAGCCCAGCTCCCACAGCATGTCTAATGTGCCGGAATGTGTGGTGAGATAGGATGACAGATGATTAGTGCCGAATGACGGCAGGTCCGCCGCTTCCACATCCTTACTGTCATCCGTCATCCGCAAGCCGTCATCTGTCAGGTAGTAGCTCACATGATACACAAAGGCTTCCAGATTGCGCCGGCCCACCTCCACCGGGTCTTTTATGCGCAGCGTTCCGGCGGCGGCATTGCGGGGGTTGGCCAGCGGCGCCAAACCTTGCTTGGCCAACGCGTCGTTAAAGCTTTTGAAATTGTTCTTGTTGATCAGCACTTCGCCGCGTATCTCCACGGTTTGCAAGCCATAATCCGAAAAACGGGCAAAAAGCGGAATCGTGCGGATTTGTTTTATGTTGGGGGTGATGTCGTCGCCGCTAACGCCATCGCCGCGGGTGGCGCCTCTTACCAGCCGGTCGGCCTCATAAATCAGCGAAATAGAGGCGCCGTCGAACTTCGGCTCCACACAATATTCAACCTCCTTCTGCCCGGTCAGCTCGCGGGCCTTGCGGTCAAAATCCAACAGGTCTTCACTGTTGTAAGAGTTGTCGAGCGAAAGCATAGGCACCAGGTGCGGCGCCGTTGGAAACTCTTTGGTGAGGCCCTTGGCCACCCGTTGGGTGGGCGAGTCGGGTGTGATAAGGTCCGGCGCTTCTTTTTCCAAGCCTTCCAGGGCTTTGTACAGCGTGTCGTATTCAAAATCGGAGATGAGCGGATCGTTTTGAATATAATAACGGTGCTCGTGGAAGCGAAGCACACTGCGCAGGGTGTCAATGTCGGCCGATGTTAGGCTTTCCTGCTTTATTTTTTTTAGTAGGCTTTCGGTTTGGTATTGGTAGTCTTTTACGGGCGATGGCATAGGGCGAAAATAGCAATTATGGGTGGCGGGAAACAAAATGGATGCCTTGCAAATTTTCGCTGCGCCGGTTTTCGAAGTTTTGCAAGGCGCCTGTTGATTATTATGCTGGCGCTTTCCTTCCAAAAGGCTTGAACCTGCCAATGGACTGTGCGTATCGTTACCGTTGGTCTAAGGCCATTGCCGCATCTTTCCATTTAAAGCAGCCATCCAGCCATAAAGCAGGAATCAATGAATTGGGCAACATTAGGGCAAACGTAGAAGTGGCTGCCCTGGCCAACAGCCAGGCCAGGCGAGCGGCACGAAAGTGACAGCTTAGCTACTGCAGCGCAGCTTGAAGTAACCATCCTCCAGGGACAATCCTTGCACACGATGATGATCCTCAACCGGGCCAGTGGCTTGGTTACGTTAAACCTGTCTCGCCAGGCCGCCGGCACTTATGCCTGCTCCCTGTGGGTGAATGGCCTTATAACCGATAAAGGCAGACGGTTGTCGCAAGGCAGTAGGTATTCAGGAAAAACCTAAGGGAGAAGGCCGGCGGGCTTTGTCTTTTCGTTTTGGGCACTTGATGAGTAATGTTTCAACCAGGGATATAATAGGTCATCGTTTGTAAGTCTGCCTTCTTTTGTTTTTATTAGCGGCTACTTGCCGAAACAAAATACCTGCCGCAGACGACCATGAAAAATATCCTTTTACTGCTGACCGCTTTTGTCCTTGCTGCTGAAGCAGGCGCCCAATCGGCCACCGAACCCTTTTCCATTGCCCCACCTACCGAAAAAATTGCCAACAGCCTTTACAAAACCATTCGAGTGGTGGACGTTCGCCCCGATCCGCAAAACCTCGGCATTGTGCAGTTGGGCGCCTTCAACCGCAAGGCCAGGGTGGTCACTGAAACACCGCTCGCCGATCAGGTTTCGGGCCTGCTTGCCGCATTGACCGACAGCACCGCACAAGCCGGCGAACTGTTTCTACTGCTACGGCAACTGAGTTTTGCAGAGGTTACCGGCGCCATGAGCGAACGGGGTTATTTTCAGCTCCGCGCCATCCTTTTTGCTAAAAAGGGCGATGGCTTTCAAAAGCTTGACGCCATTGATACCGTGGTGGTCATCAAGGCCATGGATGTCACCAAAGGCCTGCTTCGCCAGGGAACAAAATCGCTCACAGAACTGTTGGCCGCCAATCTTACCAAAGAACCAACCGGCGCCACAACTTACCGCTCCGATGAGGTCATTCACTTTGACAAGTTGGAGAAAAAAGGGCTGCCGCTTTACACGGCCGATAGCCTAAAAAACGGCATCTACAAAACCTTCCGTGCCTTTACGGCGCTGCAGCCCGACGAAGAATCATTTACCGTTGATTTTGGAAAAGACGGCCATTCGCCCGTAGTGCGCCGGCCTAATGAAAAGGGCAAGATGGAAAAAGTTTCTTCTAAAGAAATGTATGCCTTTGTGCACGAAGGCCGGCCGTTCATCGCCACCGATTACGGCTTTTATCCGCTCCGCAAAGAGGAGGAGGATTTTTATTTTACCGGCAAGGCCAAAGTGGCGGCCAACAGCGGCGATGTGCTCATGGCAAGCATGTTCTTTGGTGTTATCGGCGGGTTGATAGCCTCCTCGGGCTCCAACGCCACCTTCGACATGAAAATAGACCACCTGAGCGGCGGCTTTATCCGGCTGAAAGAAGTGAAAGGCAAGCCCGAAGGCAATGATGCCGTGTACTGATAAGGAGCCCTCCCAATGCCAGTTAGGCCAAAAGGGCGGCTAAAAAATATTTCATGGGTTAATGTGTAATCAGTACATATTATACTATCTTTAGCGCCGGAGAAAAATGCTTATGAAACGCTTGCTGCTGCTTGTTTTCACCGCCCTGTGCGCCCAGATTTCGTTTGCCCAACTGCTTACCTGGTCGCCGGCCTTTCCCAAAGAAACCGACGGATTAGAAATTACCGTAGATGCCACTAAAGGCAACCAGGGCCTGCAGAATTTCAACGGTGGCGTATATGTGCACATTGGCGCCATCACCAATAAAAGCGCCAGCGGCGACGACTGGAAATACGTGAAGTTTCAATGGGCCACTACGCCGGCCGAGGGTACAGCCACATCGCTGGGCAGTAATAAATGGAAGTTCACCATTACCGGCAGCATCCGCTCGTTTTTTGGTATCACCGATGCCACCGAAACCGTTCAGAAAATAGCCATTCTTTTCCGCAATGCCGATGGCAGCCGGGTGCAGCGCACCTCCAATGCCGGCAACATGTACGTGCCGGTTTATCCCGCCAATGCTTTTGCTGTTAGGCTTACCCAGCCGCTTCGCGAACCGCGTTTTGTACCCATACCCGAAACCGTTAACTGGTCGGTGGGCACTTCTTTTACCATTGCCGCCGAGGCCAGCAAGCCTTCGGCCATGAAGCTGTACCATAACGGAACCGTTATTGCCACATCGGCTGGAAATGTCACCTCGCTTTCCGGCAACTCCGGCGTAGCGGCCGTTGGCAACCAGCAAATTGTGGCCGAAGCGGCCGATGGCACTACCACCACCTACGACACGCTGAATATTTTTGTGGCCGGCGCCTCTCCGGTTGCGGCCTTGCCCGCCGGTGTTGTGGATGGGATCAATTATAATTCCGCTACTTCCGTCACGCTGGTGCTGCGGGCGCCGGGGAAAAATCAGGTAACGGTCATTGGCGATTTTAACGACTGGACACAGACTACCGCTGGCATTATGAATAAAACGCCGGATGGCAAAATCTTCTGGATTACGCTAAACGGCCTTACCGCCGGAACCGAATACGGCTACCAGTACGTGGTGGACGGGTCTATACGCATTCCCGACCCTTACACCGAAAAATTATTGGATCCCAACAACGACCAGTTTATCAATGCGGCCACCTTCCCGGCGCTGAAGCCGTATCCCACGGGAAAAACCACCGGCCTGGTTGGTGTGCTGCAGACGGGGCAGACGGCCTACAACTGGACCGTTCCCAATTTTGCGCAGCCCAACAAAAAGGGTTTGGTGATTTATGAATTACTGTTGCGTGATTTTTTGGCCGCCCACGATTTTAAAACCCTCACCGACACCCTGAGCTACCTGAAGCGCCTGGGTGTAAATGCTATTGAGGTAATGCCGTTCAATGAGTTTGAGGGCAACATCAGTTGGGGCTATAACGGCTTTATGTACTTTGCCCCCGACAAATACTACGGGCCCAAAAATTCCCTTAAAGCGTTTGTGGATGCCTGCCACCAGGCCGGTATCGCTGTGATCATGGACATTGTGCTGAACCACACCTATGGCCCCTCGCCGCTGAAAGACCTTTACGGCCTGGCAAACAATCCCTGGTACAACCCGGCGCCGCCCCATACGGCCATCAGCTTTGGCGATGACTTTAACCACGAAAGCGCCGACACGAAATATTTCTTCAACCGGGTGCTGCAGCACTGGCTTACCGAGTACAAAATTGACGGCTACCGGGTGGACTTCTCGAAAGGATTAACGCAAAAAGTAACCACTACCGATGGCGCCATGTCGGCTTACGACGCCAGCCGCATCGCCATTCTGAAAGGCTATTACGATGTGGCAAAAGCCGTTGACCCCGACGCCTATTTTATCCTGGAGCATTTTGCCGACAATACCGAGGAAAAAGAGCTGGCCGACAATGGCATGCTGCTTTGGGCCAATGTGTGGCACCAATACCAGGAAGCCTCCATGGGCTACCTGCCCAACTCGAACCTGAGCAATGGCGTTTACTCCACCCGTACCTGGACACAGCCGCACCTGGTAACGTTTATGGAAAGCCACGACGAAGAACGGGTGACCTTTAAAAATATCAAGTACGGCAACACTTCGGGCAGCTACAACATTAAAGACACGGCTACAGCCCTGCGCCGCATGGAATTGAACGCCGCATTCCTGCTCACGATCCCCGGCCCTAAAATGATCTGGCAATTTGGCGAATTAGGTTACGACTACTCCCGCTGCCACCTGGCCACCAACGGCGAGGGCGGCGATTGCAACACCAAAACCGATCCCAAACCCATTCGTTGGGATTATAAGGCCGATCCAAGGCGGCAACGGGTGTTTGATACGTACAGCCAGTTGAACAGGCTGCGTTTTCATCCCAACTACAAAGGCGTGTTTGAAGGTGCATCTACCATCGAGCAAAGCCTCAACGGCGCCTTTAAATGGATAAAGCTGACCACGACCGGCGATACCTCTGACCTCGTTGTGATTGGGAATTTTGATGTAACGCCCCAAACCAGCACCGTCACCTTCCCGGCCGCCGGCACCTGGTACGATTACTTCGGCAATTTCATTCACAATGCCACCGGCGCGGCCCAAAGCTTTACGCTGCAGCCGGGCGAGTTTCACGTGTACGTCAACCGCAACGTTAATAATATAACGCCAACGCCGGTAGGCAGCCAGCCCTGGAACGGCACAGCCTTCGCTGCCAAACTGTACCCCAATCCCGTTCGCGGGCAGTACACCGTGGAGGTAGCGATGCCGCAAAGTGGCAACGTCACCATTTCGCTCTATAACAGCATGGGCCAGTTTATCAGCACGGTCTTTAGAGGTTTTTTGCCCAGGGGCGAACGGCAGGTTCCGCTGCAGCGCCCTGCGGGGCCGGCGGGTGCTTATTTCCTGAAGCTCGAAACCAAAGCCGAATCGAAAACTGTTCCTTTTACCCTGCAATAAAAAACACCAATGGCGATCCTGAAAACGGCGGCGCTGGAGAAAAGCAGCCACCTCGATTATTTCAACATAGCTGTATCGGTTGACTGTGTGATTTTAGCGTACGCCGAAAAAGCATTGAAGGTGCTGCTCATCGAGTCGGACCTGGAGGAATTTGCCGGCATGCTGTCGCTGCTCGGCGACCTGGTGCGCCCCGACGAAGACCTGGACGAGGCACCCTACCGCGTTTTGCGCGACCGTACCGGCCTGGCCGATGTTTACCTGGAGCAGGTGCAAACCTTTGGCAAAGTGTCGCGGCACCCGTCCGGAAGGGTAATTACCACCGCTTACTACTCGCTGATCAACAAGCGCAGCAACCTGCTGCAACTGCCCAACAACGACCTGAAATGGCACGAGGTGAACAAAATCAGCCGCCTGGCGTTTGACCATAAACTGATCCTCGACACCTGCCTGCAGCGCCTGCGGGAAAAAGTAATGGAGCAGCCGGTAGTTTTTCACCTACTGCCCGAAAAGTTCTCGCTTCGCGAATTGCAGGACCTGTATGAAGCAATTTTAGGTGTGGAACTGGACCGGCGCAACTTCCGCAAACGCATCATTTTGAAAGACTGGCTGGTGGACTTGAACGAGATGGAAGAAGATGTGCCACACCGCCCCGGCAAACTTTATAAGCTGCGTACTTCGTTGAAAAAAGGCGGCAGCTTGCTCACCAGAACTGAGACAAAAATGACTGCGTAAAAGCACGGAAAAAAGCTGAACCACCGCAAACGCCCGTTCGCCGAAAAAACAGCCGGTTTTTTTCGCGAATGTTAAAAAAAAACTATCATTGTGTGTTTAATACACATTTCAACGACTGCGTTCTCTTCTTTAAATTTTAATTATAGATTGCTATGTACTTGAGAAAATTGCTTCAGACGATTTGCTTGCCCCTTTTGCTGTTCTTTTCCCTCCAAGGCTCAGCACAGGACAGGGTCGTAAGCGGCAGAGTGTCGGATTCGGCCGGCCGTGGCATCCCCAACGTTTCGGTGGCGGTGAAAGGCGCTCCGGCCCGTGGCACCACCACTACATCGGAAGGCGACTATACGCTTTCGGTTCCGGCCAATGCCACCACACTGGTAGTGAGTTCGGTGGGTTATGCCCCACGGGAACTTTCCATTACCGGCCAATCGGTTGCCAACATCACCCTGCAAGCCACCGTTGGCGGGCTGGGCGAAGTGGTAGTGATAGGTTATGGTACGGCCCGCCGGCGCGACCTGACGGGTTCGGTTACCGCCATCACCTCCAAAGACTTTAACAAAGGTGCCATTGTAACGCCCGAACAACTGATTGCCGGCAAAGTGGCCGGTGTGCAGATTGTCTCCAACGGCGGTGCGCCCGGTGCCGGTTCCACCATCCGCATTCGCGGCGGTGCATCGCTCAACGCCAGCAACGATCCGCTGATCGTCATTGACGGGGTACCCCTGGCTGCCGGCGGCATTGCGGGCACGGCAAACCCCCTGGCGCTTATCAATCCCAACGATATTGAATCCTTCAATATTTTGAAGGATGCCTCGGCCACTGCCATCTATGGTTCACGGGCTTCTAACGGTGTTATCATCATCACCACCAAAAAAGGCCGTGTAGGCCGCACGGTGTTTAATTTTTCTTCGCAAAACACCGTTTCTACCCTGCCGAAAAAAGCCGATGTGCTGTCGCCAGACGAGTTTAGAACGTTTGTGCAGGCAAATGGTACGCCTGCACAAAGGGCGCTGCTGGGCACGGCCAACACCGACTGGCAGAACGAGGTTTTCGACAATGCTTTTATGACCGATAACAACCTGAGCGTATCCGGTGCGATTGACAAGCGTTATCCCTACCGGTTGTCGCTGGGTTATTTAAATCAAAACGGTATTCTGCGTACCGGCAACCTCCAGCGCACCACGGGCGCCCTGAACCTGAGCCCCACTTTTTTCAATAATCTTTTGCGGATTGATGTAAACCTGAAAGGTTCTATCAGCGGCCAGCGTTTTGCCGACGAAGGCTCTATCGGCAACGCCGTTCGTTTCGATCCCACACAGCCGGTGATGAGTAGCGCCAAACGCTTTGGCGGTTATTTCGAATGGCTTGATCCAAGTTCGGCCACCGGCCTGAAGGCCCTTGCTCCCCGCAATCCCCTGGGCCTGCTGGAGCAGCGCACCGACGAAAGCGACGTAAAGCGCAGCATTGGTAACATTCAGTTCGATTATAAACTGCACTTTCTGCCGGCCCTGCGGGTGAACCTGAACCTGGGCTACGATATTGCCAGCGGCGAAGGCTCCATCTTTATCCCGGATAGCGCCGCCTCGTCGTACCGCCGTTCGCCCAACGCACAGTTTGGCGGCGTCAACAACCGGTACAAGCAAAAGAACGGCAACAAGCTGCTGGAAGCCTACCTGAACTATACAAAAGATCTGACTTCGATCAAAAGCCGCATTGACGCCACCGCCGGTTATTCTTACCAGGATTTTTACCGCGAAATTTTTAATGCCGAGCAGGATCCCAACGGTGTTTTGTACCAGCGTCCGGATGGCAGCCTTGATACGGCCCGCCTGGCCAATGCCACCCGCTGGAACCCTTATGGCGACAGAACCACCAGCGGCTTCCTGATGTCCTTTCCTAATTTTCCTTATGATAAACCGCAGAACCGCCTGATCTCTTTCTTTGGACGGGTGAATTATACGTTTATGGGCAAATACCTGCTCACGGCCACTTTGCGTCGCGATGGGTCGAGCCGCTTTTCGCCCGATAACCGCTGGGGCCTGTTTCCGTCGGCTGCCTTTGCCTGGCGCCTGAAAGACGAAAACTTCCTGAGAGGTTCAAGCACCATCTCCGACCTGAAACTTCGGTTGGGCTATGGAGTGACCGGCCAGCAGGAAGGAATTGGATTGTACGACTACCTTCCGCGTTATTCGCAATCCAACGCACAGGCGCAATACCAGTTTGGCAATACATTTTACCAGATGTTCCGCCCGGCCGGTTACAATCCTAACCTGAAATGGGAGCAGACCACCACCTGGAACGCTGGTCTTGATTACGGCTTCCTGGGTGGCCGCATCAATGGTTCAATTGATTTTTACCTGAAGCAAACAGAGGACCTGCTAAGCGAAGTTGACCAGCCGGCCGGCACCAATTTTTCCAATAAGATCATTGCCAACATTGGCGAAATGGAAAACCGCGGGGTAGAATTTGTGCTGAACACGCAGCCTATCCGCAACCGCGACCTGACACTTGATTTTAGCTTTAACGCCACGTATAACCAAAACAAGATCACTCGCCTTACGTTTACCAACGATCCCAACTTTCCGGGCAACCTGGTGGGCGGTATTGCCGGCGGCGTGGGCAGCACCATCCAGATTCATTCGGTTGGTTACCCAAGAAGCTCTTTCTACGTGTACCAACAGATTTATAACAAAGAAGGTAAACCCATTGAGAATTTGTTTGAAGACCGCAACCGCGACGGGTTGATCAATAACGAAGATCTGTATCGTTACAAGTCGCCCGATCCGGAGTGGTTCCTGGGTGCTTCGGCCAACCTGAGCTACAAACGCTTCGATGCCGGTTTTGTGATGCGGGCCAACCTTGGCAACTACATGTACAACAACCGTTTTTCGAATACCGGCGTGCGCCGCAACATCCTGGACCCACTGGGCTTTTTGGCTAACGGTTCGCGGAATGTGCTGGAAACAAACTTTACCGGCAGTGGCGACCGTTACCTCCTGTCGGACTACTATGTGGAGAATGCTTCGTTTCTGCGGATGGACATGATCAACGTGGGTTACAACGCTGGCGACATCCTGCGCAGCGGCACCACCCTGCGCCTGGGCGCCACGGTGCAAAATGCTTTTGTCATTACCAAGTACCGCGGTATTGATCCCGAGGGCTTCGGCATTGACAACAACTTTTACCCGCGGCCCCGGAACTTTGTCTTCTCTGTTAACCTCAATTTTTAAACTTACGATTGCGTAATACAAAGTGTAAATGAGTATGAAAAGAATAACCATAAAATCGGGTTTGGCGGTTCTGCTGATGGTGCTGGCGCAAGCCTGTACCAAGAAGCTGGATCTGGCACCGGTAAACGATGTGACCTCTGCCAGGGTTTACTCCACACCGGCTGGCTACAAGCAGGTACTGGCAAAGGTGTATGGAGCGTTTGCCCTCACCGGCAATCAGGGGCCTGCCGGCAACGGCGATGTACAGGGCATAGATGAAGGCTTTTCCGATTTCTTCCGCCTTTTCTGGAAGGCGCAGGAACTTTCGACCGATGAAGCTGTAATCGCCTGGGGCGATGTGGGCATCCAGGATTTTCACAACATGAACTGGAGCCCGAACAACAGTTTCCTTACAGGTCTTTATTACCGCAGTCTTTACCAGATTACGCTGGCAAATGACTTTATCCGCGAATCATCGGACGCCAATGTGGCCCGCCGGAATATTTCGGGCGCCGATGCCGATGCGATACGCCAATACGCCATTGAGGCCCGCTTTCTGCGTGCCTATCAGTATTGGGTGCTGATGGACCTGTATGGCAATCCGCCTTTCATCACCGACGCTACTGCTGTTGGTGAGGGCTTGCCACGCCAGGCCACCCGCGCCGAAGTGTTTGCCTATGTGGAGAGCGAGTTGAAAGCTATTGAGTCGGCCCTGCCGGCGCCGCGTGCCAACGAGTACGGCCGTGCCGACAAAGCAGCCGCCTGGGCCCTGCTGGCCCGGCTGTACCTGAATGCCGGCGTATATACAGGTACAACGCGTTATACCGATGCTGTTACGTATGCCAGTAAAGTGATTGACGCCGGTTATACCTTGCTGAGCAACTACCAGTGGCTGATGCGTGCCGATAACAATGTGGCCAACCAGGAGTTCATCTTTACCATCAACTACGATGGTCTCCGGACGCAAAGCTTTGGCGGCACTACCTTCATGGTGCATGCGTCTGTGGGTGGCTCAATGCCGGCTACCAGCTTCGGCATCAACGGTGGCTGGGGCGGTATCCGTACAACCCGCAACCTGGTGAACCTGTTCCCGGATGTGTTTGGCACAGCCGACAAAAGGGCGCAGTTTTATGTTGACGGCCAGAACCTGGAAATTGCCAACCAAACCGAGTTTACCCAGGGCTACGCGGTAACGAAATACAGAAACCTTAAACGCGATGGCACCAATGGACAAAGCCAGGCGCATTCTGATATTGACATGCCGCTTTTCCGCCTGCCCGAAATGTACCTGATCTACGCCGAAGCGGTGTTGAGAGGTGGCAGCGGCGGTACAACGGCCAATGCGGTGCAGTATATCAATAACCTGCGGGCAAGGGCGTACGGCAGCACGGCCGGCAACATTACAGCCGCCCAGCTTACCACCGATTTTGTACTGGACGAAAGGGCCCGTGAGCTTTATTGGGAAGGACACCGCCGTACAGACTTAATCCGTTACAACCGCTTTACCGACGCTTCTTATGTATGGCCCTGGAAGGGTGGGGTATCAACCGGCACGGGTGTGCCAGCTTTCCGCCGGCTTTTCCCCTTGCCGTCGCGAGACGTGAATGCCAACACCAACCTGCGTCAGAACCCCGGTTATTAATCAACAGAAATCTATTTTATGAAACAGACAATATTGCGTTTGCTGCTTCCTTCGCTCCTGCTTCTGGGGCTGTGGTCTTGCAAAAAAGATGAAAACAGGATATTTCTCGAAGCCGGCACGCCGCCGGTGCTGACCGCCTCCACGGCCGGGCCCCTGGTGCTTACCCGGCCCGATGCTACCAGCCCGGCAGTACGCCTTTCGTGGACAAACCCCAATTACCGCTTTACCACCGGCATCAGCTCGCAGGATGTGACTTACCTGATTCAGGTGGACAAGGCCGGCCAAAACTTCGCCAGCGCCGACCGGCAGGAAATTTCGGTATCGAAAGACCTTGGTGTTAACTGGACTGTAGCCGATCTGAACGGCATCCTTACAAGAATGAACCTGCCCGAGAATGTGGCTCACGACTTAGAAATTCGTGTTCGTGCCTCCATGGCCAATGAAACGGCACCGCTTTTTTCCAATGTGGTGAAGTTGCGGGTAACACCTTACCTGGATATAGCAGTGCCCCTGCCGCCCACCGGTGAACTATATATTACCGGCAATGCCATGCCGAGCGACTGGACCAATAGCCCGCCGGCCACACAAAAGTTCACGAAACTGAGTAATACGGAATATACCATCACGGTTCCGCTGACATCAGGCAAATTTTACAAGTTTCTGTCCACGCCCGGCCAGTGGCAGCCGCAATATGGCGGAAAAGACGCCGGCGGCGGCGACCTTGGCGCCAACATGGGCGGCGGCTCCGATCCCGATGCCATCCCAACACCGGCCGATAATGGTACCTACAAGATCACCGTCAATTTCAAAACAGGTAAATACACGGTGGTCAAACAATAACAAAACTTCAATTGCAGCATTATGAAAAAACTGACATACCTCCTTTCATTTTTCGCGGCCGCGGCCCTGGTGTTTGCCGGTTGCCGGAAGGTGGAGCCCCTGCCGTATTATGAAGACGGAAGACAAGTAAAGGTGATGGTTTCTCAATCGAACGTCACACCGGTTGTGGCCGACTCCACCCGCACGGCCCTGATTGTATCGTGGACGTATGCTTATCATGGCTCCGATGTTTCCACCCATAAATTCATTGTACAGATAGATACGGCCGGCCGCAATTTTGCGCAAGCCGTGCAACGCGAAGTAATTGGCGTGCATGAGGTGGCCTTCACCGGCCGCGACCTGAATGCCATTTTGCTCAACAAAGGCTACAGCCCCGGCGTGCCGGTGGCGCTCGATGTAAGGGTGATTTCTTCTTACGGTAACAACAACGAAAAAATCACGTCCGAACCGGTGCGGATTCGCATTACGCCATACACCGATCCTTCTGTGCTGACTTCTACTGCCACCACCGTAACCGGTACGCTGAACACAGCCTCGCAAACCGCAACAACCTTTAACTGGTCACGCTCTTTCCCGGGCTACACGGGTGTCATTACGTATGCCGTGCAGTACGACTCTGTGGGAAAGAATTTCGCTTCGTCGCAGGAAATAGCCGTTGGCAATAACCTCCTGACAAAAGCACTTACGCAGGGTGAGATCAACGCGGCCGCGCTGGCCGAAGGTGTGGCAGCCGGGGCGGCGGGCCGCCTTGAGTTTCGTGTAAAAGCCACTACGGCACAAGGCGCTATTGCCTTCTCCAACGCCGTGGCCATTACCATTAACACGTATCAGCCGCTGGTGCGGCTGTATATGCCCGGAAGTTATCAGGCCAGTACCGGCAACGGCACCGACTGGACGCCGGGCAACGCACCGGAGCTTATCCGCGATCTTCGTCCGGAGGCGTTGAACAAATTGTACTACGCTTACATGTACCTGCCGGCCGGCACCGAATTTAAAATCACGCAGGGCCGTAGCTGGGATATCAACTACGGCGGCACCGGTGGCAACCTCTCGCAAAACGGGGCCAACTTCAGCGTGGGCAATGCTGGCTGGTACCGCATTTCGGTTGACCTGGCCAATATGAAATACGACATCCGCGAAGGACGCATGGGTTTTGTGGGCAATGCCACCGGGGCCAACTGGAGCCCGAGTGCCAGCTTCCCCAACTTTGCCCTGGCACCGGTAGCCAACAACCTGTTTTTGGGTGTTACCAGTTTCACTCCCGGCGGCTGGAAGCTGATTGACAACAACGACTGGAATAACGGCGACATATCGGCTACCAATGCCCGCAGCTATGGCTCTAACGGGCCAAGCGGAAGCCAGTTGGTCACAAACGGCCCTAACATGCCCGACATTACTACTGCCGGCCGCAACCGGGTGATCTGGGATGGCCGCGACCCGAACAACGTAAAATATGAAATGACCGCCGCCAACGAAATGCGGGTGGTGGGCAATGGCATTGATGGCGTACCGGAATGGAACCCCGGCGCTTCGCCGCAAATGACCTACCAGGGCAATGGTGTTTGGCGCATTACACTGGCCCTGAAAGCCAACCAGGAAATTAAATTCCTGGCCGGCGATGCCTGGGGCGCTTTCGACTATGAAGACGCCAGCGGCGGAAGCCAGGCCGTAGGCACGGCCCGCAAAATTCAATGGGAGGGCGGACCCAATTTTAAAACACCTGCGGCTGCAGGCAATTATACCATTACGCTGAACGAACACACACAGACAGTAACGATTCAATAACCGGCACTGCCATTTTATGGATAAAAAGGCTGTCTCCGAATAGAGGCAGCCTTTTTTATTGCTCATGAATGAAAACTTATACCAATGGAAGATTCAATAGAGGCAACTTCAAACTATCGGAGGCTGCTTCCCTCTCCATATGGAGATGCGGTTGAGGTAATTGGTAGCCTGTATAAAAAAGCTAAATGGGATAATGCATTTGGTGTGAACGAAAGGCAATCTACCGGACGAACACTCCCCAGTGATGGTGATAGGTTCATTGCGGGAAAGGAAAAAAACAAACCAGGTGTAGGAAAGAAGGGGAGACTCCGTACGGTAAAAAAAGCTAAACCCTCTGCCATTTACCCGGTTCGAAAAAACGGTTCTTTACTGTTTGAAACCCTGGTTGGAAGAACCGCCGCCTTTTCCGATTTTATTAGCGACATTCCACCTTGTTTCTTTAATTTGTAAACACATCTCTTGCTTTTATGAACAAGCCGCATCGCTTATTTGACTGTCTCGACCTGCAATTAGCAAAAGGAGGCGTAGAAAGCGCCCTGGTAGCCAAAGAAGCCGGCCAATGGCGCAGCTACAGCACACGGGAAATCAAAGACATTGTAGATAAGATAAGCGCCGGCCTGCTGGCCCTGGGTATCAGCAGCGGCGATATGAGCGTGGAAGGGCGTGACAAAATCGCCATCATCTGTAAAAACCGCCCCGAGTGGGTGTTTGTGGACCTGGCCGTGCAGCAGATCGGTGCGGTGCTGGTTCCCATTTACCCCACAGCCCATGCCAACGACATTCAGTTTATTATGAACGATGCCGCAGTAAAGCTGGTGTTTTTCAACGATGGCGAACTGGTGCAGAAGGTTCGGGAAGTGGTGGCACAGGTTCCAACGGTGAAAGAAATTTTTTCGTTTGAAAAAATGGATGGCATCCGGCACTGGACCGAATTGCTGTCGCTGGGCACACAGGAGCATTTTGCCGGCATTGCCGATGCGGCCAAAAAAATCAATACTGAGGACCTGTTCACGATTATTTATACATCAGGTACCACCGGTTCGCCGAAAGGCGTCATGCTTTCGCACCACAATGTGCTGAGCAATGTGCTGAGTACCCTGCCCGATTTCCCGCTGGTGAAAGACACAAGGGTCATTTCCTTTCTGCCGCTCAACCACATCTTCGAGCGCATGGTGACTTACATCTACCTGTTTGCCGGCGCCTCCATTCATTATGCCGAAAGCCTCGACAACCTGGGTGATAATTTTAAGGAGGTAAAACCCGAAATGTTCACCACTGTGCCCAGGCTGCTGGAAAAAGTGTATGAAAAAATACTGGCTAAAGGCAACGAGCAAACCGGCCTGAAACGGAAACTGTTTTTCTGGGCCCTGCGCCTCGGCGAAACCTACGATATTCAAAACAAGGGCACAGCCGGTTACCGGCTGCAACTGGCGCTTGCCCGTAAAGTTGTGTTCAGCAAATGGCGGGCAGGGCTGGGCAATTCGGTGAAGTGCATCATCACCGGTGCCGCGGCCTGCCCGGTGCGGCTCATCCGCATTTTTTCTGCCGCCGGCATTCCCATCCTGGAAGGGTATGGGCAAACCGAATCGTCGCCGGTGATCAGCGTGAATCAACTGGACGAAAAAGCCTGGATGATAGGAACTGTAGGCCCCATCATTAAAGGGGTGGAAGTGAAAATTGCCGAAGACGGCGAAATTCTTTGCAAGGGTCCCAACGTGATGATGGGCTACTACAAACGTCCCGACCTAAGCGCCGAAACGGTGATAGACGGCTGGCTGCATACCGGGGACATTGGTACCCTGGTGAACAATCAATTTCTAAAGATCACCGATCGCAAAAAAGAGATTTTTAAAACTTCCGGCGGCAAGTACGTGGCCCCGCAGCCAATCGAGAATAAGCTGGCCGAATCGCCCTTTATAGAACAGGTGATGGTGGTAGGCGCCGGCGAAAAATTCACCGGGGCCTTGATAGTACCCTCGCAGCGGGCCCTGGCGGATTGGTGTAAACAAAAAGGCCTTGATGCCAATGGCGGCGAATCATTGGTGCAGCACCCGCAGGTGTATAGCCATTTCAAAGAAATCATTAACGAGATCAATAAAAACTTTAACCAGGTGGAGCAGGTAAAAAAATTTGAACTGCTTACCCACGAGTGGAGCATAGAAGGAGGCGAGCTGACGCCAACGCTAAAACTAAAGCGGAAAGTGATTATGGAGAAGTACGGCGAAGTGGTGAGGCGGATCTACGATTAATGGCAACGTCATCTCAGGAAAAGGGGCAAACGAAAAGCGTTTGCCCCTTTTTTATTGTTTTTCAAAGAAATACTGCAACCAGCACTTGCAATTCAGTTTATTTCTTTTTAATATAGCCGAAGCGATCCTCCTTCCAACTTATTCAATTTACCCCACGAAAGCAATTCCTGTTTTCACCTTACCCAACGTGAAATCCCGTTATCCGGCCCGGATGCTTTTTTTCTAACGTGCTTTCCGGATTGTGGAGCGAAGCTAAAGTGGCAGAAGTGCTGCGCAGATAAATCTTCTTTACGGCAAACTTCTAAATATTGTTCTTATGCTGTTTGGTTCGGCCACACTCGAAGTCGTTATTGGGATTATTTTCATTTTTGTTCTGGTCAGCCTCATTGTGTCGGCGGTGCGGGAAGGCATGGAAGCCTGGCTGAAAACCAGGGCGGCTTACCTTGAGCACGGCATTCGGGAAATGCTGCAGCGGGGCATAAAACCAAAAACCACAAAGGGACATCACCGGCATGGCGGCCATGATGCGGAGGCTGTTGATGAACCCGAAATGGATCTGGCCCGTGAGTTTTTTGAGCACCCTTTGATCTTTGGCCTTTTCTCCGGTGAATACAAACCCGTTAGCCCCAACAAAAAACCGTCAATTTTTACATCGGGCAAAAACCTGCCTTCGTACATCCCGTCGCGGAATTTTGCCATGGCCCTGATGGACATTGCCGCCAGGGGACCGCAAACCGATGAGCTCAGCAGCCATCCCGATGCACCCGGCCTGTCGGTGGAAAACATACGGATGAATATTGCCAACCTGCGGAGCCCCTTTGTGCAGCGTGCGCTCCTGGCCGCCCTTGATACCTCGAAAGGCGATATTGAACGGATGCAGAAAAGCCTCGAAAGCTGGTACGATAGTGCCATGGACCGGGTTTCGGGCTGGTATAAGCGCTCTACCCACTGGGCGCTCTTCTGGATTGGCCTGGCCGTGGCCATCCTGCTCAACATCAACACCATTGCCATTGCCGATTATTTGTACAAGAACGATGCGGTGCGCAAGGCGGTGGTGGCAAGGGCCGAAAATTTTGCCAAGAGCACCGATTCGGTGCAGTCGGTTAGCTACCAGCAGGCCCGGGCGGCGCTCGATTCGCTGAAACTCCCCATTGGCTGGTCGGGCGGCCAAACGCTGACCGGTGTAAACAGGGCCGAGTCCAAAGGCTGGTGGGTCAGCATTTGGGCACCCTTGCTGGGATGGCTTATTACGGCATTGGCTGCCACCATGGGAGCGCCGTTTTGGTTTGACCTCCTGAACAAAGTGATGGTGATTCGGGCCACGGTGAAGCCGCACGAAAAGAGCCCCGAAGAAGACTCGGAAGACCGGCAACTAAAACCAAAGGTGACCAACGTGGCAGGTCAGGCTGCTACTGCCGCACCTCCCGCATCACCGCCGTCTGGTGGCGTACCGAGGCCGGCGATTGCTGTTTCAAACATTCGCGATGTAGATAGCAATATTGATGGCTGTGACGTAGAATTTACCGATATGACATCTGATGAACAATTACCCCCCGCCGAAGGAGGCGTTGAATAGTTATGCCATTTTCATTGATTTGGATGCCTTCCGTATTAAAAGCTGCCGGGCTGAAAGTAGCCGCCGTTGACGGATGGGAAGACCGTGGATCGCGGGGCCGCGACATGGGCGAGGTGCTGGGCGTTATTTGCCACCATACCGTGGGCCCGAGAACCGGCAATATGCCCACACTGCACACCTTAACGCATGGCCGCTCCGATTTGCCCGGCCCGCTGTGCCATCTGGGTCTTGGCCGCGATGGAACCTATTATCTTATTGCCGCCGGCCGAAGCAACCACGCCGGCACCGGCATTTGGCGGGGACTGGTGAATGGCAACTCGAATTTTATAGGAATAGAGGCCGAAAACACCGGCCGTTCCAATGACTTTCCCTGGCCCGAAGTACAAATGGAAGCTTACCGCCGCGGCGTGGCGGCTATCCTAAAGCATATTGGAAGAACGGCCGATTTTTGTTGCGGACACAAGGAATATGCCCTGCCGAAAGGCCGCAAGCCCGACCCAAGCTTTGATATGATTGGTTTCCGCGCCGGTGTGGCCGAAATTTTAGCCGGCAACGTGGCGCCGCTCGTGCCCATACCCCGAACAGAACCGGGAGCCACCGGCCGGCCTACGCTGCGCCGGGGATCGCTGGGCGAGGCAGTAAAACAACTGCAGGCAAAGCTGGGACTGGAAGCCGATGGAAAGTTTGGCGCCAATACCGAAGCCGCTTTACGGGCCTTTCAACGCGACCATCAACTGGTTCCGGATGGCATTACAGGGCCAAAAACCTGGCGGGTATTGGATACGTTAGGGTAGGCGGCCCGCCACCGTGAAGCCTATCACCGGGTAATAAAAAAAGCCGTTCGTCAGATCGGCTTTTTTGATGGCTGTAACAAACGACCTACCGGTCCTGTGTTTGTGGTGCTTCCGAACCGGTGTCGCCGGGTGCATCACTAATCTGTTTGTCATACGTATTTGGTTCCTGGTCCATGTACTCCGGCTGATTTTTCAACTGCTGGTCATTTTCGGTGGGTTTCGGATAAGCAAATGGGCGGTCTTCCTCTTTTTTGTCGCGGGGATCCATGGTTATATTTTTTGAGCTGTTGTTTAAATTATCAAGCCTTGCAGTGGTGCAAGGCTTGATGCTGTTTAGCGAAGCAATCGTGTGACTTACATGCCACCCTGGCCGCGATTGGTATCGGTGTTGCCGCTACCTGTGCTGCCGCCACGGCCGCTGTCACCACTGTCCAAACCCTGGTTTGAGCTGTTGCCCATTCCGCCACCAGTTCCACCACTAGTGCCCATGCTTTCTCCGCCTAAGCCACCCTGGCCGCGATCTTGTCCGCCCTGCGAGCCGCCTCTTTCGGAGCCGCCTGTGCCAGACTGTGAGCCACCGCTTGAGCCGCTGCCGCCCTGGTTACCCATTGAGCCACCTTGGTTGCCCATAGAGCCACCCTGACCACCGCTTGTTTGCTGGCTTTGACCGCTGTTCAGGTTTTCAGAACCCATGTTAGAGCTTCTGTCTTGATCTTGATTGCGCATGTTGTCTGCCATAACTGTGTGTTTTAAGTCAGGAAATAAAAATGACAAGGTTTCTACTGAAAACTTTGTGCCGGCCGGCAATAACCGCAGCGGTGCATTAAAACGCAAATGGCAAACCTGAAACACAGAACAACTCCCGGCAACTGTGGAGGTTTATCAACAGTAACTGGCGCCTTTACCGCGAAACCTGTCCGTCAAAGTCGCTTCCGGTGACGTTGGTTTTTGTACTCAGCGGCGCACCAGCCCTGTCGGTTGGGTTTCTTGTCATAGCCGTATCCGAGTCGTTGGCGCTGTTATCGGCCTTGCTTCCGGTGTTTACCGGGTTCTGCACATCGTTGCTGTTTTCGGAGGTGCCGGCATCGCCGTTGTTTTGCTGCCTGCCCTGGCTGTTTTTGTTTTCTTCCATATTTCTCAATTTAAAGTTGTTTGCTGCAATTAATGGTTGAGGCGGTTGGCCTCCTGCCCGGAGCCATCAGAACCACTCCTTTCCCGCCCATCGCCGTAACGGTTCTGGATATGGCTCATCGTTTCAAACGGATGCTTTTCGAGCAGTTTCTCGTCCTGTTCCTTTTTCGACACAGGCGCCTTGCTGGCCTTTGCTTCTTTTTTCCGGCTCATGTGTGTTTTGGGTTAAAGCCCGAAAAATTGTGCCGGTAGCACCTTGGGCCAGAAGGTGCAGGCGTAAATCTTATTGATCAATAATATCCAAAGGAGTTGTGATGAAAGTAGTCGTTAAACCTGAATTTATGATGACCCTGAATGTTCAGGCCGTTCATGATTTTTCTCAATCAACCTCTTATACCGTATTGAAATAGCGAAAACGGTATCAATGGCGGCACAGCCTGCTTATTTCGGTCAAACAGAGCTGCATTAATAAGGTATTGCCTGTTAAAAATCGCTGTACCTACAATGATTGATCGAAACGTGGTGTTTAAATGCAAGACCGGAAGGGGATGCTATTTTTTGAACAGACACAGCAGAGAAGCTAGGCAATAGCACCTATCCTTTGCAGAAAGAAAAAAAGATATTTGGAAGTCAGGCCGACTTGTCTCACTTTTATCATTACAAGCTATTCTTATTCATCCAGCATCTATGAGCTACCCGCAAAAAACGCTTCGGTCATTTGTGAATGCCGATGGCCGGTTACTCCTCTGCAACGAGTCATTTTTCGCCTATTTTGGTTGTTGTTCCGAACATCTTATTGGTAAATCCGTTACCGATGTAGTGGCATCAGGTTCGGCCTTATGGCAAGCTATTCAGCAGTGCCAGTCGCAGCCCGGCGAATGCATAACGGTAGAAACCGAAAAACAATGCAATGAAGGCTGTGTTCTGTTTCGCTGGAATATTTATGCCGAGCAGAACAATGGAAAAATTGCCGGCATTCATCTTATTGGCAATTCCATTACACCCGAAAAAGCGGCTTAACAAACTACTTCCGGCGCCTTTGGGGCGCCGTAGCATAACGACAGATTACCTCTATTTGCCGACCTGCTCTTGCCCGGCAACACCTGTTCCGGGCTTTGTTACCCCGTGCGTCTCCGCGTCTCTGCAAGAAAAAAAGCCCAACAGTGATCAGAACCCTGAACGGAGCGCCGCAACAGACGTTTCATCGTCATTCTGTCGCTAGTCACCAAAAGAAAAAGCCTCCAACAGAAAACTGACAGAAGCTCTATTATTCTCATCACAAATCGAGGGCCTGTGTTTGGGACACTCGCCACCGGGGGAGCCGGAAGGGGCCTGGAAGTCTAAGCCTTTTTTGTGGCAAATCCCTGCTGCTTATTTCGCCCCGGGCGCTCTTTTTTGCAAACGGCTAATGTTGCCTTACTGCCTTTTTCCTGCGCTGCTGCCGGCCATTGCGGTATAAGTAAAGCCCTATAAAACCAGGATGACACGGTGACTATCAGCAAAAAAAAGTTGCCTGCAACAGCCAGGTGTAGGCTACAATACTCTTGCGTAAAACCCGATCGAATAAAGAGAGTGTCATTGGCGGGCCAATAATCGTTTTACCCGCATGGAGAGTTCGTTGGGACTAAATGGTTTTGCGATGAAATCGTCGGCGCCAAGATTGAAGGCTTCCAAAACGACATTTTCCTGGCCCATGGCAGAAAGCACAATTATGGGTATTTTCTTTTCGCCTTTTTTTACCATGCCCACAATCTCCAGCCCCGATGCGTAGGGCATCATAATGTCGGTAATGATCAGATCGGGCAACTGCTCTTCAATCAGGTGAATGGCTTCGCGGCCATTGTCGGTCACCAGCACCTCGTGCCCATCTTTTTTAAGGCGCAGGGCAATGGTTTTTTGCATAATGGGTTCGTCTTCGGCAATGAGTATTTTCATAAAACGGGTTTTTGTAGGGTTGCCTGCAGCTCGGTTTCAAGGAGCGGTTTCACCAGGTCGTATTGCTGAAAGGCTTGTTGTAAAAGTGGCTCGATAGTGTCGGTATTTGTCCGGTTTTTGGCCATCGTTTCAATTTGTGTGACGGTGGAGAGCAGGCGATTCATTTGCAAAATGCCCAGGCTGCTTTTAAGGCTGTGCGCCTGCCGGTGTACGTCGCTCCAGTCTTCGCAAAGGGTGGCCCGTTTCATACCGGCCAGTGCCTCCGGTGTCAGTGTCAGAAACAATTGCAGTACTTCGCCGGTGTATTCATTATCGTCCATTTCGTGCAGGTAGCTGAGGTTAAAAAGCGCAGCAGGATCGGCATGATTTACCAGCTCAGTCACGGCGGCTTCCTGGCCCGCCGATCCCGACAAATGCCGCTGCAACTGCTGAAAAAGTACGGCCGGCGTAAAGGGTTTGGTCAGGTATTCGTTCATGCCAATTTCGAAGCAGCGGTTTTTTTCATTGCGCAGCGCACTGGCTGTCATGGCAATAACCGGAACGTTGAGGTGAAGTTTGGTGCGGATATAGGCTACTGTCTGGAAGCCGTCCATTTCGGGCATTTGCAGGTCGGTGATGATCAGGTCGTACCGGTTATTCTCCAGCAGCGCAATGGCCTCTTTTCCATGGTTGGCAATGTGCACCACCATGCCGGCTTTCTGCAACATTAAGCAGGTCACTTTTTGGTTCACCCGGTTGTCTTCTACCAGCAGAATATGTTTGCCACTCAGCCCGCCGGTGCCGGCTTCGGCAAACGTTGCTTCCTTTACCGGCCGTGGCTCCTGCGGCGTTTCGCCTGCCGTTACTGGCAGCTCAACGTAAAAGGAACTCCCTTCGCCCTCAGTACTGCTGCCGGATATTTTACCTCCCTGCAGTTCTACCAGGCGTTTGGTGATAGCGAGGCCAAGCCCGGTGCCGCCAAACCGCCTCACCATGTCGCTGCCGGCCTGCACAAACGATTCGAATACATGTTCCAGGTTGGCGGGTGCAATGCCAATTCCGGTATCGGTTACGGTGCAGATCAGGTAAAGCGAACCGTCGCTTCTTTTTTCAGAAGTCGCATAAAGCGTCACGGTGCCCTGTGCCGTAAACTTTACCGCATTACTCAGCAGGTTATTCAGCACCTGCTGCAGTTTGTGCTGGTCGCCGATAATGTGTTGCGGAAGGTCTTGCAGCAGTTTAATCACCTGTACATTCTTTTCTTTTGCCTTATGGCGAAAGGGGGCCATGATATTTTCAATGGTTTGGTGCAGGTCGAAGCCGGCCTGCTCTACAGCCATACGCCCCGACTTGATCTTTGACAGGTCAAGAATATCATTGATCAGCGACAGCAGAATGTCGGACGACTCTTTTATCATGTGCAGGTACTCCCGCTGCTCTTCGTTGGGGTTCGTTGTTTCCAGCAGGTTGGTCATGCCAATGATACCGTTCATGGGCGTGCGAATTTCGTGGCTCATGTTGGCCAGAAATTCTTCCTGCAACCGTTCGGCTTTTTCGGCCCGTTGGCGGGCATTGATCAACTGGCGCTGGTAGCGCATCAGCTCCGTTACGTCTTTGCCCACCGCACTGATGGCAAATAGCTCATTGGCCTTGCTGTACAACGGAAATTTAATGATGAGCATATTGCGTTCGCCCTGCTGTGTCAGCACCAGGTCTTCTATTTCCACCGGCTTGCCGGTTCGCTTTATTTTTTCATCGGCCGCGGTAAACTTCGCCGCCCCTTCTTTGGTAAGGTGAACGGGAACATCTGTCTCACCAATCACCTGTTCGTCGGTAGTGCCGAAAGTTTGGTGAAACTGCCGGTTTACCATCACAAACCGGCCTTCCAGGTCTTTGAGGTAAATGATCATGGGCATATTGTCGAGGATAGCCTGCAGCCGATCGTGGTATTCCTCCTGTTTGGCCTTGATGCGTTGTTCCGCATCGGCCAGCAATTCTTCGGCGTATTTGCGTTGGGTAATGTCTTTGGCTATTCCCTGAAAGCCCGTAAGCCGGCCGCCGCTTTGCAGCAGCACCACACTTTGCTCTAACCAGCGCAGCTCACCGTTTTTGCTTACCAACGGCAGCTCCCTGACGGTTTCGAACGTACGTTTTTCCAGTTGTGCCGTATAAAATGCCTGCACGTCCGGCCGCCAAGCTTCGTCCACCAGGTTTAAGAACGGTGTGCCCAAAAGCTCGTTGGCAGTATAACCGGTGAGATCCCGGCACTTGCCACTGAGATAGGTGAAGTTGCCGGCTGCGTCGGTGGCATATACCACCAGCGCCGAGTTTTCAATCAGGCCCTTGTATTTTTCTTCACTCAGCAGCGCCTTGCCTTCAGCCAGCCGCCGCCGCTTTACCTCTGCGGCAATTTTTATCAGCAGCATAGCCAGCAGCACAAACGCACAAACGGCCACTGCGATGGTGGTACGGTAACGAACTTGTGTCAGGTGATCGTTCTTTTGCATGCGGGCCACCAGCAGGCTGTTTTCGCTGGCGGCCATGTGCTGCAGCAAAAGCCCTATAGAATCGGTGAGCCGTTTACCGGTAAGGCCGGCAATCAGGTTTTGGGCCGCAGAAGGCGATGTTTGCTGCAGCCGGAAGATCTGGTTTTGAAACGTGATTTTTTGCGCAGCCAGCTTTTCTATCATCGTGGTGCGGCGCACCTGTACCGGGTTATCGTTGGTGCGGGCCTGCAGCCGGTCCATATTTTGGCGCAGCGTGGCAGTGGCGCTGTTGTAATCTTTTATAAAAATGCTGTTGGCGGTAATAACGTAGCCACGCAACTGCGACTCTACCTGCAAAAGCGAGGCATGTACGGCATTAATGTCTTCAATGACCTCGTGTGTGTGGTTAACCCATTTGGAGGCTTCCTGGTGGTGGCGGATGTTTTGGTAGGTGAAAAAAACAAAGTACACCATGCCGGCAAGGATCAGCAGCAAAACATACCAAACGGATTTTTGGGGCTTCAAGAATATTGGTTTTGTGAGGCAAAAGTAACCGATGGTGTACACAGTTGCAATGCTGTTAGGCGATGGAGATCAGGGCTTGGCCGAATCGTATCTTTCAGCCGTCGGGAAAGATTCACTTTTATTCCTTCAATTGTATGCGTTATTTCATCAGAAGCCTGCGGTATGCCTTTCATGGAATTGTTCAGTTCTTTCGTTTGGAACGTAACGGGCAGATACAAGGCGTAGTGGCCGTGCTGGTGATAGCAGCCGGGTTTTTCTTTGGCGTTACTAAAACCGAATGGATTGCCTTGTTGCTTTGCACCGCCATTGTCATTAGCCTTGAAATGCTGAACTCGGCGGTGGAGCGTATTTGCAACATGCACACAACCGACTTTCATCCCGCCATAAAAATCATAAAAGACGTGGCGGCAGCGGCCGTGCTGTGGTCGGCGGTACTGTCGCTGGTGGTGGGATTGCTGATTTTTTTGCCCTATGTTCTCCGGCTTTTTGCATCGTAAACGCCATCACCCATAAAACCTTTGCTCCTCCCTCTTTTGTTTTGGCTGTGCCGGAGCTTTACTTGGGAACACAGATACCGGCCGGTCCGGGGCGCCGGATTGTTGACCCTTTTAGCCGCTGTCAAATCTTCGGTTTTCGGCCCATTACGCTGACCAGACACCGCCGCCTACCTTCCCAACCGGGCCGACACCGGCGCCCCTTAATGAATGGATGAAGAAAAAAAATGCTGACCGCGATGCCGATTCGGTTTCGGGTTTAGGCTTTTTCTGCTTCCGGGTCAAAGGCCGACAGAATAAAATTGATCATTGAAATAAAAGCCCGCCAAAAACCAGGACTGATCGCCCGTTCTTTACCACCACGGCAGAAGCCACACTTTTTTGTCAACGGTATCGCTGATGCTCAGGTCCCGAATTGTTCTTTGTGCTGCCGCAGCAGTTGTTGGTACACCGGGTCGGCTTTGGCTTTTTGCCACACCACATAAAACATGGCGGCGCTTTCTGCTTTTTCCGGGTCTGTTTCAAGGGGCAACTCGGGCCGGCCGTGGGCGCCGCTTACCCCTTTTTTGTCCTGCGGCACCGGACCGTCGTACTTTTTTCCCGACCGGTGATTGGCATAGCGCCGGCTGCGGGTGTAGCCCATTTGCAAAAACTTGCGGGCCATATCCATGCCTACAAAATCGTTTTGCATTTTATAGACAAGGAACAATTTAAAAATTTTTTGGGCAGACTGTTTGGCTATTGCAGGTGTTTTAAAGCGCCAGAGCGGAAGAATCTCCGATTTATAAGGCTCTACCAGCAACACCCCCTGCTCGCCCACACCGGTGCGGTAAAGCTCCGGCTGTTGGCGCAGATCGAGGTTTTTGTAGTCGAGCGAGTAATTAAATTTTGCGGCCGGCATTCTTGTATGGCTTAAAATAAAGTGCCAAAATGTATTGCGGCCGAAGGCATAATGCTAGCAGGAACGACGTTGAACAAGGGGCCTTGATGGTGCAGGCTGGCCGTGACTGATAGTCTTTTTCCCTGCAAAGCTGCCATCGGAGGAGGGCAGTCAGCGCCCTCCTTTCATGGGCAGCCTACCAGGCTGGCCACATCTATTGCCGATAAATAAGGATCAAGGCGACGGGTGCCGGAAAAGCAACGGATGGCGTCAATTTCGCGGCGATAAGTACGGTAAAACACTTCGGCATAAAAGCCCTCCACCTGGTACAACAGCACCACCGAATTCCCCCTTTTCCGTTTGCCGATATACACCCCCTCTTTGTAAAGCAGCGCGGCTTTTTTGTGCAACAACAAGTGGGTAAAGTCACGCATCTTCATAATTCTTTTTCCTCCTGCCAAGCTATTGCAAATAGTGTGCAGCAACCAGCGGCGGAGCGCTTACTTTTTTTAAACAGCATTTATCAGTTGGAAAAAGAGAGCAAAAAAGGCGGTCAGGCCTTACGGTTATGCACCACCTGCATCTGGTTTTGGCCGATGGTGTTTTGCCAGGAAATTTTCCGGTGAGCAATGCGACGGTATAAGACTAACCGTTGTGCTACCGGCCTTTCTGTGTTCTTACCCGTGGCAGTAGAACAGCTTTATTGGTCAATAACGACTAAACGATCATTTACACCGCACTGTAGCCGTAAACAAACCGAACGGTCGGGGTATAGGTAACAGGGTTTGAGCAGGCCCATCAAAAGTTTGGCAGCCGTTGACGATTCAGGTATGGCGCCAAGTGACCTTGCAAAAACGGCGCGGCCGGCAGCCTCCGCATACACCTGAGCAGAAAAATGGGTGCACCGGCTGCTGCTGCTTTGTTGACACCACAGTGGTTGCCGGCCATTGTGGTAGCCTTTCTTTTTTTGGTGTTGGATTTGTTGCCCATGCGCTGGCAGGCTGCTTTTGCGGGCCGGCACTTCGTGCCTCGGGGTTGATAGCTGCCGTGGCCTGGTTGCCGGCACTAAGGCTTCCACCTTCCTATCTTTGCCTGTACTTTAACCGACAGCGATGTGTGCCGATAAGAAAGATGTAAAGCCAAACATTATTCTCAGCATTTTGCAAAACAAATGCCCGCGATGCCGCAGGGGCGCTATGTTTACGGTGGGCAACCCCTACCGCATAAAAACGGTGCTGCGCATGAATCAACGCTGTCCCGTGTGCACGCAGCCGCTGGATATGGAACCGGGCTTTTATTATGGCACTAACATGATCAGCTATACCCTGGCGGTGCTCTTCAGCGTCATTAGCTTTGTGCTTTGGTGGCTCACCATTGGCTTCTCACTTAAAGACAACCGTTTTTTTTGGTGGCTGGGTACCAACGCGGTGCTGCTGGTGTTGCTGCAGCCGCCGCTGATGAGGCTTTCGCGGTCGGTGTGGATTTATTTTTTCATTCGCTACAGTCCGCGCTGGCACGAAGGGGATGTTGTGGAGCCGGAACGGGTAAACAAAGAACACCAGAACAATTGGTAACGGGTGGTTGTCATAGTACCGGCTGATGCAACGGCAAGTGATTCCTGCCGGTAATGGAATGGCGGAGATAGATAAATCAGGTGCCAACGCGTTGCAGAAACGCAGGGTATAAATAGATTACATCAGGCTAAAACTCTTTCTTCTTCCAGCGGTAGGCTACTCACTGCTTTGTTTACTGTCCTCACTATCTATTATCTTTTTCTGCGGAAGCGCAAGCGCCATCGAAACCTACCCGGCATTTCTTTCGTCGTCACGGTATAGCTATTCTTTCTCCCCTCAGTTATTGCTTGCTTCCAGGGGTTTGTCAAATTCGGCGCCGCAGTGAAAACAATGGTACCGCTGCTCCGGCATCAGCGCAAAATCGCCCAATATAAAGGTGACAAAGGCGCTTAGCCAGTTCACCGGACGCCGAATGCTGTTGATATATTCCACATTGTGGCTGAAGCAAACCGGGCAGAGGCGGTTGACCTTTTTTTCTTCGGCCATTTGTTGCAGCAGAACGCTGGCCCGCTGCAGTTGTTCCTGCACCACCATCAACTGAATACCGCCAATGGCCGTGGTCCAGATGGGTATGATGGTGGTTGTGGCCTCGTTGCGCAGCCAGCAATCAATGCCCTCGTCTTTGAGGCGGCCGAGAATGATATGGGCATCAATGTAATTCGTAAAAGATTGCACAGAAACAAAACTCATGGGTCAGAAAGCTAAACCGTTTTGGGGCAATGGTCAACACTTCACAAGATAAAGGTTCGGAGGCAAACAAAACAGTGGCAGCGCGGTTTTGTCTTGCCGTAAACGCCTGCCGCCGCCAGCCATAGCCAAAATGCGGCACAGTGGCGACAGTTGTACCCAAAAGAAACACTTTGCCCGCTTGGCGCTCAAAAACAAAAAGCCTGCTCAGTCGTTACTGATGAGGCAGTTTTGCCCTTACTCTGCCCTTAGACGCCTTGGCAATTGTTCAAATTGCGGCAAAGATTCCGCAAACTCTTCTTTACAACACGCTTTTCAGGTGCTCCTTATGTTCTGCATTTTGATGTGGCACATTTTTCGTCTTAAGTGCTGTAAATATTTATTCACTTTTAAATCGAATGTTATGTTACGCTGGACAGTGATTTTTCTGATTGTGGCTATCATCGCAGCCATCTTCGGCTTTGGCGGTATCGCAGCCGGTGCGGCAAGTATTGCTAAGATCTTGTTCTTTATCTTCCTGGTGCTCTTTATTCTGAGCCTGATCTTCGGCAGAAGGACAACAGACGTATAACACCCGCATCGAAAGGTTTACTGGTGTGATGTAAGGAAAAGTGACAACCGAAACAGTAATGGATTGATAGAAATCTCACGTGGAAGCGTGAGATTTTTTTTATCGAAAAGAGGGAAGGAGATCACCAAGGTGATGGTTGCCGTTCAATCAGTCCCCGGCAGCGTTGGGGCATAAGGCAAACGAATACCTGCCTTGTCGCTGCCGCCGGGACTTCTCTTTTTCACACCATTCTTTCTTTCCGGTTCGTCTGCCTGGTAGGCTTTTGCTACATGCTTCTGCGGTACTGCCCGCCCACCTCGTACAAAGCATGGGTGATTTGCCCCAGCGAGCAATACTTCACCGTTTCCATCAGCTCGGCAAATAGGTTCCCGTTGTTTACGGCAGTCTCCTTCAGCCGCTTTAGCGCCGCCTCGCTTTTGCCTTCGTTGCGCTTCCAAAAGGCATGAAGGTTCCCAATTTGTTGTTCTTTTTCCTCTTTGGTAGATCGAATCACTTCGCCCGGCAATACCGTGGGGCTGCCATTTTTATTCAGGAACGTATTGACACCCACAATCGGCAGATCGCCGGTATGCTTCAGGTGCTCATACTGCAGGCTTTCTTCCTGAATCTTATTGCGCTGGTACATGCGCTCCATGGCTCCCAGCACGCCACCGCGTTCGGTAATGCGGTCAAATTCGGCCAGTACGGCTCCTTCCACCAGGTCGGTCAATTCTTCAATCAGGAAAGAGCCCTGGATGAAGTTTTCGGTTTTAGCCGAACCCAGTTCGCGGTTAATGATCAACTGGATGGCCATAGCGCGGCGCACACTCTCTTCGGTGGGCGTGGTAATAGCTTCGTCGTAGGCATTTGTGTGCAGCGAATTGCAGTTGTCGTAAATCGCATACAGCGCCTGCAGCGTAGTGCGGATATCGTTAAAGTCAATTTCCTGTGCATGCAGGCTTCTGCCGGAGGTTTGTATGTGGTACTTCAGCTTTTGCGACCGGTCGTTGCCCTTGTATTTATTTTTCATGGCCTTGGCCCAGATGCGGCGGGCTACGCGGCCTATCACGCTGTATTCTGGATCCATGCCATTGGAGAAAAAGAAAGAAAGGTTCGGGGCGAAATCGTCTATCTGCATGCCTCTCGAAAGGTAATATTCCACATACGTAAAGCCATTGGACAGCGTAAAGGCTAACTGTGTAATGGGGTTGGCGCCGGCTTCGGCTATGTGATAGCCCGAGATGGAAACACTGTAGAAGTTACGCACCTTGTTCTGAATGAAATATTCCTGCACGTCGCCCATCAGCTTCAGGGCAAACTCGGTAGAAAAGATGCAGGTGTTCTGTGCCTGGTCTTCTTTCAGAATGTCGGCCTGCACGGTGCCCCGCACCTGTGTCAACGTTTCGGCTTTTATCTTCTCGTACACTTCTTTAGGCAACACTTCGTCGCCGGAAAGGCCAAGGAGCCGTAAGCCCAGGCCATTGTTGCCGGGCGGCAGGGTGCCAATCAGCTCACCATCGCGGGGAATGACCTTGCCGTTGCGGCCCATATAAGCGGGCAGGTCATCCAGGTTGTATTTGGCTTTAATGATTTCATTCACCTCTTGTTTCAAACCCGATTCGATGATATATTTTTCGCATTGCTGGTCAATGGCCGCATTCATAAAAAACGCCAGCAGCATGGGCGCCGGGCCGTTGATGGTCATTGATACCGATGTCTTCGGATCGGCCAGATTAAACCCGCTATACAATTTTTTGGCATCATCCACCGTAGCAATGCTCACGCCGCTGTTGCCGATCTTACCATAAATGTCGGGGCGGTAGGCAGGGTCTTCGCCGTACAGGGTCACGCTGTCGAAGGCAGTGGACAGGCGCTTGGCAGGCTGCCCCTGCGACACATAATGGAAACGCTTATTGGTGCGTTCGGGCCCGCCTTCGCCGGCAAACATCCGGGTGGGATCTTCTTCGGCCCTTTTCAGCGGAAACACGCCGGCTGTGTAGGGAAATTCGCCGGGGACGTTCTCCTGCAACTGCCATTTCAGGATGTCGCCCCAATCGTTGTATTTGGGCAAAACAACCTTCGGAATGCGGGTGCCGCTCAGCGATGTGGTGGTGATGGGTTGCCTGATGACTTTTTCGCGGACCTGGTATTCGAAAAAGTCGGCCTCGTATTTTTCGCGTAACGCCGGCCAGTTTTCAATGAGCTGTCTGCATTCGGGATGCAGCCTGTCTTCAAACTGCCTGCGCAGGCGCTCCAGGTCGGCGCGGTAAGAAGCGTCTTTGCCGGCCGCCTCAATCACTCCATTGATCTGGTAAAGCTTCGACGCAAGCGTACACTGTTCAACAACCCATGCATCGTAGCCACGGTTGTTTTCCGAAATCTCCGACAGGTACCGCACCCGCTTTGGCGGAATAATCTGCGATTTGGTGGTTGTGGCCTCTGCCGAATCTCCGGCGGTGCCGGTGGTATTCCGGTTTCCGAAAATGCGGCCGGTTTTGTTTTCTACAGCCACCATCAGTTTTTCAAACAGCTCGTTGATACCGCCATCGTTGAATTGGGCGGCAATAGTGCCCACTACGGGCAGCTCTTCATCTTTTGCCGCCCACAAGCCATGATTGCGCTTGTATTGCTTGCGCACATCATGCAAGGCATCCAGGGCGCCGGCTTTGTCGAATTTGTTGATAGCAATTACATCGGCATAATCCAGCATATTGATTTTTTCCAGTTGCGATGCGGCGCCGTATTCGGGCGTCATCACATAAAGGCTTACATCGCAATAGTCAAGGATAGATGCATCGCTTTGGCCTACACCGGCGCTTTCCAGAAGAATAAAATCAAAGGCGGCCGTGCGGCAAATGTCAATGGCTTCCTGCACATGTACACTCAGGGCCTTGTCGCTTTCCCGCGTGGCCAGCGAACGCATGTAAGCACGGGGAGATGAAATGGCGTTCATGCGGATGCGGTCGCCGAGCAAGGCGCCACCCGTTTTCTTTTTCGACGGATCAACGGAGATGACCGCAATGGTTTTATCGGGAAAGGCGTTCAGGTAGCGGCGCACAATTTCATCGGTAACCGATGACTTGCCGGCGCCGCCGGTGCCGGTAATGCCCAGAACGGGCGTGTTCTCTTCCCTGGCCAAAGGATCTGCTGCTGCATGGTCTTTGTTTCCGGCATCGGCAGTTTCATCCAGGGCTTTTCCGTTGAGCAGTTTTTCCAGCACCGGCTTATAGTTTTGCCCCGCTTCGGCCAGTGTAATGGCCCTTGCAATTCTTCTGATATCTTTTTTTTCTTCCAGGGGAAGTTTGCCATTCCAGTCGTCGGGCACTATCCAGTAGGCGTCGGTTGATTGCCCATTTCCCGGCTCGGGAACAAGGGGACTGCATTGCCTGATGACATCGTCAATCATGCCTTCGAGGCCCATTTTGCGGCCGTCGTCGGGCGAATAAATGCGGGTAATACCGTACTGGTGCAGTTCATCAATTTCCTGCGGCAGAATAGTGCCGCCGCCACCGCCGAATATTTTGATATGGCCGCAGCCATTTTCATCGAGCAGGTCCTTCATGTACTTGAAAAACTCCACATGGCCGCCCTGATACGAGGTAATGGCAATGCCCCGCACGTCTTCTTCAATGGCGCATTCCACTATCTCTTTGGCGCTGCGGTTATGGCCGAGGTGAATGATCTCGGCTCCTTTGCTCTGCAAAATGCGGCGCATGATGTTGATGGCGGCGTCATGGCCGTCGAAAAGCGAGGCGGCTGTTACAATACGGATTTTATGCTGCGTTTGGTAGTTCATATAGCTATGCGTAAGGCCGCAAAGTTAGGCGAAAATGCTGCGGGCAAGGTTGCGGCGCAGGAGACTTTCGCCACGCAAAATGCAATTGTACCTGCCCCAGGGGTGAAGAAATACGTATGATTCTCCGATGCAGAAAATACGGTATTCGCGAAAACCCTTTCGTAGAATGCGAAAATTATTTTCGTAGAATTACTTGCAACTCTGAAACCGGCAGTATATGTTTGTCCTCAGGTCGCAGCAATCAATCATCCGTCAAACTACCGTAAACCCAACATGAAAACTTTCTACACACCTTTATTTTCCCTTTCGTCGGTCTTGAAAAGTTTTAGTTGAATTTCCGGTTCCGGTTCACGTAGATTTCCGTTCGCTACCCGAAAATGTCCGGTAGGACAACTGTTTGCAAAACCCTATAAAAACTAATCATGAAAACACTTTACACGCTTTTGATCGCTTCTTTTTCTTTCCTCACTTTTTCTGCCGCAGCACAAAACCAAAAAACGGTTTTTGAAAGTGCCAGCCTTACCAAGTCCGGCGACGGTGCAGCCTGTGTACAACTAAGCTGGAAAAAAGGATCGGAAAACACGGCTTATTACTTAGTGGAGAGGAGTGCCAATGGGGTGGATTTTAAACAGGTAGGGTTGGTGTTTACAGCCGAGAATGCGGCTGTCACCAATTACAAATTCCGCGATAAAAGTTTTGCTGCTGCCGGTGCCACAGCGCACTACCGCATTTCTATGGTAAATGAACAAAAAGAACTCACTTACCTGCCGGTGCAGAAAGTTGAACTTTCTTCTTACGCTTTCAGCGCCGGTAAGGATGGCATTGCTGCCTCAAATGAAAAATAAGCAGCCCGCAGCCTCCGGTGGGGCGCAACACCGGAAACTTTACGAAACAAAAGACGATACTAAGGATATTGATTTGTAATCAACTAGAATTCGGTTCATGGACGGTTCCGTTATCCCTGCCTCGTGGCAGGGATTATTTTTTTAGATAAATTGGTTTATATCATAAACTACTTTATCTTCGATTATAGAAACCAAACAAGTTATGAGAGAATTTTTTTTACTGCTGATGCTGCTGCTGCAGTTTGTGGTGCTAAGGGCACAAACGGTACTGACAGGTACTGTAAAGGATAACAGCGGAGGTTTTGTTGCCGGCGCCAGCATCACACTAAAAGATACCTACGATGGCACCACCACTGACTCCACTGGTGCCTTTCGATTCACCACCTCCGAAAAAGGCGACCAGCTTTTGGTAATAACGGCCTATGGCTACAAAAGCATCGAGCAGAAAATTAATCTTACGGGTGCGCCCCTGAATTTCTCATTTTCCATAAAGGAAGAGATCAGCGAAATGAAAGCCGTTGTCATTACGGCCGGCACATTTGAAGCCAGCGACCGCAAACGGGCGGCCGTGGTGTTAACCTCCCTTGATGTCGTTACTACAGCCAGTGCAAACGGCGATGTTACTGGGGCTTTAAAAACCCTGCCGGGTGCACAGCAGGTAGGTGAGTCCGAGGGGCTTTTCGTTCGTGGCGGCACCGCGGCCGAAACCAAATTTTTTATTGATGGCACCCTGGTCAATCGCTTCTTTTTTCAATCGGGGCCAAATATTGCAGGCTACGGCCGCTTTAATCCTTTTCTGTTCAAAGGAACGGTTTTTAGCACCGGCGGCTACTCGGCCCTTTACGGACAGGCTCTTTCCGCGGCGGTGATTTTGGAGTCCATTGATTTGCCCGAACAAACATCGGCCAGCCTGGGCGTCACGGCGTTGAGCCTCGATGCCGGCTATCAGCAATTAAATAAGAAGAAAACGGCTTCGTGGGGTTTTAGCTACAACTTTACCGACTTGTCTTTAGCTTTCAAAGCCATTAAACAACGGCAGGACTATTTTCAAACACCCTCCTTTCATAATGCCGAAGGAAATTTCAGGATAAAAACATCGGCTTCCGGTATGCTGAAGTATTATGGCGTGTTTAGCACCAACCGCTTGGGTTTTCGTGTCAGCAGCCTGGATACATTGGGCTATTTCGACCGCTTTGGGTTAAACAATCAGTACACCTACCACAATCTTTCCTGGAAAGATCGGTTGGGAAGCTTTTGGAAAATTGCGGCGGGTGTATCGTACACGAATAACCGCGACGAGATCAATGCCGGCCTGCAAAACGATTCAAAAAATGACGTAGTGATTAGCGGGCTCGAATTTAAAAACTTTGGTTTACGCAGCCGCGGACATTACCTCAATAGTAAGTTGGTGCTTGATCGCCGGCTGAACGGACTTAGTGCGGTGCGGTTTGGTGCCGAACATAATTTCAGCAATGAACCTTCTAGCTTTATTGCCTTTGACCAAAATGAATACAAGAGTGCAGTGCGGCAGCACACCACCGCCGTATTTGCCGAAAGCGACATTTATCTGAGCAATGCGCTGGCCGCAAAAGCCGGCGCCCGCCTCGAACGGTCATCGCTGCTTAACCGTACCAATCTGGCACCGCGGTTTTCGCTGGCTTATAAAATCGGCAAAGAAAGCCAGGCATCCCTGGCATATGGTGTGTTTTATCAAAATCCCGAGACGCAGTACCTGCCATCGCCCAACGCATTGAATTTTGCCAGGTCATCTCATTACATTGCCCAATACCAAAAAACCACCGCCCTGCAGGTGTTTCGGGCCGAAGCATTTTATAAAAAATATGATGCCCTGATTAAAACAGGGTTTGTCAACGGCCGCGGTGGATTAGCGCTAAATAATGAAGGATTTGGCGATGCCAAAGGCTTTGAGCTGTTTTGGCGCGATAAAAAAACAGTAAAGGATTTTGATTACTGGGTGTCGTATTCATTTCTGGATACGGAGCGTGACTTCCTGAATTTTCCGTTTGCCATCCGGCCCAACTTTGCTGCCCGCCACACGGCATCGCTGGTGATGAAAAAATTTGTGCTGCCGTGGAAGACGGGCTTCAATGCTTCGTACAATTTTGCCAGCAACCGTCCTTATTACAATATTGATGGTTCGGGCGGACAGTACAAGTTTACCGACCGTGGCGAGGTGCCCGCCTATCACAATGTCAGCTTTAGCCTCAACTACATTCCCACTATCGGAAAACAAAATGCAAAGTCCTGGGCGGTCTATGTGTTGTCGGTTAGCAATGTGCTGAACCTGAAACAGACATTCGGCTACCAGTTTTCGTACGATGGACGCCGCAAGGAAGCTATTTTGCCACCGTCGCGGATGTTTGTATTTATTGGCGCTTTCTTCAGCTTTGGCATAGACCGCACACAGGAGGCCATCAACAATAACCTGTGATGTCGTCAATTAAATATCCGTATAAGCTTACCTCATTCATCACTAAATCCTTTCAACATGTCGTACGAGCAAACACCTTCAGGTAAAGATCCCCAGTTGTGGGATATTGCCCAAAAGCGGGCTTCGTTCAAAAGTCATTTGGCCACCTATCTTGTCGTCATAGGCTTTTTGTGGGTGCTGTGGTTTGTAACAGGCTCCCTTCACGACCGTAGTGGATTTCCCTGGCCGGCCTGGGCCATGCTGGGCTGGGGCATCGGGCTTGTTTTCCATTACCTCGGTGCCTATGGAGGCCGTGGCGGCTATAACGCTGTAGAAAAAGAATACGAAAAATTACAAAACGAAAAAAACAAAGCAGTATGAAAAAGCTTCTTTTATCAGTAACGATTTTCTTCCTTGGTATGGCAACCGTGTTTGGGCAAACCGACCGGTATATGAAAGCGATGCAAGACCGCATTGCAGCTGTTGATTCGGTACGGAGCCCTCAAGCCCTGCTTGACCTGTCAGCTGCTTTTGAACGTATTGGCGATGCCGAAAAAACGCAATGGCTACCGTATTATTATGCTGCACTGGCGCAGGTCAATGCTACCTATATGGGCGGAATGGAAAACCTGTCGGCCGCTAAAGTTGACCCCCCGGCCGACAAAGCAGAAGCCCTCCTAAACAAGGCCGAAGCGTTGGAGAAAAACAACTCCGAAATTTTTGTTCTGAAAAAGATGATCGCCTCACTGCGCATGATGGGCGACCCGATGAACCGCTGGCAGACATATGGTCCGCAAGCTGCCGAAGCGCTGCAAATGGCCAAATCGCTAAACCCGGAGAATCCAAGAACATTTTTGTTGGAAGCGCAAGACAAGTTTTTTACGCCGGAGCAATTCGGCGGCAGCAAAACCGAAGCAAAAAAACTGTTTGAAGAGGCCTTGAAGAAATATGCTGTTTTTAAGCCTTCAACAGCGCTGCATCCGGTTTGGGGCAAAACCACAGCCGAATATTTTTTAAAGCAGATCAATTAATTTTTTACAGGTGTGGGCCGCCCTGCCCGCACCTGTCTTAATGAACCCGGCATGGAAGACAATTTTTCGCCGCAGCAAAGCCTGCAGTTGATCGAAAATATGATTAAGAAAGTACGAAGCGATATTGGTGAAAACCGCTTTTACTTTTTGTTTTGGGGATGGCTTGTATTTTTTGCGCTTCTTGCCCAGTTTTTTCTCAAAGTAGTGGTGCAGTACAAGCATCATTACCTGGTGTGGCTCGTCACAATTCCGGCCGTTATCCTGACAATCATAAGGGCCAACCGAAACTCCGGGCACCGGTACACAACCTACGTGGGCGATAGCATGAAACATCTTTGGATGGGTATTGGTATTTCTTTTTTTGTTTTAAGCCTGATCATCACCAACACAAAGGGCGGCTGGTTTATTGCCTATCCTTTTTTCATTTTGTTTTATGGGTTGGGGACGTTTGTCAGTGGTATGTTCCTAAAATTCCGGCCATTGGTTATCGGGGGTGTTTTCAACTGGGTCCTGGCTTGCGTTTGTGTCTTTCTTCCGTACGACTACCAGATCCTGATGGCAGCCCTGGCCATTCTTACCAGCTATATCATTCCCGGCCATATTATTCAACCCAGCAAAAAATAGCAATGGAAGAAAAACAACTCACCGAAAGGGAAAGCCTGCAGTTGATTCAGCAAATGGTTTCTCTTGCCAAGAAAGAACAGAGCGACGATGGATGGGGGTGGATATTGTGGGGTTGGATGATTTTATTGGCGTCTATGCTAACCGTCGCCAACCTAAAATTTCATTGGCTTTCTACCTTTTTCTTTTGGAATCTTTTTGGCGGGTTTACGGTCATTTACTTTTTAGTTGAAATCATACGACAATCCTTTTTTCACAGGCCGCAGAAAGTAAAAACATATGCCGGTGATTTGTTCACCCGTTTAGATGCGGGATTTTTTATGGCGCTAATGTTCATCATCGTTGTTATTAACTACGGTACAAGAATCATTCGTGCACGCTATGGTGCTTTCGACCCCCTCATTATTAATATGGGCTTTGCATTGCTGATAAACTTGTATGCTTTTTGGATTCTGGTGTATGGCACGGCCTTAAACTTCAGGCCTTCCATAGTAGGAGCCTATTGCGCCTGGATTATTGGTTTTGCGGCCATTTTTGCCAACGATTTTGAGGTGGTCATGTGGCTGCATGCATTAGCTGCTTTGGTAGGATACATTATTCCCGGCATCATGGCAAATAAAGAATTTCGAAAAACTAGAAAGGAAGAAGCCGAAAGTGTTTAAAGAACTCGACCCCATATTACATTCCCAATTGCGCCTGGCTGTCATGTCGCTGCTCATCAGCGTAAAGGAAGCCGAATTTACCTTTTTGAAAGAGAAAACCGCCGCTACCGCCGGCAACTTAAGTGTGCAAATACAAAAATTAAAAGAAGCGGGCTATATCGAAGTTCAAAAACAGTTTAAAGAAAACTATCCCCAAACAATCTGCCGAATCACACCAAAAGGAGTGGATGCTTTTGAAACCTATGTAAAGGCACTGCAGGGTTACATTCGACAATAGGCAAACCTTGCTCTAACTACTTTCCCTTTTTGTAACATTAAAATCCCGCCATTTCCTTTCACAAGATTTTAGCAGTTTCAAAGCCGGTTTATAATTAGTTGCATTGCTAACCTTCCTATCTTTGCAACCGCTCTTCGAAATAGTCGTTAGATTGGTTGGTCAAAGGCGTCACATTTTCCTTCTCTGGAACATTTATTTTGCTGGTAATCAATATTTTATTTACCTTTGCGCTCGTTCTTTTAAAGTGGGTTGTATGGGTAGAGAGGGGTAAACGTTTTGCCATCGGTCTTTCCAAATTTTTTACTGCTTTTGTCAGAAAAGATTTGGCCGCAATAGTGAGTGGGTTGTATCTTTGCCGTCCGCTACAAAAAAAGGGTGGTTAGTTCTTACAGGTTGCGAGGTTTTCAGGTTTAGGAGGGGGATGTGTTTGCATCATTTGTTAAACC
>CBDUBQ010000046.1:0-44948 GCA_965365435.1 uncultured Flavisolibacter sp.
AGTTGAGCGACAGAATATTGAATGCCGCCACATCGCAAAGCTGTTCTACGTTGTGCGTCATTTTCCAGAAACACTTCATTTCAAAATGAAGCTTATGATAGGCTCTTCCGTTTGTTTTATTTGCACCTAAACGGCCTATCCGAACAAGACCCTAAAAGTTTATGACTAACCGTGCCGGTTCGGACGGACAGGATTTATTTTTAGCTTGAACAAAATCCCATACCTTTTGTAGAATTAGCTTTCTCATCTACTCTAAAAATTAAGATCATGGAAACATTTGGAATTTTGGCGAGACTCGAAGCAAAGGCCGGTAAAGAAAAGGAAGTGCTTGAATTTTTAAAATCGGCATTGCCACTTGCTGAGGGAGAGCCCGGAACCATACGATGGTACGCTTTACAAATTGGCCCCTCTACTTTCGGCATATTCGACACGTTCGAAACGGTGGAAGGACGTGAAGCGCATCTAAACGGCCCCATTGCAGCTGCCTTAATGGCGAATGCTTCGTCGCTGTTAGCCAAAGATCCTATTCTTGAAAAAGTTGACTTATTAGCGATTAAATAGTTGCAGCAATTTATTCCTATTGGCCTTACCAAATGTCTTGGTGCGAAAAACGAACGCACAACATTTGCTTGCTAAAATAGCGGCAGACGGAAGTCATTGGGCAACTGGAATGGTGTTGAACTGTATAACTGCTTTTAAGCTGAGGGGTCGATATTGCCGCTACTTCAGCAAGCAGTCGGACATTGTGCAAAACTTTCAAGTCTCATAATAATCAAAATGACAAAGGACAATTATACATCTCAAAGGTTTTTATATGCATTTTTAATGGCGGCTTTGAATGTAGTTGGACTTGTTATGGTTGGCGTTGTCTTTTTGGGTGCATCAAATGCTAACGGGGAAGGTGCTCCAGTAGAGAGTGCATTTATCGGCTTTTTAAGGCAATTGGCTTATGTAATGATTGTAAGCCTGTTCTTTTCTTCGGTTGCGTTTCTGCTGACACGTTTTTTTCGTAACAGTCTTTCCAGAAGTAGCCAGTTAATTAGGAATATCTTTTGGGTTAATATGGGAGGAATGTTAGCCGTATTCTTGCTTTCCTATTTGTATTTATGGTTGAGGTTTGCTTTATGAGTTCGCACAACAGCGTTTTGCTGCAATGGTGGCTGACGAACAAGTTTTGAACATCAGTAATTCTATTTTACATTAGCAAAGAAGGGAAGCTGTGGAGCAGTGAATGCCACCACTGACAGCAACACGTTCTACGTAATGGGCAATTTCGGTTCGGTGAGATTTCCTAAATTTGAAGGATGGAACAACTCTCTGAAATAAAGCAAGTCTTGGCACAGCTCAAGCCGGAGTTGTCCAGCCGGTTCCATGTTCAAAGCCTTGGTTTGTTTGGCTCTGTAGTGCGGGACGACTTTTCCCCTTCCAGTGACATTGACATTATTGTGGACTTTGACCGACCAGTCGGCATTGAATTCATTGATTTAGCCCACTACATTGAACAGCGGCTTCAAAAGAAAGTAGACTTGGTATCCCGCAAGGGCGTTAAAGACAAATACTTCAAGGCTATAGAGCGGGAGATTGTTTATGTCTAAACGTGAACCGAAGCTCCTGATTAGTGACATTTTGGATAGTGCTCACAAAATCTTCGACTATACTGCAGGACAAAGTTTTGACGACTTTCAACGTGACGGCAAAACGGTGGATGCCGTGATCCGCAACTTTGAAATTATTGGCGAAGCTGCAAACCGCCTGCCGGAGGAGTTTAAAGACAGTTTTCCGGATATTGATTGGCACCGCATACGTGGGTTCAGAAATCGTATTGTACATGATTATTTTGGCATTGACTATTCCATTGTCTGGACCATCAAAGAGACATTCCTGCCGGTTATGATCTCTCAACTTAAACCACTCTCCGAGACTTGACCAACCGCCCATAACAGCGTATTGCTTCAATGCGGGCTGAAGAACATGGACTGGACTTCTTAATTCTATTTAGCAGTTGTACATTAGTGAAGCCGAAGTGCATAATATTCCCGCACTGACAGCAATACGTTAACCGTTCGCCCTTCGGTAGGCCGTTACGTTGCTTTCATTTTATTTCCCTTTGCATCATGCGTTAATTCGGCAAGTCCAAGTTTCTCCATAAGAGGCGGAATATACATGCCAAATCGTCCCCGAAGACCCTTTTTAAGTCCGTACCAACCCCCGTTGGGATTGCTTTCAGCCCGTCCCCAGGCTTCAACTGTTCCCTCTTTTGCTTGCTTCTGTTCGTCGGCGCTACCTAATTCCATCCACTCCCCATGTGCTTTGAGCATTTCGTGTAAATCGGTCAGGCATTTCGCATCGTAAATAAGTGTTGTTTTACCGACGATACACATTATGACTTCTTTGCCGTCCCTGACATCTTTATACATCTCATACTCAGATGTCTGTGGTGGCGTTTTTAATTTCCACGGATTTTCTTTTGTTCCTTCTGTTGCCATGGTTTTGAAAATTTGAGGTTACTGCTTTTGCTGCTGTCGCTTGATTCAATATTATTGACAACCACTTTATCAATTTTTGCAATCCTTTGCCGATGTGGTAGCCTTATTGGTTGTGATACTTTCGCCTATCAAAATCAAAAACTTGTTTTATTCTCAATGGCGAATTGGTCTTTCAGTGGGTGACGTACAACGTTTAAGTGTTTATGAGGTTCTGGCAATTGAAAAACGTCAGTTTCAATTAACCGCAGAAGCAAAATAGCGATTTAAAGTGGAATGCTTAATGTCCCGCCACCATTTTATAAACACACGGTGTGTGCGTTCGCTTTTTGACGTCGAATAGAAACGAAAGGTCAACTAATTGGTGTAGCGAATCGTAAAGTGTTTCCACACGGATCATTTACATAAAATTCTCTCAGTCCCCAGGTTTGGTTTACTGGACTATTATGAACCGGGGAATCTGGGTTGTTTGGGACAATCAGGCCACGACCGACAAACTTTTGAAATAAAGCGTCTACGTCATTAACTCTTACATATAAGGCAATTCGAGGTGTCCCGTCCATACTGGCAAGTATTATTTCTGCATCGTTATTGATAAGTTCAATTACCCATTCGTTGTCCGCTTCGTCGGGATACTTCAAAGTAAAATCAAGAACATTCGTGTAAAAGGCAGTTGCTCTTTTTAAGTCGTGGCAATGAATAAGCGGAATTATTTTCATGTTTGCTTAGTCTTTTAATTGCACATATTTAAATAAAAATTTCCAGCATATCCACATTTTGTCTTGCTTTAAATGGATGTACGAAGTCCCATCTATACTCTTCAAAATTGAGAGAATATATCCCATAACAAATTACAATATGTTCATTGGAATCTGCGTCTAAAGTGACGCACAACAACGGTCTTGGCGTACTTTCTTGTACCGATTTACCTTACTTTCCAATCCCGTTCAGTAAAAACTACCATTCCTAAACATACCGCGGAAAAATGCTATGGCCAATTTTGCACGGCCAGGTTTCTGCCAACAATTTGCCAGGGGTCAAAATTTTCTCCAACATCGAAATCTCAATACAGCCACGCCCCGCTGATTTCTTCCCCACTCGCCTCCACCGCAATATGCTCCTGCAGTGTCGTTGCAATCGTCAGCCCTGTGTAGTCGGTTTGAATGGGAAATAGCTTGTGGCTTCGCTCTACCAGCGCCAGTGTTTGCAATTTTTTTGGGTAGGCTTCCAAAAAAGGCTTCAACGCATAAAGCATGGTTCTGCCGGTATTCGCTACGTCGTCGGTAATGATGATGACCTTGTCCCGGATGTCGGTTTTTGGCTCCAGCGTTACCTGCACAGGGTCTTTTTTGTTCAACCGGATGGTGATCACTTCAGTTTCGACATGGGCGATGCGTTTCAATTCTTCCGCAATGGCTTTCGCCACCAATTCGCCGTTGCCCACAATGCCGGCAATCAGAAGGCTTTTTTCATCGCTGTTTTGTTCAGCCACCTCCAGCGCCATGCGGCGGATTTTTCGCTTTACCGACTCTTTATCCAGTATATAACTCTTTGTGTCAATAGCCTGCATCTGACCTTATTTTTACAGGGCTTTAAATTAGCTATATGCAAATCGTGCAGCAAATTTTATTTGTTCTCCTCGCCGCGGCGGCCATCTGGCTTTTTGCAAAAAAAGCCGCATTCATAAAAAAGAATATTTTGATGGGACGCGACGAAACCCTTGAACCCCACCCCGACCGCTGGCGCAACCTGCTGCTGATGGCTTTTGGACAAAAACGGATGTTCGACAAACCGCTGGTGGCTGTTATGCATTTTATACTCTACGCCGGCTTTATCATTATCAACATCGAAGTGCTGGAGATTATACTCGACGGCATCTTCGGCACCCACCGCCTGTTTGCGCCGTACCTGGGTAGCTTTTATTCGTTCGTCATCAACTTTTTTGAGCTACTCGCCTTCCTGGTATTGGCAACCTGCATCATTTTCCTGGCGCGCCGCAACCTGATGAAAGTGCCCCGCCTCAACCGGCAGGAGCTGAGCGGCGGCTGGCCGCGAAAGGATGGCAACTACATCCTCATTTTTGAAATCGTGCTGATGTCGCTTTTTCTTATCATGAATGCTTCCGACAAAGCATTGCAGCTAAAAGGATATGGCCATTATGCCGACCTGGAAACCAATTTCTGGATCTCCGGCTATATCACGCCGCTCTTTCAGAATTTCGACGCTTCCACGCTGGCCGGCATTGAGCGTGCCGCCTGGTGGCTGCACATTGCCGGCATTTTTGTTTTTCTGAATTACCTGCCTTACTCCAAGCATCTGCACATTATTCTTGCGTTTCCCAATACCTATTATGCACGATTAAAGTCGCAGGGTAAAATGGTGAATATGCCCGAAATTCAGCAGGAAGTGCTATACGCCATGCAACCCGAGACAGTGCCTGCGGAAGTGGCCGCTGAAGGACCAAAACGGTTTGGTGCCAAAGACGTCACCGACCTCTCGTGGAAAAATCTGCTAGATGCCTATACCTGTACCGAGTGCGGCCGTTGCACACAGCAATGCCCCGCCAACCAGACGGGTAAGCTCCTATCGCCCCGCAAGATCATGATGGACACCCGCGACCGCATGGAAGAAATTGGCGCCGCCCACGAAAAAAATGGTGCCTTTCAGGACGATGGAAAGGCCTTGCTGCACGACTACATTACAACCGAAGAACTCTGGGCCTGCACCTCCTGCCAGGCCTGCGTACAAGCCTGCCCGGTGCTGATAGACCCGCTCCACATCATTAACCAGTTAAAACGGTACCTGGCCCTGGAAGAAAGCAACCAGCCGGCCGAATGGAATGGCATGTACAGCAATGTGGAGAATAATTTTGCGCCATGGAAGTTTAGCCCGGATGAGAGGGATGCGTGGACGAGGGTCTGAACCACAATTTGGGGAGATTGAGTAGAGTTTGGAGATCTTTAGTTCAATGGCAGCCTGTAAATAGCAGGCGATTAACGAAAAGTTTATCGGCGCTGCAATGATGGTGCATCCGGCGCTTGTTAATGGACTTCAGGAGGTCATTTGCCAGCGGACCGTAGAGATTGAGTTTCCGGATTGTGGTGTGTAGTTTAAAAGGGAAATCAGCAAGCCTGTTTATTATAAAGGCCGCAATATTGGTGAGTGGCGGGTTGATCTTTTCGTTTAAGGAAAAACAATGGTTGAATGAAAAGCCATTGTCCAACCGGAAGACGTCCATCTCGCCCAGGCAAAGAATAACCTCGAAAATTATAAGATCCAGGTAGGGCCGCCGATAAATTTCCGTAGTTCGAGTCGTCAATTTAAGCGTCTGGAAAATCCACCGTTCATTGGCGCCAGCTTTCCTCTAAATCCCTTAATCCACCCAAATCATGGTTCAGACGAAGTGACTTTTCTCACCTTTTGCTCTGATACCACTCAGTCCTTACGGCCGGCAGCTGATGCATTTTTGCCGGCACTATGCCTGCTGTTGAAGCCACCGTCGGAAAAAAAACAAAGCCCTTCAATGCATCGGTAAACTGCTACCACTGCGGCGAAGCCTGCGATACATCGCTTGTGCAGGACGAACACTATTTCTGCTGCGATGGCTGCCGGTTTATTTATGGCTTGCTGAAAGACAATGGGCTCTGCAACTATTACGACCTGAGCCAAACCCCCGGCATTAAGGTGAAAGGCCGCTACCATTCGGAAAAATTCAGTTTTCTGGACAGTGCCGATGTAAAGGAAAAACTGCTGACCTTTCAGGATCAAAAGCAGGCGCAGGTCAGTTTTTATCTGCCGCAAATGCATTGTGCCTCCTGCATCTGGCTGCTCGAAAACCTGCATGCCATTCACCCGGGTGTGCTTTTTTCCAAAGTCAATTTTCAGCGGAAAGAAGTGTTCATTGCCTTTCGCCACGGCAAAACCTCGCTGCGCAAAGTGGTGGAGTTGCTGGCCTTTGTTGGCTACGAGCCTTATATCAGCCTGAACGAAAGCGAGAAGAAAAAAGAAAAAAAAGTTTCCCGCAAGCAGTTCTACAAAATCGGGGTGGCGGGCTTTTGCTTCAGCAATATCATGATGCTGAGCTTTCCCGATTATTTCTCCGCGGGTGATATGGCCGAAGGCACGCTGAAGCACCTGTTCATCTGGCTTAACCTGTTGCTGGCCCTTCCGGTATTTTTTTACAGTGCTTCCGATTTTTATGTTTCGGCATACAAAGGACTGCGCCAGCGCTGGCTCAATATTGATGCGCCCATTGCGCTGTCCATCTTCATTACTTTTTCCCGCAGCGTGTACGAAGTAGTGAGCGGCACCGGCGCCGGCTATTTCGACAGCATGAGCGGCATTGTATTGTTTATGCTCATCGGCCGCTGGTTTCAAAACAAAACCTACGACTCTTTTTCCTTCGACCGCGACTACAAATCCTATTTTCCCCTCGGCATCACTAAAACAACTGATCGCGGTGAGGTGCCGGCCACCATCAGCAGCCTTCAGAAAGGCGATCACATCATTGTGCGACATCAGGAAATGGTGCCGGCCGATGCCGTGCTCCTTCGCGGCGAAGCCACCATTGACTATAGTTTTGTTTCGGGCGAAAACACACCGGTGCTGAAAAAAAAGGGCGAGCTGATATACGCCGGCGCCAAGCAACTTGGCGGCAGCATCGAACTGCAGGTCATCAAATCGGTGAACCAAAGCTATATAACGCAGCTATGGAACAACAACGATGTGTTCGGCAATCCCAAAAACGGCGAAAAATCATTTATCCATCCCTGGAGCCGCTATTTTACTGTAGTGCTTTTCAGCCTTGCCGCGGCAGCCGGCATCTATTGGGCCGTTGTTGATCCCACGAAGGTCTTACCTGCTATTTCGGCTTCGCTTATTGTAGCTTGTCCCTGTATGCTGCTGCTATCAGCCACCTTTACTTTCGGCAACATGCTGCGGTACTACGGAAGCAATAAATTTTATCTCAAAAACGCCACGGTGATCGAAACGCTTGCTGGCATTAACCATGTTGTATTTGATAAAACCGGCACACTCACCTACACCGCCACGGCCGATATCCGCTATACCGGCAGCCACCTTTCGGCCGAAGAAAAAAAAGGTGTGTATTCACTTGCGAAAGAGTCGGCTCATCCAATGAGCCGTTTGCTGAAAGATCATTTGCTGAACGGCGGCAGTTCGGCGGCCATTCCGGTAACCCAGTTTCAGGAGCAGGTAGGTAAAGGTGCGGAAGGCTACGTTGCCGGCCGCCACTTTAAGCTCGGGTCAGCTTTGTTTGTATGCGGTTACCATTCGGCCAAAGGCGCGGCAGCCGAAGTTTGGGTTTCAGTTGACGGAAGTATCAAAGGCCATTACAGCATCCAAAACCTTTATCGCGATGGGATTAAGGAGATGGTGGAAGGGCTGGAAGAAAAGCAATACAACTTGCACCTGCTTTCGGGCGATAACGATGCCGAACATCAAAAGCTGGAAGGTTTTTTTGGAAAGAGAACGCCCATGCTTTTTAATCAGTCGCCGCAGGATAAGCTGAATTATATAAAGCAATTAAAGCAACAAGACTCCACGCAGGTGCTGATGCTGGGCGATGGCCTCAACGATGCCGGAGCACTCAAGCAAAGCGATGTGGGCATAGCCGTAACTGATAATACAGGCCAGTTTACGCCGGCCTCCGATGCTATACTCGATAGCAGCAAAGTGGGCTTGCTCGATGGCTTTCTTCGCTACGCAAAAGATGGACGGCGCATTGTGATGGCAAGCTGGATACTGTCTTTTCTCTATAACACCGTTGGCTTAAGCATTGCGCTGCAGGCGAAAATGTCGCCAATGGTGGCGGCCATCCTCATGCCGGCCACTTCTATCACCATTGTGGCGTTTGTAAGCATTGCTACAACGATTGCAGCCAAGCGGCGGGGGTTGTGAAGGGGCCTCCACCGGGAGAGGCTGTTCCGCCAAAGCGGTAGGCGGGGTGGGCCCTACTGACCTAAATCATCTTTTCCGTTGATGCCTCTCATTCTCCTCGGCCCCTGCGAAAAATAGCTTTGCTGCTGAAATCGTTACCATGAGCGTCGTCATTGTCCTTGTTATCATCAGTGTCTTCGTTGCCGGAACCTTCCTGGCGGCGTTTATCCTTTCGGTAAAAAAAGGTCAGTATGACGACGACTACACCCCTTCTGTTCGCATGCTTTTCGACGACACCATTCCCGAAAGCAAAACCGCACGATCTGAAAACAAAACTTCCAATTAAATAAGAACACATGCTGCAACAAACAACGCTGGAACCAAAGGTCGGCCCTATCAAAGCCAGTCCCGGCAACCTGGAAACGTTTCATTACGACAATGCCATTGTTCGCAATTTTGCCTTTGCCACCATCATCTGGGGTGTGGTGGGTATGCTTGCCGGATTATGGGTTGCCCTGCAATTGGTTTTCCCGCAAACACTGAACGTTGGCGCTGCCTTTAGCTTTGGCCGCCTGCGTCCGCTGCACACCAATGCCGTCATTTTTGCTTTCGTGGGCAACGGTATTTTTATGGGCTACTACTATTCTATTCAGCGGCTGCTGAAAACAAGAATGTACAGCGATGTGTTGGGGAAAATTCACTTTTGGGGCTGGCAACTGATCATTATCGCTGCCGCCATCACATTGCCGCTGGGTTATACGTCGGGCAAGGAATACGCCGAGCTGGAATGGCCCATTGACATTGCCATCACGCTGGTGTGGGTCGTCTTTGGCTGGAACATGTTTGCCACCATCCTCAAGCGCCGCGAACGCCACCTGTATGTAGCGGTATGGTTTTACATTGCCACGTTTGTTACCGTTGCCGTTCTGCATATCGTCAACTCTATTGAGCTGCCGGTTGGCTTTCTGAAAAGCTATCCGGTGTATGCCGGCGTGCAGGATGCGCTGGTGCAGTGGTGGTACGGCCACAATGCCGTGGCCTTTTTTCTTACCACACCTTACCTCGGCCTTATGTATTATTTTCTGCCGAAGGCGGCTAACCGGCCGGTGTATTCGTACAAACTTTCTATTATTCACTTCTGGGCGCTCATCTTTATTTACATCTGGGCCGGCCCGCACCACCTGTTGTATTCGGCGCTGCCCAACTGGGCGCAGTCGCTCGGTATTGTGTTTTCCTTCACGCTGATTTTTCCAAGCTGGGGTGGCATGATCAACGGCTTGCTAACCCTGCGTGGCGCCTGGGACAAAGTGCGGGAAGATGTGGTGCTGAAATTTATGGTGGTAGCGGTGACGGCTTACGGCATGGCAACGTTCGAAGGGCCGATGCTGTCGTTAAAAAGCATCAACGCCATCTCTCACTTCACCGACTGGACCATTGCCCACGTACACGTTGGCGGCCTTGGATGGAACGGCATGCTGACCTTCGGCATTTTATACTGGCTTATTCCTAAGATCTTCCGTACGCAGTTGTACTCTAAAAAGCTGGCTTCTTTCCATTTCTGGATTGCCACACTGGGCATTTTGTTTTACGCCATCCCTATGTACTGGGCCGGCTTTATGCAGGCGTCCATGTGGAATGAATTTACACCCAGCGGCCAGTTGAAGTACACCTTTATGGATACCGTTTCTTTCCTGCGTCCGTTCTACGCTATCCGTGGTTTTGGCGGAGCGCTTTTTGTGATCGGGGCCATCATTATGATGTATAACCTGTTCAAGACAGTAGCCAAAGGAAAGATCCTGGCCAACGAAGCAGCCGAAGCTCCGGCACTGGAAAAAACCTACACCAAACACACCGGCGAGCACTGGCACCGCTGGATTGAAAGAAGGCCCACGCCCCTGCTGATGCTCACGCTGATTGTGATTCTTATCGGCGGCGCCGTAGAGATGGTTCCTACCTTTTTGGTGAAATCGAATATTCCCACCATTACCAATGTAAAACCTTACACGCCGCTTGAGTTGCAGGGCCGCGATATCTACATCCGCGAAGGCTGTTACAACTGCCACTCGCAGATGATCCGTCCGTTCCGGTCCGAAACCGAGCGGTATGGTGAATATGCCAAAGCCGGTGAGTTTGTGTACGACCATCCGTTTCAGTGGGGATCAAAAAGAACGGGGCCTGACCTGAGCCGCGAAGGGGCCGGGAACAACAAAAAATCCAACGCCTGGCATTACAACCATATGGACGATCCGCAGGCCATTTCCACCGGCTCGGTAATGCCGGCTTACTCTTTCCTTATTGACAATAAACTGGACACCACCACCACCGCAGCCAAGATTGTGGCCATGCAGAAGCTGGGTGTGCCCTACGAAAAAGGCTATGGTAAAAAAGCTAATGCTGATCTGCATGCGCAGGCGGAAGAAATTGCTGCTTCGCTGAAAAAAGACAATATAATAGTGAAGTCAGATAAGGAGATCATCGCCATCATTGCTTACCTGCAACGCCTTGGCACCGACATCAGCAAAGACAAACAAACAGCGCAAAACAAGTAACCCGGCGAATGGTGAGTGATGAATGGTAAGTTATCTCATTCTGTTCATCACTCTCCATTCACCACTCACAATTGACAATCATGCTGAAGTATATTAAGAACTACGCCGCTTCCATCAAGGACATTGACATCTATCCCATCTTTTCGCTTACAGTGTTTGTGCTGTTCTTCCTGGCGGTGCTGTATGTCGTAAAAAACATGGATAAAAGCCGGGTAGATGAAATGCGCAACATGCCGCTCGATCTGCAGCCTGCTACCGGGTCCGATTCTGCCAACCTAAAACAAGTCTGAAGTATATGAGAACAAAAATGAATTATAAGCGCCTGTCTTTTTTGCTTAGCGCTTTACTCCTTAGCCTTGCTGCCACGGCGCAGGAGGCGGCCACCGACAAAGCGGCAGCGGGTGACGCCGGTATTAACGGCATCGCCTGGGGCATGGGCCTTTTATTGCTTTTTATTTTCTTCGGCTTAACCTACCTGATTGCAAAAATCAAAACAATCGGGAACGAGGAAGCACCCGCCACCTCGTTCAGCGCCTGGTGGGCAGCGATGGACGCAAAACTTTTCACAAGGGCCATTCCTATCGAAAAAGAAGCCGATCACCTGCTCGATCACGACTACGACGGTATCAGGGAGCTCGATAATTCCCTGCCGCCGTGGTGGAAGTACGGTTTTTATATCACCGTTGTTTTGGCGGTGGTTTATATGCTTCGCTTTCACGTATGGAACACGGGCCCCACGCCGGAGCAGGAGTACAACACCGAGATGGCCACTGCGGCCAAACAGGTGGAAGAATACCGTAAAAAAGCCGGTGAAATGGTGGACGAAAAAACCGTGACGCTGGCCGATGCAAAAGGCATTGAAGAAGGCCAGAAAATTTACCATACTTCGTGCATTGCCTGCCATGGCGGCAAAGGCGAAGGCGGTGTAGGCCCCAACCTCACCGACAGTTATTGGCTGCACGGCGGCTCCATCAATGATGTGTTTAAAACAGTGAAGTATGGTGTGCCCGACAAAGGCATGCAGGCCTGGGAAAAATCGCTGTCGCCATCGCAGATCCGCAACATCGCCAGCTATATTAAAAGCATCGGCGGCACCAATCCGCCAAATGGAAAGGCACCGCAGGGCGAGCCCTGGCAAGACAACAATGTGAAACAGACGGTAAAAGATTCATCCGCTATAGCCAAACGATAATGTAAAATGGAAACCAGCGCAGTAACTGCCGGAAAAGTGCCGCAGATAAAAGACGGGGCGATTGATCAGTCCTTTCGCGATTCTGTTGCTACCATCAATGCACAGGGGCGCCGGAACTTTCTTTTCCCCAAAAAACCATCTGGTAAACTGTACACCCTGCGCACGCTGGCTTCGCTGGTGTACCTGGGTGTATTTTTTACCCTGCCGTTTGTAAAAGTGGATGGTGAGCCATTTTTTCTTTTTAATGTGCTGGAGCGGAAGTTTATCTTCTTCGGGCAAATCTTTTGGCCGCAGGACTTTTTCATCTTTGCCATCGGCTTCCTCACCTTTATTGTCTTCGTCACGCTCTTCACAGTTGTGTTCGGGCGGGTATTTTGCGGCTGGGCCTGTCCGCAAACCATTTTTATGGAGTTGGTCTTCCGGAAAATAGAATACTGGCTCGATGGCGATTCGCAGGCACAAAGACGGCTGTCTGCCCTGCCATGGAATGCCTACAAAATCCGCAAACGGGCAGTGAAGGTGGCCGTGTTTTATTTTATCTCTTTTGTCATCGCCAATTTTTTTCTCTCGTATATCATTGGCATGGACAATGTGCTGAAGATGGTGCACGAAGGCATCAGCTCTCACTGGGTCACGTTTTCGTCGCTGATCACATTTACGACGGTCTTCTTTTTTGTCTATTACTGGTTCCGGGAGCAGGCCTGCCTGGTGGTTTGCCCTTACGGTCGGCTGCAAGGGGTTTTGCTCGATAAAAAATCCATGGTGGTGGCTTATGATTATGGACGCGGCGAGCCGAGAGGCAAGCTGAAAAAAGCCGCTGTTGAAGGGCCGGAAGGCGATTGTGTTGACTGCCTGGCCTGCGTTAGGGCTTGCCCCACCGGCATAGACATACGCAACGGCACCCAGCTCGAATGTGTGAATTGCACCGCCTGCATCGATGCCTGCAACGACATCATGACAAAGCTGGCGAGGCCACAGGGTTTGATCCGTATTGATTCGGAAGAAAACATTGCCGCAGGGAAAAAGAACAAGTTCAACTGGCGCATTGCTGCCTACTCAATTGTTCTTTTGGCACTTTGGGGCTTTCTGACGTTTCTGCTTCTTACCCGGAAAGAAGTGGAAGCCACGGTGCTTCGTACGCCCGGGCAGATTTTTCAATCCCTGCCGGATGGATGGGTATCGAACCTGTACAGTATCAAACTCGCCAACAAAACCCGAAGAAACCTGCCGGTAAGCCTGAAGCTGGAAGGTGTCGGCGGCAAAATTCAACTCATTGGCAACGCCCTGGCGGTACCGGCCGAATCTTACTCCCAGTCGCCATTTTTTGTAAAGCTGAAAGCGCAAGACCTCGACAGCCGGAAAACGAAGATCCGGATTGGTGTGTACCAGGGTAGTAAAAAGCTCAGTGTGGTGGAAACAACGTTTTTAAGCCCGGCGAATTGATGGACGGCTATTCTATGCCGGGATCAAATGCGAAGACTACAACCACGACGGCTCACGAATAAAACCCGCCCGGCGCTTCTGACAAAACTCAGGTTTTTGGCGGGGCACCGTCATAAGACGCGGGCCGTCAATCGGGCAATTTTGAACCTTAATTTTTGCAGTTATGCGAATGAGCTGGGGATATAAAATTTTTATCGGGTACTCGCTTTTTGTCGTGGGAATTATGTTTCTGGTGTTTAAAGCCAACCAACAGAATTTCGACCTTGTGACGGAAAATTATTACGAAGAGGAGCTAAAATACCAGGAAGTGATTGACCAGAAAGGACGTACCGCTTTGCTGTCGGCGCCGCCAAAAATTTCGCATTCTGTCAATTCGGTATCTATTCAATTACCGCCCGAATTTAGCAGGGCCGCAGCCGAGGGACAGGTCTATCTCTATCGCCCATCCGACGCCACAAAAGACATTCGTGAACGTTTTGCGACTGCCAACGGCGCTGCCGAAATAAAATTAAAATACGGGCTGTCCGGCGCCTATGCGCTGAAGCTTTCCTGGCAGTCGGGCGGGAAAACCTTTTTGCACGAAAGCCGCATTTTTTTCTGATCAATGGAAACAGCCGAAGCCATCACAACCGGTTTTTTCATGGGCGCCGTTGGCAGCCTGCATTGCATTGGTATGTGCGGCCCGCTGGCCATGGCACTGCCGCTTGGCGGCCAAACAGCCGTTGGTCGCCTTTCCGGGGGCCTGGTGTATAATACCGGCCGCCTTGTCACTTATGCCTGGCTTGGGCTGATGCTGGGGCTGGCCGGCGATTTTGTAATAACGCCCGCCTTGCAACGGGTTGTTTCGCTCGTGTTTGGTGCCGGCATTCTCCTTTACCTGGCGCTTCCGTTGCGGGCAAAAAAAGCAGCGGCGGCAAACAATTCTGCGCAGGCATTTTTTCTTCCGGTGCGGAAGGCGCTGGCAAAGCTTCTTTCCACCCCCACTCCTGTATCCCTCTTTGGTATCGGCCTGCTGAACGGGCTGCTGCCCTGCGGCATGATCTATCTGGCGCTGACGGCTTCGTTCATCACCGGCAGCGCTTTTGATGGGGCCTTGTTTATGGCTTCATTTGGCGCCGGCACCCTGCCGGCAATGCTGGCGGCAGCTTTTTTCGGCAGTTACATGGGTAGGCAAATCCGGCTGCGCCTTCGCAAAACCATTCCGGTGTTCCTGGCCTGCATGGCTGCGCTGCTGGTTTTGCGTGGGCTTAATCTTGGTATTCCGTACATCAGTCCTTCGCTGCCGCAGGCTGGATCGGTGGAAACATTATGCCACTAAACTCCGGGTGGCTTTTTTACATCAAGCAAAAAACCATTGTTCGTCTTTGGCTTTTCTTGAGAGCAATGATCAATCCCTTGCGGCAAGCGATGGAAGCGCTTCCCTACCGGTTTCCTCATCAAAAAACAACTGCAGAAAATAGTGTTGAATGGATGCCGCGTAGAGCGAAATCATCCTGGCTGCCAGCGCCTGTTCGTCGTGCGTTTTGTATTCGGCCGGAACAAGGCTGCCGGGAAACTCCATGGTAAAGGTGCGGATGGCCGGCCGGCTTTTTTCTTCGCTGGCTGCACAAACGGCCGTGCTGCACCAGGTGCCCAAGGAAATGCCGCGTCCCCGGCCCTGCAGTTTGCTGGTTTCGTAATTGCGCCATTGTTTTTGCCCCGGTGCGGCCGGTGGCGGATCAAGATAATAAACGGCTGTTGGCACATTGGCCGCAAGGTTGCCGGGACAAGCCCCGCCCAGAGCTTCAATGCTTTTTGCCATTGTCACAGCCAGTGCGCTGTCGGTGGCAAAACCAATAGCCGTGCCGTTACAATCCGTTCGCGGGTCGGCAAAAATGCCGGCCTTGCTCCGGTCTTTGATGGCATGAATGGCAATAAGCCGTTCGGGTTTTAACCACTGTATCAACTGCAGCAGCACCTGGTTTTCGCCCTCGATTTCGCGGCACAATGCATCGTATGGCAGCTCAGATGTAAAGGGGCGGCCCGGCAGCGGCATTTGCCGGTTTGGATCGGCGGTGAGCGCATGGCTGTACCGGCCGGTATTGTTTTGAATGCGGTTGCCGGTGTCGGCTTTGGCAGCGGCGGCATTGTCGGGAAAAACGGAGGGGATCACCACCACGTTGTAATACGGTTTTTCACCAGCCGGTAAAAGTGCCAGCAGGCTCCTGGCCACCTCAATGGAGCTTAATTCCGATCCGTGCAGGCCGCCGATGACAACCGCGTTTTCACGGCTGCGGCCGGGAAAAAAATAAGCCTCTACCGGGTAGCCTTTTTTTGTTCGGTACAGGGTGAACGTTGTCGCCTCTTTCCCCTGCAGCAACGAAAAAAGTGCGCTTCCTTTTTCCTCTAATAAAAAAGCGGGTTTCGCCGACGGTGGTTCATTGGTCAGCGAAGTTCCATACAGGTAAAAAAGGTCTTTCAACTGCGCTTGCAGGCAAGGTTGAAAGCACAGATAAAAACAGACGGTGAGGTAAAACGGTTTCATGGCTGGTTTCGGTCCTATGAAATTAGCCTTTCTCCGGGGGCTGTGCTTCCCACTTGCCTGAACTGGAAAAAACAACGCATAGGTTGAACAAACAAGGTTTCCGATGCGGCATTTTACCCTCTTTGATTACTGTATCTTTCCTTTTTTCTTTCCCGTCACAACGATAAAAGAACAGCCTATGCAATTGCCAAACGGGCCGGCCGAAGCCATCCGCCTACATCTTTCACTCAGCCTGTCGCCCCTGATCAGCTTTGCCGGTGGCCCTACAGTGGCCACCACAGCCGTCAGCCAACCCCTGGCCAGTACCGGTCCCGTGCAGGTTACTGCTGATATGGCCCTTCGCCTTTCCCTGGTGAGCCAGGTGGCCAACGGTTACCTAGGCGGCCGGCGCATCAATCTGTCAGAAGGATTGCTGTCCATTTATGTCATCGTCGGCAAAATAGAGGTGTGGGGAAACGAAAACGGCCTGCTAAAAGTGTCGGCAGCTTTTTCCGGGTCTTTTCGCGGACGGCTTACCATCACTGGTTCGCCGGTTTACAATGGAGAAGAAAAAACCGTGGTGCTATTGCACCCACAGTATCAGTTAGAGAGCAAGAACCTGTTGCTGCAGGGCGCCCGCCGGCTTTTTGCCCGCCGCATCGAAAACGAATTAAAGAAAGCCACAGTTCACTCCCTTGCGGCCCTGCTGGAAAAAGCACAAAAAATGCTGAACGATTATCTTAATAAAGAATGGACGAAAGGCCTGGTGGGCACCGGCGAAACAAACGGGGTAAGGCTGACGAGGCTGAAAGTGGAAACGGAGCACTTGTTGCTGCAGGCCTCGGCCGAGGCGCATCTCCGCGTGACCCTTGATCCGTTAATGCTGAATCTCTAAAGCCGGGGGGTCCAGCACTTCCCGCTTCAATGGTGCTGTTTTGGCTGAGCGGAACGAAAAAAACCGTTGCGAAAGGTAGCTGAATGTTACCACGATGACGGCAGTGGCTATTAGCGAAAGCGTGGGATGCTGATGCCAGCCCAGCGTTTCGATAAAAAACTTCAGCAGAAAATAGTTGAGCCCCACGCAGGCCATGGCCACCAAAAAATAGCGCACCAACTGTATGCGCCGCCGCAGGTACGATCCCTGGAAAACCACATACATGCTGAGGTAAAAGCCAATGGGAAAGGTGATGAAAAAGGCCATGATAAACGCCGCTACGTGCGGTTTAAAAGCAATAAAGCCAAGATCGAGAACCTGCTTGTGCAGAACGAAATTGTAAAAGAGGTGATAGAGAACGATGTTGAAGAGCGTATTGCTGCCACCGCAAGCCGCATAATGGTAAGTTTGCAGGGGCATGAAACGCCGGAAAAGCGGGTAAAATACATCCAGTACCGAAAAAATGTTTTTTCTTACCTGGTGATGGACCTTACGCATAAAGGGCGAATTTACAGTGCTTTCCCATAACAGGCGCAAGCCGATTCGTTAAAAACTCCCCGGCCGTTTTACCTAAATTTGCCCCCTTAAAGAAATTGGAATGAGCCTGGTTGCCACCATTAAAGAAGCCGCCGTTAGCAGCATCAACGCAAAATATGGCGTGGCGCTGACGCCGAACGAGATCACCATCAATCAAACAAAACCAGAATTTGAGGGAGACTATACCATCGTTTTGTTCACCCTGATAAAGCAGCTTCGCCGGGCGCCGGAGCAATTAGGTGCCGAGCTGGGCGAGCATCTGGTGGCCGGGCATCCCGCCCTGTTTACCGGCTTTACTGTCATCAAAGGTTTCCTGAACCTGACGGTAGCCGATGCCTGCTTCACCGGCTTTTTGACATCATCGTTTGGCGATGACGAAGTGGCCCGGCAACCGGCTACCGGCACCAAGGTGATGGTCGAATATTCATCGCCCAATACCAACAAACCGCTGCACCTTGGGCACCTGCGCAACAACTTCCTGGGCTGGAGCGTAGCCGAAATTTTAAAGGCCACCGGCAACCAGGTCATGAAGTCGTGCATCGTGAACGACCGCGGTATCCACATCTGCAAAAGCATGATCGCCTGGGAACTCTTTGGCAATGGCGAAACACCGGCATCAACCGGCGTAAAAGGAGATCATTTTGTAGGCGACTTTTATGTAAAGTGCGAGAACCAAATAAAAAAAGAGGCGGAAGCGTTGGCAGCAGAAGCGGCAGAGGGTCACTATGAGTCCTTCGGCGAAAAAGACGGCCAGAAACTGTCGGCGCTGAAAGCCCAGTCCGATTCCATTACCGGAACAACCGAGAAAGAAAAGGAAAAACAAAAAAAGCTGGCGGAGGAAATAAAGGAAATTGTTCGGGCCAACACGCCCATCATGCAACGAGCGCAGTCTATGCTTCGCGATTGGGAAGCCGGGAAGCCGGAGGTCATTGAACTGTGGCGGAAAATGAACGGCTGGGTGTACGAAGGGTTTGATGCTACGTACCAGCGCATTGGCAGCGACTTTGACAAAGTTTATTACGAAAGCGAAACTTATTTGCCGGGAAAAAAATTTGTGGAGGAAGGCCTGGCAAAGGGAGTGCTGTACCGCAAGGAAGACGGCAGCGTGTGGATAAACCTCACCGATGAAGGCCTGGACGAAAAACTGCTGCTGCGCCGCGATGGCACATCGGTGTACATTACGCAGGACCTTGGTTTGGCACAGCAGAAATACGAGGACTTCCCTTACGAACAAAGCTATTATGTGATAGCCGATGAGCAGAACTACCACATGAAGGTGCTGCAACTGATCCTGAAAAAGCTGGGCATGCCTTACGCCGATGGCATTCATCACCTCAGCTACGGGATGGTGGAACTGCCCACCGGCCGGATGAAAAGCCGCGAAGGCACCGTAGTGGACGCCGATGATTTGGTAGATGAGATGGTAAAGCAGGCCGAACAAGTAACGGCCGAAAAAAGCAATATCGAAGACTTTAGTAAGGACGAACTGCGAGAGCTGTACGAAACTATTGCACTGGGTGCGCTGAAATTTTTTCTGCTGAAAGTGGACCCCAAAAAACGAATGGTGTTCAACCCGGAAGAGTCCATAGATTTCCAGGGGTTTACAGGGCCGTTTATCCAGTACACCCATGCACGGCTGAAGTCCATATTGCGGAAGGAGCAGCCGGCTGCTGAACCATTGAACAGCCACTTGCCGCTGTTACCGTTGGAAAAAGGGCTGCTAGTTTTGCTGGAGCAGTTTGGTGATACGGTAAAGCAGGCAGCCGCCGAACATAACCCATCGGCCGTTGCCAATTATGTGTATGCCGTGGCCAAAACCTACAATTCATTTTATACGGCACACAGTGTGTTGAAAGCCGAAAATGACGACAAAAAGCAACTGCGGCTGCGGCTTTGCCAGCTAACGGCGGCAGTGATCAAAGAAGGCATGCGGCTGCTGGGCATACGGGTACCCGAGCGGATGTAGTGGCAGCGGTAGGAAAGCCAACAACTGAAAAAATTTCTAAACAGCATCGTTCATGGCGCAAGTAAAACCGGTTCTTCGCATTTTCGACTACAGGCGGGCCATTGAACATTACATCGGCTGGCTGGGATTTACCATTGACTGGGAACACCGGTTTGAGGACGATTTACCGGTTTACATGCAGGTTTCGCTAGGCGACATCGTGCTGCATCTTTCCGAACACAGTGGCGATGGTACGCCGGGCACAAAACTGTTTATTGATTATTTTGAAGGATTACGGACCTATCACCAAAATCTACTGGCGAAAAAATACAAATACAACCGGCCGGGCATCAGCGTACCCTTCTACGATGAAGGGGCGCTGGAGGTGACGGTGATTGACCCTTTTCACAACCAACTGATCCTGGTGGAAAGAAATGTAAAAAACGATGTGGCTGAAATTGGTGCATAAGGTGCACCGGATTAGCCACAACATGGCGCGGCTTCACCGGTCTGCCAAAGACGAAAACCACACTCTTTACGTTATGAGCTGCATATGAATAAAGTTTTTTTGTTTTGGCTTTTGGTGTTAGCTGCTGGCTGCACCAACAACAGTGAAACTACCGCCGGTGACGAAACCGATACGGCCGGCGCCGGGGCCACGTTTCGAACGCCCGAACTGGCCGAACAGGAGCAAAAGCTAAAACAGGAGCAATACTTTATCTGGCAGGTAGATGCGGATAAAAAAACAAAAACAAAAAACCCACAGGCGCAATCGGAGTTTTTTAATGTGGATACGCTCATCACCGGGCTGAACGAAATTTTTCCGGAGATCAGGCTGGAGAAGGTGCGGCTAAGCAACGACACGCTGTACACCGTTATAAAAGACGCTGCCTTCCTTACCGAGCGGTCGGGCAGCCTGGGAGCGGAACAATACATTGCCCAGGCGGTTATCAATCTTACCGCTGTCGAAGGCATCCGCTTTGTGCGGATTGACTTCACCGAAGGCAGCCATGCCTCCCCCGACGTGTTTTCGAGGGAACAGTTTGCTCATTATACCGAACAGGAAGTAGTTCCGGAACAGTAATCGCTACCGGAAGGCGAAAAACACCGCGCCAACAAGAAGCAGCGCGGCAATGCCATGGTTGTAGGTTAGCGATTCGCCGCTGAAAAAAATCCGGGCAAACAGCACAAACACTACCAGCGTAATGACTTCCTGTATCACCTTTAGTTGAAATAGCGAAAAGGGCCCGCCGTTTTCTTTAAAGCCAAGGCGGTTGGCCGGCACCTGGAAGCAGTATTCGAAAAAAGCCATGCCCCAGCTTAGCAACACCACCGCAGTCAGCCCGCCTTTTGCCAGCCAGGGCCAGTCTTTAAAACGCAGGTGGCCATACCAGGCAAGGGTCATAAAAAGGTTGGAAACAACCAGCAATGCTACCGTCAACAGCGCTTTCATAAAACATCCGTTTCAAAAAAATGCCTGTCGTTAAACAGGCATTTATTGTTGAGTAAATTATTGATCCCAGCCTCGTCACAGGCCACCCGGCATTTTTTTCTCCTGTTTCAGGCCGCTTAGCTTTGGGTCCATGGCAATGGCCTTGTCGCACAGTGCACGGCCATTTTCCACCTGCCCCTTCTTTTGGTAAGCCATGCCCATCATGTAAAGCGCTTCGGCTTTTTTTTCATCAATTGCCAGTATTTTGTTGTAGAACGAAATGGCCTCATCGTATTTGCCGGCATCATAGCAGGCTTCCGCAATCATGTCAATCAGCCCCAGGTCGGTCGGACGTTTTTCCAGGGTTTTTTTCATCATGTCCAGGCCTTCGCTGAACTTGCCGGCGTTCATCAGGGCTGTCGAAAGATTTTGCATGTACTCGTTGTCTTTCTTGTAGCCCTTCTCGCCTGCTTCCAGCATGTATTTCAATGCATTTTTGTCGTCGCCCATACCATAGTAAGCAAGCGCCATTTCGTACACAAAACGGTTGTTGGCCGGTTCCAGGGCAATGGCTTTTTCAAAATACGGAATGGCCTGCTTAAAATTCTGCATATTGGTGTAGGCCGTGGCCAGCAAGTGCGGAATTTGTCCGTTTGCCGGCTCTTCCCGTAAAGCCGCTTCCAGAAGTCTGATGCCGTTGCCAAAATCGTCCTGCTCATAATAAGACCGCCCGGTGATATACGCCACCTTTTCGGCGGGATCGCTTTTTTTCAGCAGCGCCGCATAGCGGATTGCGTCATTAAACTGGCGCATGTTGAAGTTGAGGTTCATCAGTTGCTTATAGGTGTCGGATGTGGCGCCGCCAATTGCTTCCAGTTCGGCATAGGCGGCCCTGGCTTTGGCCAGCATGCGAACATCGAGGTAGGCAGCGGCCAGCGCATTCACTACTTCTTTGTTGTTTCTATTAAACGTTTGCGCTTTTTCCAGGTGTCTGATCACCTCCATTCGGCGGCCCCTGGCTTTTTCATCCAGGGCTTTTTGAAAATAAACGGCAGAGCTGTCGGTTTGGCAAAACGAAGCGTAGGAAAATAGAGTAGCTGTGGCAGCCAGTATGTATTTGCTCATGGGATATTGTGTTTAGATGCAAAGCCGAAAATAGAATGATTCTTTCGCATTTGCCTAATGCCGGGCTTTCTTTTTTCCTAAAATCGCCGGCGCCGGGCAAGGGGTGACGAGGGCATAAAAAAGGGCGGCTGCACGGTGCAGCCGCCCTTTTCCAAATGCAGCGGGCGGTTGTTATTTCAAGATTACAGCCGAAAGCGGGGGCAGGTTAAGCCGCAGCAGGTACCGGTCGGTTTCCCCTTCCCGGTTGCTGCCTGTAGGCTCCAGCGCCTCGCACGAAAGGTGGTGGTTCAGGTAATTGCCCGAGCCCCAGTAGGCAGCATCGTCGCTGTTAAATATCTCCGTCCGGTACGGCCTCGTCAGCTCAATTTGCCAGCCTTCTTTCGGCTGCGGATTCACGTTCAGGATCACCAGCAGGTCGTCTTCTTCCCGGTTGCCCATACGGCGGTACACCATCACACAATCGTTGCGGTGGTTCAGGTCCACCCATTGAAAACCACCAGGATTAAACTGTTTATCGTACAGCGCCGGCTCTGCTTTCAACAGGCGGTTGAGCTCGCGAATACAGGCTTGCATTTTTTTGTGCGAATCGTACTGGAGCAGGTGCCATTGAAGCTCGGATTTGTAGTTCCACTCAGCAGTTTGGCCAAACTCGCCTCCCATAAAAAGCAGTTTGGCGCCGGGGTGGGTCCACATGTAAGTGTACAGGGTGCGCAGATTGGCAAATTTCTGCCATTCGTCGCCGGGCATTTTGTAAAGCATGGGGCTTTTGCCATGCACCACCTCATCATGGCTAAGCGGCAGCATAAAGTTTTCGTCGTAGAAATACACCATGCTGAACGTAAACTTGTTTTGGTGGTGCGACCGGAAAAAGGGATCAATTTTAAAATAATCCAGCGTGTCGTGCATCCAGCCCATCATCCATTTCATGCCAAATCCAAGGCCACCCATGAACGTGGGTTTGGAGATGCCGGGCCAGTCGGTCGCCTCTTCGGCAATCGTCTGCACGTCCGGAAAATCGCGGTAAATCGTTTCGTTCAGGTCTTTGATAAAGGCGATGGCTTCCAGGTTGCCGTTGCCGCCGTATTCGTTCGGCTCCCACTGCCCTTCGTTGCGGGAATAATCGAGCCGGAGGATAGACGAAACGGCATCTACACGTATGCCGTCAATATGAAAATAGTCGAACCAGAACCGGGCGCTGCTGATCAAAAACGATTTTACCTCCCCCCTTTTGTAATTAAAAATGTAAGAGTTCCAGTCGGGGTGAAATCCTTTTCGCATGTCGGCATATTCGTAGGTATGCGTGCCATCGAACATAAAAAGGCCGTGGGCATCGTAGGGAAAATGCGAGGGCACCCAGTCGAGAATAACGCCAATGCCGGCCTGGTGTAGGCTGTCTATCATGTGCATCAATCCCTCGGGCGGACCAAACCGGGAAGTAGCGGCAAAAAAGCCGGTGCATTGGTATCCCCAGCTTCCGTCGAAGGGGTGCTCCATTACCGGCATCAGCTCTACGTGGGTAAAGCCCATTTCCTGGATATAGGGCACTAGCCGTTCCGTGATGTACTCGTAAGTATTATACTCTTCTTCGTTCGCCGCATCGGGCCGCATCCAACTGGCAAGGTGCAGTTCGTACACGCTCCAGGGGGCCGTCAGCGCATTTTTTTCTTTGCGTTGGCGCATCCATTCCTGGTCGTTCCACTGGTAGTCAAACTCCCAGGTGATGGTGGAGGTAAGCGGCCGCTTTTCCCAAAAATTGGCCAGCGGGTCGCCTTTTACGGTTATGCGTCCCTGAAAGCCGGTGATGTGGTATTTGTAAAGCTCGCCTTTGCCCAGATCGGGAATAAAGCCCTCCCAAATGCCGCTTTTATCCCATCGCGGAGTCAGTTGGTGTGCTTCGGCATTCCAGTGGTTAAAATTGCCAATGACCGAAACCTGGGTGGCATTGGGTGCCCATACGCAGAAGTAGTAGCCATCGCGGCCGAGGACGTTTAATTTTTTCGAGCCGAATTTTTTATAAATGCTGTAGTGCGAACCGGCCTGAAAATATGCCACATCATCATCGTATAACAGCGAATAATTCCATACCGCTTTGGTGGTGTCAACAAAATTCTGGTCTTCGTAACGCGTTACACCCGTATCCTGCTGAACTGTATTTTCCTGCGCCATATAAAGAATTTTTTGCCGTTTGCGTAAAGTTAACAAGTCAACAAGTTTTATGCTCCTAAATTGTTGCACCAATTACCAACAGATGAGAAGTCTTGCTGCTTTGCTCTTTGTGCTGCTGATGGGCACCGGTGCGTATTCGCAAAACACAACGCTGCGTGGCACTGTCAGCGACACTGCGGCCAACAAACCGCTGGCCATGGCGGTGGTTTCGTTGCTCAATCAAAAAGATTCAACCTTGCTCCACTTTACCCGCACCAACCGGCAGGGCCATTTTGTGCTGAACAACATAAAGACGCAAGCCTATCTGCTTCTTATCACGCATCCGGGCTTTGCGGATTATGCCGACCCGATTCATCCCGCGGCAGGCACGGTTGATATGGGCACCATTGCATTAACCGAAAAAGCAAAGCTGCTGCAGGCAGTAATCATTCGCAGCGCCGGCGCCATTCGCATTAAAGGCGATACCACCGAATTTGTGGCTGACAGCTTCAAGGTGCGGGAGGGTGCCACGGTAGAGGAGTTGCTGAAAAAGTTGCCGGGCTTTCAGGTAAACAGCCGTGGCGAAGTGACCGCCCAGGGGCAGCGGGTGCAAAAGGTTTTGGTAGATGGCGAAGAATTTTTTGGCGATGATCCCACTATGGCTACCCGCAACATCGGCGCCAGGGCCGTTGACAAAGTGCAGGTCTTCGACACCAAAACGGAGCAGCAACAATTGACCGGAATGAGCAACGGGCAGCAGGGCAAAACCGTGAACATTAAACTAAAGGAAGACCAGAAACGCGGGGGCTTTGGGCGCTACAGTGCCGCTTCGGATTTCAGGCGCTATCATGATGCCAACCTGCTTTACAACCGTTTTGTTGGCAAGCGAAAGCTTTCGGCCTATGCCACCAAAAGCAATACCTCCACCGGAAGCATGAATTGGGACGATCGCCGGCGCCTTGGCCTCGATAGCGATTTTGAGTTTGACGAAATTTCGGGCGGAATGTCTTTTATGTGGGAAGACGACGGCTTTAACAACTGGAATTTTCGTGGTCTGCCCGACTCCTACACGGCCGGCGGCTTGTTTAGCAACAAATGGGCTGCAGACCGGCAAAGTGTCAATGCCTCGTACCGCTACAACCGGCTGGGCATGCAGAACCGCGGATCTACTTTCACGGAAAATATTCTTCCGGAAGATGGCCTCTTCAACCGCCTGCGATACACCAACCAGTACACCCGTCAAAAAAGTTTGAACCAGCAGCATGTGTTCAACGGCAAGTGGGAATGGAAACCCGATTCGCTCTCGACCCTGCGCTTTACAACGGTGCTCACGCGCCGGCAGTCGGACTTCGACAACGAAACCGATGCCGAATCGCTCACCAGCAGCCGCGAGCTGGTAAACACGAGCGACCGGCGCAACGATGGCCGCACCAATCGCCATGATGCCGACAATGTGCTGTCCTATAAGCGTAGCTTTAAAAAGGCCGGCCGTTTGTTGCAGGCCACTGTCCGGTACCGCTACACCGAAGACAACGTCACCAGCTTTTTGCGGTTTACCAACCGCTTTTATGTGAACAATACCGTTTTTTCCACCGAGTCGGTTGACCAGCAAAAGGTCAACAGCAGCACATCGTCCACGGCGGGCGCCAAGTTGACTTATGTAGAGCCGCTATCGGCAAAATGGGCAATGGTGTTTACCTATGGATACAATCAGAATACTGCCAGAGCCAAACGCAACAGTTTCGATCGTACGCCGGGCGGCAAATACGATCTCCGCAACGCTTTTTTCAGCAATAATTTCGACATGGATGCGCTGGGCCACAGCGGATCGGTAATCAGCCGTTTTACGACGAAGAAGGTGAAATTTGGTTTTGGCAGCGGGCTGGCGTCGAACCGCTTTGACCTGCTGAATCTCGACAGCAACCGGCGGTACCAGTTCAGGTTTCTCAACATCACCCCTCAGTTGAACCTGCAGTATAGTGTGCACCAGAATACCAACATTTTCTTCAATTACAACGGCACCACCGTGCAGCCGACAATTGATCAATTGCAGCCTTTGCGCAACAACAACGATCCGCTGAATATTGTGGTGGGCAACCCGGCCCTGAAGGTTGGCTTCCGCCATAGTTTCAACCTTAATTATTTTTCTTACAAAATGCTGAAGCAAACCGGTTTTTGGTCGGGCTTTAATTACAACATTACCAACAATGCCGTGAGTAATGATGTCACCATTGACGACATTGGCCGCCGCATTACCCGGGCGGTAAACGTAAAGAGCAACAAGGACTGGAACCTGTGGACGGAATGGAACAAAGGCGAAGGCGAAAAAAAGCTGATTAAAACGCTTGTGCTGAATGCCAGCGGCAACACCTTTAATAACCTGGTGAACGGTCGCAGCAACCGTACGCAATCGTTTAATTTTTCCACCGGCTTTGGCCTGCGCTACGAGGTGGAAAACAAGTGGAGCCTGCACATACGGCCACGGATCGGGGTCAGCCGGTCGGTATCCTCTTTGAACCCGGCAGCCAAAACCAGCTTCCTGACCTACGGCGGCACGGCCGACGGACGGCTGACGCTGCCGTTCAAATTTGAATTGCAGTCGGATGTGGATTTTGACTGGCGGCAGCGCACCACCGCCTTTATGGCAAACCCGAATATTACCTATTGGAAGGCAGAATTGCGGCGCAAGGTGTTCAAAAACAAAACCGGCATCATTTCGCTTGTGGCGAACGATATCCTGAACAGCTACCGCGGCATCAACCGGATACTGACCAGCAATTTCATCTCCGAAGAAAGGTATCAGCGGGTGGGCCAGTATTTCCAGCTTAAGTTCGAGTGGAGCTTTAATAAAATGGGTGGGCAACAGTGAGGACGGGAACAGGAGTCGTCAAACGGCAAACCTGAATCGTGAAAATAAATTCGCTCACTACAATAACGTAGAAGGAAGCAACGACAAGCATATCTCAACAAAATAATCCAGCGAAGATGACCAGAGTTTTTTCCCTTTTTGCCTGCCTGTTTTCTCTGTCGGCAGCGGCACAAACAAGTTTTCATCCGGTGGTGAAGATAGAGTTTGAAAAAACCGTGTATGTGCGGCAACAGTACAAAGAGCTTTTTACCGAATGGTACGATCAATTTAAAAACATGATTCCCGAAAAGGTGGTGAACTATTATGAGTTTGTCGGCGACACCACCCAATCGCTGTTTAAAGAAAGCAGAGAAGCCGTGCTGCCGCCCAACACCTGGTACGAAGAAATTGCCCACCAAAACGTGGTGTACAACAATTACAGCCGGCACAAGACCATCACCCAAAAGCCGGTGGCCGAAGAAACGTTCTTGGTGGAAGACAGCCTGCTGGACATTCGCTGGAAACTAACGGCAGACACCCGTAACATTGCCGGTTACGATTGTCGCAAAGCCATCGGTTTTATTGACGACACACTGGCTGTTTTTGCTTTTTATACCGATGAAATTCTGGTGACCGGCGGGCCAGAAGGCATACATGGCCTGCCCGGGATGATCCTGGGCGTAGGTGTACCGCGGCTGCATGCCACCTGGTTTGCCACCCGTGTAGAGGTAAATGGCGTGAATACAACCGTGATAAAGCCGGCGGAAAAAGGAAAAAAAGTGGGCCGGAAAGCCATGATCTCATCCCTTGATAATGTGCTGAAAAACTGGGGAAAACACGGAAGGGCCATGTTGCTTAGCTTCCTGATTTAACCCAGAAAAGAAAGGGAAAAGTTTAAATCAAAAAGGCGCCCCGCTCAAGCGGGGCGCCTTTTTGCCGGTGGAAAAAACCGTGGTGCTTTTGGAAGTGCTACGCTCTTACTTCAACAGTTCAAAAACATGGCTTTGACCGGCACGGATGGTAAAATCCTGCAGCGGCCTTACCTCGCCCGAATGCACATCACGCAGGCGGGTAAAACCTCCGGTGCGTTCGGAAAAGCGGGCCATCTTCACCATCACGTCTTCTTTGCCCGTATGGCTGATCACCATCACAGTTTGGCTCGGGTGGTATCGGAAATAGGTGTAAAGGCCTGCCTCCGGCACATACTGCATCAATCTTCCCTTTGTTAAAGCCGGCGATGATTTGCGGAAATTTGCCAGCGTTGACACATGCAGCCACGCTGCCTGCTCCTGAGGGTTGCGGCCTTCGGGCCGAAACTTATTTTCCTTATCACCCGCCCAGCCACCCGGGAAATCAAAACGAACGGTGGCGTCATTACCGGCCTGCTTAAAGTTTTTCATCAGGATCTCCGTTCCATAATACAGTTGCGGTATTCCCCGCAATGTCAGCAGCCAGTTCATACCCATCTTGTATTTGTTGTAATCTTCGCCAATTACCGAATAAAAACGGTCGAGGTCGTGGTTGTCGAAGAAGATGCAGTTGCGGGTGGGATCTTTATAGGCCACATCCTGCGCCAGTGTTGCATATACCCGGTGCACTCCTTCGGTCCAGCCGAAGGGTTGGTTTAAGCCGTCAATCATGGCAAACAAAAGCGGAAAATCGGTTACGCCCTGCAGGTTGTGCTTAAAGCTGGTGTTCAGGTTGTTTTGCGAAAAATAAGCGCTGTTGATCACCGTGTGCACCCATGCTTCGCCAAAGATGGTGAGCGTGGGATATTCGCGGTAAAGCGCTTCATTTACTTTATTCAGGAAGGAAGAATCGCTGTAAAAATAGGTGTCCACCCGCCAGCCGTCCACACCAAATTCTTCGGTTGACCAAATGGCATGCTGAATCAGGTAGTTGGCCACAAAGGGGTTGCGCTGGTTAAGGTCAGGCAAAAACTCCGTGAACCAACCATTGATCGAAAGCGCCTTATCGGCCTGGGCGGCGTAAGGGTCCAGGAGCGGCTGGTCTTTGTAAGAGGTTTGCTGGTATTTAGGCCATTGATTTACCCAATCCGGCATGGGCTTGTCGCGGAATGTAAAATGGTCTTGCCCGATATGGTTGTACACCGCATCCTGCACCAGCTTCATTCCGCGTTTGTGCAATTCGTCGCCCAGTTTTTTGTAGGCCTCATGGCCACCGAAGCGTTTGTCAATTTTGTATTGATCGGTAAAATGATAACCGTGATAAGAGCTGCGCTGTGTGCCGCTTTCGGTGCTTTGTGCCGTATTGTTTTCCACCACCGGTGTCATCCAAATGGCCGTTACGCCAAGATTTTGCAGATAGTCGAGGTTGTTGATGATGCCCTGCAGATCGCCGCCATGGCGCAGGAACGGATTATTGCGGTCGGCCTGCTTGTCCAGCATGTCCGGGTAAGCATCGTTCGATGCATCTCCGTTGGCAAAACGGTCGGGCATGATGAGGTACACGAAGTCTTCCTGGGTCACACCTTTCGGCCCGCTGTGGGCAGCACCGCGGCTGCGGGCCTTGATCTCGAAAGGTACCTCCACAGTGCCGCCGCTGCGGACAAAACGGATTTTTGCCATACCCGGTTTTATGCCGGGCGCCAGGGTGAGGTCAATGAAAACATAGTTGTCGTTGGCCACTTTATTGACCTTGTCAATGCGCAGCCCGGGGTAGTTTGTCCCAATGCTGCGGGCCTGGGCTATGTCTTCGCCGTGGACCATCAACTGCAGTTTAGGATTTTTCATACCGGCCCACCAGTGGGTGGGGTACACATTTACTGGCGCTTGGGCTGCCGCGCCAATGGCGAGAAATACGAAAGCAAATAGCTTAAATGTTTTCAATCGTTTCATTTGGTGTAATTAAATCATCTTGTTTTTTAGTGTTGGCCGGATCGTAAACATAAATAACACTAATAGCGGCACAGATCATAAAAACGCCGGCTAAAACCACGGCATAAATCGGCTGGCCGCCATAAAGGTGCTTCACGACCCAGCCACCAAAAAGACCATTTACAATTTGCGGGAGGGTAATAAAAAAATTGAAGATGCCCATGTAAATTCCCAGTTTGCCTGCCGGTATTGAGCTGGAAAGGATCACGTAGGGCATAGCAAGAATGCTCGCCCATGCGAGGCCCACACCCACCATCGATAATTTCAGCAGATTCGGGTCTTTAATAAAAAAAATAGAGATTAGCCCTAAGCCACCGGCAATCAAAGAAACAGAGTGCGTCAGCTTTCGACCAATCTTTCCGGCGATAGCCGGCAACAGTAGTGCATAAAGCATTGCCACGAAATTGTAGACACCAAACGCTGCTGAAACTTTATTGCCTGCTTCGTTGTATTCAACCGTTCGGGCATAATCGCCCGACAAACCGTAAACGTGGGTGGCCACGGCGTCGGTAGTGAATACCCACATACTGAACAAGGCAAACCAACTGAAAAACTGAACCAGACCTAGTTGTTTCATTGTTTTTGGCATCTTGCCAAAATCAGAAAATATCGCACGAAGACCTTTACTTCCCGAAGGTTCGGGTTTGCCATGGTATTGCTCGTATTCTTTGGGTGGATATTCTTTGCTAAAAAGAACAGTAATAAGAATGGCAATTATAAATACGGCAGCGCCAACATAAAAAGAGTACTTTATATTATCCGCTACGCCGCTATCGCCAGCCTCTTTACTGAAGCCCCAGTCGGCCATCCATTCGGGTAGATAAGATCCGGCCACGGCGCCGGCACCAATCAGAAAGGTTTGAATGCTGAAGCCGGAAGTTCGCTGGCTATCCGGAAGGTTATCGGCTACTAATGCACGGAAAGGTTCCATTGCAACATTAAACGAAGCATCCATGATCATCACCATACCAGCACCGATCCATAGGGCGGGCACAACGGTTGAAAGCATGGCGGAATTGGGCAGCACGATTAGAGCTAAGGAAGAAAGAATGGCACCCGTCAGAAAATAGGGTTTCCGACGCCCAATCCTTGTCCACGTTTGGTCGCTGTAATGGCCAATAATCGGCTGAACAATCATTCCCACCAAGGGTGCCACAATCCAAAACATCGGCAATTGTTCTACGTCTGCACCAAACGAGCGGAGGATTCTACTTGTGTTTCCATTTTGAAGGGCAAATCCAAACTGAATGCCCAGAAAACCGAAGCTCATGGTAAAAATTTGGGCAGTGGAGAGACGGGGCTTAGGCCTGGTGCCTTTTTTCAGCGCAGTGGTGGATTGGATAGCCATAGCAATCAGTGGTATTTGATTGCCGAAAGATAAGAAGGAAATGTGTATCAGTTACACACCTTGCGTGAATTGTGAACTGCCTGTTGATTTGCCTGAACAAAAAACACCGGAGCGATCCTGTGCTCCGGTGTTGTCTTAAAATTTTAGAGGAAGAACGCTAGGCGCCCAGGGTAAAACCGTTGGGCAGAATAGCTCCCTTCTTTACCACGATAATGCCTTCCTTGATGGTGTATAGCGTAGAGTCTTCGTCGGCAAGATGGGTGCCGCCGATGATTTTTACATCATCGCCCATTCGTACGTTTTTATCGAGGATGACGTTCTGTACATGGCAGCGGTTGCCGACACCCAGTTGCGGGATACCCTGCTCCTGGATATCGAGAATATCAGTAATGGTTTCGTAATAATCGCTGCCCATCATATAGGTGCTGATGATCGTTGATTCGTGCCCCACCCGCGACCGGATGCCGATCACTGAATTTTCAATGCGGGCCGCGTTTACGATACAGCCGTCGGCAATGATCGTATGATCGAGGCGGGTACCGCTCACCTTTGCTGGCGGCAGCATTCGGGCCCTTGTGTAAATGGTTTTCGTGTTGTCGAAAAGATTGAATTCGGGAATGTCTTTTGTCAACGCCAGGTTGGCGTGGAAAAAGGCCGGAATGTTCCCGATATCTTCCCAGTAACCTTCGTATTGGTACGACGCCACTTTGTATTTGTCAATAGACTGCGGAATGATTTCTTTACCGAAATCCGTCGCGTCTTTGTATTCGTCGAGCAGGATATCGAAAAGCAGTTGGCGGTTGAAGATGTAAATCCCCATCGAAGCCAGGTATTCTTTCCCAATGCTGCGCATTTCATCGCCGGTGTCACTTACCCAGTCTTCCAATCCCGATTTCGGCTTTTCAATAAAAGAACTTATCATGCCGTCTTCGGTTTTCAGGATGCCGAATTCGGACGCTTCTTTCGCCGTTACCGGAATAGTGGCTACTGTTATTTCGGCGCCACATGCCTTGTGGGCCTTCAGCATTTCCTGGAAGTCAATTTGATAAAGCTGATCGCCCGAAAGAATCAGGATGTACTCGCTGTCGAAGGGGGCAATGTGGCGGAGACCCTGGCGCACGGCATCGGCAGTTCCCTGATACCAGGCCGGGTTGTCAGGCGTTTGTTCGGCGGCAAGAATATCCACAAAGGCCGAGCTGAACGCACTGAAGTGGTAAGTGTTCTTGATGTGCCGGTTGAGCGAGGCGGAGTTGTACATGGTGAGCACAAACATGCGGGTGATACCGGAGTTCAGACAGTTGGAGATGGGAATGTCCACCAACCGGTATTTACCTGCAATGGGCACGGCCGGCTTACTCCGGCTGGTTGTTAAGGGCTGCAACCGCGTACCGGCCCCACCGCCTAAAATGACTGATAACATTTCTTTGCTCATAATCCTGATTCTGGTTTAGTGTTCTAAAATTATTTCTTTCTGCTTACTGCCGGCTGTTTTTCTCCGAAGAATTTCCGGTGGGCCTCCCACCTGGTCACTAAGCACCACTTGTCGTGTTGGCCGGGCTTTACCTGCTTCGGTTATTGAAAACCGGCCTGTGGAACCTGCACGCAACGTGCCATATTTTTTCGCTTCAGTATGATAACACTGCGCTGACAAAAAAAAATGGCCTTATTGCAAACCTTCGTATAGCCGGATGTATTCCTGTGTGGAGGCTTCCCACGAATTGTCTATGTGCATCATATAGCTCCGCATCCAATTGTACAAGTCCCGTTTGTTGTAGTACAGGTCAACGGCGCGGCCAACGCTGTACGTAATATCGCCCACATCGGCATTGTTGAAGCGTATCCCGTAACCTTGCCAATCGCCAAAATCTTTTACCGTATCCTTTAGCCCGCCCGTGCTGCGCACCATCGGCACCGTGCCATATCGCAGCGCATACATCTGGTTTAGCCCGCAGGGCTCTACCCGGCTTGGCATCAGTAAAAAATCTGCACCAGCATAGAGCTGATGGGCCAGCGCCTCGTTGTAGCCAAAAAACGTGTTGACAAAACCACCCACCTGGTGCTGCGCTTCGCGTAAACGGTTCTCCACTTCCGGATCGCCCGAGCCCAGAACCAGAAAGCTCATGCTGCCGCGGTGATGATAGACCGAACTGCGAATGGCATCGGGCAATAGATCGGCGGCCTTCTCCCCCACCAGTCTTCCAATAAATGTGATCAATGGCTTGTCGGGGTCGAGCCCGAAGGTGCTGCAGAGTTCTTTTTTGTTTTTGCGCTTGCCCTCCCGAACATCATGACTGTCGTAAGTATAAGGCAGCATCGGGTCTTTCGAAGGGTCCCAAAAGTCGGCATCTATCCCGTTGAGAATGCCCACGCATTTTCCTTTTTCATATTGCATCAGCGGTTCCAGCCCGGCTGCCTGGTAGCGAAGTTCTTCGAGATAGCTGGGACTTACCGTGGTGACCTTCCAGGCGCATTTGATCGCCGAAGCCATGGGGTTTAAAAGACCATTCCACTCCAGCAAGCCCCATTTGTAAGTGTCATAGGGCGGTATCAGCACCGACCGTTCTTTGGCCAATTGGCCCTGGTACTCGCCGTTGTGGATGGTGAACACCGTGGGCACGCCGGCGAGGCGCTGAAAAGCAAAACAATACTTTGCCATAAAGGGCACAAAACCGGTGTGGTGATCGTGGCAATGTATCACATCAGGCGTATGGCTCCAGTGCGACATCCAATCGAGGGCCGCAATCTGAAAAGCAATAAAGCGGTCGGCATCGTCGTCGTATCCATAGACCTTGTCGCGGTCGAGCAGGCCAAAAATATCTATGAGGTAAAGTTCGAAGCCGAGCTTGTCGGTCTTTTCTTTAATGACCGCGTACTTAAAATAATAGTCGGCTAAATTCTGATGGCCTTCATGCACCGTTTCCCATTCATTGGCTGCCAGGAATTTTGTACGGTACATGGGCATGATCACCTTAGCGTTGTGGCCTGCTTTATTGAGGTATTTCGGAAGAGCGCCGGCCACATCGCCGAGACCACCTGCTTTTGCTACCGGATAACATTCTGCTGTGATGTGTATGATCTCCATAATTGAATCCATCGCCGGCGAAAGTTAGACCAAATTATTTTTCAAAAAAGATTTGTTTACCTGAAACTTATTATTTTCAGCCCCTTAAACCACTACTCCATTATGGCTACATCCATGGGGCCTGCCAAGCCAACGATTGCCCGAACAAAAGGCCAGCCAATACCCACCAACTATGGGGCGCTTAGCACACTGGTGACGGTGTTTTTCTTTTGGGGATTTATTGCCGCCGGTAATAGTGTGTTCATTCCTTTTTGCAAACATTATTTCCAGCTCGACCAGTTTCAAAGCCAATTGGTGGACTTTGCTTTCTACACTGCTTACTACATTGGGGCCCTGGGTTTATTTATGTATGGCGCATTTGGCGGCAACGACCTGGTGGCCAAATGGGGCTACAAAAAGAGTATCGTCTATGGCTTGTTGTTTTCGGCACTTGGTGCGGTGGTAATGATCATTGCCGTGAATGCCAACGTATTTGCGGGCATGCTCGGCGGTCTCTTTATTGTAGCTCTTGGCTTTTCGCTGCAGCAAACGGCTGCGCAACCATTTGCCATTGCCCTGGGCGATCCGGCAACGGGCACCAGCCGGGTGAATCTTGGTGGCGGTGTCAATTCGTTCGGCACGATGATCGGTCCGATTGTGGTGGCCTTTGCCCTCTTTGGTACAACGGCCGCCATCACCGATGAAAAGATTAAATCGCTAGGATTAGATAAAGTCATTATTCTTTATGCCGGTGTCGGCGCACTGTTTATTGCCGCGGCTGCGCTTTTTTATTTTTCCAGGAAAGTGCCCTCTGGCGTCTCCACCGAAAAAACAGAGCCGGCCGGCAAGGCTTTGTACACACTGCTGATCATGACCGGCTTGCTGATCATCACTTTTGTACCGGTGTTTAGCAGCTATAAAACTGATCCTTCAACACTCAGCGACCTGGAAAAACACGAGCTGGAAACCTTCCGGATGAAGTGGCTGCTGGGAGCGCTGGTGGTAGTAGTGGTAGGCTTGCTGGCCGCCAACTTCATGGCCCGCAAAAAACCCGAAGGATGGGGAGCCATGCAATACCCGCAACTGGTGTTGGGCATGCTGGGCATTTTTGTGTATGTGGGTGCCGAAGTGACGATCGTCAGCAATCTTAGCGAACTGCTGAAACAGCCTGATTTTGGCGGCTATCAATCATCGCAGGTGGCGCCGTTTATTTCGATGTATTGGGGCAGCCTGATGATTGGCCGCTGGACCGGCGCTATCTCAGCGTTCGATGTAAAGCCTTCCACCCGGCAAACCCTCACCTTCATTGTGCCGCTTGTAGCCTTTGGTATTGTGATTGGCGTAAACGCCATATCGCAGTACGATGTAAAGCCCCTGCTTTATTACATTGTTTGTGTGATTGTGCAAATCGTGGCCTTCTACTTCAGCAAAGACAAACCGGCCCGCACGCTGCTGATTTTTTCTTCTCTTGGATTGCTGGCTATGCTCATCGGAATTCTGACTACCGGCTCGGTGGCCATCTACGCTTTTCTGAGCGGTGGACTGTTTTGCTCCATTATGTGGCCGGCTATCTTCAATCTTTCCATTCTTGGCCTCGGCAAATATCAAACGCAGGGTTCGGCTTTTCTTATTATGATGATCCTCGGTGGCGGTATCATTCCGCCCATACAGGGCAAAATTGCCGACTATATCGAAACGCAGTCGAGCGTGCCGGGCACCGGTATTCATCAGTCGTACTGGGTGGCCGTAGCCTGTTTTGCCTACCTTGCTTTTTTTGCCTTCGCAGTAAAAGGTATTTTGCGCAAGCAGGGAATTGATTACGAAAAAGTGGCCGACGACGACCTGGAACCACTGGAAACAAATCCGCAGGCTGCGTTAGATGTTTCAAGAGATTAACCAAAACATTTCATGATGGACTTATCGAACGAACTGGCGATTGGGATAGATATTGGTGGCACGAATACAAAGTATGGCCTGGTGAATCACCGCGGCGAAATCATGGAGAAGGGCGACATCCGCACCGATGTGCACGAGCATCCCGAAAGTTTTATTGATGCCGTGTATGATGTGCTGGCCCCCATCATTGCCAGCCACAAAGATGCCGGCACGGTAAAAGGCATTGGCATTGGCGCACCCAATGGCAATTATTATACTGGTACAATTGACTATGCACCCAACCTGGCCTGGACAGGCATTGTGCCCCTGGCCAAGATGATGACGCAAAAGTTTGGCCTTCCGGCTGCGCTCACCAATGATGCCAACGCGGCCGCCATCGGCGAAATGAATTACGGCGCCGCCCGTGGCATGCGGGATTTTATCATGATCACTTTAGGCACCGGTGTTGGCAGCGGCATCGTGGCCAACGGCCAATTGATACTCGGCCACGACGGCTTTGCCGGCGAATTGGGTCATACCGTTATCCGGCCCGGGGGCCGGCCGCATTGGTCCACCGATATACCCGGATCGTTGGAGGCTTATTGTTCCGCCACCGGTATTGTGCTTACGGCAAAAGAATTGCTCTCGCAGCAGAATGAAGAAAGTACGTTGCGGCAGTACGCGGCCGATGAACTGACGTCCAAAATAATTTTCGACTGTGCCATGGCCGGCGATGCCACGGCAAAAGAAGTGTACCGCTTTACCGGGCAGATTTTGGGTGAAGCACTTGCCAATTTCGTCATGTTTTCATCGCCGGAAGCCATAATTCTTTTTGGCGGGGTGATAAAAGCAGGCGACCTGATTATGGTGCCAACCCGGGAGCACATGGAAAAAAACCTGCTGCCAATTTTCCAGGATAAAGTCAAATTGGTCTTCAGCGAACTGAAAGAAGCCGATGCGGCGATCCTCGGGGCCAGTGCGCTGGTTTGGGATTTGCGGGAGTAAGGCAGATAAAATTGATGAGCAAAGGCAGGAGCCGGTGAGAAGTACGAAAAGAAATTGACTTCGCCGGCTCCTGTTTTTTTTGGCTAATGATACCGGACAGAATAAATGGTACCCAGCCACCGTCAAGGTGCGCTCGTTGTATCAGCCGACTCCGTAGGCGTCTAGTAGCTGTAGCAAAGCAGATGTAGAAAGGACGCCGACTCCGTTAGGAATCGAACAGCGACAATTTGACGGCAGCTTAGGATGACACCAACCACACAAAAAAGAATACTGCTGCACCTTTCCTTGGATGACCAAGACAGCTTGATATGGGTGTGGTATGAAAAGTTGTGAAACCCCGGCGTCGATGACTGGCTTTTTCCTTTCGCCGCCCCTGACCCATTTTTGCTGATTGAAATTTTTTCTCTTTATTGTTTACCTGAAAAAGAGGGTGCTTTCCATTACGTTCTGGAACCGCTTTCGGTTAATGAAAAGACAGGTTTAATTGATGCTGGCATTACGGTAAGTTGAAGTTAGGCTGCCATGGCCAGGCACACCAAAGCGGTTTGTTTGTTCAGCACCACCTTCCGACTCTTAATATCCCTGAAAGTTGGTATTTTTTCGTTCAGATAACTAACGCAGGGTCATTTATCTACAGGATAGCAGTAGAGGACGAAAAAGCAAAACCAGCGGCCAAACGTTACCGAATAACTGTAACCGTTCCTTTTTCCACCACCGGCCGGTTGTCGGCATTCAGGGCTTCCACCAACCACACATAAACACCCTGGGGCGCCGTTCGTGCCTCCCAGCCTTTGCTTGTTTCTTTTGTGCGGAAAACAACCTGGCCCCACCGGTTGTACACTACAAACTGCTTCAATTCTTTTATGCCCACATACAGTGGTTTCAGGGTTTCGTTCTTGCCATCGCCGTTTGGTGTAAATGCGGTGGGTACATAAATGGCCGGACCTTTAAAAGTCCGCACCAGCACCGTGTCTTTTGCTACGCAGCCTTCGGCAGTTGTAACGGTCAGCATAAATGGCTGGTCATTTGTCAGCTTCACCACCGGCCTGGAATTAGTAGCATCTGAAAGACCTTGTGCCGGCGACCACAGAAAGGCTCCGTTACCCGATCCCTGCAATTGAAAAGGCATGCCTGTGATGACGGCGGTGTCGTTCCCGGCCGATGCTATTGCCTGGCTGACCTGCACCGTCTCAACAGCCGAATCGGACGCACAGCCATTATCGGCCATGGCCCAAAGCGTCAAGGAATATTGACCACCCACAGCATATGCATGAACCGGATGCTGCAAGTTAGATATAGCACCATCGCCAAAACTCCAGAACCACTGCCGGATATTTGTTTGACTGTCGGTTTGCACACCGCTGAAAAGCAGGTTTTCACCACGGCAGCCATCATCGGCGTCAATGGAAACAGAAGGCAAAGGCTTCACCGTAAAACTGGCCAACGGAGCCGCCGGCGGGCCACACGCAAAATCAGATGTCACCACCACCTGTAGCCTATGCGGGCCCACAGAGGCGGTCGGAATCTGGGGCAGTCTTTCTTTGGAAAAAAGTTGGTCGTCGAGCAGCCATTGATACGAAACACCAATATTGCTATCCTGAAAAAAATACCGTGGTGGGTTGCGGTCGCAGGTATCGAAAACATCTAATGTAGCGGCTGGCACGGAGCCCACGCTCACGTTGATGGTGGAGTCTTTTTCGCAGCCATCCTGACCCCTGATCTTGAGGTTTACCGCGTACCGGCCGGGTGCCGCGTATTGTTTGGGCGGCGGGTTTCGTTCAATGCTAAAGGTATTGTCGCCGAAGCTCCAGTTGTAGCCAACCACCGGCGCAAACGACACCGAAGCTTCCGTAAACTGCACCGGTTTGTCCACGCAGCCGCCATTTAAATTATTGTTGATCGTGAAGATGGGATTCAGTGCCGTGCAAAACTGTTGCTGATTAACGGCGCCGCCTGTGGCCCCGGTAAAGCCCCAATAAACTAACGGATCGCCGCCAAAGATGGTGTTCACTAGATCTACCTGGCGCTGCACCCGCTGGCTGCCGTCGAAATAACCAGTCAGCGTTTTCGAAGGGGCGTCCCACACAATCCGCAACACATGCCACCGGCAGTCTTCTATATTGTTCGATGTGGCCGAAGCCGGCACCGGGCCGGCAAGGTCGGCGCCATGGTTGATGTTGCCATTCGACTGAATGCTGATATGGTCGAAAAACGGATCGCTTAGGTTAGCGTTTTGCCAGGTATCCAGGGCGATGCCAATGGAAGGCGCCACGCCGCCAAATCCCATGCCTTCGCCGGTGGTACCAACGGAGGTGCTGATGGGTTGCAATATAAACACAATGCCATCGGCGCCATCGGCGTCTTTGCAACCTAAAAACACATTAAACCAATAATCAAAAGAATTGGTCAGGTCTATTTTGTTGCTGTTCCACACGCTGCCGCTCTGGTTTAGTAATTCATTGGTAAGCGTATAACAGTTGCACGACACTTTTAAGGCAGAACCATTAAGAATATACTGGCTATGGGCAGCAGAAAAAATAGACAGTAACAAGGCAAGAAAAAGTTTTTGCAAGAAACCGCAATTCACCCGATAAATATAACAAATGCAGAAGGAATAGAGACGTCCGGTATCGGTGCGTGGCGCCAAACGGCTATCTGTGCTAAACGTTGCCATAATAAAAAAAGGCACCCGTTCTCCGCTGCCTTTTTCAATGGTTGATGATTTTTTGATTTCTTCGCCCTACCTCCGCTCCGCTTCCCACTGCTTCCGTCCCAACCCGGCCACCACATGCCGTTCGCTGTGGTACGACGACCGCACCAGCGGACCGCTCTCTACATAATCAAGCCCGAGTCCATAACCGATTTCGCGGTACTCGGCAAATTCATCGGGGTGCACAAAGCGGTGCACCGGCAAATGCTTTTTTGTTGGCTGCAGGTATTGGCCAATGGTCACTACGTCGCAGCCGGCATTGGCCAGGTCCTTCAAGGTTTGCACCACTTCTTCCTTTGCTTCGCCAAGGCCCAGCATGATGCCGCTTTTGGTGCGCATACCACCCCCTTTCAGTGTCGTAATCACGTCCATGCTGCGCCAGTATTTCGCCTGGATCCGAACCTGGCGGGTAAGCCGTTCCACCGTTTCTATATTGTGCGACACTACCTCCGGCGCCGCATCCGCCACGCGTTGAATGGCTTCTTTTTGTCCTTTAAAATCAGGGATCAATGTTTCCAGCGTGGTATCCGGATTCAGCAGCTTTACCGCTTTGATCGTGTTGTACCAGATGATTGAGCCGCCATCTTTCAGCTCATCGCGATCAACAGAGGTGATCACGGCGTGCTTTACCTTCATCAGGTGAATGGCTTCTGCCACACGTTGCGGCTCGTCCCAGTCAACAGCGTCGGGCCGGCCCGTAGCCACGGCGCAAAAGCCGCAACTGCGGGTGCACACATTCCCCAAAATCATAAAAGTGGCCGTGCCGGCACCCCAGCATTCGCCCATGTTTGGACAGTTGCCGCTTTCGCAGATGGTATGAAGCTTATGGGTATCTACCAGGTTACGAACGGCTTTATAGCTTTCTCCAATCGGCAGCTTTACCCGCAGCCAATCCGGCTTTGTGCGTTTTTGCTCGCCCGAAATAACAGGAAGTTCAATCATTACAGGATGTTTACCAGTGGCTGTTGCCTGTATGGCGGTTCGAAGGATCCGAACCAGACCAGCAGGGGCAATCAGCCAACTTTAGCCCGCAAATTTAGGTCATTTACGGCTGCCGAACACAAGGGCCACATGCCCCTGGAAGAAGAGTTGCTGCTGCTTGTTGTAAACGAGCTGCGGTATTTTCGACGCATAGGCATCCACACTCATCCCAATCTCCAGCGCCTGGATGTTTTCGTTAAAGCGGCCAAAGTCGAAACGCAGGGCGGTTTTTAAAAACACACCCGGCCGCATCTTTAGCTCATTCCAACCCTTTGTAAAACCCGACCCGCCGATCGTGCGGCTGAGGTCAAGGAAAATAACGCTGTCTTTCGAATCGTATTTCACGTCTTTGGCGCCTGCCTGTTGCTCCTGCACCTGGATGTAGTAAGGTTTCAGCAAACCAAGCGATAGGCCGGCGTGAACAATGCCGAGCACGGCCACCCCGTTTTTATTTCCTTTTTGGCCAAACACGTATTGCTGGCCAAAGCCGAGCTTTGCCTGGTAGAAATTGTTGATTTTGCCGTAAACAAACGAATTGGAGAAGATCGTGCCGTTGGAAATTTTCTCTTCCTTCGGGTGTTTGATTTCGGTTATTTCAAGAAAATAAAGATTGGTAAAACGGGGCGATCGGCTGCGGCCTAATTCAATAAAGGCCCCATAGCCATTGGTGCGAAGCTGTATGCCAAAGGCCGTTTGCTTGCGAAACGATAACACGCCTTCCTCTTCCTGCTGCCGGCTGAGCACTGCACGCCGCGAACGCTCTGACCGTTTCTGTTCTTTTTTAGTCGGTGGGGTGCCGGATGTTTCCTGGGCGGACGAAGAAAAAACGAGCAGAATAAAAACACTGAAAACGAATAATTTTTTCACGTAGATAGAGATATATGGTTCAAACGTAAATTTAGGCAAAAAAGTATGACGTCCACTGTGGTTTATGAAGGCGACCTGCGCACCACCTGTACCCATCTTCGCTCCGGATCGGCCTTTGAAACCGATGCACCCACCGATAACAATGGCAAAGGAGAACGGTTTTCACCCACCGATATCATGGCCACCTCGCTGGCCACCTGTATGGTGACCGTAATGGGCATAAAAGCCCGGAGCATGGGCTTAGACCTGAACGGGATAAAAGTAGAGGTAGAAAAAATTATGAAAGCCGAGCCCCGCCGGGTGGGTGGAATTAACCTTTTTTTTCACCTGCCACCGGAGCTTTTGGCCATAGACGAGAAAACAAAACAAGTGTTAAAACACACCGGAAACACCTGCCCGGTTCAGCACAGCATCCATCCGGACATAGAAGTCAACATTGACTGGGGCGAATGGAAATAGTAGGGGAACCGATAAATTCTACAAAACGCCCTGCTGGCAGCAAACTCCGAAACTTTTCTGTTGCCAGTAAGCGGTTCAGCAGCATTTAACGTATAAATAGAACACTCCTGCTGTGTTTTGCAAAAGGCCTGATCCCGTTGTGCTTTTCGGCCGGCCCCTGCTCCATGCGCTAAAAACCTATTTTTATTGCTCTTCATCAACGCCATATCATTATTTCAGTTTAAGAATTACGAGGCGGAGCAATACCGCTTTCGAGAGCGGATCATCGGCATTTGCGGGAGAAACGGTGCCGGAAAAACAAACCTCCTCGATGCTATCCATTACCTGTGCTTCACCAAAAGCTATTTCAGCCGCAGCGATGCCACCAACGTAAAACACGGCGGCATGGGCTTTCGGATAGAAGGCCGGCTGACATTGAACGGGCAGGAGGAAAAGGCGGTGTGCATTTTGCGGGAAACCGGCAAAAAAGAGTTTTCGCTCAACGACGATCCGTACAGCCGTTTTTCAAAACACATTGGCCGCTATCCCTGTGTGATTATCGCCCCCGATGATGTGGAACTGATCATCGGCGGCAGCGAAGACCGGCGGAAGTTCATTGACACCATTCTTTCGCAACTCGACCCGGCGTACTTGCAGGCCCTCATTCAGTACACCCGCATTCTGCAGCAACGCAACTCCTTTTTGCGGTCGTACAACGAAGGCTTCAGCCGCGACCTTACCGTACTGGATGTCCTGGACCGGCAACTGATAAAAGAAGGCCAGGCCGTATATGAAAAACGGGCGGCATTTCTTAGCCGTTTTTTACCAATGGCGGCGCAGCTTTATGCGGGCATCAGCCAGCAGGCCGAGGCGGTGGAACTTATTTACGACAGCGAAATGCTTCATTCCCCGCTGCCGGACCTGCTGCGAATTACCCGGCAAAAAGACCTGGTGGTGCAGCGAACGAGTGCCGGCGTGCACCGCGATGATTTGCTGTTCCAGATGTCCGGACAGCCATTCAAGGCAATTGCCTCACAGGGGCAGCGAAAAAGTCTTCTCTTTTCGCTGAAGCTGGCCGAAATGCAGATCCTGAAACAGGAAAAAGGTTTTTCGCCATTGTTGCTGCTCGACGATGTGTTTGAAAAATTGGATGAGGAGCGCATCAGCAACTTGTTGTCGGGCGTGTGCAACGACGAAGAAACGCAGGTGTTTATCACCGACACATCCTGCAGACGCTTGCAGGAAAGCTTTGAAAAAATCGGCCACCAGGGCCAGATTATTCAATTGTAAAGCAGTAGAAAATATTCAATTCTGAACGTGCAGGTTCGAAAACAGCTTGTCTCCCAACGCCTTCCTACTCGTCGCCGAGCATCTTTTTAATTTCACCCTCCAGCTTTTCGCGGCTTAATTCGTCCTCTACAAAACGGCGGTACCCACGGCCCGGGTAAACGAAAAGGCTAGCCGGGATCGCTCCTGACCAGGTGCTGTCAACCATCGGTACAAAAAGATCGGCATTGCCTTCGTTGAGAAAAACCACCGGAGAGGAGATACCCCGTTTCTTCACAAAAGCGGTGACGGTTTTTGGATAGGCTTCTTTCAAATCGAGGCTGACAAATACCAGCCGGACGCCCCGGTTCCGGAAGCGATTGGCGGCGGCTTGAAAATGCGGCATCTCCGCAATGCAGGGTTTGCAAAAGGTGGCCCAAAAATTAAATACAGTGGGCACAGTGGCTGTATCCATCGCTCTTTTCAGATCCGCCGCCGTCCATGCCGGTATCTGCTGTGCGCCGGCATCAATCGTTATGTTTAGTGCTGCCGCCAATGTTATCGTCCGAAATATTTTCTTCATAAAAACCCCATTGTTTGCGCAATGCGTTGTACTCGCTGGCCGCCAGTTTTTGCCGGCCGTAATGTCCGGCTGCGGCTTTTTGCCGGAAAGCCTCGTACAGCGTCACGGCGCAGGCTACACTAATGTTCAGCGACCGGATCATGCCTACCTGCGGTATCACAAAATTGCCATCGGCCAGGGCCCTGATCTCGTCGCTGACGCCGGCGTGTTCATTACCAAAAACCAGTGCAATGCTGCTAGTAAAATTTACTTCGTACAAACCTACAGCGTCGGAAGAAAGATGCGTTGTTAAAATCGTATGGTAGTTTTTCCGGAGGTGGGCAAAGCAGGCGGCAGCATCGTCGTACTGGTGAATGGTAAGCCATTTCGCGGCGCTGCTGCTGCTACGGCTGCCCCATTTTTTATGGCGCGGAATGCGATTGTTCAGCACAAAAATTTCCTGTATGCCCACGGCATCGCAACTGCGCATGACCGCCGAGATATTGTGCGGATCAAATACATTTTCCAGCACCACCGTCAGGTCGGGTTGCCGGTGGGTCAGCACCGACTCGATGCGGGAACGTCGTTCGGGTGTCATGCCGGGAAGGTAAGGCGGAATAGCCGATCGGGCTGGCCCGGTCGTGACCCGCGGCATCGCCAAAAAGAGAATGGTGCTTCTTTCCAATTCAACAAGAACATTCCGCCATTGCCGCTTTCTGCTTAGCCGGCCTCGCCAGCGCAGGCCCTTCTTTTGTTGCCGAAACTTTTCCATTTTTTTGTACCGGAATGATACTTACCTTTGCAGCCGCCCTGGCGGAGCCTGATGGTGAAGCGGGGCGAAACACCGGTTTCGGGTGGTGGCGCAGCCCGGTAGCGCACTTGCATGGGGTGCAAGGGGTCGCTG
>CBDUBQ010000047.1:0-43197 GCA_965365435.1 uncultured Flavisolibacter sp.
CGCATAACACAAAAAAGGCTGTATCAAATCGCCTTTTGATACAGCCTCTTTTTTGTTTCCATCGAAGGCGCTTCCGCCCTTAATCCGTTTTTATTTTTTCCTTCAGCACATTACCGTTGTTATCCACCAGCAGCTTTACCTTGCTCTCGCCGTTCTTCAGCTTCACTTCATAAGCCACCTGGTCTTTCCACATTTCCTGGTCCACTTTCTCAAGGGTATAGCTGCCGTACTTGTTGCGGATCAGGTCCTGCACGGCTGTTGGCAGTTTGGAATGATCGGTTACCGTAAAGGTGCTGCCCAGCCAGGAGTTGTTGGCATCATACCAGGCATAATAGCGCTGACCTTCCATATCAAAAGCTACCATGTGTCCACGGCTGTCAATGGGTCCCCAACCGCTTAGTTCCCAATCAATGGGCACAGCCGACTCACTGTAGGCACTCCAGGCTACATTGCTGGCTGCCGGATATTGGGTACCGAAGCTGGTTTGCAACTCGGCCGGCGTGGTGTATGCGGCATTGTTGGAGGTGCTGGTGTAAGAGGTAGTGCCGCAGGCAAAAAGGAGCATACTGGCAGCGGCCAGGGCAAAAAAGGTGTTTTTCATGGTTCAATGGTTTTTATGAAACAATAATTGTCCGCCAATGCTGGCAAAACTCCGGCCAGAAGTGGCCTGTTTGGCAAATTTGCCCGAATGCAAAAATGGCTTGTACAAAAAGAAGGCGCCCCGTGCCCGGCAGTATCTACAGCGGCTTTACCGAAATAGCCTTATACAAAACTGCCGGGTTATACAACCGGCCGTTCGCCATCACCAGCTTTGTGTTACGCAGGTGGCTGATGTCTTCGGTTGGGTCTCCTTCTACCAATACGAGGTCTGCTTTTTTACCGGTGGCAATGGCGCCATACTCCGCTGATCTGCCAGTGTACACAGCGGCATTCCAGGTAGCAAGCTGCAGCACTTTTTTGGCCGGTATGCCAGCTTGCACATACAGCTCAAGCTCCCGGTGAAGGCCAAAGCCCGGTATATCGTCGGTGCCGGCAAGAATGCGGATACCGTTATCGTACAGAAGTTTGGTAATCTTCAGAAAGGCATCGAAAGATTTTCTGTACGTATCGTCTAGGCCCTCCGGCACAGGCAGGCCACCACCACCGGCTTTGATGTAGCGCTGCATGGTAGCCGGAAAACGGTCTGCAATGGGGCGAAATTTTGGCGCCACCACTTTGTCCCTTGCGGTGAACAGGTCTTCAAATACAATCAGTGTGGGGTCAACAGCAATGCCCTTCCGCTTCAGCAACTGAATAAATTGTTTCATGTCGCTGCCGTGCAGGTCAAGCGAGGCCGTGTATTTTGCCGGCACCGAAAAACGCCGTGGGTCGCGGGTATCAATCGTATCGCCAAAAAAATTCAGGGCCAGCATATTTAAATGAGTGATTTCGTTGTACCCGTTTTGAATAGCCGTTGTGGCCGTCATAAAAGCCGGAATGTGACCGCATACCCGCAGGCCCAGGCGATGGGCCTCATCGCCAAGCGGCTTCACCCAGGCTGGTTTAATGGAGCTGTAAAGTTTGATCTGCTGGTACCCTTTGGCGGCAAACTCCCGAATGGCTTTTTTTCCTTCTTCCACACTGCCAATCAGCGTACCGGTGGGTGCCGCCATTGGATCTTTCGCATCAATAAATCCGCTCATGATCTCCACACGGGGACCAATCACCACCCCTTCTTTAAATTGTATAGCCCTGGTTAGCAGGCTTTCGCCATTGCCCATGTCGCGAATATGGGTTACGCCGGCCGCTATATTCAGCACACCTTCCACGTCGCCGCTCAGGTGCGTGTGCATATCCCAAAGCCCGGGCAGCACTGTTTTGCCCCGCCCGTCAATTACCTGCGCACCGGGTCGCCGCAATGTATTACCGCCGGCAATGACTTTGATAACGCCATTCTCGATCAGTACATCTCTTGCCGCCACCACGCTGGCCAGCTTCGAATCGAAGAGGTTAACATTCTTCAGCAAAACAGAACGCGGCATTGGCTGCGGCAATGTGGCAGCCATATCCGTGAAAAATTTCGCTTCGTGCTTTTTCTGAAGCTGCAGCAGTTCATCTATGTTGCCTTCGTAGCCGCGCCGAATAACAGATTGCCATTCATTAACCGAAGCAAAGTCGAGGCCTTCGCTGTCTATCCAGCTATACAAAGGCGTGTAGCCCATGCCCCTGATTTCCACCAGCGAAAGCCTTCGGCTTTCGCTGCCTTGCTTTACTTCATGTTCCTGCAGCACGGTCATTTCCACCTGGCCAAAAGGCAAAAGGTTTAGCTTGTTGTTATTCCGCTGCAGGGCTTTCACCAGGTGGCCGGCCGCCGTCTTCAACGGCATAAAAAATGCTTTTCCCGTCACAACCACCTCCTCTTCTTCGGCGTTGTTTTTCCACCGTGCCTTGCCATTGGCAAGGCTAAACTCTTCGCTCACCGGGTTCTTCATATAATCCACGCCACCGGCCTTGACGTACAATGGAAAGCCGTCGGCATCTTCGCGGTAAACGGTGCGAAGGCTGTCGCCGCGTCCGCGGTCGTTATACTGGTACCACTCTTCATAGGACCCATCGGCATGTTTCCAGGTTTTGGAAAAACCTTTGATGTTGCCGGCGGCAACTACGGAGTAAAAAAGCGTGTCTGTTTGCGCAAACGATTGAAGCATGATCAGAAGCATCAAGCCGAAAATGGCGGAGCGAAGCATAAGCAGGTATTTGTACTTAAAAGGTAATCATTCTATACGAAGGGCGGAAGTTGTACCGTTCCGGCATTGCACGCCTGCTTAAATTTAAATGAGGTTATTGCATTGCCGGATAGTGGACTCGAGGATAAACCAGTCGGATTGCAGCCGGTTGTTGCGCCGCAATGACGCTGTCACCTGTGCCCGAAAAAATTTTGCCCGCACGGAAAATTTTTATGTTCACGTTTCCTGAAGGGATGTCATCATCCACTAGTGTGAATGAAAATGATCAACTAAAATTTGGTGCAAATGAACGGGCAATTTGATTTCTACCAAACCGGCATCAAGGTGCGCTTGTTGTTTCAACCGACGTCATAGGCGTCGAATCGCTGCAGGCCGGAAATGGCAGCGTCAATGCGACTCCTGAAGGAGTCGAACAGCGACGATTTTGGACGGCGGCTTAGTAGTGCACCCACCACACGAAAAAGATTACTTCAGCACCCTTTTGTAAATGACCCATACAGCTTGATAGCAGTTTTGTATGCCATTGTTCTTACTACGTCAGCACGGAATCATTATAAAGTCGCTTCGCTCCGGTAGGAGCGCCGTGTTTATAGAAAAAGTGATAGCTATTACGGGCAGGCTCGGGAGGGAGCCCCGTGTTCTAAGCGGTCGAAGCAAACAGTTCCCCGGGGAGCTGATGAAAGGCGCAATATGATCTGAATGCCGTGATGGAAAAGTTATTGGTCCCTTTCAGTGCCGGGTGTTCGTAACTTCTACCGGAGACGCGGCCGTGGCAGGCCGGGTTCGTTATTTCGCCACTTCGGAACGACACCCCGCACCCGCCCAAATTTTTAGGCAAACAGATAGTGGCACCGGCTAAAAAACCACAGATTTGATCAGGAATCATCATCATCGCGGCTCCGGTTATCGCGGTTGAAGATTTTAAAATCATCGCTGCCGAACTTGTAGGTAAAGTTGATGCGGAAGCTGCGCACATTGCGTCGCCAGTACCGCTCCTGGTAAAATATTTCGGTGTCGAAGATGTTACCGAAGCGATAGCTGTCGAACACATCGTTGATGTTGAAGGTAAACGCAGCCCGCTTGTTCCAAAATTCTTTGCGCAGGCCGAAATCAACCCGGTATTGATCGGCATTTCTGCCCTGCACCGTTACTTCGGCCGATTCATATTCGCCAATCAGTTGCAGGCCTAGGTCTTGCAGCAGCCCTTTGGCGCCGGTAAACCGGTAGTTGGTTGTCAGCTTCGATTCCCAGTTATAGCCGCGGTTGCTCAGGCGTTCAATGCCGGCATTTACGTTGCGATACTGCATGTTCACCGTAGGCACCACGTCCAACCGGTCCGAGAACCGGTGCTGAAGCGTGAGCTCGAGGCCCAGGCGGTTGTTGCTGCGGGCATTGATAAAGGTGTTGAGGATTGCGTTTGGATCAACCGCCGCGTTGTTCAGTTGTTGGTACAGGCCGCTGCTGATGGTGTCGCTGAAGCGTACAATGTCGCCCAGGTTGTTGCGGTAATAAACAACGCCGAGGAAGTTGCCGTTTTTGTAGTTCTGGCTCAGGTTAAACTCAAATGAATTGGTAAACTCGGGTTGCAGTTGCGGATTGCCCTGGCGCAGGTTCACCGGGTCGTTGATGTCAATAAATGGATTCAGTTGCCAAAAGTCCGGCCGGCGAATGCGGCGGGTGTAGTTCAATTGCAGCTCGGTGTTTTCGCCCGCCTTCTGGCTCAGGAACACACTCGGAAACAGCGCATCGAAAAAGCGGCGGCCGCTTCGCGGGTAGCGGTAGCCGAACGTTTTGGCGCTGTCTATCAGCTCGCCCTCAAAGCGGGAAACTTCGGCCCGCAGGCCCAGTTGGTAGCCAAACGATTTAATGCGGTTGGCATAGGAGAGGTAGCCCGCATTCACCGTTTCGGAATAAGCGTAGTTGTTGCTAAGGGGCAGCAGGGTTTCGCCACCGCTCTTCACCGAAAACGAAGAAAAATTACTGCGCTGCCGGTTGGTGAACGACCGCAGGCCCGCCTCAAATTTTCCGTTCTCACCCGATGGGCTGGTATAGTCCACCTCCGTTATGTATTGGTTGCTGCTGTTGCGCCCTGCGTTTCGTACCCGGGCCGGATCGGCAGAGGGCAGCCCGGATAGGAAAAAGAAAGAATTAAAAATGGTGGCGGCATCATCGCCGGAGCCGCGGTTGTAATTGAAGTTGGCCGTGAGCTGCTGCCCTTGTTTTGGAAAACGGTGGGTATAATTCAATTGGGTGCTGTAGCGTTGAAAGCTGCTGTTGCTTTCCGACTCTCGAAAGCCATATCGCTCCATTACTTTGGCCGCATTCAGGTACTCCTGGTTTTGCATTTCATCACTGGAGAAACGTCCCCGCACCAGGTTTTGGGTAATGGAAAACGTGTTGCGGATAGAGGCAAAATAATCCAACCCAAAGCGCACCGAACCAAAGCGCCGCATGCGGTCGGTATTGCTGTACTGGTTAAAATAATCCTGCACCTGGCCGTTACTTTTGTTCTGACGAAAGGTGCGGCCGCTGGCCAGGCCACCCGATTGATTGTAGCCGCCGGTGGCAAAAAAGTTCACTTTTTGCTGGCGGATGTTGATGGACAAATTACTGTTGAACAGCGAAGGATGCCCGCCACCCACTGATGCAATGCCGTTGATGCCCACGCGGCGGTTGCGCTTCATGACAATGTTGATGATACCTGCCGAACTGGAGGCATCAAATTTTGACGAAGGATTGGTGATCAGCTCTACCCGTTCTATCTGGTCGGCAGGAATCTGATCGGGCGTCAGAATGGTAGGCCTTCCGTCCACGAAAATCTGGGGCGCCGCGTTGCGCAACTGCACCGACCCTTCGGCATCCACCGTTACGGATGGAATATTGCGCATCACATCCAGCGCCGTGCCGCCCGATGCGGTGATGTTGCTTTCCACAGAAAATACTTTCCGGTCAATGCCCATCTGCAGGGCCGGCTGCTGCCTTGCCGTTACCACCACATTGGCCAGCACCTGGCTTTCGGGTGCAATGCTGATATTTCCAAGATCGGCCAGCAGGTTATTTTCATTAATCGTCGTCACCACCCGGCTCCATTGCCGGTAACCCACACCCGTAACGTCCACGCGGAAGCTATCGGCTACCGGCAGGTTATCAAACTGAAATTCGCCCTTGTTGCGGGTAAACTGGCCGCGGATAAGACTGTCGCGGCCACTGCTCCGGTACACATAAAGCTGCACCGAAGCGGCTTCCAGGCCCCGGCCTGTTTTTTCATCGAGCACACGGCCGGCAATGCGGGCCTGGGTCAGTTGAATTTGCGGATTAGCTGGCACCTGTGGATCTTCCCGCTCAATCTGCGCCCCGGCGGAAACAGAAAAAAGGGCGGCAAACCCCATCATTAGACTTCCTTTCATACAACGCCTTGTTTATAGACAGAACAATAACACAAGCCTAAGCATATGGTTGCGTGCGCAAAGGTACAATACCTCACCGCCAAAAGGGTGCCTGTTCTGATTCTAATAGCATTGTAATGAACAAAGCAAGTCCGAAAGATGGGCTTTGCCAACACCAGGTACGGCTATCGTTCCGCCGTTACTATTGCGGAAACCAAACTTTTGCAATCTTGCTGCCCCTGATTTCGTAAATGGCCAGCCCATAAAATCTGCGGCCTCCTTCGGCCCAGATCTCTTCATGGTCCACAACAATATTGCCCTGCACCATCCGGTTGATCAGGTTGCAATAAAGGGTTTTTATGTTGGTGAGAAAGTTGTACTGTTTGCGCATGGCTTCTTTGCCTTTAGCCCGCAGCTTGTTTGTTTGCAGATCATAAATTTCCACATCGTCGGCATAAGGCGCCAGAAAAGCCTCCAGATCGTGCGCATTGTAAGCTACCAATTGTTGGTCCGCCAATTCCACCGGCGTGGGCTGCAGGATCGAGTCGGGCTGCAGCGGTACGCCTTTGTTGATGACCCATTCGATGCTTTGCCAGTTGCGGCTGTTCTCCGCCGGGTTTTTCGTGAGCAGCAACAAGTCGGCAGAAAGACCTTTCCGCACGGCCCCAAACATTGTTTCTTTCCCCAACGCTTTGGCACCGTTGATGGTAGATGCCTGCAGCAGGGCCCAGGTATCCATGCCGCTTTGCTGCATGGCCGCCAGCTCATCGTAATACGACGAAACATGCTGTGTGCCGATGTTGCCGGCATCGGTGCCCGTGGCGATGGTTACACCACCGTTGAAGAGTCGTTTAAGGTTTTCTGTGCGCAACGAATCTTCGGCCCTGGCCGCCGGTGCGTTTTGCCGGATGCCGTTGTAGTAGCGCCTCACCAATACAGTGTCTTTGGCCGCCTGCAGGTTATACAGCGAGTTTAACGGTGTGGGATGCGCATAACGAAAGTCGTCGGCGGTAGGCGTGTACGTTTGTCCCAGCGATTTGGAATAGTTGCCGGCCACCACCATAGTTGGACAAAGCACAGTGCCTTTTTGCTTCAGCAACTGTACAAAGCGGTCGTCCACCGGTTCGTCTTCAATATTATGCACCAGGAAATGGGCGCCGGCTTCCACGGCCAGTTGTGCCGTAATGCGTTCGGTGGCATGCACGGCCACCCGCAGGTTCAGCTTTTTAGCTTCGTCAATGACAGCCTGTACCAAAGGCAGGCTGGCCCTGGCCGAACTGTCTTTATTGCGGCCCATCACAATGTACCAGATCTTAATAAAGTCCGGCTTGTACGGCACCTGCTTTTGTACATAAGCCCGGGCCTCGCCAGGTGTTTTCATCAGGTAGAATGGCTCTTCACTGCCAAGCTTTTTGTACACCTCGGGCTCCCAGGTTGTCAGCAGCGGCCCGGTCATCAGCACGGCGGGTGCGTAAGACTTGCTGCGGAACGTATCGCGTTGCTGCAAAAAGCTCACCGTAGCGCCCACATCAATTACCGAGGTAATGCCGGCCCGCAGGTAGCGGCGAAGAAAGGCTTCCATATTCTGGTGAACCCACTGGTTCTCCTGCTCGTAGGGTTTTTCCTTTCGCAGGTCAATCACATCGGGCCTTGTATAAATACCGCCGCTTTGAAAAAAATGCACATGCGCATCTACCAGGCCCGGCATCAGGTAGCGGTTGGTTCCGTCAATAACCTGCACACCGGCGGGTACCGGCAGTTTTTTGCCAATGGCGGCAATTTTTCCATCCTGCACCAGCACATCCTGCGCCGGCAGCAGCTTTTTGTTTTCTACATCCACAATAGTAGCCTGACGGATAACCACCTGGGCAGGCGCCTGCATCTGGCTGGCGCTAAAAAGAAATAACAGGAAAAACTTCGTTGCTTTCATAGCAGGAAGTTACTTGAATTGCAAGGCAGATAAACACCTAACGGCCAACAACAAACTGAAAACAGCCAACCTGGAGAAAGCAAACCTCTCTACCGCGGCCGGTACCGGGCATCGTCGAAGATGCGCCGGGCTGGGGTGCGAAGGATTTGCTGCGGGGTAAGATCGGGATGGCGCTCCTCGAATTTCTGCAGAATACGCAGGCCAATCCAGGGACCGATATTGCCCGGCGCCGCCTGTGGCAGGGTTTGGGTAAAAGGGGCTTCGCCAATGTAGGTTTGAATGGCCACCTGCTCTACCGAAAAAAGGTTTTCGTTCTGGTTGATATAACCCCAGATATTTCCTTCTTCGGCCACGATCCATTTTACCTGCTGCCCGGTGTAGCCGGTAATAAGGCTGTCGTGTGTGGTGGGTAAAAACTTTTTCAGCAGCCACCACTGTTTTCCCTTTTCAATCATCTGCTCTACCAGCGGGCCGGCCTCGCTGGTATCGCGGTAAATTTCGCCGGCAATGGCCCGCAGCGAATTGGGCACGATAAAGGCCGGCTCAAAACGGCGCCGCAGGTAGTCGGGATAATGAGTAGGATCGTAGGCTTCATAGTCTTTTCCCAGGAACATCTGCAGGCTGATGACCAGGGTATCCTGGTAATACGTGGTGCCGTAAATCTCATCGGGGTTTTCGGGGTTCAGGCTTTCTACCGAAGTCAATACAGCCGGCAGCGAGAATTGGGGGAAATAATGTTTTACATACCGCAGGTTTTCATCCAGCCCTTCTTTCACGCCGTTCAGGTTGGGGAACCGTTTTTCCACCTCAGCCGAAAGCGGCTTGATAAAACGAAGGTATTGCACCAGCGCATCGCCGAACGGAATACCCTGCGCCTGGGCAATTTCCCGCACCGGCGCAAAAAACTTGAAGTACAACGGCAGAAATGCCGGGTACTTTTGCTCCAGTTGCTGTAGCGACGGTTGCAGCCGCGTAGTATCAAGCGAAAAAAAATCGCGGTCGAAACGATGGATCGTAACATCGGCTTTAATGCCCGACACGTCTGGCGCTTTATCTTTCGGGCCGCACGACGAAATGCCCGCCACCAGCAGCAAAGCCACCGCCGCAAAGACGAATGGTGCTGTTTTTGATTTATTACAGAACTTTGAAAACGTTTGATTAATCAAGAGAGATGAAAATTTACTTAGCGCAGCAAAATTATCACATTGGCAACTTTGAATCGAATACGCGGAAAATTATAGAAGGAATTAACAAGGCAAAGGCCGAAGGTGCCGACCTGGTGCTGTTTTCGGAGCTTTGCATCTGCGGCTATCCGCCACGGGATTTTCTCGAATTCCATGATTTCATCAATCAATGCTACGAAGCCATTGACACCGTAAAACAGCATGCCGACACCATTGGTGTGCTCATTGGCAGTCCGGCCCGCAATCCGCGTAAAGAAGGCAAAGAACTATTCAACGCGGCGTTTCTGCTTTACGAAAAAGAAATCAAAGCGGAGATCCACAAAACCCTTTTGCCCACCTACGACGTGTTTGATGAGAACCGTTATTTTGAACCGGCCTTTGAATGGAAGTGCATTGAGTTTAAGGGCAAAAAGCTGGCGGTAACTATTTGTGAAGACATCTGGAACCTGGGCGACAACCCCCTCTATCGGCAAACGCCCATGGAAGTGCTGATAAAGGAGGCGCCGGATGTTATGCTCAACCTGTCGGCCTCGCCTTACAATTATGCGCAGGACACCGTGCGGAACAGCATTATCAAAGCGCATACGGATAAGTACAAAATTCCCATGCTGTACTGCAACACGGTAGGTTCTCAAACCGAGATCGTATTTGACGGCGGCAGTTTGGTTTACGATGCAGCTTGCAAAAGGGTAGAGGAAATGAAGTATTTCGAGGAAGACTATGCCTTGTTTGACCTCGATGAATTGTCGGCCGGTAGCCGCGGCCATAGCAAGCCAACGACTGACGCGGGAGAGATTGTGGTGGAAGAACGAAAGGGAGATGCGCCATCCCTGGAAGAACCCATTGTTGCCGCCACAAAGCATGCGTATTACTACTCCGCCGCCGATGTTGGCAAAGGCTCCGATATCATTGCCTACCTCACCGATGATAAAAACATTGATGAAATTTACCGGGCGCTGGTCCTTGGCATCCGCGACTATTTCCAAAAAATGGGTTTTCAGAAAGCGACGCTGGGTTCCAGCGGCGGCATTGACAGTGCCGTGGTGCAGGCACTGGCGGTGGAGGCGTTGGGAAAAGAAAATGTGCATGTGCTGCTGATGCCGTCTCAGTACTCGTCGGGCCACTCGGTAAGCGATGCGGAGCGGTTGAGCAAAAACCTCGATAACCGCTATGATATTGTCGCCATCAAAGAGGTGTACGATGCTTTTCTGTCATCGCTGCAACCCATTTTTGCCGATCTGCCGTTTGGCATTGCCGAAGAAAATATTCAGAGCCGCACCCGCGGCAACCTGCTGATGGCGGTGGCTAACAAATTTGGCTATATCCTCCTCAACACCTCCAACAAAAGCGAGCTGGCCACCGGCTACGGTACGTTGTATGGCGATATGGCCGGCGGGCTGAGTGTGCTGGGCGATGTATATAAAATGCAGGTGTATGCGCTGGCACGCTACATCAACCGCCACAGCGAGATCATTCCCGATCATATTCTGACCAAGGCACCATCGGCGGAGTTGCGGCCCAACCAGAAAGACAGCGACAGCCTGCCCGACTATGATGTGCTGGACCGGGTGCTGTACAACTATATCGAGCTGCGGCAGGGACCAAAAGAAATTATTGCCGAAGGCTACGATCCGGCGCTGGTGAATCGTATTCTGCGGCTGGTGAACCTGAACGAATACAAGCGCAACCAGTTTTGCCCCATCATTCGTGTCAGCAGCAAAGCCTTTGGCGTAGGCCGGCGCCTGCCCATTGTGGCCAAGTACCTGTCGTGAGATGGGCTGCAAAAGATGGCCTGTCACCTTCACTATATTTAAATGAAAAGGGCGGTGTGTCACCACACCGCCCTTTTTTTGCCTATTGCTTATCGAAAATTGCCTTGTTCTTAATAACGTCCGTCTTTTTTATCCTTGCTGCGGCCAATACCATAACCGGCTGCACCACCAATAACACCGCCAATAACGGCACCGGCGGCACGGTTTCTTTTGTTGATAACAGCGCCTACCACGGCACCACCGGCACCACCAATAACAGCACCTTTGGCAGCCTTACTCCAGCCTTTTTTCTCGGCCGGTTGCGAGGCAGTGTTATCGCCGCTCGAATTGTAGGTACCGCTGTTGCCCGATGAGGCCGTAGAACGGCGGGCGGTGCTGCGCCGGGTGGTAGAGCGGGGCTCGTTGACATAAACCACTCTTTCGCGAACCACCTCACGTACCGGCTGCTGCTGGGCAGCCAATTGTTGTTGCTGCTGTGCCGTAGCCAGCTCATTTTGAGCCTTCCAGGCCTGGAACTGAGCCAGCCCGGCGGTATCAGTCGGCGTTAATGTTTTTGTTTCCGCATCGGGGCGGGGATTGTTCTGGCTGCACGAAGCCATGATCACAACAGAACTGAGTGCAAAGAATATCTTTTTCATAAGTCAAATTTTTCCATGAAAAATAGGGTTGTCGTTTGTACCACTCTAAAAGACAAAAGCGTGCCAAGGTGCCAAACAGGTTATACAGGCCTGTTAAAGAACGTGAACAATAAGGCGCAAAGGCAGGACGCCCGGGCAGGAGAAGGCAGCACCCGGGAGTTGTAATTTTTTACAAGACAATGACTAAGCCGGCAGGTAGCGCTGAAAAAGCTCTATCATGGCTTCATTTTCCTGAATAACGGCATGATCGAAGGGCGATTTTCCGCGGCTGTCGCGAAGCGAAAGTTCGGCGCCTTTTTGCAACATCCATTCCGCAATTTGCAGATGGCCAAAGGTGGCGGCAAAGGTGAGGGCGGGGGCGCCGTTGCTGTTGCGCAGGTTTACATCGGCCCCGGCGTCTATAAGTTTTTTGGCAATTTCTTTATAGCCTTTAAAACAAACGCCCATCAGTGCTGTGTTGCCGGCCATGTCCTGCGCATTGATATCAGCGCCGGCTGCCAGCAATAAATCCACAATCTGCGGCTGCTCATTATAGGCAGCCAGAATGAGTGGCGTAAATCCTTTTTGATCCCTTGAATTTGCCAGCTCCGGCTGTGCCGCGATAATTTGTTCTACCGCAGCCGCATCGCCGCGGCGGCAGGCATCAAAGATTTCGTTTTCTGTCATGATCGGCAGTTATAACGCTGTAAATATACTTCCCCCCACCCACCCAAATGCACGGAAACTGAAGTGGGACGGGTGTTGGCAAAAAACCAAAAACGGCCTTTGTAAAACAAGGCCGTTTTTGGGAAGAATAAAGGATCTACTTAATTCCAGTTTCGCGAAAACACTTTCTGCAACAGCGGCGTGGTACGGGAGGCGGCATCGGTACGCACCTGCCGTTCGGTTTCCTCCAGCTTCTGAAACATTTTTTCGCTCACGAGGCCGGCCATTAGCGTGGGCAGGTCAAGGTTGATGCGATTGCCCACGAGCGCCTGCGCCGGCTTAATAATGTTGTTCCACTGCTCCACCAGCTTGTACTCGTTCAGGGCCTGCTGCATCACCGGCGTAATTTCTTTGCGCAGGTCGGCGCCAATGGATGATCGCAGGTAATCGGTGGCGGAAGTACCGCCATTTTTTACTATGCGGATGCCATCGGTAAACGACATGTTGCCAATGCCCTGCAGAAAAATAGGTACCGATTTGTTGGCCGTTTGTTCAGCGGCAGTGCCCAGCGTGGCGGTAAAGCGGTCTATCTCGCCGGTAAGGCCCAGTTGCTGCAACGTGTTCAGCGTTTTGCGCAACCCCTCGGGAAAAAGCGTGGCCATAACGGCGTCTTTACTGAAAGCGCCCTGCAGGTTGCTACGGGCGCCCAACTGCAGCATTTGGCGCAGGGCCGATACGGCATCCTGTTCGGTTAAGACATAATTGCGCAAAGTGCTGCACGAATAGGAAACCGGCAGCATAAGGGCCAGTAAGATGGGTAAAACAAGTTTCTTCATACCGTTTTTTTAAGAGGTGAATAGGGCTTCTGACAGGAGCGAAGGGCAAAAGTAAAGTGCTTTAAAAACCTTGTGTTTTTCACAACATTTTCTGCCCTTTCAGCCTGTTCACCTCTCCCTTACAAAAAATAAGGCCACCCTTTTTTGCAGCCTTGTTAAAATGAAGGCGTTCCGCCAAAGCGGAACGCCTTTCCCTGCTTCTTAACAGGTTAATTAACCACCACCTGCTTTTTGGTGATGTCCTTACCGGCTACCAGCGGCAGGCTCACATACAACACCCCATCCTCGTAACGGGCGGTGATGTTGGTGGCATCAATGGTTTCGTCGAGCGTAAATACCCGGGTAAAACCACCGCGGCTGTACTCCCGCAGCACCCACTCCGGCCGCGGAAAACCGTCGGGTGGCGTGTAGGAAATTTTCAGCTCGTTGCCAGATACATCCACGCCGAAATGCTCTTTGATGCGGCCGGGCGCAAACACCAGCATCTCGTAGCTGTTGCCGGTTTTGTAAATGTTTACTGCAGCACGCTGCATGCTTCGGATAAGCATCGGCTTTTGCCGGCTTCCGTACGGGTTGCCTTTTGCGGCACATGACTGATTGTAGTGCATGTTTTTCTTTTTAAGATGAAATAAATAGAGAACAGGCAAGGGCTGCAAACCCTGCTCCATACCGGAAAACGGCCGGTTTTGGCAGACGCCGGCATCCCGGCAAAAGAAAAAACCTGACAAAAACTTTCTACAAAAGACCGGCTGTCAGGTTGCTTCCGGCACGGCCGACCACGGTGGTACTGCTTTTGTATTTATAATAACCCAATCTATTGACTCATGCCCGACACCGACATCGAAAAGGAATACCCGTTTTATATTAAAGCAACGGCTATCCTGATCGGCATTATTGCATTTGTGTACATTTTGTTTGTACTGGGAAACATCCTTATTCCTGTCGGCTTTGCGCTGCTGATTGCCATACTTCTTAACCCGTTGTATGTAAAATTCGAAAGCGTTGTGCCCAAGGTACCGGCCATTCTGCTCACCTTGCTGGTGGCCACGCTGGCCATTGCCGGGTTGTTTTATTTTTTGTCCACACAGGTGAGTGTTTTTCTGGACAGTATCCCGCTACTGAAACAAAAAGTAGCGGTGCTGCTGATGGAGTTGCAAAACTGGACAAAGGCAAAATTCGGCTTCAACATTGACAAACAGGTAACGGCGCTGACCGACAGCCTGGCCAATGGCGGCGGCGACGTGCTGAAAAGCACGGTGGGGCCGGTGCTGACGTTTATTTCGGTGGTGCTGCTGATCCCCACCTACGTTTTTCTTTTGCTGTATTACAAACCATTGATACTGGACTTCCTGTTTCAGATCTTTTCGGAAAAACACTCCCTGCGAGTGGCTGAAATTCTGAGCCAGACCAAGGGCGCCGTGCAAAGCTTTATGCAGGGGCTGATGATTGAAACGGTGGTGGTCTGCACGCTCAACAGCATTGCCCTGCTCATTATCGGTGTGCCATCGGCCATTGTACTGGGTGTGATCGGTGGCATCCTGAACCTGATTCCCTACATCGGCGGACTGGTTGCCATTGCCCTGCCCATTTTAATGGTCACCATTACCCGCGACGGCTTTTCGGGACAAATAGCCGTGGTGGCCTGCCACCTGGCCATCCAGTTTATTGACAACAACATTCTGGTGCCGCGGATCGTGTCGAGCAAGGTGCAGGTCAATGCGCTTATATCCATTATCGGCGTGCTGTTGGGCGGCGCCTTGTGGGGCGTGTCGGGCATGTTTCTTTCCATTCCACTCATTGGTGTACTTAAGATCATCTTTGACCGGCTGGATGGCACCAAACCCTGGGGCAGTTTGCTGGGCATAGAGGTGCCGTCGGAGCACATTGGCCTTGTATGGCAGAAACGCTGGGAGCGCATTACCCGCCGTATGCAAAAGAAAAAAGATGAAGCGCTAAATGCACCGACCGACGATACCACACCGCTGACGGCCGAACAAACGCGGGGTTTATAGCGTCAGTTCCAACTCGCTGCCGGTAAGGGAAAAATACAGGTTCTGCAACTGGTGCAGGTGAAAAAAATTATTGCTCACCGGCACCCCGGCCATCATGGCCCGGCCAAAACATTCTTTGTTGTTCTTTATCCAGGCTTTCAGTTCCATATCGCCGCTGCCCATCACCGGCAGCTTCAGCGCAAACTCACGGCTATCAGGCAGCAGGGCGTATTTTTTATTTTCGGTAAACCCACATTTTTCCAGCACCGCGGCAGAAAGTACTACGGGAAAAAGATCCTTTTCGCCCCCTTTTGCCAGCAGGGCAAAATGCTCCAATGTGCTACGCACCGTCAGCACCCGCACACCGGTTTTGTGCATCAGGTAATTGCCCAGGCGGAACTCCTCTTTTTTAATCATGCCGGGAAGGTAAGTTGATAGGTTGATAGGTTGATAAGGTGCCAAGCAGAACGCTGCAGGCTTAACCCTTTCAACCAAACAATGGCCCAGATTTTTATACACTGTTGCCAATAATCCCGACAGCATGAACGCACTGCACCCCAATTATGGCCTCACCAAAAGCGCAGAAGAAGGAAATGTAGAAGAACAGTTTGAAAATCCCCTACCCCGGGCGGTGCTCCGCTCCAATTCGTTTATCCTGCTCGATGGCGAGTGGGGCTTTGCGATAGACAACGACGACCGCGGCCTGCAGGAAGGCTGGCACCTCGGGCACCCGTACGAATTAAAGGCGGCCTGGCCCGGCTCTATCGAAGAGCACATGACCCATGGCGGTAAAGACCGCTGGCGCGACCGCATAATTGCCTGGTACGAACGGGATTTTCCAAAGCCCGATCTGCCGCACGAGAATGGCAACGGCAATACCTTGTTGCAGCTCACCTTTGGCGCCTGCGGCTACGAAACAAGAGTGTGGCTCAATGGAAAGCTGCTTCGCACCATCGAGGGCGAAGAGGTACACGTGGGTGAATACACGTCTTTTTCGTACGAGCTGGAGCCACAACTCCTGCGGCCGGTAAACCGCCTTACTGTACGGATTGAAGACACCTTTGATGCCGACCTGCCAAGGGGCAAACAGGAATCGCATGTGTACAAACGCGGCGGCATCTGGTATCAAACCTACACTGGCGCCGTGCGCAGTGTATGGCTGGAGATGGTGGAGCGTAACCGCCTGCGCTCACGGGTGGGTGTGGTGAGTATTGTGGAAGATAACCTGGTGCGCTTCAACCTTACCACCCGCATTCACGATCCGGGCAATTACGTGCTGCGCCTGAAAGTTTATGACCGGAAGGAAGCCGACACGGAGCCCATTGCCACGGACAGCTTTCCGCTAAAGCTGGATGCAGGGGAAAAAGAACAGCGGGTAGTGCTGGAGGTACCCAACGCCGTTCATTGGTCGCCGGAGCGGCCGCACCTTTACGGATTAAAAGCCGACCTGATAGACGAGCAGGGTTACGCCGCATCCATTGAAACTTATTTTGGTTTGCGCAAAATAGAAGCAAGGGGCTGCTGTGTTTATTTAAACAACAAACCGGTGTACCTCGATGGTATTCTTTATCAGCCCGGCACGGCCACCTTCGAAGAAATTCAGCGGCACATGCACGCCATGAAAGCGCTGGGCTGCAACCTGGTTCGCATACACATTGCCGGCGTTGATCCGCGTATTTATAACCTGGCCGACAGCCTTGGCCTGCTGTTGTGGGTGGAAGTGCCCAGCCCGCACACCTCCACACCCCGCAGCCGCCAACTGCACAAAGAAGAACTGCTACGCATGCTGGCGCTCATCGGTACCCATCCCTCGGTGGTGATCTGGAGCCTGTACAACGAAGACTGGGGCGCACAGGACATTGCCACCAATCCCGAAACAAGGCAGTACATCATGGACATGTATCACTACCTGCAAATCACCCATCCGCAGTTTCTGGTGGTGGACAATGATGGCTGGCAGCATATTTCCTACACCGGAAAACTGAAATCGGACCTGTACACGGTGCACCTGTACACACCGGAAATAGGCCGCTGGCGGCAGATGCTGGACGACCTGCTGGCCGGAAAGCTGGAAGGTGTGGCGGCCTTTCCGCTGGCCGTTGGCGATCCGTTCTTTTTCCGCAAACAGGTACCAGTGATCATCAGCGAGTGGGGCGGCTTTGGTTTTTCGGACTATGGCGGGCCGCAAACTGCCGACGACAGGGCACAACTGATACGGGCATTTAAAGAGGAAATGCGGCAGCGGCCGATAGCCGGCGATGTATATACACAGGCCACCAATATTGAGGACGAACGTAATGGGCTGATTGATCCGCACACGGGCGAACTAAGCGTACCGGAAGGCCTGCTGAATTCGCGGGAAAAAAGATAGCGGCCAGGCCATAAGGGGCGGTTTGATGTGGGGTGGGGCCACGCGGCTTTTGCCTACATTTGGCGCAAAGCATTACCGGTTTTGAGCACCCACCATAAAATCATTAACGGCGACAGCCGGCAGATGGCCGATACGGCCGACCACTCCGTGCACCTGGTGATCACCTCTCCGCCTTACTGGCAACTGAAAGACTACGGCACCGACAACCAGATAGGATTTCACCACAGCTACGAAAGTTATATCAACAACCTTAACCTGGTGTGGAAGGAATGTTACCGGGTGCTGCACAACGGTTGCCGCCTTTGCATCAACATTGGCGACCAGTTTGCCCGGTCGGTGTATTACGGCCGCTACAAGGTTATTCCCATACGGGAGGAGATCATTAAGTTTTGCGAGAACGTGGGGTTCGACTATATGGGTGCTATTATTTGGCAAAAGGTCACCACTACAAACACTTCCGGCGGCGGCGTGCAGATGGGTTCTTATCCTTATCCGCGGAATGGAATTTTAAAGCTGGATTATGAATTTATTCTGGTGTTTAAAAAGCTGGGCGAGGCACCAAAGCCAACAAAAGAGCAGAAGGAAGCATCGAAGATGACGGCTGAAGAATGGAATACATTTTTTGCCGGTCATTGGCATTTTACCGGCGCCCGGCAAAAGGCCCACATAGCTATGTTCCCGGAAGAACTGCCGCGGCGATTGATCAAAATGTTTTCGTTCGTGGGTGAAACGGTGCTGGATCCGTTTGCCGGCAGTGGCACTACTTCGTTAGCAGCCAAAAACCTGGAGCGCCATTCGGTAGGGTATGAAGTGAACACAGAGTTTATTCCGTTTATCAGGGAAAAGCTGCAAACAGAGCAACAAGACCTGAACGGAACAACGTATGAGTTTTTGCAACAACCAGCAGGTAATTTCGATGCAGAAAAAGCAATAGCGCAATTGCCTTATCATTTTAAGGACCCACATGCACTGGATAAAAAGATAGACGTAAAAAAGCAGCAGTTTGGTTCAAGGATAGACAGCAGCAGTCCAGCCAAAAAAGAAGAACTGTTCACAGTAAAAGAAGTCATCAGTGCAGAGAAGGTGCGGTTGAGCAATGGCACTGTGGCAGGGTTGATCGGCATTAAAGAAAACCCGGCGGTTAACGGCGAAGCGGTTGCTTTTCTCACCCGAAAACTAAAAGGCAAACGGGTGTTTTTGAAATATGATGAGCTGCAAAACGGCGAAGGAGAGGTACAGCTTTGTTATCTATATCTGGAAAATAAAACGTTTGTGAATGCGCACCTGATTAAGAGCGGTTTGGTGCAGGTAGATATGAGCCTTGATTTTAAACATAGGGAAAAATTTTTGAAGCTGCAGCAGGGAAGCGGGGCGGAAGGAACACAGCAATCCGGATAAAACCTTTTCATTTTTGCTTCATTGATTAAATATTCACTGTACACAGCACCAATTTTTAAAATGCTTTCTGTTAATAAAAAAAATTGGCTTTACATTACTATCCATCAACCAGCGGCCTTCCAACTGACCACGAAGTGGTCAGGATTGCAATCAACCTCCTGCTTTGGTCTTCTCCCCCAAATTTTCGGCTATACATTCTGCCATTATCGCCAACCACTTCCTGTGTGTAATCGTGTTATTTTCCTGACCTGTTTTTGCTTTGACCCTACGGTTTTGCTGCGTAAGTTTTTTTGAATTTGCTTTTTGCTGTTTGCAATGGCTAATCGAACCTATTCACCTTTTCACCCAGCGTCATTTTATCCAAAAACAAAGCGGCCCGCTTACGCGGGCCGCTGCCTTTCTACTGTCATCAACCAGCCTTAAAACCAACTACCAATAAACGATTTATTTACGTTGGGGTCGTTGCGCAACAGGCGCCGGCGACGGGCGGCCGCACGGCTTTGCCGGAACCAGGTAATGCCCAGCATAACCGGGAAGGCAAGGAACATGATCAGGGATAACACCGGGTTGGCTACCGCAGCCACCACCACCGCAATCACCGGCAGCAGGCCAGCCATCGAAACCCATTTGCCGCCAAACTGATTACGCATCGGCCTTCTCAACCGTTCTGCTATCAGGTACATAGCCGGTACCACCAGCAGGGTCATAAAAAAGGCGAACATCAACCCAAAAATGATGGTCCATGAAAGCGGATTCCAGAACACTGCATTATCTCCGCCGAAGAATATGTTCGGGTTCAGTTCCGAGAACATGGTCACGAAATTGATATTGAAACCGACCGCCAGCGGAATCAGGGCAAGGATAGCGGCGAGCGCCGTCAGCAACACGGGAATGATCCTTGTTTTTCCGGCCTGTATCACCGCCTCTCTTGTCTTCATGCCACGGGCCCGCAGTTCGTCGGCAAATTCAATTACCAGGATACCGTTCTTTACCACAATACCCGCCAGGCCCACAATACCAATACCCGTCATCACCACCGACACCGTCATGCCAAATAGCGCAAAGCCAAGCAGCACACCAATGACACTGAATAAGATCTCTGTGAGAATGATCACCGGCTTGCTGATGCTGTTGAACTGCAGCACCAGAATGAGCAGGATCAGCGCCAGCGCAATCACCAATGCCTTCCCCAGGAAAGCGCCGGTTTCGGCCTGTTGAGCCCCTTCGCCGGTTTGCGAAATGGTAACACCAGCCGGCTTGTTTCTAAAATCGGCAATATGCTGCGCCAGTTCCAGATTCACAGCGGTGGGCGTAAAGCCGCTCAGTACATTCGAGCGCAGCGAAATGGTGCGCTTTTGATCTTTCCGCTTTACGCTGCCCAGCGTGCTGGTATAATCCACCTTTACCACCGACGACAGCGGAACACTCTTAATGGCGCCGCGGTTGGCCATGTCCTGAAAGCGGATATTCAGGTTCAGCAGGTTTGAAAGATTTTTCCGCTGCAGCTCTTCGTTGCGCAACTGTATCTTGTATTCATCCTCGCCTTCTTTGATCTTGCTGACCTCGCGGCCAAACAAAGCGGTTCGGATGGCCATACCAATTTGTCCCGATGACACACCTTCGATGAGCGCTCTTTCGCGGTCCACATTCAACGTCAGTTCGGGGTTTTTCAGGTCCACGTCCATCTTCAGTTCTTCCACGCCCGGTACGCGGATGGAGTCGAGATAGTTTTTGAGCAGGGTAGCTGTTTTGGTCAGGTTGTCTATGTCTTCGCTGGCCACTTCAATATTGATCGGCGGATCGGTGGGCGGACCGGATGATTCCTGGTCAACCGAAAGCTCGGCCCCGGGAATTCCTTTTACCACTTCCCGAACGGAGTCGAGATAAGGTTTGGTAGAAACGCCGTGGCGTTTTTCAAACTCCACAAACGACACCTGTATGCGGCCGAGCTCGGGGCGAGTGCTGCGGTCGCCGCTCATAGGATCGGCGGCGCCAACGGCCACATTCGAGATCACACTTTCCACCACCGGATTGCCTTTGCCGTTTTCGAGTCCCAGCACCTTGTTCACCCGGCCTTCCAGCACTTTTGTAATGGAATCGGTGTACTCCACATCGGTGCCGGTGGGCAGCTTCAGGTAAACATATAACTGGTTAGGATCGCCGCTGGGGAAAAATACCACCTGCGTGCGCCCCGTGCCGGCGGCCCATCCAAAAATCATAAGGGTTAGGATGAGCAGGCCGAATACGCCAAACAGAATTTTTACCGGACGCCAGCCGTACAGCGACCAACGCAGGGAGCGTTCATAACGATTCATAATGGCCGGCAGCACCCTGTTCTGAAAACCTTTGATCCAGCCATTGAGCACAAAGCGGTTGAACAGCACCACCAGCACCATAAACAGAATAAAATTGCCGGCAAAGGTTTGTCCCAGCACATCCATCAACACACCAAGGCCCACTGCCGCCCAGAAAAGCGGCTTGCGGAAGATGGCCGTTTTTTTCTCCGCCACGCCTTCTTCATGGTTCATAAAATCCACCGCAAATACGGGGTTCATGATAAAGGCTACTATGAGTGAGGCAGCCAGGGTGAAGATGAGCATCGTGGGCAGGTAAATCATAAACTTGCCAATGATGCCGGGCCAGAAAAGAAGCGGAACAAACGGTGCCAGTGTGGTTAACGTACCCGCCAGTACGGGTATCCACACCTCGCCGGCGGCCATGATGGCGCTTTTTTGCGAGGAGATGCGGCCATGCCCCTGCACAAATATGCGGTGGGTGTTTTCTATCACCACAATGGCATCGTCCACAATAATGCCCAGGCCAAAGAGCAGCGCAAACAGCACCATGAAGTTGAGGGTGACATTGGCGCCGATAATCAAATCGGCCAGCGGCAAAAACAAAAAGGCAATGAACATGGACAGCGGCACCGACAGCGCCACAAAGAAGGCGTTGGTGACGCCCATAAAAAACATCAGGATGATCAGCACCAGCAAAAAGCCGATGATGATGGAGTTTACCAGCTCGTTGAACGATACACGGGTGGTGATGCTTTGATCGCCGGTTACCAGCACATTCAATTGCGGCGGCAACGACCCGGCTTCTTTCATTTCATCTATCACCCGGTGCACGTCTTCCGAGGTTTCAATGAGGTTTTCGCCGGCCCGTTTTACAATATTCAGGGTAATGACCTTTTTGCCGTTGAGGCGGGCATAACTTTCGGTTTCTTTGATGGTGTCTTTGATGGTGGCAATGTCTCTCAGGTAAATGCCATCGCCGCTGGAGTTGCGCACAACCACCTGCTGAATATCGAAGGCCGATTTAAACTGCCCTTTCAACTGCAGGTTGCGCTGCATATTGCCCACATCCAGCTGACCGCCCGAAATGTCGAGGTTTTCGTTGGCTACCGACCGGGCAATATCATCGTACGTTACCGAGGCGGCCTGCATGCGGTAAGGATCCACATTGATCTGAAACTCCCTTTCCGGTGCGCCTACCAGATCCACCCGGTTCAGTTGCGGCAATTCTTCCAGTTGGTCCTGCAGGTCTTCGGCATATTTCTTCAGCTTCACTACATCGTAATCGCCGCTCACATTCACATACATGATGGGCTGATCCGAAAAATTCACTTCCTGTACAATAGGCTCCTGGGTAAGATCGGTGGGCAGATCGGTCTTGGCCTTGTCCACCGCATCCTTTACTTTTTGCAGGGCAATATCTACGTCCACGTCGGTATCAAACTCCACCATAATGGCCGAAAAGTCCTGCACCGAGGTGCTGGTCAGCTTAGTGATTTTGGCGCCGGTGATACCCTTGATTTGTTTTTCAATGGGCTGCGTAATCAGGTTCTCAATATCTTTTGGCGAATTGCCAAAATTGACGGTTTGCACATAAATGTTCGGGATAACGATATCCGGAAACTGCTCCTTTGGCAGCGTGATAAACTGAAACACCCCCGCCAGCGTAATAAACACCATCACCAGGTAGATGGTCGTTTTGTTGGTAATACTCCAGGTGGTAGGACCAAACTGTTTAAACCGTTCGCCCATGTATTCTTTAACGCTCATAAATTAGTCTTTGATAAAGTCAGTTGTTCGTTGGATTGCACAGCACAGCCCCGGTTAAATCCTAGAAGGATATAGTCGTGGCGGCTTTTGCCTATTTGCTGGCAAGGTTTGTATCGGTGGTAATGGACTGCCCGTCGTACAGGTCCTGATAACCTTCGGTCACAATCACATCGCCCCCCTGCAGGCCGCTTTTAATTTCCAGGCGTTCGCCGTATAACTCGCCCACCACTACGCGGCGCTTGCGGGCCACCGTTTTGGCGCCTTCTTTTGCTGCCACCATCACGTACTTGCCCTGCTCATCGTTTTGCAGCACGTTCAGCGGAATGGTGATGGCATTGCTGGTGGCATAGTCGCGGATCTTCACCAATGCAATCTGGTTGGGCTTCAGCGAAGGATCGGACGGCACCGGCGCTTCTATCTGGAAAGACCGGCTGGTGGGATCAATGATCTTACCCGATACATTGACCTTCGTGGTCAGGCTTTTGTTGGTACCCGGAAATTCAACTTCCAGCGTAGTGCCTACGCCCACGCGGCTGAGGTAATTTTCCGGTACAAGGGCGGTGATTTTCAGGTTGCCGGTATTGACGATGGAAATCTGCGGCCCCATAGCCGTCACACCCGTAAAGGTTTCGCCCACTCTTACGTCCACTTTTTCGGCCACGCCCGACATGGGCGCCGTTACCGTCATCAGCGCTGCCTGTTTTTGAATCACGCCAATCTGCTGGCGCAGGGTCTTTACCTGCGTTTCGGCGTTCAGCACATTCTGATAGGTGCCAATGCCCTGATCGAACAAATTTTTGGTGCGGCGGTAGGTATCCTCGGCAGTGGTCAGCTGCACCTGCAACGGCGCAATCTGCTGACGGATCAATTGGTCATCGAGCCGCGCCAGCACCTGGCCTTTACGCACCGCTTGTCCTTGCCGAACATACAGTGCCGTTACCACACCACCCTGTCCGTTGGGCGGCGCCACATAGGCAATATTCGTTGCATCCACTTTGCCCTGCAGCTCAATAAAGTGCTCGAAGTTTTGCGGGTCAATGGCGGCAACAGCCACCAGCTTGGGCTTGGCCACCACGCCGGTGTCCTGTTTGCCGATTTCTTTCTCCAGCGCGGCAATTTGTTCTGTCAGCTTGGTTTGCTCTGTCTTTAATTCCTGCAGCTTTACTTTTTTATCATTCAAGGTACCTGCTTCGTCTTTTTTGCTCGACCCGCACGAAGCGGCAATCAGCGAAAGCGAAAGAAGCCCGATCAAATACTGTTTCATGTACTGTTGTTTATTGTGGTGGTTGATTTTGTGTTTGGCCGCGAGCCTTGAGTTTCGAGCTATTAGCATTGAGCTTGCCTTTTGCCCGCAGCTCATAGCTATCAGCTCGAAGCTTCCCTTATTGCAGTTTTCCGGTTGCTCTTAAAAAATCAATTTTGGCATTAATGGCATCGTACGTGGCCAGAATGTAGTTGTTCTGCGCTACCGACAGGTCGCTTTGTGCCGTGGAAATTTCAGTATTGGAGCCAATCCCCTGCTCGAACTTCAGGCGGGTTTGATTGTACACCGTTTCGGCCAGTTCCATGTTGCGTTTTTGCGCATCCAGCGTGGCCAGTGCATTGCGATAATTATTGATGGCTTCCTGTACCTCGCGGTCTATGGACAACTTAAGGCCGTCCATGCTATTGGCCGCTTGCTGCAGTTCCAACTTTGCCTTGTCAATACGGGCCTCGCGGGCAAAGCCGCTGAAAATGGGCACGTTTACACTAAGGCCAATCAGCGAGCTGCGAAACCAGGTGCCGCCAAAGCCAAAGGTGTTCGATTGCCGTATGTAGTTGTAATTGGAGCTGAGCGAAACCGTTGGCAGCTTGCTCAACTGGTAACGGCGCACATTAAACTCACGCAGTTGTTTACCCAGTTCGGCATATTGAAATTCTTTGCGGTCGCTGTAGCTGAATTGGGCAGCATCCAGCACACCGTTGCGGATGTCGTCGTAGGTGATACTGTCGGTAAGGATCAGCGAATCCTGAATGGGCATGCCGATCAGCAGCTTCAGGCCAATGTAACCATTGCTGATGCTGGTAAGCGCCTTTTGCCGCTCGGTATTCAGGTTGGCCAGTTGCACCTCCAGCTTGCTGATGTCGAGGCGCTCCGCAAAGCCATTTTCATACAGCTTGCGGGTATCGGAAAGAAATTTTTCAATGCGGGCAATGTTGGCATCAAGGATGCCGATCTGGCTGCGGCTGGCCGCTAACTGGTAATACACTTTGTACACATTGGCGCGGATGCCTTCTTCGGTAACCTCGGCGCCTTTGCGGGCAAAAGCCATGGAGGCATTGCGGGCCTGCAGGCCAATGAACACCTGCCCGTCGAACAACAGCTGCTGCAGGTTTACCCCCACCGAATTATTGAATTTGGTACCAAACTGCGCTGCAATAAAGCCAAAATTTTCGGGGGCTTTGATCGGCTGGCCGCTGCCGTTCTGCACGCCCTCGTCGGTGAGTACGCCATATACGCCGGGGGCAATAAAGTTTGGAATGACCTGTACGGCCACATTCGGAAAATAATTTATGCCGGCGCTGCCGTTTACCTGCGGCAGGGCCGAAGCCGTGATTTCGCGGTTGGTTTGTTCCTGTATCTTAATATCGAGCAGGGCGTTTTTAATTTGCACGCTGTTTTTGCGGGCATAGTCCACGGCCTGCCGGGCCGAAAATTCGTGCCGTTGCTGTGCATGAGCAAAGCCGGTGAGCAGCAACAGGAAAAGCAGTCCTGATTGTTTCATCTGTTTTATTGTTTTGTTCGTTGCCCTTTGTATTTCTGAATCAGCTTTTGGCCTTTGGGCGTGGCCAGGCCGTAGATAAAATGTTCGAAAATCTGCAGTTCGATATGAACCAACTGGGTGCGGTTGTTGGGAAAAGCCGACGGGTTAAAAGGCAGCATCACACTCTCAATGCGAAAGCGGGCCATCACGTCAACATCAATATCGGGCCGGTACAGTTCTTCGGTAATGCCTCTTTGCAGGTTATCGGCAATAACCTTGTACAGAAAGCCGTACTTAAAGTCCTGAAACTTTTTGAACGAAGCCGGGTGGTATTTCTCCATTTCGTAAATCACCACCGGGTTCATGTTGGCAAACATTTCCTGCGTCATGTCGTAGGCCAGGAAAATTTCATGAATAGGGTTCTCGGCTCTTTTCTGATCAATCAGGCATTGATGGCGGTTTTGTTCCATTACCTGCGAAAAGCAGGCGCTCACCAGTTCTTCCTTGTCGGCAAAATGTTGGTACAGGGTTTTTTTCGACATACCCAGCGCTGCGGCAATATCATCCATCGAAACCGAGCGGATACCAAAGCGGTTGAACTGCTCGTGCGATTTCACCAGTATGCGTTCTTTTGTTTCCATAAAATCGGGGGCGAAACTATGGAAACTTTGAGTGTGAAAAAAGTTTCCGTGTATTAATTTTAGATGAATTGTTGTTTTTGAGGGATGAACGGGGCGGACCTACATTTGTGCCATGAACCAGCAACCATTCGAGTCACGCGGCTTTCGTTTTAGCAAATTGCTGCAATATTTTTTGCAGGGACTGCTGGTGATAGCGCCGGTGGCTGTCACCATCTATGCGGTGTATTCCATTGTCTCGTTTATTGATAACCAGGTGCCTATCTTCACCGCAAGGGACGCTGGCGGCCAGGTATATGTGCGTAATTACGGCCTGGGCTTCCTGGCGGTCATTGCCGGCATCATCGGCATCGGCTACCTGAGTTCTTTTTTTATTCAAAACCGGGTGTTCCATCTTTTCGACAGCCTGCTGAAGCGCACCCCCGGTATCCGGTTTATCTATTCCACCACAAAAGAATTTTTTGAAGCATTTGCCGGCGAAAAAAAGAAATTCAACAAACCGGTGCTGGCCAATATTGACGACAACGATGTTTGGCGGGTGGGTTTTATTACCCGCGAGGAAGCAAAGGATTTTGGCTTTAGCGAATACGTGGCGGTATATATTCCCATGTCGTATTCCATCGCCGGCAATGTGTACCTGCTCCCACGGGCCCGTGTGCGCATGGTGACCAATATCAATGCAACAGATGCCATGAAGTTCGCCATCAGCGGCGGGGTTACGGCGGTGGAATAATCAATAGGAAACCGGCAACAGGCAACCAAAAAAAGGCACTATCAAAAAGGAATAACCTGCATAGGTTCAGGCATGCACGACCTATTTGATAAATTAAGCGCACCAAATAGGAGCTTATGGGCGTTTATGATTTCCGGCAAACTAAAGTTTACCAAAGAGCTTTTGCGCTGGCGATGGAGATAGTTGAGATCACCAAATTATTTCCGGTGGACGAACGCTACTCCATGACCGATCAGGTTCGCCGTTCTTCCCGCAGTGTATGCATCTGCCTCACTGAAGCCTGCCGGAAGAAGAAACATTATCCTGCTTACTTTGTGTCAAAATTTTCTGATGCAGACATGGAAAACGAAGAAACGATGGGATGGCTTCACTTTGCGGTTGCGTGTCGCTATCTTACAGAAGAAAAATTTGATAACCGAAAAGTGCAAAACGAAGAAGTGGGTCGTTTGCTCAACCACATGATCGAAAATCCCGTGAAGTATTAGCGTTCCGTTTTGCTCATTGCCAATTGCTTATTGCTTATTACATGCGACACAGCTTGCTTCTCACACTACTTACGCTTATTACAAAGGCAGCCTTCTGCTGGGGCTTCTACGCCCATCAGAAAATAAACCATTACGCGGTGTTTCTTTTGCCGCCACCCATGCTGTCTTTCTACAAACAAAACATCCAGTTTATTTCGGAGCATGCCACCGATCCCGATAAGCGCCGCTACATTGTGCCCGAAGAAGGGCCGCGCCATTATATAGACATAGACCGCTATGGCACCTACCCTTACCCGGCGCTGCCGCGCCGCTGGGACAGCGCCGTTGCCAAGTTTGGCGAAGACACCCTGCACGCCCATGGTATTGTGCCCTGGTGGATACAAACCATGAAGCTGCGGCTGACCACCGCATTCAAAGAAAAAGATGTGGCCAGGATTTTAAAATATTCCGCCGACATTGGCCATTACATTGCCGATGCCCATGTGCCGTTGCATGCCAGCAGCAACCATAACGGCCAGCATACCAACCAACGCGGCATTCACGGTTTTTGGGAAAGCCGCCTACCGGAGCTGCTGGCGGAGAAAGACTGGAACTTTTTTATTGGCAGGGCCAGCTATCTGCCAAATACCCACGACTTTATCTGGAAGCGGGTACTGGAAAGCGCAGCGGCCGCCGATACCGTACTGCGCTATGAAAAAGCTTTGTCGCAGGAATTTGCCGCCGACCAACGGTTTGCATTTGAAAACCGCAATGGCGTGTTGGTGCGGCAATATTCCACCGCCTATTCGCTTGCCTACGACAAAAAACTGAGCGGCATGATTGAAAGGCGTATGCGGCAATCAATTTATGCCGTGGCCTCCTTTTGGTTTACCGCCTGGACCGATGCTGGCCAACCCGACCTGGACAAGCTGGCTGGCAAAGCGTTTTCAGAAGACGAGTTGAAAGAGTTTGAGGCTCTCAACAAAGCCTGGCGGTCGGGCGGCATGATTGGGCGAAAAGAAGAAGAAAAACCCTGAACTCCGGAAGGGCGGCAACCTGCCGGCAAAAACACTGCGCAGCTGCAAAGCTTTCTCAGCAGCTTTTTTTAACCGGCTGCCCTAGTGCGTCTGCTCTTTCACCTTTTCGGTATTTTCAACTATCCTGCTACCGGTACAGGCAATCTATCTTGATGCAGCAGCGGCTATGCCGGCGCCTTATTTTCAGTTCTCACCGGCTTCAATCAGGCACTGCCTTGCAGCCATTTTTCAACAGCACACGATCTCCCTTGCAACCGGGGCCAAGCCCTTCCGGCCTTTTTCTGCGCCGGATAATAAAGGAAAAGATGCGAAACAAGGAGAGCCGGTCACAAAAGCTTTTTGAAGGCCTGGAGCATTGCGTAAGCAAGGATAGGTTTCATCACCTATTCTAAAAAATAGAAGAGGCTGTCCCGCAGTTTTGAGACAGCCTCTTTTTAACCATTGTTAGGCCTTTCTATCCGGCCTTTACCAGCTTCAGCGTTTGGCGCTGTTGGCCGCTGTTGCCGGTGGCCGAAAGCCGCAGGAAGTAAACGCCGCCGGAAAGCTGCCGGCCATCCCATTCAACATAGTAGGTACCCGGCGACCGCCGGCCCTGAAACAGCAGACCCACTTCTTTTCCGGCTGCGTTGAAAACACGCAGGTCAACCCTCGCTTCGCTTTCCACCACATACGCAATACGGCACCGGGCGGCAAAAGGATTAGGAGAGGCGCTGATACCGAAGGACGCTTTTTCCGTTACCTCCATCTGGCGATCTTTTGCCGGTGTGGACACGGTGACGCAGGCCCTGATTTGGGGGTTGTTGTCGTTGCAATCGGTGTTGTTGCTCACATAACCCGCAGGGGCATCGGCCTGGCAGATGGTGATAAAGTTGGCCGGGTTGCCGTACTTATCGCCGTCGGCATCGCGGTACCACGACCGTGGCGTTTGAATGCGCCTATCGTTATCGTTACAATCACCGGTTCTTGAGATCCATCCGCACGGAATCTTCTCTGATGTTCCCCAGCCGTCATTATCCGCATCGCGGTAGCTGACCCTGTTGTCATCGCAGTCCTGCGAATTGGCCACATAACCTGCCGGCTGGGTGTTGCTTTGCACCGATACCGAAGGGTTACCAAAACCGTCGCCGTCCTTATCCCTGTACCAGGTTTGGGTAAAGCCTTCATCGGTTGTGCCGTTGCAGTTGTTGTCCTTGCCGTCCTGCACTTCGGTGTTGCCCGGATAAATAGCCGCATCGCTGTCGTTACAGTCGGTGTTGGAAGCGCTGTTACCACAAGCCACCGCTGCGCCTTTGCCAAAGCCGTCGCCGTCATTGTCCTGGTAGGTCACTTTGGTGTCGTCGCAGTCGCCACTGTTCTGCACACCGCCACAGGCCACTTTCACCGTAGAGCCAAAACCATCACCGTCACTGTCCTGGTAGCGAACCTCGGCATCGTTACAATCACTGGAGTTCTGTACACCGTTGCAGGCCACCTTTGTTGCAGAGCCAAAGCCATCGCCGTCCCCATCACTGTAAAGCGTTTGGTTATCGTTGCAGTCATCCGCGTTGGCGACATAACCAACAGGTGCGTTAGACGTACAGGACTGCGTGGTCACCGCAGGGTTGCCAAAGCCATCGCCGTCCAGGTCCTGGTAATACGTCTTTTGGCTTTGCACCGAAGCATCGCTGTCGTTGCAGTCGGTGTTATTGGCCGAGCCACCACAAGCGACCGGGCTGCCCGTGCCAAAGCCGTCGCCGTCGCTGTCCTGGTAGGTGATGGCGGCATCGTTGCAGTCGGTGCTGTTCTCCACACCAATGCAAGCCACTTTTTGGCCGGAGCCAAAGCCATCGCCGTCGCTGTCGAGGTAAAGCACTTTGGTGTCGTCACAATCGCTGTTGTTGGCCACGTAGCCGGTGGGCGGCGCGGCGTTGCAGACCTGCTGAGTGACAGCCCCATTGCCAAAGCCATCGCCGTCCAAATCCTGGTAGTAGGTCTGCGAGGAGATGATGGCCGCATTACTGTCGTTGCAATCGTCATCATTGGCCACGCCGCAGGGCGTTTGCGGGCCGGTGGCGCCATAGCCATCGCCATCGTTGTCGGGCCAGGTAAACTTGCTGTCGTCGCAATCGAGGCTGTTGGCCACATAACCCGCTGGTGGCGGTGCGCCGGCGCAGGCCAGGGTGGTCACCGTGGGTGAGCCAAAACCGTCGCCATCGCTGTCACGGAAAAAGAACGTTCCGTTGCGCAGTGCGGCATTGGTGTCGTCGCAATCGGTGCCATTGCTGACGTAGCCTGCCGGGGCATCGGCCTGGCAAAGCACCAGGAAGTTGGCCGGGTTGCCAAACTTATCGCCATCGGCATCCCTGTACCAGGTGCGGGGGGTGTGGATGCGCCGGTCGTTGTCATCGCAGTCGCCGGTTCTTGAAATCCAGCCGCAGGGGATTTTCTCTGATGTTCCCCAGCCGTCATTGTCAGTGTCGCGGTAGGAGACGCGGTTGTCATCGCAATCAAGGCTGTTCTGCACATAGCCGGTCACCGGTTTGGAGGACATCAACATTACTTTGGCGTTGCCGAAGCCGTCGCCATCTTTATCCTGGTAGAAGGGCACCGGCGGGCCGTCGTCCACCGTGCCGTTGCAGTTGTTGTCTTTAAAGTCGGGAATGTCGGTGGCGCCGGGATAGATGGTGTTGTCGCTGTCGTTGCAATCGGTATTGTTGAGCACACCACCACAAGCTACTTTGGTGGTGGAGCCGAAGGTGTCACCATCGCCGTCGAGGTAGCGCACCTCACTGTCGTTGCAGTCGCTGTTGTTGGTAACACCCGAGCAGGCCACTTTCACCGAAGAGCCAAAGCCGTCACCGTCCCCATCCTGGTAGAGGGTTTGTGCATCGTCGCAGTCATCAGTATTTTCCACGCCGCCACAAGCTACTTTGGTGTCCGAACCAAAGCCATCGCCGTCCACATCGGTGTAGAACACCTTTGTATCGTCGCAGTCGGTGTTGTCTGTCACGTAGCCGGGAGGTGGTGTAGAAGAGCAGACCGAAGTGGTGCTGCCCAGGTTGCCAAAACCATCCCCGTCGCTATCGGCATAGTAGGTCTGCTCGGTGTTCACTGTGTTATCGGCGTCGTTGCAGTCGGTATTGTTGGTGGCACCGCCGCAGCCCACTTTTATCGTAGAGCCAAAGCCGTCACCGTCGCTGTCCTGGTAGCGTGTCTGCGCATCGTCGCAGTCATCCGAGTTCTCTACACCAGAGCAAGCCACCTTAATGTCCGAACCAAAACCGTCGCCGTCGCTATCCTGATAGAGCGTTTTGCTGTCGTCGCAGTCGGTGTTATTCTCTACGCCTGCACAAGCTACTTTGGTCGTGGAGCCAAAGCCATCATTATCACTGTCGGCATACAGGGTCTTGGCATCGTCGCAGTCGTCCGAATTGCTTACCCCACCACAGTCCACCTTGGTGTCCGAACCAAATCCATCGCTGTCCACATCGCTGTACAGGGTTAGATTATCGTTGCAGTCGCTGCTGTTTTCAACACCGCCGCAAGCCACTTTTACCGAAGAGCCAAAACCGTCTGCATCTGAGTCCTCATACAAGGTTTTTGTATCGTCGCAGTCGCTGTTGTTGCTCACATAGTTCGAAGGCGGTGTCAGCGAACAGGCTTCTGTTGTACTATTCAGATTGCCAAATCCATCGCCATCGCTGTCGGCATAATACGTAATAGGAGTGGTGAGCGAGGCGTCGCCGTCATTACAATCGTCTGTGGCGCTTTTTACCGACTGGTAACCGCTCGGTATCGTCGCTCCATAACAGACCGGCCCACCATTGCCTACCGTATAAGTATCATTGTCGCTATCTATGTAAAGCATTGCCGACTGATACTTCGATGGGTCAAGCGGGGCGCAGTCACTCGCATCGGGAATGCCGTCGCCGTCATCATCAGTATCACAGGCATTGCCCTCGCCATCGCTGTCCGTATCTGTCTGGTCGGCATTGCTCACCGAGGGGCAGTTGTCGCCCACCGGAAGCACAGTGGTGGTCCAGCCGGCGCCAGGAGAAGTACAAGACTGTGTTGTTTCTGTTGCCTTGCCATCATTGTCCTGGTCATTGTAGTAAGTCACCAGCGAACCAACAATGCTTGCAGCCGATGGCTGGCTTCGGCATTCACCGGGCGCCATTGCAGCGGCCGTAATGGACTGGCCGGCCGACAAGGCAGTGACCGTGGCCGACCAGGTTCCACCGGAAACCTGTGCGGTGCCAATTTGCTCGCTGCCGTTTCTCAGGATATAAATCTCCGTGTTATTGGCCTCGGTGCTGGTGCCGCTTACGGTGGTTGCACCTGTACAAAGCGAAGAGGTTATGACGGGTGCATCAGAGCGTTGCGTCACTGTTACGGCACGGGTTGTACTGTTGGTGCAGCCGCCCTGCGTGATGGTCAGCTTGGCGGTATAAGTGCCTGGGCCAGGGTACACATGCGTAACGCTTCCTTTCGTGCTGTTATCAGTGCTTCCGTTGTTGTCGAAATCCCAGGCATAGGTGGCATCATTGGCTACGTTGGACGAGCCATCCGTAAATTGTGTCGCCTCACCCTGGCAGACGGTAGAGACGGTAAACGAAGCCACCGGATTGGTACAAGTGGTAAAGGTGAAATGGTCGAAACTAGTGTAGTAAAAATCGGTGGAGGATATTTCTATCTTATCCACATCAATGCCGCCAAAGTCGAGCGTGGCAGTGGATCCTTTTGCAACCGTTTGAGCCGAACCAACTGCCAGGTTGTTTTTAAACGCCTGAACGCTGACCAGTTCTCCTCCCCCATCATTTTTAATAAAAATGCTGTTGAAAATAAAGGAACCGCCGCCCTGCTTGGTGATGATCACTTTTTCTGTGGTGCTGAGGATGGGATCCACACTGGAAAACACATCCATCGAGCCGGTGCCGCTTACACCGCCCCCCGCTGCCAGCCATTGCATATCGCTGTCCGGGTCGGTGCTCTCCAGCGAAAAGGAAAAAGTGGTGCTACTGGCCGTCGCGGTAAAGCTGGTGCATCCATCCACGGAGGCACAAGCCGCCGAGGGCGATGTGTTAAAGTCAATGACGGCGGTTTGGGCCATCGTTACTTGCGGAAGCAGCCAGCAAATTACCGGCAACCATAAGCAGCGGAGAAGTTTTTTCATAACCTGTTTGGTTTAAAGTGGTTTACACGCAGAGATAAGGGTTCTGCCAGCCCGTTTTGGTTTCCTGGTGAATGTCACTAAAAGCCGGGCTGTTGTACAGTGTACCTGCACCGCCACCCACCGCTACCCGGCTGATTCCGCGTTTATTGAAAGATATTTTTTCTATGGCAATGACCGGCGGCACAAAACCTGATTCGGGCCAGAAGTTGATGAGCCCCCGCGGGCTCTGAAGCGTTTCCGCCTGCAACAGCTTTTGCACGGCATCCCAGTCGCGCCGGCGCAGCTCCGGCAACAGTTGTTTAAACACCAGGCCCATTTCGTAGCCCAGCAGCTCGGGCAGGCCGGGGTTTCGGCCGGCAGCGTTCCGGAACGCCTGCACAAAATGCAGGTTAGCCTTTTCGGTGCTGTTCACATTCCAGGCCGACGCGGTGTAAAAACTTCCGCCGAGGTGCAGCACCGGTTCCAGCCACTCTTCCTGCGCCATTAGCGGGCCGGTAACCAACGGGATGGTGTGCTGCAAACCCGACTGAAAGAACCTGGCCATAAATTCGGTGGCTTCGGTACCGGAGAAAATAGCATGAAGAAAGGCAGGCGGAGATTTGCGCAGGTGGTCAAAAAGATGGTCCAGATGGTGTGATACCTGCGATTGCCCTTCGAGGTAAGGAAGCATGTGGTAGTCAATAGCGGCCGAGCCGGCGGAGATGGTACCCTGCCGGAAGGCAGCATGCATCTGATAACCCGATTCGTACAGCGGCATCAGCACCAGGCCCTTGTCGCCAAATTCGCCGTGCGCCCATTTTCCCAGGGCAAACTCGGCCTGCCATAGCTGAAAGCTGTTGAGGAAAACACGGGGCGAAACCAGGTTGTCGTTCGGCAGGTATTCGCCAAAATCGAAAAAGAAAGCGAGTTTTTTCCGGGCTTCAATCAACGGGATCAGTTGCGGCAAAACCTGGTAGCTGACCAGGCCTGATAAAACATCTACATGATGAAAATGAAGAAGCTTTTTCAACGCTTCTTCAACGGCTTTGGTACCCCCTTGCGCTACGTACTCCGGAATAAACTCAAACGTTTTTTCGCCCCTGAATCCCTCTGTGAACGGCAGCACAAATCCCTCTACCAATTGTTGGTTGATAGCGGGAAAAATGCTGGAGTAGGGCGACAAAAAACCGATTTTGATGGGTGACATTTTAACCTTTTTCCTGTACCGGTGAATGGTTAGTTGCGGGAGGGATAAATGCCTTCCATACAGATGAGATAGTTCATGCCAAGGTAGGGCTGCATATTGTTGTGGGGCTGGCTACCACCAGCAATGGTAGTGCCACCCATTGTGGTGTTAGCGGCATTGCTGTAGCTGTTCAACGCATTGTTCCGGCTGTCGACCAGTTTTGCCGGCACCACGCCAGCTCCCGGTGTATTGGTGTTGCCATTAGCATTACTGGCCGACAAAAGGTGGTTATGTGCCGGCATTTCGGTAATGATCAGCGTATGGGTGGGGGTGCCTGACACCTCTCCCAAAGAAACTGGCGGTAATCCCGGTCCCTGCCCGACACCAACGGGTACTCGGCCACGAAAATCGGGCAAGGCAAACGTCGTTTGACCATTGCCCCCGTAAGTTGTGCCTAAAAGGGAAAACAAGGCGGTATTTTGGGCAATGGACAAAATCTGACCGGCACAGAAGGCCCAGCCCCGGATTTGAAAATTTCCGGCGAAAAGTTTGATAATGGCCAAGAACTCGTCCATAATTAAAGTTTTTGAATTGAACAATAGTTTATCTAATGATTAAAAAAAACGTGCTGGTTATCCTAATGCCAACCTCCGGCTCAAACGTCCCAGTCGGCTTGAGTAAATAGAACAAGTATAAACACCGGATGGCAGCGCCTCCGGGGTAATGGCTAATTCTTCCCCAGACGATACATGATGAAACCGCTGTGTTTGCAGCAGTTGTCCTCGCTTGTTGGTAAGGTGTACCACCAGGTGGCCCGCTTCAAGGGCTCCGAAACTTAGCGCAAGCCGGCCGCCTGTAATAGGATACAGGCGTAGTTGACAGGCGGCCCGTTCCGGTCCGGATGCCGTATGAAAGATTGATGCCGGACGCAGGAAATGGTCGTAAACGACAACCGTTCCCTTGCTGCCAGTGTACCGTTTTGGCAGGGAAGGCCGCTGTGCCATGGGGCTGGCTGCCCATTGTTTATTGTCAATAGAAGGAGCCAGGTTGCCGGTGAGGTAAAGTTGCGAAAACGAATCCTGATGATTTGGTTCGCTTACCAATACAAAAATCCGCCGCATTTTGGAATGGCCGTTTTCTTCAAAACGGCCGGGGGCGTTTGTTTTCATGGTGTACCGGCCAAACTGGTTGGTGGTTGTTTTGCCGCGGTACAGATACTGCTTGCTGAAATCGAACGTTCCATCCGGGTTGCAGTGCCAGATTTCCACGGTAGCACCGGAAAGTGGCGTTTTTCCGTCGGGTCCGAAAACGGTACCCTGCAAGATGAGATCTTCGCCGGTGCCTTGCCGGAGATCGCTGGCAAGCGGCGCTCCTGACAGGTAGTACGGCAGGCTGGAGCGGATGGCTGCAGCCGATACGGTTTTTGGCAAAAGCCCCAGACCCATAGCGGTAGAAACGCCGCCCACTAGCCCGGCAGTTTTGAGGAAATGTCTTCTCGATGTGCTCATAAGAGTGGCTGTTAATTGGTTAGTCAAACGCCGATGATTCAGAGTTAAAATGCCGGTTTTTAAGGAATACCAGATGTGGCCGGCGCTCCTTTTTTCACAGGTGCTGGCAGTCCGGCCGTATGCAGTTTATTGAATAGAATAGATTGGAGAAGCCGAAACTACAGCGATTATTCAAAAAGCAAAAATTATTTTTTTTGTTCAGCACAATAGGGCCCTTCCGCTATTTTGTAGAACTTGAAGCCATGATTCAACACGCCCGCCTTGCTGTTACCGTTCCGTTGTCTCACCTGCAGGCCGAAACATTGGCGCTTCAACAGGACTGGCCGTCACATTTTAATTTAAACCACTACAAGGGCCGGTGGACGGTGCTGCCCCTGCGGTCGCCTGGCGGCCGGGAGCAACAGATAATACCCGACCTGAGAGAGAACGAGGAGTTTGCCGACACGCCGTTGCTGGCGCAATGCCCGGTGGTGAAACGGGTGCTTGATGACCTGCACTGCCCGAAGTTGGCTGTGCGGCTTATGAACCTGGCTGCCGGCGCCCTCATTAAAGAACACCGCGATCATGATCTTTCGTTTGAGCAGGGCGAAGCCAGGCTGCACATTCCTGTTTTTACCAACCCGGGGGTGGAATTTATCGTCAACGGATCGCCGGTGCCAATGCAGGAAGGCGATTGCTGGTATGTGAACGTGAACCTACCGCACAAAGTGGCCAACAACGGCGCCACCGACCGCATACACCTGGTAATTGACTGCAAGGTCAACGACTGGCTGCAAGACCTGTTTGCAGCAGCACCGGTGGTGGAAACAACGCCGGCACCGAAAAACGCAGACCTGGAAAAAATAATTGCCGAACTGCGGCTGCAAAACTCCGAAACAGCCAACCGCCTGGCCGAGGAACTCGAAAACCAGCTGGCGGCGAATGATAACGGTTAGCGGTCGCACTGGACATTCATTGAAAGCCGTTGTTTATTCTGCCTGCCGAAGCCTTTCCAGCGCTTCGTAAAAAAGAAAACACTGCCGGAGATCGGGTAGCGTTGATGAAAGCTGGCGTTCGGCAAAAGCCTGCCCGGGATGTTTGGCATGGAAGCCGGCCCGCTGCTCCATGGCCTGCCCTTCAGCTGCCGTAAACGAAACACCAGCTTTGGCCGTGAGTTTTGCCACAATAGCCTGTGGGCCTTCATTGTAATTGGCAAGCACTGCATTGCCATCTTGCTGCATGACCTGTAAAAAAGCCGAAAAGAATTTTTCGAGCACTATCGCTGTATAAATATCCGGTGGCAGCAGTACGGCCGCTTCTTTTTTCAAACCAAACAAAACCGGCTCCAACAGCCCCGGAACAGCCTGCATGCCCCGCTGGTGCTGGTGCGATCGAATCACTTCATCGGGCCGGCGGTAAAGTAGCAAAAACGGCACGTGTGGATACAGCCGGCGAATCTGTTGCCAAAAGAGCACATGCCAGCTATCAGTCTTAATAAAAAGGTGTTGTTCCTGCGCAAAACGCTTTTGTCCGTACAAGGCAACGGCGGCAGTAAAGAGGCTGCCGGCCTGCGGCAGGGGCAGCCCGGTGCGCAACGGCAGGTGTAGCATCTCATCCAAAAACGGCACTTCGGACAGGACTACGGTAGCCGGTGACACACTCAATACCTGCGATAGCAGCGTGGAGCCGCAACGTGATATATGAAAAATAAAGGCGGCTGGCGCAAGGCTTTCTACCTGGTGGCCGAAGCCCGGCAGCACTGCAAGGTCGCTGACGACACGAAAGCGCTGCGAGTTGTAGGCATGGCTCAGGCATTTTCCAATGGTTTCGTCAAAAAAAGGTTCGGTAAACCGCTTTTCTCCTGCGTATAGCCAGCGGCATAACAAAGCATCCGGTTGCCGCTGCAGTTTGTACGGCAGCCAATGCCGTAGAGGCGAATCGTTCATGCGCTGGTAAAGTACATCTTTCCCACCGATGGCGGCAGAGCCCCAACCGGGAAGTTACCGGCCCGATGACAAAAAAACATTGTGTAGTTTAGTTTTTCTGCAAACGAAATTTATGCCAGCAACCATCAAGCTACCCCATCCAACTTTTGAAACTGCACTAGCCTTCATTCACCGGATTGGAATAAACACATCTGTTGAAAGCCTGCCTGCCGGTTGGTGTTTTTTGCCAGGTCTCCTGATTCGCCGGGGCCGGATTGTCGTTGACCCCGAAGGGCTGATTTATCCAGGTGATATTTTGCACGAAGCCGCCCATCTGGCCGTAGTGCCCTCGGCCGACAGGCCTACCCTTGACGGATCTGCCCTTGCCAGCCGCCCCGATGCACCGGCAGAAGAAATGATGGCCATTGCCTGGAGTTACGCGGCCTGTATTCATCTGAATATTGATCCTGCCTTTGTTTTTCACGAGCAGGGCTACCGCGGCGGCGGACAATCAATTATTGACAATTTCAAGGAGGGCCGCTACATTGGTGTTCCGCTGCTGCAATGGCTGGGCATGACCGGTACCGCGCCAGCAAGTCAATTGGTTTATCCTTCGATGATCAAATGGCTGCGAGATTAGGAATGGCGTCTTTACCTGTGTGGTGGGTTGTGTGCCTTGGGCAAACGATTGGCCACCGGCACTGCACCAATTACCAACGACTTTGTGATGAGCTTTTTATTTTTCGGCTACCTTCTATTTTCGATCCCTGCTTTATGTTCATTATTCAACTCACAGGACTTTCGGGCGCCGGCAAAACAACGCTGGCCCATGCGGTGCAGGCAGTGCTGCAAAAAAAAGGCATTCCAGCCGAAGTGATTGATGCCGATGTTTACCGCAGCACTATCAACCAGGACCTTGGTTTTTCGGCGGCCGACCGCCGCGAAAACATACGCCGCTTAGCCGTCGTTGCCAATCAGTTCCGCCAACAGGGCCTTCTTGCGATTATTGCCGCTATCAATCCGTTTGAAGATGTGCGGGAAGAACTGCGCCGGGAGTTTGCGGCAAAAACCGTGTGGATAAAGTGCGACCTCCAAATCCTTCTTCAGCGGGATACAAAAGGGCTGTATGGCAAAGCGCTGCTCCCGGACAGCGACCCTGAAAAACTGCGCAACCTGACAGGAATCAATCATCCTTACGATATACCAGTGGCGCCCGACCTGGTGATTGACACCGGCAGCACCGATGTTGTAAATGCCACGGAAAAACTTCTGCATTTTGCCCTGCAGCAGATGGCGGCCCTACCTTCCCCCGCCAACACCTGACGCGGCGCTATAACGGTCGGGCCAACGCCGGCCGTCCGCTTTCTCGCCGCCCATTCAGTTTTTTTCTTTTGTTTTGTGGCCCGCAAAACGATCATACATGGCTCAGCATACAGCACAACCCGTAAATGAACTAAGGCCCGATGCGCTACGGCAGCAACCGGCGTTAAATACAAAACACAATTTCAACTCCGGCCCTTCCATATTGCCCCGCGAAGTTTTTGAAGAAGCCGCCAATGGCGTCCTCAACTTCAACGGCAGCGGCCTTTCCATTTTAGAAATCGGCCACCGCACCAAACTTTTTGGGGCAGTGATAGAAGAAGCTATCGCCACCCTGAAAGAGTTGATGCAGCTCGACAAGGACCACGAAGTGCTGTTCCTGCATGGCGGCGCCTCCACGCAATTCTTTCAGGTGCCTATGAATTTGCTGGACGAAAAAAGAACTGCGGCTTATACCGATACCGGCATCTGGGGCGCCAAAGCCATTAAAGAAGCAAAGCTTTTTGGCCATGTAGATGTGGTGTGCAGTTCAAAAGAGGCCAATTATACCTACCTGCCAAAAGATTTTGTGCTGGATAAGGACAAGCATGCTTATGTCCACATCACCTCCAACGAAACCGTTTACGGCACGCAGTGGCACGACCTGTCGCCGTTTTACAACAGTGGTGTTCCCATTGTGGCCGATATGAGTTCAGATATTCTCAGCCGGCAGCTTGACTTTAACCGTTTTGACCTGATCTATGCCGGCGCCCAGAAAAACATCGGTGCGGCCGGCGTAAATGTGGTGGTGGTGAATAAACGTTGTCTCGGAAAGGTTGCAAGAAGCCTGCCTTCGATGATGGATTACCGGAATCACATTGAAGCAGGATCGCTGCTGAACACACCGCCCGTGTTCGCTATCTACGTATGCATGCTCACGCTTCGCTGGCTGAAAAACCTTGGCGGCATTGCGGCGGCGGAAGGTCTGAATCGCCAGAAAGCGGCACTCATGTATGATACGATAGATGCCCTGCCCATATTTGAAGGAACGGTAGCCAAAGAAGACCGCAGCACCATGAACGCTTGCTTTGTGGCCACGGATGCGGCGCTCGAAAAAGAGTTTCTGGCGATCTGCGAAAAGGAAGGCATGATTGGGGTGAAGGGGTACCGCACGGTGGGCGGCTTCCGGGTTTCCATGTATAACGCTCTTCCAATAGAAAGCGTACGGGCAATAACGGAACTGATGAAATATTTTTCACAGAAGAAAGGATAGATGAGTGGCCAATGGTAAGCAGGCTTGCCTTCAAAACACTGACCACGCTGCTGCTTACTGTTTGAAATATAACCGGCAACTTTTCAGGATCACTCTTTAAAAAGAACTGTTCTGAAACGATCTTACTTCCTGCACCTGGTACACACAAAGTTCGGTAAACGTCATGCGTCCCCCCTCTTTCAAAGTGACGTCCATGCGCATGGTTATAATTAGGCAACTAGCCTGGAACCGGAAAAGCTTTTACCATGGTACCCGAAATGGTTTTACGATTTATGATTGCAACTCCTATGTAAGATATACGACGCCAACTCAGTAAACGATTAAAACGAACACAACAGATTGCGCAATCATTTGCGCAGTCTGTTATTATTTTATCAATTATTTCTCAATGAAGTTTTTTTTTCTTTTGATATTTTGTATTGTGGCATGGAAGGTATCCGCTCAAAAAACGAGCGACTACAAGAATTCAGTAAAAATCACCTCCGGCCGGGTTTTATTCGGCACGGGCGATGTAGCTGGATTTTCCATTAACATCGAGGGATCGAGGGATCTCATTTCGAAATCTAAAAAATTTGTCAGTAGGCTACTGATCGGAACAGAGTTTTCTTTCGAGAATGGAACAAAGAATCCGGTTATAAAAAATCCTTCAGACGAAGAATTTATTTCTCATTCGTTCCGGCATACATCTAACAGCGTTTTAAGCGGAAAGCTGACTTATTACCCGTTTCGCTCAGTATTCAGGGGGTTTAATATTTCTATTGGTCCGTCCATCGGTTTTCAATATGTATCCGCTGAGAGAAATGCACAACGGGTGATGATTTTCCCTGGAGAGTACCGCCGTAAATCAGAACTTTATTTTGAGAATAAAATCCTCGCCGGCTATCGAATCACCACTGGTTATGAATTTGCCATTAGTAAAAAAATACTTGCCGGCTTTAGATTGGATTTTGCCAATTATGACAACGGCGATATCAATACGCTAGCTGCAGGAAAGATTGGCGTTCGCTTTTAAAAATCTCTTAACTAAAAAGCCGGGCAAATGCCCGGGCTTTTTTTATCAATCCTTATCAGTATCACAAATAGTATCGGCTTAACGGATGAATAGCATACCATTCATCAGCTTTTATACGGCAGCTTTTTTGCAATCCAGTTGCTGTAGTGTTCAATCAGTTCATTGACATTAGCCGGCAGGTCGGTGCCACCATCGCGGAAAGTTTTCCAAAGCAGTTTACTGTCCCTTGCATCGTACAGCGCACAATTGATGTTGACGTTAGCAGCATCCATTCCGGGTGTAATAACAGGCGTGCGGGACACCACGTTGGCGATGGTTCTGGCTGCGGCAAGGCCATAGGCCACGCCATCGCTGAAGTTTTTGTTGTGATTCAGTGTGGTCATGATCACCGCATCTACACCCAGCAGGCGGGCCAGTTCTTCGGGTTGTTTTCCGTACAAATCAGCCACCGTAAGTTGCTGCTCTTTCAGCAACGAATTTGTTTTTTGCGTGGCTTGAAAGCTCACCGGCTGGCCCTTTTTGTTTTTAGCGGTTTGCTTTAAAATGTAGGTCTGCAGCGACTCCTGAAAAACATAGCCCCATTTTTCACTGGCTTGTTTCACATCGGCCTCCGACACGCCTTTCGGCAAGTGCCCGGTTTGTATCATCTGCACCGGCAGGATGGCTACAGTTTTGTGCCGGGCTGTTTTTTGTTCAAAATCGGGCGACTGGTAAATGGCTCTGTTGGTGCCGCAGGACAGGAGGGCGATCGTTAGCGCAGACAGGATCAAGGTTCGCATACGTTGTGGTTTAAGTTGGTTTGTTGATGCGGTAAAAAAAATACAGGCAAATCCGTTTTGCTGTTAAGGCTTTTTGAATTAGGAAATCCTTAGCACCAAACAGATAGCCCTAAATTTGCCGCTATGGCAACAATCAAACCTTTCCGGGCACTGCGTCCGCACAACCAATACGCCGCACAGGTGGCCTCCCGTCCGTACGATGTACTCAATTCCGAAGAAGCCAGAAAAGAAGCGGCCGGCAACCTGCTTTCGTTTCTGCATGTGACAAAGGCCGAAATAGACCTGGCTGCTGACGTGGACATACACAGCGAAGCCGTGTACCAGAAAGCCGCCGAAAACCTGGAGAGCCTGATAGAACGCAAGGTGCTGTTTCAGGACGAGGCGCCCTGCTATTACATTTACGAGCTGGCCTGGAAGGGACGTACGCAAACCGGACTGGTTTGTGTATCGTCGGTAGAAGACTATTTCAACGATGTGATTAAAAAACACGAGTTCACCCGGCCCGAAAAAGAAAAAGACCGCATTGACCACATGCGCACCATCCGGGC
>CBDUBQ010000048.1:0-41348 GCA_965365435.1 uncultured Flavisolibacter sp.
AACCCCAAACCCCAAACCCCAAACCCCAAACCCCAAACCCCAAACCCCAAACCCCTACTTTACAATCCACTCATGCATACCGGTGGCGTGGTTCTCCGGCAGGCGTACTTCCATACGCAACGCCGTTGTTTTTACCGGCTCAAATTTTACGGTGTCGTATTTGTCTTTTGATATGGTATAGTCCGAAACCGTTTTCACCGGCACCCAGTTGTCGCCGTCCTTGTACAGCAGCTTCCACGAAGCCGGGATGCGGCAACCGCCAAAAGGACCATCATCGAACCAATACACCGACGACTCGGATACCGTGTAAGGCTGGTCAAAATCATACTGCACCCATTCGGTGGTGGCTTTTTTGGGCCACCAATGCAGGTACACGGCCGAATGATCATTGGAATTCTGCGGTTCGTACTGGTCGCTCAATCCTTTTTGCATACGGGGGTTGCGCAACGAAGAAGAAACGGTTGCTTTGGTAGCAATGGTAGGTGCCGGCTTTGGACGGGCCGCTGATTCCACATACGGGATCCACACCACCATTTCGCCGGGACCACGGTTGTTCCAGGAATAATACGGAATGGCTTTTACTTCCTGCTCTTTTTTCAACAGGGCATCGCTGTTCAGCTGGCGGCTGGTGGAGCTGCCATTGGCGGTCAGCAGCATCACGCCATTCAGAAAATCACTCTTGTACGTTTCCTGTACGGGTGCTTTTTCATTCACCAAAATATTTTGCACCGTGTTGTCGGCATTGTCTGGGCCTTCGAGGCAATACACCAGCGGGCCTTTCTGCAGGGCAAAGCGGCCTTTGTTGTCGGCCACTTTTTCGTGCGACAGCACCTTTTCTACATCCATCGGGAAATCCAGCTCCACCTTATCGCCCTTGTTCCAGGTGCGGGTGAACACGGCATAGCCTTTCTCCATTTTGTAATCGGCTTTTTTACCGTTGATAGTGATGGCAATGGGCTTTTCCGCCTTATCGGCAAACTGGTAAAGATCGCTGGGAATGGCCTCCTGCCTTGCCCAGCCGGGAATGCGCACCCGCAGGGTGAAAGCGGCTTTCTTCTGCGGATTCACGGCGATGGCTACGCCGCCACTCCAGGGATAATTGGTGGTTTGCTCAAGCGATACCTTTCCTGCCGGCAGCGTAATGTCGGCTTTGTTGGAAAGGAACAAGTTCACATACAGATCGTTTCTGTTTTGCGCATACACATAACCCGGAATGGAAGGCATAAAGCGGGTGACGTTGGATATGCAGCAGGCGCAGGAAAACCAGGCACTTCGCTGGTGCTGCCCCATGGAGGCTAACGGGTTGGGATAAAAGAACCGGGTGCCGTTTTGCGAGATGCCGGAGAGCAGGCCGTTGTACAATACTCTTTCCATCACATCAATATAGCGGGCATCGCCCTGCATCAAAAACATGCGGTTGTTCCAATACACATTGGCAATGGAGGCACAGGTTTCGGCATAGGCCGACATATTGGGCAACTGGTAGGCGGCACCAAAGGCCTCGCCGGCACCCGTAGCGCCAATGCCGCCCGTGAGGTAAAGTTTTTTCTGCACCACATCTTCCCAGATGTTGGTAATGGCTTTGATGTATTCTTTATTGCCGGTGAGCGCCGCCACATCGGCCATGCCGGTGTACATGTAAGCCGCCCTTACCGCATGGCCCACCGCCTCGTGCTGGTCGGTCACCGGCCTGTGGCTTTGGCTGTACTGCGAGCCTTTGATATCGCCGTTGCCACGCACGTCAAGGAAAAACTTGGCAAGGTCCAGGTATTCTTTTTTGCCGGTAACGCGGTAGAGTTTTGCCAAGCCCATTTCCACCACCTGGTGGCCGGGCCAGTAGGCTGCTTTGCCAGGACCAAAATCCCGCACCAGCAGGTCGGCGTTTTTCAGGGCAATATTGAGCATGGACTTTTTGCCGGTGGCCAGGTAATGCGCCACGGCGGCTTCGTACAGGTGTCCGCTGTTGTATAGTTCGTGGCTCAGGTCGGGGTCTTTTTCCCAGCGCTTCGGGCTGATCCAGGGATGCAGCTTTTCGGGCTTCATGGTGCGGAAGGTGTAGAGATAGCCATCGGGCTCCTGCGCATCGCCAATGATGGAGATCAGCGTATCCAGCGACCGTTCCAGCGCCGGGTTCTTTTTCACCTGCAGGGTGTAGGAAATGCCTTCGATCAGTTTGTACACATCGGTATCGTCAAACGGAAATTCCGAAAGCTTTGTCGGCGGCAATTTGCCGGCGGCTTTCAAAAAATTATCCAGCCGGCCATTCTCCCGGCACTTCTGCAGCACGTAGGGAATGGTGATCCCGGCGTTGGTTTCCAGCCGCGGTGCCCAAAACTGGTCGTGCACATGCACATGGGTGAAATCAACGGGCTGTATGGGATAATCATTATGCTGGGCGGCCGCGGAAAACGCCACTAGCAACGAAAAAGAAACAAAGGTGTTTTTACCGATCATTGGCTTCATAACTGGTAGATGAAAATAATGGACAAATGGTAACGGGAATAATGGAAGGATTGAAAAGAAAAGTGGGCTGTTGCTACCAGACCCACTTTTTGCTTTGCAAGAGACAACTGCTAAATTTTTTTGGCCACAAAATTCAAGCGCATGGTGACGGTGTACGTTCCGCTAACGACGGCTTCGCCCGGAATGGGAAACAGGCGGAAACCAATTTCCGGGTTGATGTTTACATTCATTTGATTGGCGGCCGCCGGTATGCGGAAAAAGGCCGTGTACTGGCGGTTGACGACAGCGCCATTGTCGGGGTTGACGCTGGTGTATTGAAACAGCGGGAAGGTGGGCAGCTTTTCCGGATACTGGTACACGAGGGAGCTGTCTGTTTTTACCTCGGGATAATACGGGGCAAAGTTGCGGTAGGTGGGACGGTCAACAAAAGAGATCAACTGCGTTTTTGGATTAAAGGCATCGCCGTTCCGGTCCAGCAAGCGCAGGATAATTCGGTTGGGGCCGGCCTCCCGGGTAATTGTGAGGGTGTAATTGGTCTGGTTGGTCGAAGGCGTTTCGGCCGTAGCCGGCGTGGTAGTGACCGCCTGGCGGGTGATCGTAAACGGCGTGGCCGCGTTCACCAGGCGTATCTGGCCCACACCCGGCACATCGCGGCTGCCGGCAGGATTGGTGACGTTGATGTCGAATTCGTACGTACCGGTGTCTATAAAGGTGGATGCCGGCGTCACTTCCACTCGTCCGCCGATGCTGTTCACATTAAACACCGTATATTCGGCCATGCCCAATTTGGAACTGATCTGGGCCAGCGTGGTATCGTTCTGGGTGATCTCTCCCTTGTAGATCGGTATCTCATATTTTTTCAGCAAAATGGCATCGGCGTTCGCCTTTGTGTACAGGTTGCGTGTGCCCGTTAGCTTAACCTGTATGGGGTCGGTGGACCCGTCCACAATGAGAGCGGCCGAGGTTGTGACCCTGCCTTTTGTGGCCACCAATGTCTTGGGATTATACACCAGCACCTTGCTGAGATATCCCGGGGCCGGCTTCTTACAGCCTAGAAGAACGGCTACCATTAAAACTGCTGTAAAGCCACCGGCACTGATAATTTTTTTGCGCATAAGATGAAGCGTTTAAATCGTCGGAAATCGAATTAAAAACGAACGAAGGTGTGGGTATTGCTCAGCACGTGCAGCATCTGGTCGTAGCTACCCTTGTCGGACCGCGGCATAATACCCTGCGTCTGGCAAAGCACTTTTATGTCGGTTTCTGTTGGCAGCGATGGAATGCCCGGCACATCCAGCGCTCCCCGTACACGGGTGTAGATCAGCCCGTAGATGGGGTTATTGGTCCAGGTAAACAGGCCGCCGTCGTTGCCGTTTAGCTCCAACACGGTAAACATCCGTTTTGAATAGCCACAGGAGGTGTTGCCCCGGCTGTTTATTTGTTTTACTTCCGGCTCTATAGGCGAGTTGTCGAGGGAGATCTGCTCGTTAAAGAAATACTGGCGCACCGAGTCGGCCGTGATGCTGGCATACAGGCTGTCGAGCGTGAACGACTTGTTGACGTCTATCAGGCGCAGGGCATTTTGCCGCAGCGACATGTAGTTGCGAATGGAATAATCCGTGACGGCAAAAACGGTTTTGGCCTCCATCAGCTCGTTCTTCAGATTGAATTTGTCTATGATCAGCAGAAAGGTATCGAACAACTGGTACTGGTTGCCCTTCAGGTAATCATACGTGTTCAGGTCTGTGCGGGGCTCATGTTTGCCACCGTCTATCAGGTAGTCTTTCTGCTTGCACGACAGGAAAAACAGTGACAGCACACAGCAAATGGCAACGAAAATTTTTGCGTATTTCATAATTCGTTTTTGAAGCGTTACATTTTATCGGCCCAGTAAGGCGTTTGCGTCAGCAGCGGGTTGGCAATGAGCATGGACGGATCAATGGGCCAGATGTATTTACCCTGCTGAAACTCACCCAGTGTGATCCGGGGTGTGGACCCTGAACCGAATTTGGTGATGCCGGTCTTTTTGGCCAGCCGCACCAGGTCGTAAAACCGGTGCCCTTCCATAAACAGTTCCCGCCCTCTTTCATCTATGATCGCCTCAAACAAATCGGCATCGCCGGCCGTGGAAGCCCCCAGCCCGGCCTGCATCCGCACTTCATTTAAAATCGTTCTGGCATCACCCGTCCGCCCGGTAGCCGCCAGCGCTTCGGCCCGCAGCAGTTTTATATCGGCCAGGCGAAAGATGATGATATTGTGCAGGAACACCGGCGACGTGTTGTTCAGTGCCGTATAGCTGATCCAGCTTGGGTCGGAATACTTTATGGTGATGGGATCGGTGGTGCCCAGGAAGGCCATGCTGCGACGCACCCTCATGTCGTTGACCGTATCGGTAAAGAACCGGGTGTAGAGTGTGCCTTGGTCGAGCGGCATCTGGCTGTTGCCGGTATTGGAAAGATAAAACGGGGCTTTGGAAGTGCGGGCACCAATACCACCGGTACCGTAGCCCTCGTTGGTGCGGTTCTGCGAAATTTCAAATATGCCTTCGGTGCTTTGCCCGCGGAAAATCTGCAGGTAGTTGGTGCGGGGAACGTAGGCATAGCCTCCATGAACGATAACCGAATCGGCGGCAGAAGCGGCTTTGTCGTAATCGCCCCGCCAGGCATAAATATGTGCCAGCAGCGCATAGGCAGCACCCCGGTTGGCCCGCACGGCCCTATCGCTAGATGTGTTAGTCCAGGAAAGCCAGGGAATGGCGGTCTGCACGTCGCGGATGGCCTGGTCAAGCACCACGTTGGCTGGCGTACGCGGCAGCGGCTCGCCAAGCGTAGGGTCGGCCACTGTTTCTGTCACCAGTGGCACATCGCCCCAAATGCGGGAAACATAGAAATAGGTAAAGGCCCGCATAAAATAGGCTTCGCCCAGAAAACGGTTTTGCACTGCCTGCGGATTGGCCGATGTGTACTCGTTCAGCGGTACCTGCGGAACAAATTTCATCACCCGGTTGGCCTGGTCAATAACGCGGTAAAAATTGTCCCACCGCCGCATACGGAACATGGGGCGGGCAGCATCGGTAGCAGCCGTAGATGAAATCGAAATCTGCCAGTTGATGGAGTTGACGGAGGCATGGTCCTGGCCGGCCTGGTTGGCCGCAAATACGTCGGCTGTCAGGTCGCCCCACATAAAATGGCCGATGCCTTCGGGATAATTCATGGCCGTGCGAAACAACGAGTACACACTGGCCACCGCCGAGTTGACCTCGGCTTCGTTTTTCCAGCTATTCTCGTCGGTCATCTGGTTTTTTGGTTCCCTGTCCAGAAACTTGGAGCACGAACTGCCGGCCACGATACAGATAAGCAATAAAGGAAGAATCGTTTTTTTCATGGCAAAACTTCTCATTGATTAGAAATTGATTTCGGCACCAAGGGTTACTTTTCGTGGCAGCGGATAGTCGTTACCGCTGGAGTAACCATCCGGCTGAACGGCCTCCGGATCGGGCACGGTGGCCCTTGAGTAAACAAATACGTTGTCGAGTGAGCCGAAGAACCTTACACCCTGCAGGCGCAGGCGCTTGGCAAAATTGTTGGGCAGCGTGTAACCCAGCATAATGTTCTTCAGCCGGAAGAAGCTGGCGTCTTCCACAAAGAACGACTGGGCAATGTGCCATTTATCCACCGTATTGGTCAGCAGGCCGGGAAACTGTGCATCGGCTACGCCCGGGAACCAAAAGTTGGCGCCGCGGAAGTCAGAAGCCACAGCCGATGTGGGACCCCAGCGAACGTAGGGGTTCACGCTGCCGGCATCCTGCATCTTGTCCGACACATACCCATTCCACAGGCTGCGGCCGGTAATGAAGTTGCACAGCACCTGCATGGTAAAGGCTTTGTAACTAAGGGTGTTGATCAGCCCACCGGCAATGCGGGTGTTGGGGTCACCCTGCAGTACGCGGTCAAAGTCGTTGATGATGTAGTCGTTGTTATAATCTACCCGGGCCGGGTCGCCGCCCGAAAACATGGCACCGGTAGCAGAGTTGACACGGATGCGGCTGCCCGTAAGCGGATCCACCGGCACATCTTCATTGGAAGTGTAGATACGCGGCACGTTCCACACAAGGAACTGGAAGGCCGGCTGGCCAATGGTCAGCGTGCGGGTCAGCCAGGGCGGACCAAAGCGGAAGTCGCGGTTATCGTTGGGAAGCTGGGTAATGAAGTTGTCGTTGTACGCAAGGTTCAGCGTCGTCGTCCACTTCAGCGGCGACCGGCGGTTCAGGTTATTCGATGTCAGCGTCAGCTCCACACCCTGGTTGCGGATGCCCACGTAGTTGTCCCTGGCGGTAACAAAACCGGTGGTCACCTGTACTGGCACATCAAACAGGAGGTCTTTGTTGTCGCGGCGATAAAAATCGAGCGTAATGCTCAGGCGCTCTTTAAACAGGTTGATGTCGGCACCCAGGTTGATTTGCGGGGAGCTTTCCCAACCAATGCCCGGCACGGCAGCCGTAGCGCCATAGTTGGGATAAGCCAGGGTAACGCCGTTGTAAGCCACGTTGGTGGGTCCGCCTGCACCGGTAGAAGAGTTCTGATAGCCGCCGTTGCTGGTAAGGCCTATGTAGCGGCCGTAGTATGAAAGCGGATCGCGGCCGGTAATGCCGAAGCTGCCGCGTAGTTTGAAAAACGAAACAACCTTGCTCAGTGGCTCCATGAATTTTTCATCGCTCAGCACCCACAGGGCCGATACGGCCGGGAAGGTGCCCCAACGGTCTTCGGCGCTGAACCGCGATGAGGCATCACGGCGAAGGCTGACCTCCACACCGTATTTGCCTTTATAGTCGTAATGCAGGCGGCTGAAATAATACAGGCGCGACCGTTCTTCCAGGTTACTGTTGCCACTCAGGTTAGGACCGGAGGGAACGCCCTGCACCACCACAATGGAATTGGCGGTGATGCCATTGCCTCTCACAAACGTGCTGTTGTTCACCAGTTCCTCAGCGCCCTGACCCACCAGCACACTGGTGTTATGATCGTTGCTGAACGTTTTGGTGTAAGTCAGGAAGTTTTCGTTCTCCCACCGCCGCTGGTTGGTGACGGTGCTTTGCGCATCGTTGCGGCGCTGCGGGTGCACCGACTGATGCTGCAGGTAATCGCGGCGGTTAAAGTTGAAGTTGTACGAAATGCTGCTCGTAAAAATCAGGCTCTTCGAAAATTTATAGTTGGCCCTTGTGGTACCGTTGAGCGAAGTGGAGCGATCGTCGTCGTACACCTGTTCGTTGCGGCCGGTATAGTTGCGCATATCCTGGTCGGTAATGTTCCAGAACGAAGCCGGGAAACCCCAGATGGTAAAGGGATAGCGGGATGCACCGGTGTTGCCGGGACCATGCCTTGTTTTCTGAAAGTTGAGGAAGAAGTCGTTGGTTACTTCAAACTTGTCGGTTGGCTTCATGGAAAGGAAAAGCCGGGGTGAGGTACGGGTGAAATCATAGCCACGCATTACGCCATCTTCATAATACCGGCTGAAGGAAAGGCGATAGCTGAACCGTTCGCTCGACTGGGCGATGCTGGCATCAACGTTATGGATAATGGCTTCTTTCAGAAACAGCCCCTGGAAGTCGGTATTGCTGTTGAAGGCCGGATTCAGGCTGTCGGTAAGCAATTGGTTCAGCGTATTCATGCGCCAGTAGTCGCCGTACTTTGTCAGGATGTCCATCTTCATTCTCCTTTCGGCAGCGCCTACAATCATGGGCTTCATGCGGGGCCTTGCGCTGATGCCGGCATAGGTGGAAACACGAATCTGCGGGGGTCCTACTTTCGGCCGTTTTGTTTTTACAATGATGACACCGTTGCCGGCCCGCGAGCCATAGATAGCGGCGGCCGATGCATCTTTCAGTACGTCAATAGACTCAATGTCGTTGGGGTTGATGGCCGACAGCGGGTTCATCACGGGGCCGGCACTCCGCTGGTCGCTCACGTCGAACACCATCCCATCTATCACGTACAGCGGTGCGCTGATAGCGTTGGGATCTGTCACCGCCGAACTGCCGCGGATATTCACGATGGCTTGTGCACCCGGCTGGCCGGAGATGTTGAGCACATTCAAACCCGCCACACGCCCCTGCAGCATGTTGTCGAAGGTGGGATAGGGCATATTCTCGATATCCTTGCCCTTGACAGTGGCAATGGCAGCCGGTGTGCGGCGGCGTTGGATGGACTGGTAGCCCACCACCACCACGTCATCCATGGAGCGTTCGCCCTGTTCCAGGCTTACTTCAATGGCGTTGCGGTTGTTTAGCTTGATCTCCTGCGAGATCGTGCCGACAGCCGACACTTCTATCGTGGCGTTGGGAGAAGGCACCCGCAGCGAAAATTTTCCTTCATCGTCGGTAGTGGTGCCGGTAGTGGACGAACCTTTTACGCGGATGGTGGCGCCGGCAATCGGTTTGTTTTCTTTCTTATCCATTACCCGGCCGGTAACCATCACCTGTGCGGTGGCTACGAGCGAAAGGCAAATGAAACATACAATTGCAACGAAACGGTGCATCGCTTTTTTCGGCTGAAAACGGCTCATAGTATGTATTTAATGACTGAATAGTTATAGCTGCTGAATCTTGTTTTCCGAGGGCCGGCTCCCTGTCAGGAAGGCGCAGGCCGGTAGCTGCCACATGTCATGAAGCGTATCATACAGTCAAGCAAGTTTTGTTTGTCCGATGTTAGTATAGCAGTCCCTGTGCAGGCGACATCCGGTATTACAACTTCAAACCTATTTCATTTAACCAGCAAGGGGTTTTAATATCTTAACTGATAATAGCTACATTTTAACAAGGTTTTACGGCGTTTAATTGGCGGCGAAAACAGTGCCTTCTTCGCGTCACAAATAGCCGTTTCAATAAAGGAAAGAGCATATCGTTTTTTCCCGAAAGAGGAGAAAAATTTACCTGCTGCCATCAGCAGCACAGGTCACCTTTTTTCACCCTGGTATGCAAGAAAAACGGCTGCATTCTTCCCTGAAAAAAATATAGGGTTGATGGAGCTAACTACCGTGCACAGAAGCCGATTGGGAATTTTTCCTTAAAGAAAACGAACGAAAGAGAGCCTGTAGTAAGAGCAATAACGCCAGGCCGTGCAAATAAAGTGTTCACGGGAAAATTAGAAGACGCTGGATGCTGTTACCCATTACCGCCGCCGTGCCGGCCTTACGTTGCGGCCGTGATAGACATCGGCCGGAATATGGTGACCTTCGTACACTTTTTCCAGGATGGCATACAACGCCGGGTCGTAAGCTTTCAGGTCATCGGGCGACTGAATGCGGGTGTCGCCGTCGTAAAATTCGTAGTTGGACCAAAACCACCACTGCGTGCCTTCGGCCCAGTATTCGGCCACGGTGTTGATGGCGTATTGGCCTTTGTACAATCCTTTTGCTTTGGCGGCTTCATAAGCTGTTTCAATTTCCTTGTTCAGGCCCGGATCGGCTGTGCGCAGGGCGCCGTGAATGTTGTGGCTGAATTCGTGCACTAAAATGTTTTCGCCGTAATAACGGGTGCCCGGGTAACCCAATAAATTTTCTTCGGCGCAGGAGGTAACGGTGCCACCCATGCCGCGGGCCCGGCGGTTCCAGTACTCCCGGTCGCTCATGCTGGCGATGCCGCCGGGTTTATCGTAGTTCTCCCGTTCGCCGGGGGTAAGGCGGCGGTCGTCTTTGGTTGGTTTCTTCCAGGCCCGGCGCTCGGGCAAATCCGTTTCCATCTCGGTTTCGGCCATCACCAGCACCCGGGCTTTTTTGGCAACGAGTGCCGCTCTTACATCAGGCCTTTTTATCAGCATAAAGTTCACAATGTCGCGGGCCATCAGCAGGGCGTCATCGGGCACCTTTTCCGACGAAACAATGGGAATACCAAACGCATCGGAATATTTTTTATAAAAGGTATCGAGCAGCAGAGCGGCCGGTGGTTCCGTGATCATTGCCTGTGCATAGCCTGCCACGAGGGGCTTACGTTCGGCCGGTGCGGGTGCCGTTGGCTGCGCCGGTTGTGCCGAAGCCAGCAGTTCGCCGGCCATCATCAACGAAAAAAGAAAAAGGCGGTTGTTGATTTTTCGCATGATGGTTTTACTTTATGGGCGCTATTCAACCAGCTGGGTGCTGCCGGTTTTTTCCACGGCATTGCCGCCGGCAGCAACCGGTAATGATAATTAAAAGTAGAAGAACCCGCCAAGAGAAAGCCGGATCATTTTACCTCTGTCTTTACAATTTTTAACCGTAAACAATTCATGGTTTTTCTACTCCAACTAGTTCTGGAAAATACCACGGAATAAAGGCAAAAAAAATATGTGCAGCAAGGCCGTTTATTCTTCCAACCGGCTAACCGAAAGCCTCAGTATGCCCAGCTTGCGGCGCTGCAGATACGGCACCAGCAAATGCCCATCCATCCATTTTGCCAGCGGCAACAGGTAATCCACTCTCTCCTTCACCGGCAATAAAACATCGGTACCAACAAAACTTCCCGACAGCGGCAGAGAGGCAATGCCACCCCGCTTGAGCGAAAAGCGGCTGCCAAATAACAAGAGCTGCTTACCGGAGATGCCTGTTACGAAACAATTAAAAAACTCCGGCCGGTAGCCAACCTTTTTCCGGTCCAAAACCAGGTTGCTGTTGAGGCGATCTCCCGCCAGGGAAATAATCCGGAGCCTGGCATCCACGCGGTAGATATCCGCACTGAGGTTGCCGGGTGTCATGCCCTGGTTGTTCAGCCAGGCAGCAGGATTTGGCAGCGAAAAGGCGCCTGAAAACGGGCTGCTTTGCACCGGCGACCCCACCGCTGCGGAGGGTGGGCGGCTGTAGAAACGGCCAAACATTCCGGGCGCCGGCGAACCGGAGCCTGGGAGCAATAAAGGAAAATTGTCAACAGCAAAAGCCAGCCGCTCGTTTTCGCTGGCAGCAACCTGTATCAACACCGGCGGTTGCACGTCCTCCAGTTTTCCGTTCAGCCTCAAACCATAAAACCGGTTGATGGCTACCGTATCGTTGTTTCGTTTTTTGCGGGCACCGGCCAGCACCAAAAAAGTGGAATCGCGTTGATGATAGCTTACCAACGGATCCGAATAACTAAATTCTTCGCTGGCCAGCGAAACATCATACCGCAGGTTGCGTTCAAAATCATAACGCGACAGTTCTATTTCGCCATGCCCCGCTGTGAGCGGCAAAAATGTTTTAATGAGGAAAGCCGAGCTGGTATCGGGCAAAAACAAAAAGTCGAGGCGTTCATCTTTCTCAAAATCAAAATCAATCAACCGCCTGCCACTAACGCCGAGAAGGCTGTCCGTATAAAGAATGGCCAGCCCCGTACCCAACCACCCCGTGTCGTTCACATCGGTAACAAAGGCCAAGCTGTTTTGCAGTTTTTGCACCCGCCATCCAAACCGGACACCCGGCGCTGCCAGGGCCGCCGTCAGGTCGTCACTTTTGCCGGCTTCGTTTACCCTTAATAAGCGGAAAGACCGGCTCCGGTGCGCTTGCAGAAAAACATAATAAAAATTGGCAAATGGCAGCAGTTGCAGCGTGGAAAAAGGCTCCGTTTTTTGAAGCAGGTTTTGTTCGCTGCCCGGCACCAGGTCGGCGCTATAGCGATACAGATCAAGGCGGCCTTCATCCGTCAGCCGGAGCACATGCACCTGGCCGCCGTACCGGCCGGCAACAAAAACGTTGTCGCGGTCGTGTAAAGAAACGAGGCCCTTGGCATACTGCAAACGTTGCGGAAATCCTACAAGGGAAACCAAAAGCAACAGCAGGAGAAAAAAGCACGGCATGGCGCAAAAATCATTCGTATAATGGCACCGTTATGGCTTTCTGCCCATAACGGACAGTGGTGGTTTTTCCTCCCGGAAGAAACTGCACCCGGAACGTTTTTGTTGTGGCAAGATTGGTGCTTCCCCTGGGTGTATGCGGTTCTATGGTCAGCTTTCGTGCTTTTTCATTCCAGCGAATCCGGCACCAGCTGCCGTTACCGGCCAGGTAGTCCTGGCTTTCTCCGTCATCATCATAAAGAATTGTTTCGCCATCGGTGCCGGTGAATATTTTTAACGTCGTTGGTTCGCTTAGTTTTTCAGCCGTGTATTGCCGCACCGGGTCCACCGGCAGGATAGCGCCGGACCGCACATAAAGCGGCATCGTGGCCAGGTCCACTTTGCGGGTTATGGTTTTTCCGCCGGTTTGTTTTTCGCCGGTCCACCAATCATACCACGCTCCTTCCGGCAGGTACACCTCACGTGTGGAAGCACCTTTTTGATACACCGGCGCCACCAGCAGGTCGCGGCCCCAGAGGTATTGCGTGGCCAGGCCCCTCGCCTTTTCGTCATCCGGGTAATGCAGCCACAGGGGCCGCATCAGGGGTAAACCTTCGGCCCGGGCCTGCCAGGCTAACGTGTAGGTATAGGGCAAAAGCTGGTACCGCAGCTCCGCATATTTTTTTATCACCGGTTCAATAGCCGGGTTGTTCAATTCGGAGAGCAAGGGATAACGGTTCCCCTCCAGCGGACCAAGCGCCGAACCGCCCCAACCCCAGGGCAGGCGTGTCCACCAGTTGCGGCCATGCGAACGGAAGGAGCCGCAGAAAGCGCCGAACTGAAACCAGCGGGCATAGAGCTCGCCAGTGAGTTCGTCGTTGGGGTAAAAGCCGCCGATGTCGGAACCCCAATAGGGCCCGATGCTCAGGGAATAATTCAGTCCGACGGCGATTTGTCCTTCCAGGGTTTTCCAGCTCGATTCCGTATCTCCCGACCATACCCAGCCACCCCACTGCGCTATACCGGGATAACCGTTGCGCTGCAAGCTCCAGGGACGAAGCGCAGGGTTAGCGGACAAGTGTCCCTGGTAGTACAATTGGTGGCGTTTGATGCGCTCGAACAAATTGAACCAGTCGCCTTCATCGGGCCAAAACGCATCCACACCCGTCTTCACCAGCGGCACATGGTACTGCCAATACGGTTGAATGTGACCAGAATCAATGGTTTCGCCCTGCATGGCCGGAATGCTGCCGTGCAGCGCGGGCAAACGGTCGCGATCGAAAGGCACCATGTGCGCTACCACCTTTACGTTTTTGGCGTGCATCTCGTCCAGCACTTCTTTGGGGTTACGCTTAAACACTGCCGGGTTGAATTCAAACGAAGGTTGGGTCTTGTTCCAGCCGCGGGGTGTAAAGCCGGTGCCCAGGTAAATCACCGCATCCAGCGGAATTTTTTTCATCCGGAACGTATCAATAATGCCGAGCATTTGCTTATCGTCTTCCAATGTGCGGTGCGACTGCATGTACCCCAGTGCCCATTTGGGCGGCAATACAGCAGGCCCGGTAAGTGCCGAAAACTCTTTCATGAATTGCGCCGGCTGGTGGGCATCAAATATAAAAAGGTCATAGAGACCGGGAACAATTTTATCTACCGGGTGAATGCCCTTACCGCCGTTCGATTGCTGGTTGCGCTGGTTTTGGGGCACTACGGTGCCCGATGGCTTCCAGGGAATAAAACGGCCCTTCTCGTTTTCCCGCAAATCCACATGCACCCAGGGTGTGGCCACAAAAAGCCCCCAGCCACCAGTGCCCACCAATAGGGCCACCGGGTTGCGGGAGCCGTAGGCATCGGCCTGCCAGCGTGGCTGCATGCTGTCCATTTTTCCCCTGCGGTCAAACTGAATGGTTTGCTGCCGCCAGGGTGAGCCCCGTTCGGGCCGCGGGCCCCCTTCGCCCATGCCCAGCACCGGTGCATCGTCCACCGTAAAATGGAGCTCGCCATTTTCATCAAACCGAAGCCGCTGCACAAGCTGGCCTTTTTCATTGCTAACGGCAATGGTTAGCGGCGAAGGTGATACTTCAACCTGCAAGCGGCCCACCTTCTTTTTCACCGGTGCTGAAAGCTGCCGCAGGCTGATGACCGGCGGCGCATAGTTTTTATCCACCAGTGCCGGTGTGTAAGGAAAATCATCTTTAAAGGAAACTGGTTTCAGGGTAATGCGGATGCTGGCTTTTTCTGCCGGGCGGATGTCGAGCTGGGCCGGTACACCGGCCGTGGTAAGGGTTTGCGCCTGCGCAAAAGCCGTTAGCCCTAACAAACCGCCGGTAATCTTTAGCCGGTAAAACCATTGCCTTATTGGCAAGAGGTAAGATTGCATTTGCATACGCTTAGGTCCGTTTTATCCGGATAACATTGAGGCTGCCCGGTTCTGCCGTATAAGAAATTGTTTTGCCCGAAACTTTCATCTCCTTTGTTACCGGTGCAATTTTTAGGGGCTCGTCAACTGTATTTTCGGCCTGCAGGTCGGTGCTGGAAAGCGTAGTTATGCTGGCTGTTTTTCCCATTTTGCCCTTGCCATTAATCTGCAGGTTTACGGTTTTAGCCACCGGGGCCGCATTGACCAGTTTTACGATCAGTTCATTGGTTTTTTCATCCACCATGGCCGAGGCATACAGGCTGTCCTTTCCGGCGGCTGCAGCGCCATTGATTAACGCCGGCACCACATGCGTGCCCCTGTTGTTGGCGTACAATTTCTGCACGTAATAATTGGCCGAACCCACCGTGGTGAGGTTATTGAACCAGATCAGGTTGGGCGACCATTGCCAGGCATCCACATGAGCCAGCAGGGGCGCATAAGAAGCCATGCGAACGGTTTGCGCATTGCGTTCCAGCCCGGTCATAAAAGCCGCTTCGGACAGGGCTGCCAGCCAGTTGTTTTTGCGGCGTCCATCTTCACCCGGACGGTCGTGCGCCGCAAATTCACCGGCAAATACTTTTGGCCCGGCGGCATCATAATTGTCGTAGCGTTTGGCATTGCGCAAAAAGAAACTGGGCGGTGCGTAATAATGTTCATCCACCAGTTCGGGCTTCAGGGTTTTCATCTCTTTCCAGAGATAAGTAAACAAGTCGCCGCCGGAGTAGGGACCGGCCGAACCGATAATAGCAATTTCGGGATGTTTTGCCTTGATGGCGTCCATGAAGATTTTGGCGCGGCTTACGTATTCCGGCCCCCATTGCTCGTTGCCCACACCAATCATTGTAAGGTTAAAGGGCGCCGCGTGGCCCATGTCGGCCCTTAGCCTTCCCCACTTCGTGCTCACCTCACCGTTAGCAAACTCAATCAGGTCTAGTGCATCCTGGATGTACGTATCCAACTGGTTCAGCGCCGCCAGTTCACCGGTATTGAACTGGCAGGCCATGCCGCAGTTTAAAATCGGCAAAGGAGCCGCGCCGAGATCTTCGGCCAACAAAAAATATTCGTAAAAGCCAAGTCCATAAGACTGGTAATAATCGGCCGGCGAACGTTGCGCAATTTCGGAGCTCCAGCGATTGATGATCACCTTGCGGTCCTCCACGTTACCCACGGTTTTTTTCCATTGGTAACGGTTGTGAAGGTCGCGGCCTTCTACGATGCAACCGCCGGGAAAACGCAGAAAGCCGGGTTTTAAATCGGCCAGCTTTTGTACCAGGTCGGCCCGCAGGCCGTTCTCTCTTCCTTTCCAGGTATCTTTTGGAAAAAGCGAAACCATGTCCATCTGCAGGGTGCCCTGGCCTTTTACCATTACCCGCAACGCCGCTTTGGCCTCGGTGGCCGTTGCGGTGAAGGAGGCCTTGTATTTTGCCCAGGTGGTGCCAATATCCGACAGCGATGTTTTACCCAGCACCTCGCCTTTGCCGCTGACCAGCATGATTTCCAGCGAAGGCGACCCTTCGCCCACCCGCCTGGCCTGTACCGAAAACTGGTAGGAGGCGCCTTCTTTCACCCCCATGCCGCGAAAGCCTTCGTTTTGCACCCCTACAAGGGAATCGGCGCTGTTGTTGATCAACTGAATAAACCGCGGGTTGTTTTCCTTGCCGGAGTTAATCACATCGAGCCGGCCCAAAGGGTTTCGACCGAGCAGCCGGCGCCAACCCATAAAAGGCTGGTTGAATTCAAAAGAGCGGTTCTTCACCATTTCGGCATAGATGCCGCCATCGGCGGCAAAGTTGATGTCTTCGAAAAAAAGGCCCCACATGTTGGGCGAAACGGCGGCGACCCGATTGTCGGCCTGCACGGTGAGAGTGGTTTGTGCAGCACCATGACCAGTTGCCGCGAGAAAAATCAGAGCGGAAAAAAAGCCTTTTTTCATACCGAAAATTTTACCAGAAATAGTTTGTCCGTCCATCGCTAAAAAATTATGTCCGCCCGTGGATGGTGCAACCATATTTTGGGGTCGCAAATGCATTACCCAACTGCGGTTGCCGCCTCCCATTCAATTGTTACAGGACAGCCGGCGAAACCGGCGCTGCCCTGCCACACAAAAATCATTCAGACACCTTCTTCAAAACAACCGTTGTTCCTTTTGCCGGTACCGCCACGTTTACCGTACTGCCATCCGCCTCCAATTTCACCCGCTGTGCTTTTCCATTTGCCAGTATATCATACAAACCCTGCAAACCTTTTAAGGCAATGCTGGTGGCGTGAGCATCGGCCGAACGGTTTTCCAGCAAAAACCGGATAGACTGCCCGGCGCCATCGAAGACAATGGCTTTGTCGCGGGCAAAACCATCGCGGTGCAATTCTATGTCGAACTTCTGCCCACCGTTGCGGTAGTAAAACCGGCGGCGCAGGCCATCTTTCGGTACCGTAGAAAAATGGTTGCCGGTTATCACCAGGTCGCCGCCGTAGGCCATCATTCCAAACACCGGGTCGTTGGTGGCCACCGTGGCGGCCATGCGGGTGGCGCCGCCGAAACCCAGGTCAATTTCGCCATCGTAAAACCAGGGCCCGCGGCCCTGTGGCTTTTGTATCCAGGGCGTGGCATATTTCTGCGGTTCAAAGGCCCAGCCGGTGGCGCCGTCGTTTTCTTTTCCCGGGTACCAGTAGCCGTAATTCGATCCGGGCGTACCGGAGTTAATCAGTGCAAACGAGCTTAGATAGGACTGGTAGCCCAACCGGATATAATCGGGGGGGTTGGTGGCAAAGTGAAGCGCATAATCCAGGATGGACCAGCCGCCCATTTGCGACATATAGCTCAACGTATAACCATCGCTGCGGCCGCGAAAGTCAGAGCCTAAGAAATAATAAGCCGGTTCAATAACACCCCGCAAGGCCATATTAGCCTGCAGTTGACGGTCCATAAAGGCACGGCCATCCTCCCTCCGCACAACGGGGTGCGAATAGGATTTTTTCGAGTTTTTATCGTACCACAAATTGCTGTCGGGCTGCATGGCGGTTAGCGTAGCGTATTTGGCCAGCGCATGGCTGGATTCAAAGGCCGTGGCGTCAATGGCGTATTCGGACCGGAAGGGGTACTTATCATCGTACACGAAGTATTTTACTTTTTTCTCCCATTCGGCCCTAAGAAAATCAGCGTCTTCAGGATAGCCTTCTTTCCGGAGGTCTGCAATGAGATCTGTTAGTAGCAGTTCGTTGTAGCAACCCCATTTGTAGATCTCATACCAGGGAAGAATCTCGTAAGGATATTTAAAGTACGCCTTGGCCGTTTCTTTTGCCCGAACGAGATAGCCTTTTGCATCGAGGTATTTCGTCATGCCGGGATGCGCTTTGGCAACTTGGTACAGGTGATAATACATCATCATGATGTGCGGGTAATCGTACGACCGCCATACATGCATGCGGTCCTGGTTACGGTCGGCGGTGTTGCGTCGGCGGCGGGCCGTATCGCGGTTTACATACCAGTTGGGCGTGCCGTAAACCCCATACGGGTAGGGTGTTTCTTTATCGGTGCGCTGCAGTCCGCCCCACACAAAATTTTTGATGTAATATTCCACCGATTCGATTTCTTTCTGGTCGGGATAAAACACATTTTTGGCCGCCACAAACGGCGCCTTGCACAGTCCCGGGTCATCGCAGGTGAGCACATAACTCAGGCGGCTGGTGTCGAAAAAGTCAGGGTCGTCGGGGCCACGGAGGGCGGCGTTTTTCATATCGTACACGCCATACAGCCCATCGTACCATTTGCCCGGCAGTTTGTGCTGCTGGCGGGTAGTAATAAAAGCCGACCGTTTTTTGTACAGGGTCTCCAGCGGTTCGGTCACAAAAAACTCTAGATAGGTCTTGTACCCGTTGCCGTAATTGATGGTCAGCTTATTCTCGCCCAGGCGGGAAAAACGAACCCGGTACAAATGCGTGCCCTTCTTTTTTTCGCCCAGGTAGGTGATGCGGGTAGCTGCGGCAAACTCGGGCACAACAGCCCCAATTTTTTCTTTCGTTCGCAGGGCAATGTTGGCATCCAAATCACTGGGCAACGACATGCCCGGCGCTACCTGCACATCAATCAATCCTTCGGCTGCCAGGATATCCCGGATGCCGTTGTAATCGGCCGCCCATTTTAGTTTAAAGCCATAACCCTTACTTGCTTTTGCCGGAATAAAAGCCGTGGTGTGCGGCTGCCTCCAGGTGCCGCGGAGCTCCTTGTTGCCGGAGAGCGAGGAATGAATGAAGGCCTGGAAAAATCCCCGTTCGCCCGGTGCATTGCCGGCCGTGGAAAAATACTCCAGCGAAGTACCGGGCAGCGGAATCATCAGCAGGTAAGGGCCCAGGCCTGTGGGCCGCTGAAAAAAGATGAAGGAATTATTGCCGGAAATAAAATGATGCTTTACCACCCGCTGCTCAAAAATTTCCAGCGGGTTCTCGCCGCCACCGGCATTGTACGAAAGCGGGATGACCAAGTCTTCTACCCGGATGGTTGTATTTCCGGTATTGGACAATTGCAGTTGCCAAAGCACGGCATCGCCTTCGAGCGAAAAAGATTGTGCAATCTGCAGCGCCTTTTTACTGATACTGTCTGCAATCCATTCACCGAGCTTTGTGCCGTTTTTTATAAATACCGTTTTCGAAGCCGATGCTGCTTTCACCGAATCCACCTTTCGCTCCACGGCATAACGGACGGTGACATCGCCAAACACCCGTCCGTTGCGGATGTAGTTAGTGGGATGCACATCGCCGGTGCGGCGCAATTCGCCAAGTCCATAGCGGCTTGTTTTTATGGTAAAAGCGGCATTCGAAAGCTCGGTTTGCGGACTTGTTTGCGCACCTACGCGGAGGGCAACAAAACAAAGAACAACAAGAAAAGAAAATGAGGTTCTCTGCATGGCAAACGTTTTAGTGGTGGATGGTGAATGGTTAGTGGCGAGCCTGTTTAACTCATTCGATCGGTAATAATAGCGATAGTCGTCGTAAGTGTAGATGAACGATGAATAGTTGAGGAAAATCAATGATGGAGGCGGACACGCCACGACGTGTCTCTACAGAAGCAGCGCTGTTGATAATGGACAAACCACTGCCCTATCAACCTTTCAACTTATCAACGTAGCAACCTACCTACGGCACTAACTGCTTTTTCTTCGCGTCTTTCTCCGGCACATCGTAAAACTTCCACCTGGTTTTAAAATCTTCGGTCAGCGTTTGATTGGTGAGGATGGCCCGTACCATTTCCACCGGCATGGCGTTCAGGCGCATCACCGCATCGTGGTATTGCTTGTAGGTCATTTTGCCACTGTCCACCAGTTCTTTTTTCAGGGCATAAAACTGACGGCCGCCGGTGAGGTAGGCCAACTGGTATAGCGGCGGATAGCGGCCTACAAAAGAGCGGCGCACCTCGCCTTCGGCATTGGCCCGCTCGTGGCCCACACGGTCCACCAGGAAGTCAATGCACTGCTGCGGTGTCCATTTACCCATGTGGTAGTTAAGCGAGAAGATAATCCGGGCACAGCGGTGCATGTGCCAGAACAACATACCTATCCGGTCTTCGGGGCTTTGCGGAAAGTCCAGGTCCCAAAGCAACAGTTCCCAATACAGAGCCCAGCCTTCGGTCCAGAACGGTGTGCCGAAATTGCGGTAAGTGCGGTGGCGGCTGTTCATAAAATACTGCAGGTTGTGGCCGGCAATCAGCTCATGGTGTACGGTGGACCGCGAAAAATGCGGATTGTTTCCCCGCATGCTCATCATGCGGTCTTCTTCCTTCATGGTATTGGTGGGATAAGAAATGCTGATGTCGGCGCCCCCGGTGAAGAAAGGATTGACCAGTTGGCGTTCGGGCGTCATCATGATCATGCCCCAGGTTTCTTCGGCCAGCGGCGGAATGGTAATGAGGTCTTTCTTTTTTAAGAAATCCACCGATTCGTTGTACAACCGCAAAATCATTTCGGGTTGCTTGCCGGCAGGCACATACGTATTTTTTACTTTTTCCAAGGCGGCTTTCCAGTCGTTGCCGAAACCCAGTTCTTTCGAAGCTTTCAGCATCTCGGCATCGCACCAGGCAAATTCCTTGTTGGCAATGTCAATCAGTTCCTCCGGTGTGTAGGGAATCATTTCGTACGCCAGTTGCTGCATCAGTACCTCGCGGCCCACCGGCTGGCCGGCAATGCCGCTTTTATCCTGCGGTGCAATGGAACTGGCTTTGGTGCGAAACGCAGCAGCGTAGGCCGTCAGCGCTTCGTCCAGCGCTTTTTGCGATGTGGGCACCCACCAAGTAAACATCGGGTCGTAACCATTGTAAAACTCGTTGATGCTGGTAACGGCGCCTTTCAGGTTAGCGGCCACCTCGCCACCCTGGTACATCACCTCGGGGTCCAGGTTTTTTTCGTCTTTCAGCTTTGCCGTCAGCCGCTTTATTTCGTCGGCAATGCCGGCCCAGTCTTTGGCCACTTTTTCGGCTTCGGGCTGGCCGCCGCGGCGACGCATTTTTTCCAGGATGTAGATTTTATCGGCAAACGGAAACCAGGCTTTGGTGATGTTCCAGGTTTTGGCTTCTTCCGCCGACTGGCGAAGCTTTTCATTCAGGTCACGCTTGAAAAGGAGGTAGTCCACCTTGCATTCCTGCGGCAGGCTTTTAAACGAAATGGTTTCCAGTTTTTTCTGGTACTCGCGGTACAGGCTTTCCAGCCGTTCCCGTCTTTCCGGCGAACCGGTACCGGCTTCGCCACCGCCGCCAAAGCCACCGCGGCCACCGCTGCTGGCCGGACTGTAAAACCGGTTTACGGCCCGCAGGTCCGTATTGAAATTCAGCAGCAGGTTGGGCATTTCCTGGCAGGGCACATAGTCGCCGCTTTTTGGCTGCGCCGAAACGGTAATACTGCCAAAGGAAAGGCTTACAGCAGTACAGGCGGTAAGCAATAATCGTTTATTCATATGCGTGAGTTGAGTGCATTCAATGGTGCGTAAACGAAAACAATATCCCAATATCCTACTAACCCAATACCTGCTACCCAAACCTTTCCACCCGGAAGGCCTCAATCTCTACCTCCGGCTTCTGGCCGCGGGCCAAATCAGCCACCACTTTTCCGCTGGCCGGCCCCAGGCTCAAACCCATCATGGCATGACCGCCGGCAACTATCAGGTTGTGCACCTTTTCTGTTTTTCCCAGGTAAGGCAACCCATCTGGCGAGCAGGGCCGGAAGCCGAACCAGATGTCTTTCTCCTGCGGCATGGGCAAGCTGATATTACGGAAGTACCGGGGAATGGAATCAACGATGCCTTCCACCCGGTTCATGTTGATTTTATTGTTCACCGGTGCAATCTCCATCGTGCCTCCGTAGCGCATATGCCCGTTCATGGGGGTAATGGCCACACGGGCCTCGCAAAGAATGGCCGGGTAGTTTAATTTTTGTTGCGGCTTATCGTAGGTAAACGAATAGCCTTTGCCCGGCATCAGCGGCAGCGAAAGGCCGGCCATCCGGGACAGTTGCGGTAGCCAGGAACCGCCTGCCAGCACAAACAGGTCGGCGCTGTACTCCCGGCGTTCGGTTACCACTTTTTTGATGCTTCCTTTTTCCATCACGAACCCTTTCACCGGATTGTTCCCCTCGATGGTAACGCCGGCTGCCTGGAGGTATTTCAGCAATTGCTGAATGAGTTTGTTCGGGTACAGGTGTGAGTCGCAGCGGTAGTGAACGGCGCCCAACACATCCAGCTCGGTTTCGGGCTCCAGGGCCTGAACGGCCTTTTTGGAAAGCACTTCCACATCAAGGCCCATGCGCTGCGCTTTTTCCGCCAGGTGGACCTCTTCTTCGGCAACCTTCTCGGTTTTGTAATACATCAGGATGCCCTTGTTCTCCAGCGCAAAGTCGAAGCCGGGCTCTTTGGCCAGGTCTTCGTACAACCGCTTGCTGTAGATATTGAGATTTAACAAGGGCGAAGCGGAACCATCCACATGTTGCACCGTGGCGCTTTTCATAAACTTCAGGCCCCAGGAAATGAGATTGCTGTTGAGCGAAGGCCGTACAAAAAAAGGGCTCTTCCGGTTGAACATCCAGCGAATGCCCTGCGATATCATACCGGGCGCTGCCAACGGTACAAAATGACTGGGCACTATCATGCCCAGGTTGCCGTAGGAGCAGCTATCGGAGAGGTCCGTTTTATCAATGACGGTCACGTCCCAGCCCGCTTTCTGCAAGTAGTAGGCCGAGCTTAATCCGATAATGCCGCCACCGATAACAACTGCTTTCACATTAATGAGTTTGTGGTTTGTAGTTAGGTGAACTGATACGTTTTTACTTCCTCTGTTCACCTGTTCCTCTGTTCTCTTTTTCTCACAGCACCTGGAACCCATGCGCATAGGGGTCGTCGTCGTCAATGATGATGGTGTTATAGCCCGTCACCATCGCCCAGCCTTCGATGCTGGGGACTATCGCGGGTTTGCCGGCGATGGTGGTCTCTTCTTCTACCCTGCCGATGAATTGCGAACCGATGATGCTTTCGTGAATAAAGGCATCGCCTTTTTTCAGTTTCCCTTTGGCATGCCACTGGGCCATGCGGGCCGAGGTGCCGGTACCACAGGGCGACCGGTCAATGGCCTTATCGCCATAGAAAACGGCGTTCCGTGCGGTAGAGGCCGGGTTTAGCGTAGCGCCGGTCCACAGCAGGTGGCTAAGGCCTTTAATGTGTTCATTCTCCGGGTGAACAAAACTGTATTTTTCATTCAGCCGTTGCCGGCAAACGCGGCTCCAGGAAATCAACTGGTCGGCTTTAAAATCTTCCAGCCCCCCGAAGTTTTCCTGCGGATCCACGATGGCGTAAAAATTTCCGCCATACGCCACATCCACTTTCAGGGTGCCGAGGTCGGGGCATTCCACTTCCAACCCCTCGGCATACCGGAATGATTTTACATTGGTAAGCTTAACCGATTTTACTTTTTTGCCTTCCTGCCTGTATTCGATAAGCACCAGCCCGGCCGGTGCTTCCATGCGCAGCACACCCGGCGTTTTAGGCGTCACCAGGCCTTCTTCTATGGCGATGGTGATGGTGCCAATGGTGCCGTGCCCGCACATAGGCAGGCAGCCGCTGGTTTCGATAAATAAAACGGCCACATCGTTTTCTTCGTTGTGCGGCGGGTAGAGGATGCTGCCGCTCATCATGTCATGACCACGGGGCTCAAACATAAGGCCCTTGCGTATCCAGTCGTATTCGGCCAAAAAATGCAGGCGTTTTTCCATGATGCTGTCGCCCTTGAGCAGGGGACCGCCGCCGGCTACCAGCCGCACCGGGTTACCACAGGTATGTGCATCAACACAAAAAAATTTCTTTGCAGCCACTGAAATCTATTGAGTGTTTCCGGGTTTATGACAGGTCCGAAAACAATGTGAAAATGTAAAATAAAACAGGATAACCGTTGCCCTCAGGCTTCGGCCATTTGGCCAATCGCCTCCCGGGTATAACGACCATCCACCTTGCGCATCAGACCCAGCGGGTTGGCGTCTTTCAGGGCCTCCGGCAGAAATTCTTCCGGGCAATCCTGGAAGCAAAGCGGCCGTACAAAACGTTTGATGGCCTCCGCACCAACGGACGTTGTTCGCCCATCGGTGGTGGCCGGGTGCGGACCACCATGCACCATGGCATGGCAAACCTCCACACCGGTGGGAACGCCATTGAAGACCAGGCGGCCCAGTTTTTCCTGCACCGCTTCCACCACGGCCGAATACGTATTGATGTCGTTGGCATTCCCGAAGACCGTGCCCGTAAGCTGGCCGTGCAGGGCACCTATCGCATCCAGCAACTCGTCTCTATCCGCACAATATACCACCATTGAAGCCGGGCCAAAAATTTCGGCCTGCAGGCCGGGATTTTTAATGAACTCCTCCGCCGCCACTTCCAAAAGGGCCGGACTTCCTTTGTAAACTTTCTCTGCATCGGCACCCATCACCCGGGTGCGAACGCCGTTTTCTTTTCCAATTTTTTTCCGTTCGGTATAATACGACTGACAAATCGTTGCATTCAGCATCGTTGCTTCGGGCACCGCTTCCAGTTTGGCGGCCAGCGATTGAACGAACGCTTCCGTTTCGCTGCCCTGCAACACAAACAACAATCCCGGGTTGGTACAAAACTGTCCCACGCCCAGTGTGATGGAAGCCGCCAGTTGCGTGGCCACGGCCTCGCCTTCTTCTTTCAATTTTTGCGGAAGAATAAACACCGGGTTAATGCTGCTCATTTCGGCATAAACGGGAATGGGTGTTTCCCGTTCAGTAGCTGCTGTTTTGTACAGCGCCATACCGGCTTTGAAGGAACCGGTAAAGCCAATGGCCTTGATGGCGGGATGTTTCGCCAGGGTTTGTCCCAGTGTAGCGCCTTCGCCAATCAGGGAAGAAAACACGCCATCGGGCATGTTGCACTTGATGGCGGCCGCAATGATGGCTTTCGCTACCAATTCGTTGGTGCCCAGGTGCGACATGTGCGCCTTTACAATCACCGGGCAGCCGGCTGCCAGCGCCGAAGCGGTATCGCCGCCGGCCGTGGAAAACGCAAAGGGAAAATTAGAAGCGCCAAACACCGCCACCGGACCAAGCGGACAATTCATTTTACGTATGTCCGGCCGCGGTAGTGGCTTCCGGTCGGGCAGGGCAGGGTCAATCACGGCTTCCACCCAGGATCCTTCGCGAAGCAGGCTGGCGAACAATTTTAGCTGGTTAACGGTACGTCCCCGCTCCCCTGTCAGCCTGGCTTCGGGCAAGCCTGTTTCGGCCATGGCCCGCAGCACCAGGGCATCGCCAAGGGCCATTATTTCATCGGCAATGTTTTCCAAAAAAAACGCACGGCAATCGGGAGTTGTTTTTTTATAGAGCGGAAATGCCGCCGCTGCTTTCGACAAAGCGGCTTCAATTTCGGCGTCGGTGGCAAGGTTAAATTCTTCGGGCAGGTAGTCCTGCTGCACCGTGCTGAAGACCTTTACTTTTTTGCGGCCTTCGGCACTGGCGGCAAAACCGGTATAGTTATGCCCACTGAACATTCTCGGCAGGTTGGAGCGTCAAATAATCGGGCAATTCCGGACGGGTGCGCATCGCTTCGTCAATGATGGCCAGCACCTCTTCTCTCTCGCGGCCAATCAGCGGCAGGCGGGGGGCCCGCACATGCTCGGTACCAATGTCGGTGGCCACGGCGGCCAGCTTAATGTATTGCACCAGCTTGGGATGAATGTCGAGGTCCAGCACCGGCATAAACCAGCGGTAAATCTTCAGGGCCTCCGCGTAGTAGCCGGCTTTTACCAGGCGGTAAATGGCTACGGTTTCGCGGGGGAAAGCGTCCACCAGTCCGGCCACCCAACCATCGGCGCCCATGCAAAGGCATTCCATGGCCAGCGGGTCCACGCCGCAAAGAATTTTAAAGCGGTCGCCAAAGCGGTTACTCATGCGGGTTACATTGCTCACATCACGGGTTGACTCCTTTACCGCCTGGATATTTGGTAACTCAGCCAGCTCTTCAAACATATCCAGGGTGACCATGATTTTATAATCCACCGGGTTGTTATAAATCATGATGGGGAGCGAAGTATTGGAGGCCACATCTTTGAAAAAGGCTACAGTTTCCCGGTCATCGGCTTTGTATCGCATTGGCGGCAGCAGCATGAGGCCGTCGGCGCCATGCTTTTCGGCTTCATGGGCGGCCCGGATGGCGCCGCGGGTTGACTGCTCCGCAATGTTCATAATCACGGGCACCGTATCTTTTGCCAGCTCTTTTGTAAACGAAAGCAGCTCTGTTTTTTCGCTGCCTTCAAGGGTACTGGCTTCGCCCAGCGACCCACCGAGAATGATTCCGTCCACACCGGCATCCAGCTGTGCTTCCAGATTCGTTTTCATCATATGGAAGTCGATGGATTCATCGCCTTTAAAAGGCGTCAGAACAGCAGGATATACACCTTTCCAATGAACCACACACATAGTTAAAAAGTTTAGTTGTCCAAAAATAACCGTTAGGGCAATTGACAGCTTTTCACTATTTAATTGAAAGTTTACATTTTTTAACCTTTCAAGAATACCGGAAAAAAAATCAGTAAGTGCTTTTTCAGCCCCATCGTTACCAGCTTATTTCCAATAAGGAAACAGCTTGTCTGGGCAAGTCCATCTTCAAAAGGGCCACGCCTTCTTTCACCGGCAGGCTTTGCGGCGGTGTTAGCATCGCTAACAGTCCCGCTTTTTCAAGAAGGGCCACCTGTGCCGGTGTGGGCTGTTGCGGCGAACCCATGTTCTTCCAAACCGTATAGGCATTACTGTGCGTTTCATCAATCTGGAAGTGCTTTACCTGCACCCGCTTTGCCGCAAGCCCTTTTAGTTGCAACTCAACCGGCGCCGCCGGTGCCAGGGTGTCGTCGTCGTGATAATGCCAAACCATCACCGCCGCTGATCTTTTATCCTTCGAGGCCAGGGCATCCACATCGGCTTTGCGCCGCACACTGGAGTCTCGTATGCCCAAAAATGTATAGGCCTGGTTGCCCGTAACCGCCACCCGTTTGCCCCTCATTTTTCCATACATGCGAAACACGTTCAACACCGGTTTATCCACCCCGTTAGTGGCCAGGTCACGAAAGCCGTGAAACCAGGGCTGGTCTTCAAACTCGAAAGCCCAGGTTACGGCGGCTTTCAGGTTGACGCCAAAATGGTCGGCCAGTGCATACTTGCGGGCAAAGGCGGCGGCCGTGTAGCTGGAAAACATGGTGCCGTTGCGGTAGCCGTTTTCGGGATTGGTCGTCATGCCGCAGGCCGCGCAGCCTTCCGGGTCCGATTCGCCGATGATGATGGGCAGATGCTTCAGCGCAGGAAACGAAGACACCAACTCAAAACCATTGGAGATGGCTTTGAGCTGGGTGCCAAGGTTCATGCGTACATGGCCGTTTACCACCCGGGGTGCCCCTTTGGCATGAAAGGCAATAAAATCCAGTGGCGCACCAATCTGCCCGGTAACTGCGTTGGTGTCGGATACACAGTGTTTCAGAAAAGCTTCTAAAAAGCGATAGCCGGAGCCGCGGCCCAAAGGGCCTGTTGTATGCGGCCCACCTATTCGTGCGGTTGGCAAGGCCCGCTTTACGGCCTGCGCGGTGTAATCGTACAGCTTAAAAAATTCTTTCATCGTGCCGCCCCAGTAACCGATATCGGGCTCATTCCACAACTCCCAGTACCAGCTTTCCACTTCGCCTTTTCCGTACCGCTCCACCGAATGCTTTACCCATTGGTACACCAGCTCTTCCCATTTTTTGTAATCTTTTGGCGGAAAGCGCCAGCCTTTGAAAATTTCGCCGTAAGGCTGGCCGGGCTGCCAGTAATGACGGTAAGGCTGCGGTTTTGTGGAGAGGGCTTCGGGCATAAAGCTGATTTCGGCCAATGGCTTTAAACCCCGCTTGATGTAGGTGTCGAAAATGCTGTCCACAATCGTCCAGTTATAGATCGGGTTGCCCTGTGCATCTTCGGTGTAGGCATTGGTAGAACCCCATTTCATAGCGGCGGTGCCATCGCCGGTTGTGAGCAGGTTGTGTGCCCGTATGTACACCGGCACCGGGCTGAGGGCAGCCAGTTCGCTCAACAATTTTTTGCCGTCTTTCATGTAGGTATAGTTTGGCTCATCGTAGCCAAACCAGGCCCAAATTGGTTCCATCGTTCCCTTTTCCGCTTTGAAGTCCACGGTGAGAGCAATCGTTTCCGGCTGCGCAGCGGCAGTTATCGAAACAAACAGCGCCACAAGGCATTTGAGACATCCTTTCATAAACGTTGTTTTCCGTATTTAATGAATCGGCGTGTAAAAACGAGGCCTCTTTGCACTACCGTCCGCCACCGGGAAGGTGTGTCCGTAAAAAACTGGTGAACAGTTGCCGCAGGTGCTGGCTGGTTCCCGGCCCTTCGCTGATGCCGTGAGTGCGGTTAGGATAACTCATCAACTGGAATTGTTTGCCCTGTTTCACCAGCTCGTTGATGAGCATTTCGGTACCCTGGTAATGTACATTATCATCGCCGGTGCCGTGCACCAGCAGCAGGTTGCCGCGAAGGTTTTTGGCATGGGTGATGGGCGAACCCTGGATATAAGGCTGCTTGTTTTCCTGCGGCAAACCCATGTACCGTTCCTGGTAAATATTGTCGTAGAGCAACTGGTTGGGCACCGGCGCAATGGCAATACCGGTTTTGTAAATTTCGGGGTACTGAAACAGTAGGTTCAGCGTGGTGGAACCGCCGCCGCTCCATCCAAACACTCCAATGCGGGCCGTATCTACAAAAGACCATTGCCTGATTTTTTTGGCTGCCATGGCCTGGTCGCGAATGTTGATGATACCGATATTCTGGTAGATGGCTTTACGCCAGGCGGCGCCTTTGGGCAGCGGAGTACCACGGCCTTCCACACTAATCAGAATGTAGCCATCGGCCGCCATGTCACCGGCGTAAAGAGATGCATTGCCCGTACCGGCGGCATCCCGCACCGTGGTGCTGGCCGGTTCGGCATACACCGAAAAAACAACCGGGTATTTTTTGGTGCTGTCGAAGTTTTTCGGCTTTACCATCCAGCCGTCCAGGGTAATGCCATCGTCGGTGGTGAGCTGAAACATTTCCACGTTGGCGGCAGCCGCCCGGCCCTGTGGCGTGTTGTTTTGCCGGATTGATTTATGAGCGGGCAACTGTACCCACTCCGACAGCCGCTCGTTTCTTATGTTGGAAAAGTTATGGGTTGCATACAGGGCATTGGGCGATACGTTGTAGCTGTGGGTTCCTTTTTGTGTCTCCGGCGAAAGCTGCTCCAGGTTACCATCGCCCTGCAGCGACACCCGGTGCAGGTACTGTTGCGTGGCATTTTTCGGCGAAGCCATAAAATACACATACCCGCCTTTTTCATCAATGGCCGAAAGGCGAATGACATCATAATCGCCGCGAGTCAGCAAGGTTTCTTTCCCGGTTCTGTCAATACGGTAAATATGCCGCCAGCCGTCTTTTTCGGACACCCACAAAAAATCCTTTCCCCCGTTCAGCCAATCCCAGCCGGCAAAATCATCGCTCCAGCGGGCTTTCACATCAATCCAGGCTTTTTCGGTTTCGGTGTAAATCGAGCGGGCCGCACCGGTGCCGGCATTGCATAGAAAAATCTTCGACTGGTTTTGCTTGCGGTTTAATTGCTGCAGAATCAGCTCGGTGTTATTGGCTGCCCATTCCATACGCGGAATGTAATGTTGGCGCGGGTCGCCGGGCACCTGCATCCACACTGTTTTTGCCGTAGCCAAATTCACCACACCGATGCGGCAGGCCGAAGGCTCTTCGCCGGCTTTGGGATACTCCACGGGGATCGTAAATGAGTACAACGAATCGGTATTGTTGATGAGCAAAAAGTTTTTGATGCGGGTGGCGTCTATCTGCCAGTAGGCAATGCTTTTGCTGTCGGGGCTCCAGCGAAAGCCATCGCGACAATCGAATTCTTCTTCGTACACCCAGTCGAAGGTGCCGTTAATCATACGGGCCGTACCGTCTTTGGTCAGCGGGGTGATTTTGCGGGTGGCTAAGTCTTCTGTGTAGAGGTTGTGTTCCGATACGTACGCCACTTTTTTTCCATCGGGCGAAAACCTGGCAAACATCAGACTGGAGGCCGGGCGTCCTTTGCCAAGCTGGTGCAGCGTGTTGGTGGTGCGGTTCAGCACCCAATAGTCTCCGCGGGTATCCTGCCGCCACACCCGTTTGGTATTGGTGTAAATCAAGGCCTGCTTTCCATCCTGGCTAAAGGAAAAGCTGCGGATGCCAAGCGCCTTTGCGGCGCCTTTGGGTACCAGCTGCGCTGAATCAATCACCACCACCCGGTTAAAAGACGGCAGGCTGTATTGTACAATAGCGCCGCCCTCCGTGGCGTTGTAGCTGTTGCCATCGGGTGCCCATTGAAAGGCGCGGGTGGATTGTGCAAAAACTGAGAAGGGCAGGATAAAAAAAACAAGGCAAATGGAACGAAATAAATTTTTCATGAGACGTGGTTATGATGCTCTGGTCTTTTAGAAATGTTTTGACTTGGATGCGTTAATTGCCGCGTTCTTTTGGCTTTGTTTTGGGGATTTGCCTGTTTAAATCGTTTGGAATGTTGACAAATCACAGCCATCTTTTTTTTACAGCGGTACCAACCCAAAGGGTCAATGTGTTTAAATTATGCAGTATTGCTTACGTTGGCCGGGACGCCAGCGTAAGCACCCAGCAATCTTTAAGCATTCGCTCCTCTTAATAACGTTGCCCCAAAGGGCTTCTTTCCAATCAGGACAAACCAACACAAAATCACCGTTTGCTCACTAACTCCCTTAACTATTCTTGATTTAATTCCTACATTATGAAAAATGACCTACAGCGTTTCTTCTACCGTAACGTAATACATTTTTTCAATGCCGGCTTTTGTAAACAAGGCTGCCTGCTGCGGGGTGACGGCGCTGTTTTGCCACTCTCCTGCCGGTGCAATCCGAATGCGGGTACTGCCGTTTTTTAAGACCAGTGGAAGGTTAAATCCCTTTACACTGTTTGTCCACCGGTAAAAAACACGGCTTTTCTTTTCGTTAAAATAGAACTCAAGCTTTGGAATTTGCGTTGTGCGCAGGTACTGGTCAAAGACCTTGCTGTAATCAAAACCCGCTTTCTGACTGATATATTTCTCCACCTGTGCCGAGGTCACCGTTTGGTGATAGAAGTCCTTGTTCAATCCCACCAGTATGTTACGGAAGCGTTCATCGTCGTCCAGGCTGTGGCGAATCAGGTGCAGCAGGTTGCCACCCTTGGGATACATATCGCCGCTGCCCTGTGCATTGACGTTATATGGCGGGATTATCGGCCGGTCGTTGCGAATGCCGCGACGAATGCCGGCGTTGTAGGCATCGGCCGCTTCCTTGCCAAAATGGTAGTCAATAAACAGGGTTTCGCTGTAGTTGGTAAAGCCTTCGTGCACCCACATATCGGCCAGGTCTTTGGTGGAAATATTATTGCCGAACCATTCGTGCCCGCTTTCGTGTATCACAATAAAATCCCATTTCAAACCCCAGCCGGTGCCCGACCCATCGCGGCCGCGGTAGCCCGGCTTGTACCAGTTGCCATAGGCTACGGCACTCTGGTGTTCCATGCCGGTATGCGACACGTCAACCAGTTTATAACCGTCTTCGTAAAACGGGTAGGGACCAAACCAATGCTCAAACGCCTTAAGCGTGTTATTGGCTTCGGTGGTCAAATACGTTTTTGCCTTTTCCAGGTTGTAATCCAGCACCCAATAATCCATTGAAAGTGCCCCTTTTTGCCCCTTGTAGGTTTCGGCAAAATGAACATACTTGCCAATGTAGGGAATGATGTTGTAGTTGTTGATGGGATTGACCACCGTCCATTTGTAGCTGGTTGTACCGTTCGGGAATTTCTTTTTTTCCTGCAGCCGCCCGTTGGCAACCGCTACCAGCGAATCGGGCACAATCATCGTTAGTGAAGCCCCGTTGTCCGGCTCATCGCCTTGGTGGTCTTTGCAGGGATACCACACCGAAGCCCCCAGCCCCTGGCAGGTAACGGTAGCCCAGGGGCGGCCCAGCGAATCTTTGGTAAACGTCCAGCCGCCATCCCAGGGTGCCCGCGGTGCCACTTTGGGCCGCCCGGAAAAGTGCACTGCCATTTCATTGACGGCACCCTTTTTTTGCTGCGGTACCTGCACCCACCATACCGCCCCTTCCTGGCGAAAGGTTAAGCGTTGATTTTTGTTGAATACCACGCTATCAATTTGCAGGGTATCCTTCAGGTCAAGCTGCAGGGCCGGGTGATTGTCCGAAAGCACTTTGAAAGTGATGCGATTGGAACCGGTTGTTGTTTTTTTTGCCAGATCGGGCTCGATGGTGATGTCATAACGAAGTACATCCCACCAGGCCCGTTCGGGGGTGACGCTACCGCGAAGTGTATCGGCACGGGTGTAGGTACGCGACGTTTGCGCCCCTACGCCAATGGAAAAAAGAAAAACAAAAAAGAGAACAACGGTTTTTTTTAACGGCATAACCCACTACGATTTTGTATTACCGAAGAAAAACAAAAGAAAACAAACCGGGGTTGGCGGCCGCGGATTGCTGTTCATGTGCTGAAAAGCGATGCTGTTTTTTTACGCCGCGTAAAGAGGCGTTATAGTTTCAGCTATACGCCTGTTTTACACTCTTAAAATACGCTACTCTTCCGGCAGCTGCCATCTACCAAATGGATGAAAGCCTACGGAAGGCCCACAATCCGTTGACAGGACAAACATTTAACACCCCTATTAAGCAAGCCAGGGCAAGCCCTTTTGTTCAATCAAAAAGAAAGGCATACCGCTTCCTGGTATGCCTTTCTTTTCTCTGTTAGTTTTATTTTTCCTTCAACCAAACTATGGAAACCGGCCCGCGGTTATTCAGCGCCTGCGGCGGTTCGTTGGGCCGGGTAGGCTGCGTGGCCTGCGGTGCCTGCGGATAAGGCGTAGTGGGCAGCCGGTTGAGCCGTGCATAGTTGGGAATGGCCACCAGCGGACTACCATCGGCCCATTTGCCTTTAATGGTCATCACACCCCGCAAAAAGTCGGGGCGCCATTCCAGTTTCAGCGGCTCGTTGCTGATGGGCTGGTCAATATTTGGCTGGTCGGCTTTTTCTACATTGTAGATAAGCGGACCATAACGCAGGGCCACCCGGCCCCGGTCGGCTTCAATCTTTTCATCAGCTGTTATCTTCTGTATCTCCATGGGCAACACCAGGTCAATCTCATCGCCTTTTTTCCAGGTGCGGCGAATAACGGCATAACCTTTTTCCATCGTGGGTGTAACGGGCTTTCCGTTTACCAATAAAGATTTCAGTCCGCTGACCTGCGGCACCGGTGTGTACAGCTCACTCGTTTGGCGGTTGGGCACCCGCACATAAATGGTGAACTCTTTGGCCACCTCCGGATTAACAATCATTGATACATTTCCGCTCCAGGGATAATCGGTTTTTTGCACCATCTCCACATTTGTACCGGCAATCTTTTCCACTTTGATGGTGCTGCCAATAAACATGTTTACATACAGGCCTTTGTCGCCGCGTACGTAGGTCCAGGTGGGCACCATGAGCAGCGTACGTGGAATGTTGCCCACGCAGCAAGGGCACACATGCCAGCCGTAGCGGGCCTGCGAGCTATGCAGCGGGTTGGTGTAGAGGAAATTTTTTCCTTCCAGGTCCAGGGAACCCAGCAGGGCGTTGTACATCGTTTCTTCGTACAGGTCGGCATACTTGGCATCGTGGTAGGCCAGGTTCATTTTGTATTGAAAGAAGATCAGCCCGGCGCTGGAGCAAGACTCTGCATAGGCATTGTTGCGCAGCGAATAATTGCCGCCGAAGCCTTCGGATGTTTCGCCGCTGCCGATGCCGCCCGTTACATAATATTTTTTGTTCACCATGTTGTTCCACAGCGACATCACGGCACTTTGGTAGTCAATGTCGCCTGTTTCGGCGGCCACATCGGCCATGGCCGAATAATTATACGTAGCCCTTACGGCGTGGCCCACCGCCTCGTACTGCTGCTGCACCGGCACATGGCTTTGGTCGTACTCGCTGCCGTTGGCACGGCTGTCGAGCAGAAACTTAGCCAGCTTTACATAGCTGTCGCCATGGCTGGTTTTGCCTTCCATATCGTTGACAAATCTTCCAAAACGCACCAGCGCCTGTTCCATTTCCTGGTGGCCATCGTACCAGGTTTTTTTACCCGGACCAATATTGGCTACCCAGCAATCGGCCAGTTTTTTAGCGGCGTTATAAAGGCGTTTGTCTTTTCCTTCGGTCAGCGTATAGTGGTTAATGGCCGATTCGATAAAATAACCCGCCACATAGCCTTCATGATCGCCGCGGTTGCGGGGCGACCAGCGTTCTCTCCAACGTGATGTATCGCGAAGCGTAAAGGCCGTTTGCAGGTAGCCATCGGGCTCCTGTGCCGCCAGGATCATGGGAATCCATTTTTCCAGTGTACCCTTCATTTTTTCCTGCGCGGCAATGATCTCCTTATCGCCTTGCGGGTCCACCATCAGCGCTATACAAATGGACTCGATGGTTTGATGCACCCAGGCATTGGAAAACACATACCCCTTGTGCCGGCCGTGCGGTTCGCCGCGCAGGGCTTTCCCGGCTTCGATAAAGTTGTCAATGCCGCCTTCGCCGCTGGTAAGGTCTGTGCGTTCGTTCTGGGCAATGCACCAGGGAATCCAGTTTACGATCATGGCTTTGGCACGGTCGTTCCAAAGCTTGCTGTCAATTTTATAGCGTTTGGTATATACCACATCCAGCCGTTTGGCGGGCGGCGGCTGATGCACCTGCACTTTCAACGAAGCAGCCGACTGCAGCGATCCTTCCGACGCGGTGAGGGTAAGCTGGTAAGTACCGGGTTTGGTAAAAACGGCCGCCGCTTCTGCTTTATCCTTGTTGGTAAAATTCACCGGAGCAGGACCGATGGCTTTCCATTCCATCTTGTCCACACCGTTAACGGATTTTATGCCGCCGGAAAGAAAGGTTTTGCCACCCACCATCACATCGCGGTCGCCACCGGCATCTACCAATGGCGCCACGGCCGGCGAATTGGGCGATTTATATACCACCCATTCCAACAGCGTGGCGGTGCCCCGGTCGGCCGAGTCCATCTCCAGCCGTATGCGGGTTGTGTTTATTTCATCGAAAGCGATTTTATTGTACTGATTGTTGGTCTTGCCCATGCCGCCGGCGTTCTTTAAAGGCACAAAGGCCGCCCCGTCCCAGTACAGCAGGCGGTACGCTTCGGGCAGGCGCAGATTACCGTTGTAATCCCACCAATACAAGGCCATTTCGCTGGTGCTTACCGGCTGCTTCCACTCGTACTGCACCCACAGATTGGTGCGGGGCTGCCGGCGGTTACCGCCCCCTCCGCGGCCACCCTGGTTGGTGGGCGTCAGCCCATCGCTGAGCGAGTTTAACGACTGCCCAAACCGGGCCGAGCTGGTGGCATTGGCCACCACCGCCAGATTGCCTTTTATGACCATTGCTCCCGGCCGGTAGGCGGCCGTTTGAGCCTGGCCAAGGGCCGTGAACGGCAGGGCGGCCAGCAGGGCTATTGTGCTACGCAAGAATCGTTTGATTTTCATATTATCGGTGCATTTACAAAACATGATAAACAGGAAGGAACCTTAAAGGCAAGCCGCACCGGTTGCGGGGAGCAGAACCGTGCTTTGCGCATTAAAACTACAGCAGAAGCAGCCGCAGGACTTTTCAATTCTTCACCGATACTTTCCCGATTTAAGCCATCTTTCCGAAGGGCCGGAACAGGCGCCCGGGCAGGGTATTCAATGGTTTATAAGACAGGTGGCGGCTTCTGTTCAAAAGAAAAATCCCGCTGCGGGTGCGGCAGCGGGATCATAAAAAAAACTTGATTCTACCGGCCTTAGTTCACTTTGCTGAGGTAAACGGTAGCGTATTCCCGCGGCGATTTGCCGGTGGTGGATTTAAACACCCGGTTGAAATTGGTAATGCTGTTAAAGCCGCAGTCGTAGGCCACGGAGGAGATGCTTTCATAGCTGCCGTCCACCAGCTTTTTGCGGGCTTCGTTGATGCGCACTTCGTTCAGGAAAGTAACAAAGGTGACCCTTGTGTGCTTTTTAAAATACCGGCAAAAAGCCTGCGGCGTCATAAAGGCCGCTTTGGCCACTTCTTCCAGGGTAATGTCCCGGTTGTAGTTCTGCATGATATAGTTGTAGATGTTGCTGATGCGCATGCCTTCGTGGTCGCTGAAGGTTTTTGGCTGCGTTTCGGGCGAAAGGGGATTAATGTCTTCCAACCCGCTGAGGGTTTGCAATAATTGAAAAAACTGCATCAACTGGTCCATGCCTTCGGCATATTTCATATTCAGCACACGGATGGAGATATCGGAGAAAGCCTGCTGCGGAATCTTGAAGCCGCTGTAGTTGGCGGAAAAAAACGTGTAAACGCTTTTCAGCTCCGGCAGGTCAAACAGCGACATCAGTTTGCCCTTGGTATTAAAAAAGATGGACAGGGCATGAATTTCCTTGTCGCTGTCGGAGGCAAAATACGACGCATCGCTTTTGAACACGTGCGGAATATTGGCGCCAACAAGATAGGCTTCGTTGGCTCCGAAGCTGTACATGTTGTTCCCAACCAGTAAGGTTCCCTCCCCTTTCAGGATCAGGGTCAGTTGAATTTCCTCGTGCCGGTGCAAATGCGGATAAAAGTGATGCTCAATGTCTTCCTGAACATGGATCGTTTTGTCATGTGAAGTCGGAATCGTGAATGGCAGGACTTTCATGGCTGGTAGCTTTAAGTAGTCAATGATTCAGGTTCAAGTTACAGGAAATTAACCGCCATCACCAAAATTATTGCCCGGAATGGTTAAAATATGGTAAGTAATGATTAAAATACAATAACCGTGATCGTGACGTTTACAGCGGCAGCGCCCGCGGGTGCGGTAAGGGGCTGCCGGCAGTGGCGATGGCAGGAGTGCCCCAATTGATTTCTGCCTACTATTCGTCAATAAATGCAAATCGTCCTCTGCCGGTTTGCAGGCCTGCCGCCTGTGTATTTGCTTCCTGCAAATCCTTTCAACCATTTATTCACCTTTCTCTCTTTATGACCCTGGCGTTGTGTTCGTCGTGGCTCTTTGTGCCCGTTGTGAACACTAGGCGATGGTGAAAGACGCCACGAAGAACACGAAGGGCTACACAAAAGAGCACAATGACGAGAAAGCAAATGGAAGGAGCGGTGTGGCATCTGGCCATTGCCGTTGCAGAATCACAAACAAATTATTTCCCGTGGAAATAAACGATACATCCGGCAACGGCCGCATCGCCTGCAAAAAAAAGATTTTGGTCCGCCAGCCCTGGCCGGTACACCATGCTGCGCCGGATGAACAAAGACTACTATTGAATGATGGAAGCATCCGGTGCGGTGCCGGAAAGTTTGATCTGGTAGGGCCACTGCTCCTCGGGCTGATTGGCCTCGCCATTTCGGGGCCGTGCCGCCACCGGCCAATGTTCGGTGGGAGCACCCATCACCACCAGCCACAAATACGCGGTATTATCCGGAACTCTAAATGATACTTTGTCCGAGGCATTTTTGAACACTTCCGAATACGAACGGCTGCCATCTTTTTTACAGGCAACAAAGCCGTACCGCCACCCGGCTTTCTCTACTTTAACGGCATTAAAACTGTCTGCTCCGGCCACGCCTTTAAATTCCAGCGAAACCTTTGTACCGCCTTCCGGCACCTGCAGCCTGATTCCGTTGTAGCCATAGTTCTGCGGGCAATGCGATTTGGCAATGCGGAACCAGCCATCCTCAATTGCGTTCAGCACTGTTTTGTGCTGATTGGCATACGGCTTTGCCAGCTTTTCAATCCGCGGCAAATCCCAGGTGATAAAGCGCCGGCAGGCATCAAACATTTCGTTGTTGAATTGCTGCTGCGTAAGGCCCGTGATGCGTTGATAAGTGGCCACCACATCTTCGCCGGCTTTGGTTGACCGAGACAGATGCCCGAAAAATTCAATACCGCGTTTGCCCGACCAGTATTCCAGCACATATGGCGAGTGATACATGTTGGTGGGATGGAGAAAAGCAAAATGCGTTTTCTTCATAAAATCCACCAGGTGATAATTCTCGAAAGTCATCCACTCCGGGTACACCTGCCAAAGAAGGTACTGCGCCGACATTTCGCCGATGGCGCCCCGCGGGCCGGTGCCGTTGTCGGCCCGCATGATGTACTGAAAAGAATGTCCCAGTTCGTGCGCCAGCGTACCATACGGATATTTATTCATCCGCCCCGGCGGCGTCCACAGCATACCCACTTTTTCTTCGGTGCCGCCGCCAAAAGCCGTTCCGCCTTCGCCGCTTAATACATACAACACCATCTTGTACCGGTCGGTCAGGGAAGATCCTTTTTTTACCAGCTTCAGCTCATTCACGTAAAAAGTGTAAAAACGTTCCAGTTCTTTCAATGCATCGGTTGGATTGAACCGCTTTTTTTCATTGGGATGCAGGGCAGGATCGGCGCCAAACTCTTTGTGCCAGAAAATGGCAATATGCTCGCCTTCCACCATGCGCTGAAAGCTGTAATCGCTCTCCGGATTTTTATAATCGTTGTTCTCCGGAATGCGGTACACTTTGGCCGGCAGGTACAATTCTTTGGCAGACGATTTTGTTGTTGGCCCGGTAGTTTCCGCTACCATCAGTTGAGCGTTTATCCCTGCACAAATGAGCAGCAGCGAAGCCATTGCCACGGCCCAGATCAGCTTTGTTGTATGCATAGCAGCAGCGTTTGTATGATCAGAAACGATATTTTTATCAGATCCCATTTTCCAACGGTTATCATCACCAGCAAGCAGCAAGTAGCCATAAAAAACTCACCCACACTAACCCTTCACCCTTCACCCCTTACCTCTCCTGCAGCTTCACATCCAGGTAAACCGAATGGCGGCCGTAGGTTTCATAAAACGGTTTGAAAACTGCATCGCCGATGGTAAATTGCAGGGGTTGATCGGCGGGTTTGATGGACTTGCTGATGTCGGCCGCATCGAGGGTTAGTTTCCGCCATTCTTTCCGGGCTTCGGCTTCCTGTGCAGCCATCAGCACCGGCCCGTAAAACAGGCTGGCGATGTTCGGCTGGTCCGCCACCGGATCGAGGTGAAAACCGAAAGGCATTTTCACTGTAATCACATCACCATTCTTCCAGGCGCGGCTGATCCTGAGATAGCTTCCCGGTTTGGCGGTCAGCGCCTGTTCCCGGCCATTAATCTTTACAAAAAAACCATTGGTGGCCCAGCCTGGCACACGAACATTTACATCAAATGTTCCGCTGCCGCGGATGGTGAGGCGGGTTTCGTCTTCTTTCGGAAAACTGGTCGTTTGATCTACCGTCACCCGGCGTTCGGCCCACGTAAGGGTGGAGGGCACAAACAGGTTTACATAAAGGGCTTTGTTATCTTTTGATTTAAAGTAGATGGAATTCTGCAGCTTGGTGCTGCTTTCAATGGCCGTTCCGTTGCAGCAGGTAAAGCCCGTCATGTTGGGATTGCCAAACTGCTTGGCCGAACCGGGACGCAACGGCACGTGGTAGGTATTGGCCGGTGTGTGTTCGGCCACCGAAGCCAGAATATGATTGTAAAGGGCCCGCTCGTAATAATCCATAAACGAAGCCTGCTGATTGTACAGAAACAGGTCGCTGGTCAGCTTCAGCATATTGTAGGTAGCGCAAGTTTCGTTTTGTCCGCCGGCGGCAAAGCCATTTTCGTAAAGGGTGCCCGGCTGCGCTATAAAACATTCGGCATTGTTGGGATTGCGGGCCCCGGCCACGCCGCCAATGCTGTACATATAATCGTTCACCATCTTGTACCAGAAGTTATCGGCTATTTTGTAGTACTCCGGATTGTTGGTGACGCCGTAGGTCTGAATGCTGCCCACCACCTGCGGAATGTGCTGGTTGGCGTGCAGGCCACGGAAGAGGTCCACATTTTTGGCCAACCCGTGCGAGTGGGCCGTATCGCCAAAAAACACCCGGATGTTGTCGAACAACTGTGCTGTTTTCAGATGCGCCGGTTTGCGGGTGATGCGGTAAAGACGGGCGGCTGCTTCGTTCATGCCGCCAAACTCACCGGCAATGTAGGTGTTCCACATGCGGATGAGCGTATCGGTTGGCAGCTTGCTCAGGCGGGCATGCACCCAATCGCCCATGCCACTGGCCACGGCCAACGCCTTTTTGTTCTGGCTGACTTCGTACACATCAATGAGGCCGGCGAGGATCTTATGCAGGGTGTAATACGGCGCCCACACCTGGTTTTTCTGGCCACCGTAGCGGGCGCCTTTTTCCAGCATAATAAATTGGTCGGGCGGATAAGCGCTGATAAAGCCCAGGCCCCAGTTCCAGTAGTCGTTGCGGATGCCTTCGTCGCTGAGGTCCGAATCGTAGGCCGTTTTTCCCGGGCCCTGCGGCACGGCGGCCGGATCGGCCACACGCGGCCCACCGGGCTCTTTTGGTTTGCCGGACAGTTGCGACAAGCTATAAAGCGTTTCCACCATGTAGTCCATTTTTTCGGCAAACGATGCCTGCAGCGCCTTGTCGTAGCCGGTGCCGGCATAGGCCTGTGCAATGGCGGTAAGGTAATGGCCGGTGGCATGGCCACGCAGCTTGGTATCGCGGCTGTCCCACACGCCCAGGGGTTTGGCCCCCGCGGGTTGCGGCTGGCCAAAGGCATGGCGGAACATATAAAGGAACGAGTTGGGATCGGTCTTTGCCAGCGTACGGACAAACTTATCGCGGTTGGCCACAAACTTCGTTTCGCTACCATCGGCGCCATTCTTCAGCGTTACGCTTCCCAGATCAAATGCCGCCAGCTTCAGCCCCGGCGCCGCAGCTTTTTTTGGTGCGGTTACCGTTACCATAGCTTTTGGTTGAAAGCTTGTTCCGGCCACCCGCCCGGTAATGGTATAGCGGCCCGGCTTTATTACGGCACTGTTGTCGGTATCGGCCGGCCACAGCACTTTTACATTTGGTCCTTTGAGGCCGTTGCGATAGGTACCGGGCACATAAGCCGGCAGCCGCGGCAGGTGACCGGCTTCGGTTTGCACCAACACATCGGCAACCCCCACCAGGTAAGCATGGTAAAGCTGTGGCTCGGGGGGCGAAAACTTCGGCAGGGCATCTTC
>CBDUBQ010000049.1:0-40812 GCA_965365435.1 uncultured Flavisolibacter sp.
CACCCCAAAAACTGAAAATAAAAAAAGGCTGCCTACTTTTGAGACAGCCTCTTTTATCCTTTTTGGGCAGCGTTAAAACAGTTTCTCCTGCGGCGGCGTGGCACCGGCCAGGCGAATGTAAACCGTGGTTTGTCCCCGGTGGTGGGTTCCATGCTCGAACAGCTTCGACATCGCCGCACCTTTACTCATCTCGAAGCGGCCAAATAGTTTTACGTTTTCGGCCAGTTGCGCCGGCGTCATTTTCTTCAGGCTGGCCAGAACAAAATCGTAGCCGGCCAACACAGCCCTTGTTACATTGGCCTTCGACTTATCGGCTTCTTTTTCCGATTCGCCAAAGCCCACCGGGCTTTTTTCGCCGGTGACAGCGGCGGCAAAACCGTAGTTGGCATCGGTCAGGTGCAGCATCTGCTCCGCAAACGACCGCATTTGCGGTGTGGGCTTTAGTGCATAACCTGCTTCGGGCATCGCATCAAGATACTCTTTGGTGTAGGCCTTGGCCCGCTCCCAGTCTTTTGTCATGTCGGCAAGGGTTTGCGCCTGCAATAGACTTGCAAGACCCAAGGATAAGCAAATGGTAAACAGCATTTTTTTCAGCATAACTTGTTGTTTTTGGTTTTGTAAAAAATGATATACCTGGTCAAATTGGAGAAACGACTGGGGTATGGATCTGTCTTAAGTTTCCGGGCCGATTAATGGAGGGAGGCTTCCAGCTTCGCTTCATTCATCTCTCCCTTGGGAACTTCGTGTTTGTGCTTAAAAAGAAGCAGGAACAGCACCGCCACCACAAACGCATAGGCAGCAAAGGCCAGCCAGATGTGCTGCCAGTCTTTCGCTCCTCCCGGCAGCGTGTAAAAATTATCAATGGCCCATCCGCTGACTTTACTTCCCAAAAAAGCACCCACGCCGTTGGTCATCATCATAAACAAACCCTGCGCACTCGACCTTATTCTGGCATCGGTCGTCGTTTCCACAAACAAAGAACCGGAGATATTAAAAAAGTCGAACGCCATGCCATAAACAATGCACGAAACAACGATCATCCACAGCCCTTCCTCCGGATTGCCGTAAGCAAAAAGCCCAAACCGCAGCACCCAGGCCAGGATAGAAAACAGCATGACCATTTTGATACCGAAGCGTTTCAGAAAAAAAGGAATGGTGAGGATGAAAAGCGTTTCCGACATCTGCGAAATGGACATGATGATGGTGGAGTATTTCACCACAAATGAATCGGGTCCGTAGTCAGGATTGTTCTTGAAATCATCCAGAAAGGTATCGCCATACATATTAGTCAACTGCAGGGCCCCACCCAACAGCATGGAAAAAATAAAGAACAGGGCCATCTTATAATTGCCAAATAGCCGAAAAGCCTGCAGCCCTAATTGCTCGGTGATACCCGCGTTTTTGGCAATGGTTCGCTGCGGCGGGCATTTGGGCAGCGTAAAGGCAAACAACCCGAGCAAAACAGCCGAAACACCGGCAATAATAAACTGGTCGGCGGTGGCCTTGCTTCCCGTAAGATTGGTCGTCCACATAGCTGCAATAAAACCGATGGTGCCCCACACACGGATCGGCGGAAACACTTTCACCACATCATAGCCTTCCCGCTTTAGAATTGTATAAGCAATGGAGTTGCTCAGCGAAATCGTGGGCATGTAGCAGATCATGGCGCCGAAAATGACATAGTACAACGTATCGGCATTGTTTACCTGCGGCACATAAAAAAGAAATGCGGCGTAGGCCAGGTGCAGGATACCATAGAGCTTTTCCGCATCCATAAACTTATCGGCAATGATGCCGGTGATGGCCGGCATAAACAGCGAGGCCAGGGCCAGTGTGGAAAAGATGGCGCCGAACTGCACACCGGTGCCCATATTGTTGCTGAAAAAATAAGTCGCTATCGTAATCAGCCAGGCACCCCAAACGTAAAATTGCAAAAAACTCATCAGGGTAAGGCGAAGCTTGCTATTCATGAATCCCACTGGTTTTTATGAGCTGGAAAGTTAGTCGTTTTTTAACCTGAAAAGGGACTTTCCCTAACCCGCATCCATCGCGGGAGGGTCAGGCTTTTTTCTTTTTCTTTTTTTCGTGCTGGATAAATTTCGCGGTCATTTTATCGAGCAGCGCCAGCGTTACCGTGCCGTTCGACAGAAGCATATCGTGGAATTCACGGATGTCGAAATCAGCCCCCAAAGCCGCTTCGGCCTTGCTGCGTAATTCCTTTATTTTAATCTCGCCCATTTTATAGGCCAGGGCCTGTCCCGGCCATGAAATATAACGGTTGATTTCTGTGTTTACTTCGTGCAGCGAAAGGGCGGTATTATCGGCCAGGTACTTTACCGCCTCCTCCCTTGTCCAGTTTTTGGTATGAAGGCCCACATCAATCACCAGCCGGCAAGCCCGCCACATTTCATAGGTCAGGCGGCCAAAAAGGCTGTAGGGGTCTTTGTAAAAACCCATCTCATGGCCCAGGTATTCGCTATACAAGCCCCAGCCTTCGCCAAAGGCATTGATATAAAAATTTTTGCGAAAATCCGGCAGGTGCTCCAGCTCCTGCGTCAGGGCAATCTGCAGGTGATGGCCAGGCACCGCTTCATGCAGGGTCAGCGCTTCCAGCGTGTACAATGTACGGCTGGGCAGGTTGAAGGTATTTACCCAATACTCCCCGGCCCGGGTACCGCTTACCGGAGCGCCGGAATAGCGGCCGGTGGTATAGGTCGGTGCCAGATAATCGGGTACCGGCGCCACTGTATAAGGCTGGCGCGGCAGCTTACCAAATAACGAGGGCAGCTTGCCATCAACTTTTTTTGCTATGAACGATGCCTCCTTCAGCAAATCCTCGGCTGTTTTCGGGTAAAACTTCGGGTCGGTGCGCAGGTATGCTATAAACTGCTGAAAGCTGCCTTTGTAGTCAACGGCCTTCAGCACGCTGTCCATTTGTGCTTTAATGCGGGCCACCTCTTTCAAGCCAATCTGATAGACTTCCTCCGACGAAAGACTGGTGGTGGTGTAGTGACGCACCCTGTCTTCGTAATAAGCTTTTCCGTTCGGAAACAAAGAAGCGCCTAATGTTGTGCGGGTTTTTGGCAAGTATTCATTGTTGAAAAATGCCTGTATCTGCCGGAAACTTCCAATGGCGTTTTTTTCGATCAAAGGCCTGGCCGCCGCTTGCAGCTCTGCCCAATCTTTTTGATCAATTGCTGCCGGCTTTTTGGCAAAAGGCCGCCAGAAGGCCGATGCCTCTACCGAGTCCACCACATGCTGGTTGTAAGTAGCCTCGTAGCCCTTCAAAATAACCGCCGGCTGGCTGATGCCAAGCGCCAGTCCTTTGCGCATCAGCGCCAAATGTTCGTCCACATACCGCGGCATGTCGTTGAGCATTTCCAGGTAGCGCTCCACATCGCGTTTGGTTCGGAAGGCAGCACCGGCCCGGCCGGCAAGGGTGGTATGAAAACCCCAGTCGGATAAGATAGGATTGAGATAGGCCTTGTATTGAAAAGACCTTATTTCATCCAACAATTTGTGCTGCAACAAGGCTTTGTTGATTTGATCATCAAACGACAGCGACCCTTCTGGCAGCTTCTCAAGCCGGTTGTACATTTTTTGCGAAAAGGCGGCTTCTTCCGCAAAAACTTCTTCGTTGTGCGAACGAAGCGGCCTTTTCCGGGCGCTGTCGCGGCTCCATTGTTGGCGGTCGAAATTTTGCATTTCCGCCAGCACGGCGGCAATCTCTTTGTTCATGGCCTCTTTCGGCTGTGCTGCCAGGACCAGTGGTAGGCTCAGGACGATGAGCAGGATAAACTTTCTCATGTGTTTTCTTCGAAGCTGTATAAAGCAAAAAATGCAGGGATAAATCTGCAAAGTAACCAGATTAACAGTAATGTCTCTTTCCGGCGGAGTTCTCTTAAATGCCCGCAGCAAAATACGCCGTTCGTTCCGGTTTACACCGGCCAGCCGTTGCTTATGAACTGCCGGAAGGTGTTTTGCAAAAAAGCAGTTACGCCCAAATGAAAGATAAGTTTTCAGACCAAATTCGCTCCTATTTTGGCAATGGAAAAACGTTAAAAACAACAGTTGCCAATACAGGCCTGCGCCCGATATCTTTTGGCCATGGCGGTATTGGCTTTGATCCAGCCCAGATAACCGTGTAGCAAAGGTGTTTATGCCGGCAACGCCCGCCGCTTTCAATCACCTTTTCCGCTTTTCCAGCATTGCCGACCACAGAGCATCCGTCACCGTCGTTCAGCAAACGGCGAGCGGGTGTTTTACCATTGCAGCGCATTTACCAGCACAAAATTTTAAAGAGGGAACCCCGCACAAAATGCGCTATTTTCCAACAGGTTTTTCTTCAATAGAAGATAGCGTAATGGTGGCATCTTTTGTTTGTTCTGTTCCATTGAGCAGAAGGAAAAACGCTGCCCTTTCTTCACCAGTGTAAAGCAAACGGCGGGCTTAGTTTTTGAAAGTCAGGCGCAGGCCGGCAAAAAAACGCCGGCCCTGGTTAGGTGCAAAAACATAGGATGGATCGAAGGTGAGCGCATAAGGATTATCCGGTGTTTGCACCACATTGCCGGCACCGTCGAACCGCACATTTTTGTCGAAGGGATCGTGCGCCCGGGCTATCAGAAACGGATTGCCTTTTACGGGTGTCCAGTTAAAAAGATTTTTAACGCCGCCGTACAGCTCTACCCTGCCCGAAATCCATTTAGTGAGCTGCATGTTCTGCAAACTCCAAACCGGTGACGACGGCCGGCGCGGATCAAGCGCAGAGGTTAGCGGCAGGCGCATGGGGCCATATATATTTCCCGTGTAATCAATCGTTACACCGGCCAGCGGCAGTGAGTAGCTGATGGCCCAGTTGCCACTCCAGCTTTCGGTCAGCACCGGCCGCTGTTTTTGGTACCGGCCCCCGTCTTTTTCATATTTGGCTACGTCCTGCAGCGTCAGGCCAAAAAAGCCTTTCAACCGTTGCAGCAACGATGCTTCCAGGTTCACCGAAAGGCCCCGCGATGAAGCGTAGCCGTCGAGGTTGTCGTATATTATCTTGTTTGGATCGGTATCGTAATCGGGCAAAATCTGGTTGCGGAAATAGGTGTACCAGGCCGCTACCTCCAGTGCCAAATTTTTTGACCGGCCGCCCAGGCGGGTACTCCATTGTGTGTTGATGTTGTAGCTCTGCTCAGGCTTTAGCTCCTCCCTGATTTCTACCGCCCTTGCACCGGTCAACGCAGCATGTTCTTCGGTAAACAGGTTAACGACCCGAAAGCCTGTGCCGGCATTCATGCGCAAAGAGCTTGTCTCGCTGATTGTCCACTTATAAGCCACCCGCGGGGTAAAAATGCCTTTATGAACCGGGTGGTAATCATACCGCAGTCCTGCCAGTAAGCGGTGGGCCGCATTGATCTTCCATTCATTTTGAAAAAAAATGCCGAGCAGGAAAACTTTGTCGGGCCGGTTCACCTTCGTCAGCGTGTCGGCGGTGGCGGTAGAATTATCATCGTAATAATTATAGCGGCCGGCAATCCCCGCCAACAAGCTGTGATCGCCGGTTGTTTTGTCCCAGGTGGTTTGCGCAAATAAGATCTTTTGGTTGGCCATATAGGGTGTAGTGCCGTACCACGAGTCTTGATGGTGGCCGGTGGCCGACACCGCAACAAACAGTTTTTCTCTTGCGGGCAGTTGGTAGTTACCCAACACCTCCCACCGTTTGGTGTAAATGCTTTCGCCATAGCGAATGTCGCTGCCGCGATATTTTTTCGTCCACTGCATTTCGCCACCCCACCGGTCTTCGTAAAAATAGCGTGCAGCCAGCGAAGCCGTGCGTCCATAGGGCCGCTCAAGGCTCCATTTATTAAAAACGGAAATACGTTTTTGCAGGGTGACGTCGGTGAAGTTGTCGCCATTGTGATCAACCGGGTTGCTATAATTAAAATAGTTGATGCCAAGCAGGGACGAAAGGCGCTGACCGGCCTTCCACTTAAAACCAAGATCGGCCAGGTGCTCCTGCCAGGATGTGCTCATGACATTGGCCGAAAAAAGTGGTGCTTTTTGCGGCGATTTCGTGATGATGTTGATCAATCCGCCAATGGCTTCCGAACCATAAAGTCCCGAAGCCGGACCTTTGACCACTTCCAACCGGTCAATCATTTGCGACGGAATGCCAAAGAGACCGTACACCGATCCCAGGCTGCTGACGATGGGCATTCCATCTATCGTCACCATCGTGTAAGGACCTTCGAGGCCGTTAATGTGAATGTCGCCGGTGTTGCATACGTTACAATTGATTTGCGGACGCACGCCGTTCACCATCGAAAGGGACTCAAACACACTGGGAGCAGGGTTCTTTTTGAAAAACTGGTGCGAATACACTTCGACGGGTATCGGGCTTTCCAGCCGCTTTACGGCCTTCATAGTTCCGGACACCACCACCGCATCAAGCGAGGATCCGGAGGGTTGCAATTCCACTGAAAGGTTTGTTTCGGGTTCAGCAAGCAGGATATTTTTTAAAAAAAGCTCGTAGCCTGCCACCGACACTTCCAGCAAGTGGCGCCCGTTGGGCAAACCCGTAAACACAAAACGGCCGGCCGAATCGGCGGCGATCGTTTGCCGTTTGTTGAGGGTAACGGTGGCGCCCGGCAAGGCATCGCCTCCCGACCGCACCTCGCCCCGGAGCGCCACCTGCGCCGGGGCAAAAAGTGACATTAATACCAACCCTGTCAAAAATAACCCCGCCTTCATGCTAATTTCTTTGTGTTTCCAAAGATAAAAAATTTGGGCTACCAAACATATTTTATTTGCTATGCCGGCTTACCTTTGGCGGATGCCCCATTTTCCCCATCAGCACGAAGAAAATTATTTGAAAGAGCTGTACAAGCTGAGCCAAAAGGACCTGCCGAAAGTGAACAACATTGCGCTGGCAAAAGCCATGGGGCTAAATCCGGCGACCGTGCTGGAAATGGTGCGCAAGCTGACCGAAAAAGGGCTGATGGAGATGGTGCCCGGCAAAACAATTCAACTAACACCCGCCGGACGGAAGAAAGCTCTCCTGATCATTCGTAAGCACCGGCTTTGGGAGGTTTTTTTGGTGGCAAAGCTGCAGTACAAATGGAGCGAAGTGCACGAGCTGGCAGAACAACTGGAGCATATTGGCGACGAAAGCCTAACAAACCGGCTGGAAGAATTTCTCGGCTTTCCGGCCTTCGATCCGCACGGCGATCCTATCCCCGACCGGCAGGGCAAGCTTGCGGTAAACACCTCCATTATGTTATCGGCGGCTCAGAAAAATAAAGCCTACCGCGTGGCAAGTTTTGCCGATACGGCCGACTCCTTTCTCGACTACCTTGGAAAACTGGAAATACAACCCGGCACCCGGCTAAAAATTATTGACAAGCTGGATTACGACGGATCGCTATCGGTGCAGATCCATAAAAAACAGGTACAGGTATCGGAAAAAGTGGCCGCCAATATTTTAGTGCAGCCGGTTACTTAGCTCTTTTTTTCAGCGCATTTAAGAACAGGTACTCAAAGCTCACGAAAACACCGTTTTCGGCCAGGCGGTAAACATCGCCGGATAGCTGGAACCGGAAGCCGGCATTGAGCTTGGCCGTACTGTTGAAAATGGCCTGCACCGAAGGCGCCAGGTCCACCCAATATTTCTCTGCGGGAAAATTAATGTTTCGTCCACCCAGAAGCTCCACGTACAAATTCAAGTTGGTTTGATTGTAATCTTTGTACTCGAATGGCAACAGAAGATACCCCGCCGATAGCGAATAGTTGATAGCCTGGTAAGCATACAAATCACTGTATTGCTTTTCCTTTCGGATGCCGTCGAGCACCTCGTTCCAGGCCACCGTGCCGGATACCGCCAGCTTGTTCCAAAGCTGGGTAGCCACAACGCCGGCCTGCACCCCGCTCTGTTCACCCATCATCAGGTTGATCTCGTTATGGTCGAGGTGGTTGCGGCTATAGCCATACATGCCAAACACCGCCATGCGAAAATGTTTGTGCACATCATCGTTCGATAAAAACCGGTACTTCGCATAAAGCCTTGCCCCTTCCCAGATCATGGCGTTTTGGTGCATGTTCGAAAAATTGCCGCCGCCACGAAGCATCAGGTTTTTGCTAAGTCCTAGCGAAACATCGGTCATGTAACGTTGCATGGTGCGGCCCGAATGGCGGTCGCCGTGTAGCATTGCCATTGCTTTTACCGCAACCGACCTGGCTGGGTTGTTGGAAGCAGGCTCTGTGAGCGGATAAAGTTCTTGCGCGGGCAGGTACACGCAGGTAAAAGTGGCCACAAATAAGCCAATGATTTTTTTCATAAAAAGAAAGAAAAAGCCCTCGTGAATGAGGGCTTTGGTAAGTTAAATAATGACGTGAAAGATCCGTTCGGTCTCTGCCGGCACGGCTTCCTTTGCGCAGCATTTTTCCATGCGACCAGTTTGCACGCAGGCCATTTTTGTAAGGGCAGCGTATTTCTTAAACTCCTTTGCAGAAACAAACGATCTATCCACCAGTGCAAAGGTCACATCGCCAGAAAGCGGCTGCCCTTTTGCATTTAAAAAATGGAAATTCTGTCCGCCGATCTTTAGGTGTTCGTCTTTTTTCACGTGAAGCTTATCAACCGCGGCTGTTACTTTCAGGGCTGCCACAGAAAAACCGGCGTCTTCCACCGCTTTGCGTAGCGCATCAAAATCCACGGCCGCGTCTTTCCTAAGGGCAATATTGTATTCCTGGTTTTTTATGTCCACCATCACTTTTTCCACGAATGGCACCTTCTCGAGCGCCGTCTTCACGGCTTTTGAACACATGGAGCAGGTAAGGCCGCTGGCCTGCAGACTAGCCTTGCTGAATTGCGCATTGGCGCAGATGCCAATCACCATCAGCATTCCGAAGAATAACTTTTTCATACTGTTTTATTTTTGGTGATCAGGATTTTTTGCAGCAAACCTTCGTATCGCAACCGGCTTCTTTGCAGCACGACATGTCGGGGCTGCATTTGCCGTCTTTCATGCACGCTGTTTTTGTGCATTTTTCGCCGTCGCAGCAGCTATGCGCAGCAACAGTTGATTTCGCATCGGCTCTTTCGTACTTGCAACATTCGTGCAGCTTGTTGTAGGCGTCTTCAGTGGCTTTTGCCGAAGGCGTGTCGTAGCCTACGCCGGCAATGGCCTGTTCAATTTTGGCTTTGTTGGTGGCGTTGCTGTTATACTTAACAGTGATAACCTTGCTGTCGGTGTTCCAGGCTGCGTAAGTAGCGCCGGCTTCTTTGGCCGCAGCTTCGATCTTCTTTTTGCACATGCCGCATTCGCCGGCTACCTTGAAATTTTCAGTTTTTGATTGCGAAAAAGAAACGGATGCAATGGTAATAGACAGGAGGAAGAAAAAAGCTTTAAGCGTTTTCATTTTGTAATTTTTTGAATTTGAATAATAGAGAAAAAGGGCAACAGGTGTTGCGGGTGAATGGCGCAAGGGAAATTCTCTCTAAATTCTGAAAACGCAGTTTTGCAGGTAGGTGTCCTGGGCACTTAGGGGCGGACCATGCGCCACCGGTATTGACTTTTCAATCTTATCGAAAAGAGGGGTAAACAGGTATTCGGTAGTGGCCGACGCGATAAGAGGCAGGGAAAAATCTGCTGTCATCAGCTTAGCAATAAGCTGGTCCACCTGCACTTTGATCACTTTTACTTCGTCCTTGCAACAGCCGTCGCTATCAGTGATGGTCATTCCGCACCGGTTGCATTCATCGCGGGTATTATCGCCCAGTTCCACTGCATTGACCTCATCCATGCAGTAGTGAACCGACACCACAAAGCCCGTACTTACCACGAAGTACAAACAGAGCATTATGGAAGCGACCAGTTTTTTCATGACAAAAACAAAGATACTCGGGATAAACGTAAACGCAAGGTGATTCTCATCAGTCCCAATTTTTAATTAACAAAAACCCAATAGATGCCAAAACGGAAGACAAGCGCCGGCAATGGGTAACCGCTGGCAGCCAGGTTGTGTCGCTTAAAGCCAAAGCCCTGGTTAAAGTCCATCGTATTCAGATTTTCAAAACGGATGAAACCCTTAAAATGCCGGATGCGCATGTGCAGAAACGCATGCAGTTCTGGCCGGTTGCTGATAGTGAGCGTATCCTGGTAAAAAAACTGGCCCAGGGCCGGCGAATAGCTGTCCGCTTTGTACGGCGTATGATAACGCATTTCAAGCCCGGCCGAGAGGTTCAGGTTCCGAAAAAAGCGACCCTCGAAGGCCAGGCGGTTGCGGGTAAAAAGCAGCGGAAAATTAACTTCGGCACCGCCGGCTTTCTGTTGCACATGCACCTCGGAGTGCAGGTTAAGAATCCGGCTAAGCTTAAAGGTTTTGGCGCCGCTCACCCGCAATACATTGAACAGCGCACTTTCCTGGCGCAGGCTGCGGTAGCCATTCAGGTACATAAAATTGGTGATGACGTAGTAGTCGCCGCGGAGCTGAAGCGCCAGCTTTGGAAGGTAGTACGAGGCAAAAAAATGGGCCGTGTTTTCTTTCGAAAATTCGCGGGGAGCATCCAGGTAAAATGAACTGCGCCTGTCGAAGAGAAAGGTCGGCGAACGGTTGATGTTTTCGAAGCCGACCTGCAGGCTGCCAAGCTGCTGGCTGAGCAACCGTTGCAGGCTGATATAGGCATGGTAATCCCCAATGTTTAACCCCGCCAGGTGAAGGCGGGCGGAGGCGTTTATATCCCATTTCTGGTTGCGGGTACGATTGCGGTACTCGCCATGCCCAATGATGTTGTAAAAGTTTTCGTCACCACTCCTGAACTGGCCATTGAGCAACTGCAGTTCGGCACCCAGCTTTATAAACTGCTGCAGATTTTTTGCGTCCGGAAACTGGTAAATGGAAAAATCATTGCTGATTTCGCGCCAACGGTCTTCCAAAAAAACGGAATCACCCGGACGGATTTTGATGGCATACAAGCTGTCGTAATAAACCGAGTCGGGTTGATTTTGCGTTGCGGCCGACGGCTGGTCCTGAAAATTGTAAGAATAGTTGGCATAACGCAGGCTGTGCTCAAACCGCAGCCGCGGGTAAAACAGCGGAATCACGGTTGTATCCGTCACCAGCGAATCTTTGCGCCCGAAGTCATACTGCTGGCGCAAAAACAAAAAGCTTTCCCGCTCCTGGCGCCCGGTGTTAAAACTGTTATTAAAAACGCCACCCCGTATGGAAGGGCTGCCACCCAGCACCGTGGGAATCGTAAATCGCCGGTCGTAGGTTGGATCGCCAAAATAATCGCGGTCTTGCAGCAGTCCGCCGCTTTCGCCGGCGCTCATTTTATTCAGTAAATAGACCGCGTAGTTGTTGTACCGTTTGTTGGGCGACTGGTACCAGGAAGCCAATTGAATATTGTTATGGCTGTTTCGCTGGTTGCGAAAAATGCCCGGCGCCGTGAGCAGGCGGTATTGAAAACTGGCGTTCCAGTAGGGTTTTATATTTTGTGTGTGCAGCAAGTCAATCATCTGCTCCGATCCCGTGGCCACCATGTATCCCAACTCGGTATAAGGCCGCGGCGTATTGTAGAAGCGGGTATTCTGCAGGCTGAATTTGTACACGTCGAGGGTATGAAAACCCGGGTCCCAGCCGGTGCGCTGCGGCGTGGTGAAAAGAAGCGACCGGGTGGCCGAGCCCGTATTGCCCAGGTAAACATGCGTGGCCGGGATGGGGAAGCGGGTGGTGTAGTCGCGGATGGAGGTGTCCATCACTGCCGGACGGAAGTTTTGCAGCGAATACACGCTAACCCGCAGGCTATCGTCGGCATAATCGCGACGCTCCACTCCCTCCCGCGATGCGGAATCCGAGCCCTGCCCGGCGGTGCCGCGGCCGGGCAAATTGCCGGGTCGTGGCAGATTCATGGGCATGCCACCCGGCCGGATAACGGGGCGTTGGGCAGCGGCACCCACCGCTACCAACAAAACAAAAAGGGCCAGCAGGTTTTTCATGGAAAGAAACAATTAGAGGGCGGCAATCATTTGACGAAACAACGCCGAAAATTTCGGTTCGGCTTCCCTGGCGGCTTGCAGCACCTCATCGTGAGTGATGATGTTTTCTTCCTCGCGAATGCCCACATCGGTGATCACACTCATGGCGAACACCTGCATGCCGGCATGCACAGCAGCTATCACCTCCTGCACGGTGCTCATACCAACGGCATGGGCGCCTAAGATGCGAATAAGGCGGTATTCCGCACGGGTTTCGAAAGTGGGGCCGGTAACGCCGAAATACACGCCTTCTTTCAGCTCTATGTTCAGCCCCTGGGCGATGCTTTTTGCTTTTTCTATCAGCTCTTTTTTATAGGGTTCGCTCATGTCGGCAAACCGCGGACCCAGACGCGACTCGTTCGGGCCAAGCAAGGGATTGATGGTAGCAAATGAAATATGATCGGTGATCACCATCAGGTCGCCCACCTTCATGCCCTCCCCTACGCCGCCGGCGGCATTGGAGATCAACAGTGTTTCCACGCCCAGCAGTTTCATCACCCTAATTGGAAACACCACTTCTTCGGGCGTATAACCTTCATAAAAATGAAAGCGGCCGGCCATGGCGATAACCGGTTTGCCGGCGATGGCGCCAAAGATCAGGCGGCCATGATGCCCCTCGACGGTAGAAACCGGGAAGTGCGGAATGTTTTCGTAAGGAATCTCATGGTCAACAGCAATTTCCTGCACAAAATTTCCAAGGCCACTTCCCAATACCACACCGATACGGGCACCTGTGGTGTGATAGGTTTGCAGAAACTGCGCCGCTTCCACCAGCTTATCGTAGGTTGTCATGGCGGCAAAGATAGCCGCCCGTGCCGTAAAGGCGATTTAGCAAAGTCACAATATTGGGTAAAGGATTGGTGCCGGTTGCCGTTGCGTTGAAATAATTTTTATGAGGATGGTACAACGCATTGACTACCGAATCCGCGCCGGTTTGGAAATAACTTTTGGCCAAAGGCAAACAAAACGGGGTAATTTGTGGTAGGCAAACAGTTTGACTTCGAACGCTTTTTTTAAATCATTCGTTTTACTTGCGTATCTCTCGTTAAATTTAGAGAACCATTCCATTGTCCCTTGAGCAACCCCCTGCTGACAAGCCGGCCCCCTGCCGGCACTTATGGACACACCGCCATTTCCGGAGTACGACGCTAAACCATAGACTATTATTCAATCAAATCAATCTGTTATGAAACGAACGAGAAAAAACGGCCTCGCTGTAATGCTGGCCCTGGCTACTTTCGGCACACTTTCGGAGCTTCAGGCACAAACATCCAATTGTCCCATGATTGCCATGGGGCCGGCCACCCACGACCAGGAAACCACCAAAGGGACCCTGGTGACTTCGGGCGGCGATCCGCGTCCGCTTTCGTACGGCAACTTCACCATTACGCTGAATGCGGCGCGGACAAAGCTTGTTATGTCGGCCACCATCCACAACATTGACGTCAACGGCATGCAAACACCCGATGTCAACGACAACCTGACGGCTGCGCATATCCATGTGGGTGCAGGTCCGGGCAGCAACGCACCGGTTCGTTGGGGTTTTTTCGGTGCACCCATAAATGATAATAATCCCGCCAATACAACCCTGTTGCCGTTTGCTACCGGTGTAGGGGGTACGTTTTCGGGTACCTGGGACCTTCCGGAGGGCCATAACGGCACCACGCTGACTTCCAATTTGCCGGCTATCCTGAATGGGTTGGCTTATCTTAATTTCCATACAACCCAATTCGGCGGCGGCGAAATTCGCGGCCAGATTTACCTCAATAACCAGGGCGTTTGCGGCGACGGCACACAATGGTACCGCGACTTTGACGGCGACGGCTTTGGCGACCCGGCGAGGGCAGTTACCGCGATGGCTCAGCCAATGGGTTTCGTGGCTAACAGCCAGGATTGCAACGATTACCGGGTTTATTACCAGGACAGCGACAACGACGGTTGGGGGAGCAGCATGAAAATGCCTTGTGGCCTTATCACCCGTACCGGCGACTGCGATGATAACAATAACAAAGTGCATTCAATGCAGACGTTCTACCGCGATGCCGACGGCGATAGCTGGGGTAATCCGGCCATGACCACCATGGCCTGTACCTCGGTGCCGCCAACCGGTTATGTGAAAAATAGAATGGATTGCAACGATAATGACAAGATGATCCGCTACTGTCCGCCCACTTCACCCACCGGCACCACCGGCGGACGGCTGCAGGGGATGACGGAAAATGGCGCGTTGGGGCTGGCGCTGGCGGTTACGCCAAATCCGTTTGGCAAAAACACCCGCATACAGTACACCCTGTCACAGGATGCGGCTGTTAACATAGGGGTTTTTGATGTGCTGGGTCGGGAAGTCGGCAAGGTGTTTAACGGCAGAAGGGCGGCCGGCACGCACTATGCCAACTACAATTCGGACAAGATTGCCGCCGGTGTTTATTACCTGCGTATGGTAGTAAACACGGATGGAAAAGAAGTGGTGAAAACCGAACGCCTGGTGAAAACACAATAAAGAGCAAATGCTTTCATGCAAAAAGAGGTTGTCGGCAAGACAACCTCTTTTTTATTGCCGGCACACCACGTTATTTGTAAAGCGTCAGCTCGTTCAGCACGCCCGAAATTACCTCGTTAGGCAGCACGATGCCTTTGGCGCCAACCTCGGTTTCGATGCGGCCGTGCTCCGCCTCCAATTCCCTGGTGCTGATAGCCTTTGCCCGCTTTTCCATAGGCGGATTCAGCTTTTCCGATTTTTCAAACTCCAGTACTTTTTCATGAATGTCGCCGGGCAGGCTGTTTTCGCAGCGGTAAGCCAGCTCAATGAACTGCCGGGCAAAAAACGAATCAATCTGAATTCGGCGCTTGGACAAATGCGCAAACTTGCCAATGATGCGGCATATATTTTCTCTTTCTTCCGGGCTAAGCTGTTTGGCAAATTCGTAGTCTTCAATTCGGCAAAGTGATAACAGCAAGGGTTCCAACACTTCTGCCGACACCACATAAACATCATAGTCGGCCATGTTATACACAAACTGGCTGATGGCCGGGAGTGTGTTCGATGGAATCACCAGGAAGATATCCTTCTTCACCCCTTCCAGCCTTGCATATTTTTTGGCAGCCTCGGCCTGCGCCTTCAGGTATTGCGGAAAATTTTTCAGGTCGTCACCCGCGGGGCTTTTGGCATCAAACACCACGTGTTCCTCGCAAATAAGCACCGTGTTATCCGGTTCGCCCCGAAACGGCGGCCGGTCAACATACTGCAAGGTATGTTTCTGGCAAATGGCTTTCATCCGTCCCTGTACATCGGTCTGGTGAGCAGCCCAGGTTTCTTTTAGCGCCATGAGGCGGGCCATTTCCTCTTCGTGCCGTAGCTGCAATTCCCTGGACCGTTCTTCGAGCAGGCTATTCTTCAGGCTTTGCAGCGAAGCAATTTCTTCGGAGTACCGTTGTTGGCGAAAGGCTTCCTCGTTTTTTAATTGAATCACCTCTTCCCTGGCGCCCTGCAGCTCCCGCTGGCAATTCAGGAGCCTTTCTTTCAATGTACTGATCTCGCCGTTGAGCGATAGTAGCTGGCTTTCCAATTGCCGTCCCGTTTCTTTTGCAACGGAAAGGTGCAGGTTTGCAGAAGCAAGATGGTGTTCGGTACCGGCCATCTCCGACTGTGCGGTTGCCAGGCCCGACGCGGCATCAACAAGTTCCCGCCTCACTCTGCTCCAACTAAAGATCCGGTCCCAGAACGTCAGCTCTTTGATTTTATCGAGAAATGTTTTTACTGTCAGCAGGTGAGTTGACATGAAGGCGAGTTTGGGTTAATGCAATGTAACTAAAGATGCGATTTTTTAGGATGCGTTGCATGGCGCCGTAAATTTTGCGCCCGTTGCGCAGATGAACCCGGCAAATTCACTTTTCCTTATGGTACGATTGACGGCCGTTCGTTTTGCAAAACACTGTGAACAAACCACCGGACGTGATGAATCTCAATTTTGAGAAACAAAAAAAGCATTACCGATATCTCACCACGTAAGGTCTAATGTTTTTACTCATTTGGTTCTATCAAATCCCAAAAATTGCCATACAGGTCTTTAAATACAGCCACCTTTCCATAAACCTCTTCCACCGGCCCGCGGGTAATCTCTACATGGTGGGCCTGCAGGTTTTCAACATCCCGGTCAAGATCATCGGTATGCAAAAAAAGAAAAACCCTTCCGCCGGTTTGATTGCCCACAACTGCCTTTTGCGCATCGTTAGCGGCTTTGGCCAATAGTAGCGAACAACCGCCTTTGCCTTTTGGTTTCACCACCACCCATCGTTTTGTTTCCGTCATCGGCGTGTCTTCCACCAGGTCAAACCCTAACACCTTTGTATAAAACGAAACGGCTTCGTCGTAGTCGGCCACAAGCAGCGAAACTTGCACCAGCCGTTGATTTTTATCTGCCATCCCGCAAAGTAAGGCCGAACAGGCCATCTGCTGCATCTTTGCGGAGGCATTCCCTCTTTATCATGTTCTTCCGCGAAGCCGTTATTCAGGACATTCAACAAATACAGGAAGTGAGACATTCCGTTACGGAGAATGTTTTGTCGAACCCTGCCCTTGTGACCGATGCCGATGTGGCCGACTATCTTACCCGTCGAGGCAAAGGCTGGGTTTGTGTAGAGAATCAACAGATTCTTGGATTTGCCATCGCCGACTTACAACACCATAACATCTGGGCACTGTTCTTACGGCCGGAAGCCGAAAACAGGGGCATTGGCAAAAACCTCCATACGCTGATGCTCGATTGGTATTTTTCGAAAACTACCGAAACGGTTTGGCTTAGCACGTCACCGCATACGAGAGCCGAAGGTTTTTATCGCAAGCTCGGGTGGCGGGAAGCCGGTGTGTACGGCAAGGGCGAAATACTCTTTAAAATGAGCTACGACCAATGGCAGCAAAAATTGGATGCGATTTGATCAACCCGATGATAGTTTTTTCACCATTCTGAAAAACCGCGTTTGCAAAAAAAGCGAGGCAAAGGTGAGGCCCAGGATCAAACCTAACCACATGCCGGCCGCCCCCATGCTGAAACGGTAGGCAAACAGGTAGCCGGTAGGGATGCCGATAACCCAATAAGCAACGCCGATAAGAAAGGTAGGGACTTTTACATCTTTGATACCCCGCAGCAGCCCCGCCCCAATGGCCTGCGTACTGTCGGATATTTGAAAAACGCCGGCCATGAGCAGCAGCAGGGTGGCCACGGTTTTCACATCGGCATTTGTGGTAAATAAATCGGGAAGGCTGCGGCGAAAGGAAATAAAAATGCCGGCACAAAAAACACCATAACCGAGAGCTGTAAAAAGAGTGCTTTTGCCAATGCGGTGTATTTGCGGCCAGTTGCCCCGGCCAAAGGCATTGCTGGTGCGGATGGAGCCGGCCTGCGATAGGCCCAGCGACACCATAAATGTAAAGGAGGCGCAGCTCAGGGCAATCTGGTGCGCCGCCTGTGCCACCGCACTGATGGTGCCCACCAATATCCCGGTCACCGCAAAGGCGCCGGCTTCCATCCCTATCTGCAGGCTGCTGGGTACACCAATGCGCAGCAGGTCGCGGAGGCTTCTTCGCCGGATTTTCCATTCGGTGTGCCGCAGCGCAATGTAGGGCCGAAAGCGCCTTGTTGTCAGCACCACCGTCAGCAAGGCAAAAAACATCAGCGACCGGGTGACCAGCGTGGCCCAGCCGGCGCCTTCCAGTTCGAGGCGGGGAAAACCCCAGTTGCCGTAGATCAGAAGCCAGTTAAGGAAAATATTGACCGGTAAAGAAAGCAGCGAGAATATCATCGCCAGCCTTGTTTGTTCCAACCCGTCGGCAAACTGCTTTAAGGTCATAAAGAGCAGCATGGGGATAAGCGAAAGCGAAATCAGTTGAAGAAACGGGATCGCATACGCCACCACCTCCGGGTCCTGACCGAGGTAATGCAAAAAATTTTTTCCAAAATAAAGGGAAAGCGAAATCACCAGGGCTGTGGCGGCGCACAAAAGAAAGCCGTTGAACAAATAATGCGAAACCGCTTTTTTGTCGCCCCGGCCGTTGGCCATAGACACCAGCTGCGACACCGAGATCGTCATGCCGATGCCAAAAATGAAAGGAATGTTGACCCCGTTGATGACGAGGGCCGTAGCCGCCAGTTGTTTGTAGTTAATAGCACCAACCATAGCCGAATCAATGAGGTGCAGCGCCATTTGCGCCAGCTCACCAATGATGATGGGAATGGCAAGGCGGAGTGTTTTGCCGGCTTCTGTCTTAAGTGTCGGTTGGGGTTTCACACATTGCTTTCTTTACATTGAGGGAAAATACGGCGGCTGCCGTAAGGTCATTTCCTTACCAGATTTTGTTTTTCGATTCCTTTTTTCACTGGCAAAAAATTATTTTTCGGAAGCCTTGCAAAATGATTGGGGCGACATTATATTGCCGGCCCAAACCAAAAAATCCAATTCTTATGCAATCGCTGTCCAAATCCAGCCTCCAGGCAAAAATCGCCAAACGCCTGCAGCAGTTTATCTTCACTTGCCTTGCCTTTTCTTTTGTTGCCATTACGCTTTACATTTTAATCAACAGCCCGGCCTAATCGGCCAGCGCCACCACCAGCATCACCAGTGCACCGGTGGCGGTGTTCAGGAAATTGACGGCGTCATTTCCGATGTAGCCATTGCGTTCGGCGGTGGCGCCCAAAACCGAATCGGCCAGGTTGCCAATGGTGCCGGCAGCAATAATCCAGAAAAAATTGGCCGTCCAGCCATTCCCTATCGCATACACAACGGCTATCAGTACACTGCCGGCCAGGCCAATCGCCGTACCCTCCACACTCACTACCCCGTCCCGCCCTTTCCTGTCAGGCCGGAAGGTGATGATATGATAAAATTTTTTTCCGTAAACCGTCCCTAGTTCCGATGATAAAGTATCGGCGGTGGCGGCCGAAAATGCGCCGGCCATCATTACACTAAACAAGGATTGTTGGGCGGGAAAAAAAACGATCAGCAAGCCAAGCAAGCCCCCAGCCCCGCCGTTGGCCAATACCTGTCCCAGCCGCCGGCCCTTGCTTTCGTGCTGCATGCCGGTAAGAGCTTTTTGCCGCCGCTTCCAGCCGGTGGCCGCCGTACCCAATAAAAAGAACAGGGCCAGCAGGCCAAGACCGGTGAAGCTGGCACCGGCAAAAACAAAAAAGCCAATTAACCCACCGGCCAGGGCGCCCGGTACCGTCAGCTTTCGGTGGCGGATGCTTTCCACTACGCCGATAAAAAGGAGCGCCACTACCAGGATATACGGCAAGGCAGTGCGCTTTTTAGTGTGAAAATTTGGTTAGCACACGCTCCATCAACCGGGTGATTTCGTCGTTGCACAAATGACTGATGCTGCCTTCGTGGCTGTGTTGCAACGGACGTGAAAGATCATAGGCAAATTCGCCCTTTTCCACCTTCTCCCCTACGCTCCGGTAGGCTTCCCGAAAGGAAACACCGCGGTTTACCAACTCGTTCACCGCTTCTACCGTAAAAAGGTATTTGTACTTTTCTTCTTGCAGAATATTTTCTTTTACCGTTATGTTTGACAACATCAGCCGGCACAGTTGCAAGCAGGCTTTTAGTTCTTCAATAGCCGGAAACAGTATCTCTTTCGTCAACTGCAGGTCGCGGTGATAACCGGAAGGAAGATTGGCCAGCAACAGGGCCAGCTCATTGGGTGTGGACTGAATCCGGTTGCACTTGGCGCGGATCAGCTCAAATACATCCGGATTTTTTTTGTGCGGCATGATACTGCTGCCCGTTGTCAGTTCGGGCGGAAAAGAAATAAAGCCGAAGTTTTGGTTCAGGTACAGGCAACAATCCATGGCCAGCCGGCCAACGGTGGCGGCGATGCTGCTCATACCGGTAGCCACGGCCTTTTCCGTTTTACCCCGGGTCATCTGCGCATACACCGCATTGTAATTAAGGGCTGCAAACTGCAGCAATTCGGTGGTGCGGGAGCGATCCAGCGGAAATGAAGAGCCATAGCCGGCGCCGCTGCCCAAAGGATTTTTATTGGTGATATGATAAGCTGCCGCCAGCATCTCCAGGTCATCCACCAGGCTCTCGGCATAGGCGCCAAACCAAAGGCCGAAAGACGACGGCATGGCGATTTGCAGATGGGTATAGCCAGGCAGCAGCACGGTTTTATACTTTTCGCTCTGGCTAACCAGCAGCTCAAACAATGACCTGACTTCGTCCTTTATGTCCAGCACTTCGGCACGCAGGTAAAGCTTGATGTCCACGGCCACCTGGTCGTTGCGGCTACGGCCGCTATGTATTTTTTTGCCAATGTCGCCAATGCGTTCCGTCAGCAAAAACTCCACCTGCGAGTGCACATCTTCCACATCGGCACTGATGGCAAACTGGCCGTTAAGAATCTCCCATTCAATCTGCCGAAGTGCTTTCACTGCTTCCTCCGCCTCATCTTTCGTCATCAACCCCACTTCGCCCAGCATGGTCACATGGGCAATAGAGCCCTGCACATCGTACCGGGCCAGCAACAGGTCAAACTCTTTGTCGCGGCCTACTGTAAACGCTTCAACCAAAGCGGAAGTGGAGGTATTTTCTTTTTGCCAAAGCTTCATTTCTACACAAATTTTTGCACGTATGCCGCGAATATACGCACACGGAATTTTCAGGGGTATCGTTGTGGAGCCGAATCAGCCCCGCCTATCCTGACACCACGCCAGTCAGCAATTGAATGTAGTCCGCAATGCCGCGATATACTTCTTCGATATAAACAAATTCATCGGCCGTATGGCTGCGGGCTGAGTCGCCCGGACCAATCTTCAATGCCGGGAAGGGCATCAATGCCTTATCGGATGTAGTGGGCGAACCATAGCAGGTTTTGCCCATAGACAAGCCGCTTTTCACCAACACGTGATCGAGAGCGATCATAGACGACCGGAGGCGGGTGCTTCGGGCATTGACCTCACTCTTCACGTTTTGCCGGATAGTTTGCAGTACGTCTTCAAGGCTGTATAGCTCGTTCACCCGTACATCCACCACAAATTTGCATTCGGCCGGCACCACGTTATGGGCTTTGTTGGCTGTTTCAATAGAAGTCACGGACATCTTTACCGATCCTAATAAGTCCGACACCTTTTCAAATTGGTAGCGGCAAAACCATTCAATGTCCGTCATGGCTTTATAGATGGCGTTTTCGCCTTCGCCCCTGGCCGCATGTCCGGCCCTGCCTTTTGCCACACCGTCGAGTACCATCAGTCCGCGTTCGGCCACCGCCATCTGCATCAGCGTTGGTTCGCCAACCACGGCAAAATCAATGGGCGGCAAGTAAGGCAGTGCGGCTTGTATGCCACCGGCACCCGAAATTTCTTCTTCGGCAGTGGCCGCAAAGGCAATGTTGTAGCGCAGGTTTTCGCGGCTGTAAAACGAAAGAAAGGTTGCCAGCAGCGCCACCAGGCAGCCGCCGGCATCATTGCTCCCCAGCCCATATAGGCGCCCGTCTTCAATAGCCGGTGCAAAGGGGTCCCTGGTATAAGCCGAATTTGGTTTCACCGTATCGTGGTGCGAATTGAGTAAGATGGTGGGTTTGCCGGCCGCAAAATGTTTGTTCAGCGCCAGCACGTTGTTACCAACCCTGGTTACCTGCACGCCCTTGTCGAACAGATATTTGGTAAGGTAGCTGGCCGTTTGCCATTCGTCCTTGCTGAACGAAGGCAGCCTGACCAGCTCCGATAAAACCACAATGGCTTCTTCCTGCAGCGAGCGCATATTTTCAGGTGAGGACGATGGTTGTTCCGGATTCACCATTAATCAGTTTAGGTAAGTTTTCGGCCCGGCCAATAACAACCGATGCCACCCCGGCCTGCAAGGCAGAAAAGGCGTTATCGAGCTTTGGAATCATACCGGCAAACACAAGGTTTTGCTCTTTGAGCACCGTGTATTTATCTACAGTAAGCCGGGCGATGGCCGACGATTCATCGGCAACGTTCAGCAGCACGCCGGCTTTTTCAAAACCATACAGGAGGTGCACTTCATAAGTTTCACTGAGGGCTTTGGCTGTTTCCTGCGCAATGGTGTCGGCGTTGGTGTTTAGCAATTGCCCCTTGCCATCGTGGGTGATGGGCGACAACACCGGCGCCATATCCTCTTGCAAAAGATGGTGGAGGAACGTGTTGTTCACGCTGTCCACATCGCCGGCAAAGCCAAAGTCAATTTCATTCACCACCCTTTTGTGCGCCCGGATGGCGTTGGCGTCGGCACCTGAAAGGCCAATGGCCTGGCAGCCGAAACCTTGCAATTGCGCCACCATATTTTTATTGATAAAACCGGCGTACACCATGGTTACAACCTTCAGGGTTTCAGCATCGGTGATTCGGCGGCCGTCCACCATCTGCTGCGGAATATTCAGGTCGGCTGCCAGCCTGGTGGCCAGTTTGCCACCGCCATGAACAAGTATCTTCTTTCCGTCAACAGCCGCAAAACTTTGCAAAAAATGGCTCAGCTTCGCCTCGTCATCAATAATGTTGCCGCCAATTTTTATCACGTACAGTTTATCCATTCGCTTGTAGTATTTGGCTCAACACGGCCTGCGCTGCCCATACCCTGTTTCCGGCCTCCTGCGTAACAATGCTGTTAGGGCCATCGAGAATTTCATCGCTCAGTTCCACATTGCGCCGCACGGGCAGGCAGTGCATCACTTTCGCCTCATTGGTTGTTGCCAGCTTTTCGGCCGTCAGCATCCAATGTTCGTCGCGGCACAAAATCTCACCGTAGTGGTGGTAAGAACTCCAGTTCTTCACGTAAACATAATCGGCGCCCTTCAGCGCTTGGTCCTGCCGGGTTGTGATGGTGGCACCTTTTGTAAACCGCTCGTCCAGTTCGTAACCCTCGGGATGTGTGATCACAAAATCAGCTTGGCCCCATGCGTTGATCCATTGGGCAAAGCTATTGGCCACGCACTGCGGCAGTGGCTTTACATGCGGGGCCCAGGTAAGAACAACTTTCGGTTTGTTGTTTGGCGTTTCGCGTTGAGTGTTGTTTAACCGCCAGGTTTCCTGTATGGTTATCACGTCGGTGAGGCTTTGCAAAGGGTGCAGTGTGGCACTTTCCAGGCTTACCACCGGAATGCCTGCATATTTTATAAACTGGCGAATGTACCGTTCGCTGTAGTCTTCTTCCCTGTTTTTTAGGGATGGAAAGGTGCGGATGGCCAGCACATCGAAGTACCGGCCCATAATAGGCGCCGCATCTTTTACATGCTCCACGGTGGTGCCATTCATGATGGCGCCTTCATCAAATTCCAGCGCCCATCCTTCGGCTCCCACGTTGAACACAAGGGCTTCCATGCCCAGGTTTTGGGCCGCAAGCTGCGTACTTAGCCGGGTGCGCATGCTGGGATTCAGGAACAAGCAGCCAATTCGCTTATTTTTCCCGAGGCTTTTGTCGCGGAACGGATCGGCTTTGTAGGCGAGGGCCAGTTGCACAAGAGCGTCAATGTTAGTTACGTCGTCAACCGAGATGAACTGTTTCAATTCAGGCGTCAATTTTAAGTATGAAGCTTGGCTGGTGCTGTCCGGGATTTGTGTCGTCTTCGTGCTTCGGGCAGGACTCGCCCAATCAGTCTATTCGGCAACAACAGCGGTTGCCGCCCGTTCAATCATCACATTAATCTCTTCCTTCAGTTTTTGCAGAAAATCGTCAACCGCAGCTTTTGAGATGGTTAACGCCGGCAGCAGCCGCACCACATTCGGCTTTGCCTCTCCCGTAAAAATGCGGTGCTTTTGAAGAAGATTCTTTCGCAGGTCTTTCAGTGATGCGGGCACGTCGAAACCAATCATCAGGCCCTGTCCGCGAACGTTGTCAATGATCTCTATTTTCTTTAGTTCGGCCATGAGGTAGGCGCCAAGGTCAGCGGCTCTTTGCAGCAAACCTTCGGCTTCAATCACCTCCAGCACACCCAATGCTGCTGCACAGGCCAGGTGATTGCCACCGAAGGTGGTACCCAGCATGCCGTGCTTTGGGTTAATGTGCGGTGCTATCAAAATACCACCGATAGGAAATCCATTTCCCATGCCCTTCGCCATCGTGTAAACATCGGCGTCCACTCCGGCATGATCGGCCGAAAAAAAGCGGCCGCTGCGGCCGTAGCCACACTGCACTTCGTCGGCAATAAAGACGGCGCCGTATGCCTGGCAGAGTTGCCGGATGAGGCGAAGAAATGTTTCACTGGCCACATTGATGCCGCCAACGCCCTGAATGGTTTCCACGATAACGGCCGCCACCTCTGTCCCATTTTCATCAAAGTAGGCTTGCAAAGCCGTTTCATCATTAAAGGGCAGAAAAGCGATATTGCCGGTTTCGTTGACCGGCGCCACAATAGCCGGGTTGTCGGTAGCGGCAACGGCCAGCGAGGTCCGCCCATGAAATGCTTTGCGGAACGCCACAACTTTTTTGCGGCCGGTATGAAAAGACGCCAGCTTCAGGGCGTTTTCGTTGGCTTCGGCGCCGCTGTTGCACAGGAACAGCTGGTAGTTTTCGCGTCCGCTTACCTTGCCCAACTTTTCCGCCAGCTCTTTCTGGATGGGGATCTCTACTGAATTGGAGTAAAACGCAATCTGGTGCAACTGGTCTTCTATTCGCTTCACCCAAACAGGGTGTGTATGCCCGATGGATATAACGGCATGCCCGCCGTAAAGGTCAAGGTAAGGCGTGCCTTTCTCGTCCCACACCGTCGTGCCTTCGGCCCGTACAATGTTGATGTTGTTGATGGGATATACGTCGAAAAGTTTCATCAGGAATCTTTGTAAAGGTTGTTGGCAATGTTGGAGGAAAGCTTAATGCCTTTGATAAAGGCGGAGCTCAGGCCCTGGTGCTCCATCTCGTTCAGTCCGGCAATGGTGCATCCTTTGGGCGAGGTCACTTTGTCAATTTCTTCTTCGGGGTGTGTGCCGTTGGCAATCAGCAGGCGGGCTGCCCCGTAAGCCGTTTGCGCAGCTATCTTCAGCGCATCGTGGGCATGAAATCCAATCTCCACGCCGCCTTGCGAAGCTGCTCTTACCGTGCGCAGAAAAAACGCAATCCCGCAGGCGCAAAGCGCCGTTGCGGCGCTCATCATATCTTCCTGAATCCAGATACACTGGCCCATGGTATCGAATATTCCCTGCACCATGGCCTTGTCTTCGGGCGTGGCATTTACCGCCGACAAGCAGGTCATGCTGGCCTGCACTTTCATGGCGGTGTTGGGCATGGCCCGCACAATGCGAAGTCCATCGCCCAGCTTATCCCGAAATACCTGCGTGTGAGCACCCGTAACAACAGATACCACCAGTTGTTTTTCGAGGTTAATGCTTCCCACCAGTTGCGACAGGGCCGCGTCGAGCTGCTGCGGCAGCACGCAAATAAAAATGGCATCGGCGCCGGCAATGGCTTCCGCATTATCAAAGCTCACCCCAAAGCCGCGGGCCTTGAGCTGGTCGGCACCCGGCGAGCTGCGTTTGGTAATGGTGATGTCGGCTGCCTCACAGCTTGCTGCCTGTAGCAGTCCCTCGGCCAGTGCCATGCCAATGTTGCCGCCGCCAATGATGGTTGCTTTCATTTTTTTCAATTAAAAGGCTATGGGCTTTAATTGCAGCCCGCAGGTTTCATCAAAGCCAAACAGGAGGTTCATGTTCTGCACGGCCTGGCCCGATGCACCTTTCAGCAGGTTATCAATTGCCGAATGCACAACGAGTTTCGTTCCTACTTTTTCCAATTGAATGACGCATTTATTCGTATTCACCACCTGCTTTAAAAAAATTTCTTTTTGGCTGAGATGGGTGAACGGATGGTCTTTGTAAAAATCCGTGTACAGTTCCACTAAGTTTTCCAGCTTCCAGTCCACGGTAATGGTGGAAGAAAGAAAAATACCACGGGTAAAGTCTCCGCGCCAGGGAACAAAATGGATTTGCGGCGCCACCGAACCTGCCTGCACCAGCGATTGGGTAACTTCTTTCAGGTGCTGGTGCGTTAGTGATTTATAAGCCTGGATATTATTGGCCCGCCAGCTAAAATGCGAGGTGGGCGAATGGCTTTGCCCGGCACCGGTAGAGCCGGTGATGCCCGTCGTGTACACATCGTCCAAAAAACCTTCGGCAGCCAGCGGCAACAATCCAAGTTGCAGGCCGGTGGCAAAGCAACCCGGGTTGGCTATATTCGACGCCTGCTTTATAGCATCACGGTTCAGTTCCGGTAGGCCATACACAAACTCACGGTTGCCGAACGACGCGGTGGCATCCAGCCGGAAATCCTGAGAAAGATCAATGATCCGAATGTTCTCGTCAAGCTCATTTTCCGCCATAAACTTTTTGGCTTCGCCATGGCCCACGCAAAGAAAAAGCACGTCAATATCGTTCGAAAGGTCATCGGTAAACTGCAGTTCGGTGTCGCCTACCAGGTCCTGGTGCACAGCGGAAACAGCATGGCCGGCATGGCTGCGGCTGTGGATAAACGACAGCGATACAAAAGGATGGTGCAGCAGCAAGCGAATCAGCTCGCCACCGGTATAGCCGGCGCCGCCAACGATCCCGCATTGGATGGTGCGAGGGGCCTGCCCGGTATCGGCAGAGCCCAGCACTGTCACTTCTTTTTTGGTGGTGGTAAGATTGTTCATGGCCAGGATGCTTATGCGTTGCTGCCTTCCGCGGCAGTGGATTTTACCTGGTGAAATATAGACGTCTGGTTGCCAAAAATCTTGCTGAACCCGCGAACGTCATCGCCCGTCCAGCCGCTGTTCATTTCACCATATTTACCAAATTTGCTGCTCATTAAATCAAACGGAGACTCGATGCCCACCACCTGGAAATAATAGGGGTTCAGTTGAACCAACACATCGCCGGTGACATGGCCCTGCGAGTTTTGCAGAAACGCTTCAATATCCCGCATCACCGGGTCCAGTATCTGGCCTTCGTGCAGCCAGTTGCCGTAAAACTGCGCCAACTGGTCTTTCCACGACAACTGCCATTTGGTAAGCACATGCTTTTCCAGCGCATGATGCGCTTTGATGATGACCATTGGTGCGGCAGCCTCAAAACCCACACGGCCTTTGATGCCGATGATGGTATCGCCCACATGAATATCACGGCCAATGCCATACGGTGCGGCAAGGGCACCCAGGTGCTGAATGGCATCCGACGGATGGTTGAATCGCTGCCCGTTTACCGCCACCAGCTCACCCTGCTGAAAAGAAAGCGTCACTTCTTCGCTCCCCGTTTTTGTTACCTGCGTGGGCCAGGCTTCTTCGGGCAACAGGCCCTTACTATGCAGCGTTTCGCGGCCGCCAACCGAAGTACCCCACAAACCTTTGTTGATAGAATACATGGCCTTGGCAAAATTCATTTCCACCCCTTTCTGCTTCAGGTAGTCTATTTCTTCTTCGCGGCTCAGGCGGAGGTCACGGATAGGCGTGATGATCTCCACACCGGGGATCATTATATGAAAGATCATATCAAACCGCACCTGGTCGTTGCCGGCTCCGGTGCTACCATGCGCCACGGCGGTGGCCTTCATGGCCTTTGCATGCTCGGCGATGTGCAGGGCCTGCACCAGCCGCTCGGCACTGACACTAAGCGGGTAGGTATTGTTTTTCAAAACATTTCCATACACGAGAAAGCGAATGATGCGGTCGTAATAAGTCTTCACCGCATCAACGGTGGTATGGGTTTTTACACCCAGCTTGTACGCATGCGCCTCGATGGCGTTCAGCTCTTCGGCGCTAAAACCGCCGGTGTTGACGATGATGCTATGAACATCACAGCCTTTTTCTTCGCTTAAATATTTTACGCAATAGGACGTGTCCAAGCCGCCGCTGAAACCCAGCACAACCTGGGGCCGTGCGCCTTCCGCAGCGCTTGCAGAAAAATTACCTGAAACGTTGTTATCAGTAAGTTGGTTCATGTGAGATGGCAAGAATTTTAGGAATGATCGCCTATCCGCCGCATGGCGGAAAAATCATTAGTGCAATAAGCTAAACAACACCATTTTGAGCTTGCGGCCTGCCGTACGGTTCTCCTGCCTCGGCTTTTCGCTACCCTTCAGGCGGCGCAGGAATTTGGCCTGCTTCAGCTTCAAAAAGCGTTCGTACACCGGCTGTTTTTCCTCAAAGTGCTGTTTGGTTTCCTGTGGTTCGTAATGATCTTTGGGATCGAACAGCATGGCTGTGCAAAGGCAGTTTTTCCGCTCTTTGCTCATCAGAATATCGTAGTTGACACAGCTTTTGCAGCCAGCCCAAAACTTTTCGTCCTGTGTAAGCTCCGAGTAGGTGACCGGCTCATAACCAAGATCGCTGTTGATCTTCATGACGGCCAATCCGGTGGTGAGGCCGAAGATTTTAGCCTCCGGGTATTTTTCCCGGCTCAGCTTAAAAATGCACTCTTTGATGGCTTTGGCCACACCGCTTTTGCGGTGAGCCGGCGCCACAATCAGGCCCGAGTTGGCTACGTATTCGCCCTCCCAGGTTTCAATGTAGCAGAAGCCCACCCATTCGCCTTCGGTTGTGAGGGCAATCACCGCTTTTCCTTCGGCCATTTTCTGGGCCACATAATCGGGTGTGCGTTTGGCAATACCGGTACCACGGGCCTTCGCGGAAGACTCCATCTCGTCGGTGATGGTCTTTGCAAATTTCTGATCACCGGGGGTAGCTACCCGGATGAGTATATTTTGATTGTCCACGGCTGTAACTGAATTGAGCTGTTTGGATTACCAATCCTATACCAAGAATGTCAACGGGAGAAGTTCACTGATAGGGGCCATGGTAAAGGGCTCGTCCTATCAGACCATGGGTCGTCTTGAAAGATAGCGGAAAAGGTCAAAACATACCGCTAACATAGCCGTGCTATGCAAGGGGTGGAAAATGATATGCTTTGTATGTGTGAGAGTTTTCACCGCTTTTTGGAAATAAGGCACAAATGTATAAGGAATGATGTGAAAACGATAAAAAAATTCTTCGCCGACGGGGAATTTTCGTTGCCGAAATCTTAAAAAACCGGATAAGCAGAAGCTCAAGATTATTCCAAGCCACGACGGATCTTGAAGAAGAACCACCAGCTGGGCTGCGCCAGCGGCTGTTGCCGAAAAAGGGTGTTGAACGGAACACCCCACCCACCATTTATTCGATAACTTTCAGGCAAATTTCTAAAGCATAACAGCGGCGGCAAACCGTTCCATCTCCTCCAGTTGCGGACTGCATTGCAGGAGGAAAAAATCAACCCCGGCCTTTTCAAATGCGGCAATGCGTTCGGCCAGTTGGCCGGGCGTCCCGGCCAGGCCGGTGCGGAGGCCACGGTTCGATACCGAATAATCTTCGAGCGAAACCCTTTTTTCAAGCTGGGTGCCATTCAGCCATTGCTGGTAGTTTTCATAACCTTTGGCAAAGGCCGAAACATTGGTGATACGCTCCAGCTCTTTTTTCACTTCGGCCTCCGTATTGCGGACAATGGCGTAGGCCGCCACGCCATATCGCATTGGCGGCAAACCCAGCTTTTCGCGGCGGGCTTTTACATCGCTTATGCGTTGCGCAATCACTTCGGGCGCATCGCCGTGCATCACATACCCGTCACAAGCAGCGGCAATCAGGTTTTTTCCCGCTTCGCTTTCTCCTCCTGCGTAAATGAGCGGTTTTTGCACAGGCTTCGGCTGCAGCAGCGTGCCATTTACGCTGTAATATTTTCCCTCGTAGGCCACACTATCCTTCTCCCACATTTGCGTCACCACCGCCAGCCAGTCTTTCATGCGGGCATACCGGTCGTCGTGCTTTTCGTAGTGAATGCCATACTTCCGCGCCTCATCCTCCCACCAGCTCGACACCACGTTGAGCGACAGCCGCCCGTTGCTGATGTTTTGTATGTTGGCCGCCTGCTTGGCAAATATGGCCGGATTGTGAAAGGTTGGACGCACCGCTACCATCAGCTCCAGCTTTTCGGTAACAGCAGCCAATGCGGCCGTCGTGGTGAGGGCGTCCAACGACGGTGCATCGGAACCCTTTATATCGTTCAGAAACAGCTCCGCAATCAGGGTCAGATCGTAGCCCAACTCCTCGCTGCGTTGCACCAGGCGTTTTACATAGGCCCATGATGCCTCCATGTTTTCATCTTCTACATTGCGCAGCCATCCGCCAAAAATGGGCAACCAAAATCCAAACTTCATGTTCAATTATTTTTTTCTGCGGCCAGTCCGGCCATGAACTGCACCAGGTTTTCGAAGGGGTCGAAGCCAATCACATTTTCGGCATCGGCAATAAAATTCGACAGGGCATTAATGTCATAATAAAGCGCTTCACCGGTGCGGTCGTCAATCATGTATTCAATGCCGCCCACATCAATTCCGGCTTCGGCCACAAGGCGTTCAACCGCCGCCACCACTTCGGCCGGTGGGGTAAACGGCTCCACTTTGATACCCTTTTTAACAGCAGTGGTGACACAGACCTCCCCTATTGCCTGCACCGGCGGTGCTGGCGGCACCTGGCAAATTTCGGCCGGGCAAAGATTAAAGCTGTCGCCGGAGGTATGCACTTTTATCGCATAGAGGAATTTGCCGTTCAGCGTTTCCACGCGGTTGATATGGCCGCCACGAAGGGGGATAAATTCCTGCACGAGGGCCGTGTGATCAATGCCTAAGTCTATTGCATTGTTTTCCAGCGCTGCTTCCAGCGCCGCCATAGAATCGAAACGAATAATGCCGGCGCCACTGCCGCCGATGTTGGGCTTTACTGCCAGGGGGAAACCGATTTGCCGGGCGGCTTCCGGAATCTGGCTTAAATGGTTCACCACCACGGCTTTTGGAAACGAAAGTCCCAGCTTTTTGAACAACACCAATTGCAGCGCCTTTGATGTTTCAATTTCGGTGGCGCGGGTTCCGTTGATCACTTTCACCCCTTCGGCTTCGAGGTAGCCGATAAAATCATTGGCATAAAAAATGGCCTGCGTGTGTCCGCGCAGGTAAGACGATGACGAAACGCGGTTAATGACTAAACTGTACGGCGGTTCGCTCAGCGGATTGTAATGGTGAAAGCCGGCATGAATTTTTTCGTACGGCAAGCCTTTTTCATCGAGTTTTTTAAATAAGGGCCTGAACCATTCGGGATGCTCGTAAAATATACCTATTGGTTTCATTTTTTGTCTATCCGTTTTTGATAAAAACAGTGTCGGCAGCGGCGATCCTGTGCCCACACCTGCGACCATGTTTGGGATGCGCAAAATTAAAGGCGGGACAACGATCCGGATGAAGTTTTGTAGCAAAGCAACGGCTGGCGGCAGCCGCCGGTGGCACTGTTGCCGGAATGTTTCGGCCAAATTGTTTTGGCCGGCCGCTCCAAAGTTTTATTGGTGATCGTCGTTGATCTCTATCCAGTAACCGTCCGGGTCCTGTAAATAAATTTGGTGAATGCCATCGGTGCGGGTGGTAATAGCGCTTGCTTTCCCCGGCCAGTCTTCGTACGCTATGCGGCGTTGCTGCAAGCGGCCCACAAAAGTTTTTATATCCGGCACGCTAAAGCAAAGATGAGTATTCTTCGATGGCACCACAATCGGCGGCGGGTTTTGAAAAAGATGCAGGTGGGCAAAGTCCCCAACCGAAAACCAAACGTGCCGGTTGTCATGAAAGGGCTCGGGGATGGTGTCGAGGCCAATGACTTCCTGGTAAAAAATGCGGCTGCGTTCCAGTTGCGCCACCGAAAACGCAATATGATTGATCCGTGGTTTTTTCTGTGCGGAACACAGTGTGGAAAAAAGAACGGCGGCGAACAACAACCCAACGCGATACATCAGACGTAATTTTTTTGTGAACGATGAATAGAAAAAGCCGGCATGGCTCCTTTCGTTTACTACTATCAACGGGCCGCGTTTCGCCGGCACTTGTAGCCGTTAAAGGTAAGGGATGTGGCCATGCCGGGAAACCGACAGATGATCAAAAATACCTGGCGGCTTTGTCAGCTTTCGGGTGGCGGGCCTCCGGCCGGCAACGGAAAACGCACCTCCAAACGGCATCCCTCTCCCGGCTGGCTGCTGATATCAAACTGCCCGGAGAGGTTTTCGGCCCGTGTACGCATATTGGTGATGCCAATGCCCGCCCGCCTGATCCGGGTATCGAAGCCGCGTCCATTATCAACAATCAGCAGCCGCAGCTCGGCTTCGTGATAGTGCAGCCGGATGGTCACCTGCGTGGCGGCGGCGTACTTCAGCACGTTGTTCAATTGCTCCTGGATAATGCGGTACACAGCCAGGTGCATTTCCTGGGGTATCGGCAGCCCTGCCAAATGATCGCTGGTGTAGCTGATTTGAATCCGGTTGGTTAGGTTGATAGATTCTACCAGCTCCCGGATGGAGTCGTTGAGACTAAGCTCGCCGGGCTTTGGCGCCGAGAGGCGCCGTGAGATGCTACGGATCTCGTCTATGCAATTTTGCAGGTGATAGGTCGCCTTGACCACCAACTCTTTCGGATCTGCCAGCCCGTCGCCCAGCATTTCCAGGTAAAGCTTTACGGTGGTCAGCACCTGGTTGACATTATCGTGCAACTCGCGGCCTACGTCGGATCGTTCGGCCTCCTGCGCTTTGATCACTGCCGAGGTAATGTCTCGCTGCCGGTTTTTCTGTTCAATAGCAAGCCGCTCCTGCAGGCGTTTTCGTTCGGTTACGTCCCTGGCATTGATGATGATACCCCCCGGCGCCACGGTGCCTGCCATGTTCATGCCTTTTGATTCAAGCCAAACCCAGTCGCCGTTCTTGGCGCGAAAGCGATGCAGCGTGTGTTCGCCGGTATTGGTGCGGTTGGTGACCCTTTCCAATTCGGCCACCAGCTGCTCCCTATCGTCGGGGTGCATAAAGTCAAACACATTGCGGCCAATGAGTTCTTCCGGGGTGTAGCCACTGATCTGCACGGAGGCCGGGCTTATGTACAGCATGGTACCGGCTTCGTCGAGCACGGCTATCAGGTCCGAATTGTTTTGCACCAACGCCCGAAACCGTTCTTCACTGTTTTGCAGCTTTTGTTCGTACAGCACCTGGCGGGTAATGTTCTGCGAAAGGCCTACCATTTTTATCAACTTGCCGTTTTCGTCGTACACTTTCTGCCGAACCGTTTGGATATACAAAACAGAACCGTCTTTTTTCAAAAGGCGTTCGGTGGCAAATTCCGAAATAGCGTCGGGGTTGCGTAGGCGCTCCAGCAGACCCGGCAAATCATCCGGGTGAACGAGCGACAAATACGTGTCAAGGTCTGTTTCTTTTTTCTCCTGCGGTTTGATCTCATAAACATTATACAACTCTTCTGACCAGATAGCCCTGGTATGTACCAGATCAAACTCCCAGGTGCCGATTTTTGCCAGGCGGAATGCCTGTTTAAGCTGATAATCTTTTTCCGCAATGGTCCTGGCCCGCTTTTCCACTTCTGCTTTCAGCTCCAGGTGTTCCATCACAACGCCGGCAAATAACGACAGGGTTTCCAGCTCTTGTGGCCTCACCCGCCGCGGTGTGGGGCTGGCAAGGCAAACCGCTCCAATGATTGCCCCGCCGGCCGTGCGCAGTGGCACGGCGCAGCAAAATGTGGCCAGTGTGCCATCCGGCATCAATGGATGAAAGCCGGCGCTGTGTTGGTAGCTTCTATCCCCCACCGCCACCGCACCGTTCCGGTTTAGCAGGGCCTCGCAAATAGAGCCGGCCCGGGCAAATCGGCGAAGCCCGCCTAAACCTTCTTCGGCCAACACCAGCACCTCGTCAAACCCTATCAGGCCTATCGTTGCTACGGGTACCGCAAACGACCGGGCAATCAGTTGCGCCAGCAGCAAAATCGTTTTGTCCGGCGCCTGATGAAGGAACAAATAAGACCGCAGGCAGGCCAGCCGGTGTACCTCCGTTTCCGGCAAAGGGCCTGTTGAAACAGGATCGCTCATGATGGACGGTCGCAGCCGTTTTGACCCCTGGCTGCCGCTGGCAAGCTAAGCCTTTTAGGCGAAGACGGCAGTGATGGGCTACAAGGGTCTGGAGGATGGTTTGGCCGGCTGCTGGAGGCGAAAAGTATTTTTTAGCCTCTTTTTTAATGCGTTCGCTTTTCCTTCGCCGACACTTCTCTTTCTATCGTCAGTACAAGGGCCGAGTAGGTGGAAGGGATGGTTACCGGCAGTCCTTCGGCCATTAGTTCTGCACCGGTAAACCGGCCCACCACTTTCTGCCGTTCATGCGAATAAACCCGGTAGCGGCTGGTGCCGTCGAGGCAGGGAATGCGAAAGCGGCGGCGTTGCTCGGCCGATCCGTTACGAAAGAAAAACAGCAACCCGCCCGACTTTTCGGTGTTGATGCGGTAGCAACCATCCCAGTTGGCAAAACCTGGCCGTTCAAACACATCATACAATTGAAAATACCGGCTATAGCTGTACCGGTTCTCCATTTGGTTGAGATAAGCCGACCATTTTTTATAAAAGGCCTTCTGGTCCGCTTTAATTAACCGTGGATCGCCGACCAGAATGACCGATGAAGCGGCTAATGAAAAAAACACGTATTTGTAATGGTTAAAATTAACCGACTGATTGCCGATGAGCAGCGCAGCCGGCGGCACTACCCTGCCCCGGTCAAATGCCATTTGACGGATAGAGATAGGGCCGGCGGGCGGCGGCTGTTCAAAATTGGTGAGCCAGGTATAATCGGCCGAACGCAGCAAGGCAAAATCGGCGCTATTATAGCGGCCCCAGGTTTCGTAGGTACAGTCAATCAGCAAGTCCGGAAATTCTTCGTGCAGCTCATCCATCAGCTTCAGCATGCGCTCGTAAATAGTCCAGTACGAGGAGGCACGGTCGCGGTAAGCTTTTGACCCGTTGGCATCGTAGTCGCCCGACCGGTCCAGGTCGTGCACGTAGGCGGAAGAGGCAATGGCGAGGTCGAATTTTACATACGACAGCCCAAGCTCGCGAATAAAACGCCTGACGATTGCTTTAAAATGATCGTAATAAGGCGAACCCAGGGAGGCAGACTGCATGTTGCCGGACCAACCGGCATTATCCGGCCCGCTGTTCATAAAATGCAGATTCATGGGTTGGCCGTTTTTGTCCCGCACCAGCCATTCCGGGTGATTGATCGCCATCGTGCTTTTTGCGTTCACGGTGGCAATGCTAAACCAAAGTCCTGCCTGTTGGCCATTGCGCCGCAGGTGATCGCAGACAGCCTTCATGCCGGCCGGAAATTTGGCGCTGTCCGGTAGATAGTCGCCGGTATAGTTGTACCATCCGGCATCAATCATAAAAAGGTCGGCCACTCCTTTCACACTGTCGGAGCAGGTGGTGACAATTTGCTGGTTGATGGAATCAAGAAACGGTCGCCAGGTATTGTACATCACCGTCGGCGCAGAACGGCGTTTGAACAGGCTGATGCCGGCGTAACGGCGCAGATATGTTTTGTATTCGTTTTCAAATCCATCCTGCCACCGGCGAGAATGAAAGGCGTAGATAAAAGTGGCCGGGCTGCTGAACGTTTCGCCGGGCGCCAGCCATTTTTTAAACGGAAACGCATCCTCCGAATGCCGCATGCCCATTTGTATGCAGCCGTGAATGCGGGTGTAGATTTCGGTGTTTTTCAAAACAGACGGGGCTTCATTGCCCAACACAACCCCCTGTTGTTCGGCAAAATTGTACAGCAGCACCGCGGCGTCATTGTAATCGCCTTTGTAGGGAATGCGATGCAAATTGCTGCCGTAGCTGCTATACACTTCGTTATCGAACTTGTGCACAACCTGAAAACGGAGCTTTTCCACATCAAGATTGGTCAAGGCCATCACCGTGCTTCCTTCGTTGCGGATCTGTAGGCGTTTGCGCACCAAGGGCAAATCGGCATAAACCTCGTAAATCAGGCTGACCGAGATACCGCGCAGAGGCGTGGTAAGGCCCACCGTGAGGCGCTGTGTATCGCCATGTTGCTGAAAGCGGTGCCAATGGTAGCGGCAGTGCCGGCCTTCTATCAGGCTGTCGTTTATGGCCACGCTGAATTCCTCCGTGCCGGGGTTGACGTAGTTCTGCGCCGTTCGTTTATACAGCAGGCTGCCGGTGGCAAAGCCGTTTTTTTCGCGGCTGAAAAAGAAGGTTCGGGCAATGGTGCCGTTGCCGATCGTGAGCGAATCTGTTTGCGCCATCGCAAAAAATGGGAGCAGAAAACAAGCGGTGAACAGGGCGGCGATTTTGATCCTCATCGGCCAAAAGATAAGCTGTTTTCCGGTTTGCCGCTCGCCTTTCCACCGCCTCATTCGTGGCAAGCGGCCAGGTACCAGCTGCTTTGTTTTGCACCCGGTATCGCCATTAGGACAGGGTGATTTAAAAGCACCCGGCACGAGGGCCGGCCCCTGCTGTTTTGCTTATTTCCGTTGCAGCTATCGGCACCGGAAAGGGGGGTGAAATCCGGGCATCTCCATCGTTAGGAATAGAAAGTGAAAAACCATTGTGGTACAGAAATCCGCTGCAGTAACTTTGCCGCATGGTTGAAGTGATCTGCATTGACGATAAAAACAAGCCGGAAGAAATCCCTGCCCGTTTCTGGATAAAAGAGGGAGAAAAAGTTCACATTACACTCGTCACCTTTCACCCTTTGCAGGAGGGCGGCATTCAGGGCTGCGAGCTGTATGAAAAGCCGCTGCCGCTGGAGCACTGTGCACCTTATAATTTTTGGAAACTTAGCCGCTTTGGCATTACGCCAGAAAACCTGGAGGCGCTCATTGCCCTGATAAAAGAATCCACCGAGTTGAACGATGTGGACGTAAAAAATCTGCTGAAAGAAGCCGAGCTGCAAACGATTTGACAAATGCTACCAAACAAAGGTTCCCACGGCGCCAGCCTCTAAAGATGCGGTCACCCAACGGTCGCCAAAATTGATGTTGAAGCTTTGCAAAAATGCCCCGTCGTTCAGTACAATCAAGACCTTTTTGCCATCAGGGCGTTTAAAAGCCACGTTGTAGAGGGTGCCGGCATGGTTGCTTCCTATTCGCACCGACCCGGGCGGTACAAACTTGGAGGCATGGGCAATGATATAATACGAAACATTGCGACTGATACTGCCGCCAATGGTCAGCGCTCCTTTGCAAGTGGTGCAGCCGCCGGGTGTGTGCATTGAAAACGAAGGGTCATTGGCCAGGTTCCACTCCAGGGCGTTGCGGCTCCAGTTACGCATGGCGCCAATGATCACGTTTTTCAGGTGCCATCGAAGGTCGCCGGCAAAATCACCGTTCGAGGCCGTGTACTGTTCGGTGAAATAAATATTCTTGGCCGGAAAAGCGTTGCGCACGGTTGACAACGCACCGATATCGCCGGCATACAAGTGAAAAGCCGAACCATCTACATATTGGCTGGCGCCGGCATCCTGCAACACCTGCAGCGGGTATTCGGGCTTATCGCAGTTGTGATCGTACACAATAATTTTCGTACTGAGGTTGGCCGCCCGAAACGCCGGGCCAAGGTGATTTTTGATAAAACCGGCCTGCTGCCCGGCCGACATGTACATACTCGGGTTGTTCTCGGGATGCAACGGTTCATTTTGCGGCGTAATGGCATCTATGGTAATGCCCTCGGCCTTCATGGCCTGAATGTATTTTACAAAATAAGCAGCGTAAACGCCCTCATATTGTGTGAGAAGGCTGCCGCCTTTAGGACTGTTGTTGGTTTTCATCCACGACGGCGGCGTCCAGGGCGAACCCAAAATTTTAATGGAGGGATTGATGGCGAGAATTTGCTTTAACACCGGTACCACCTGGCTGACATCCTTACGAAGGTTGAATTGCTGCAGCGTAGGATCTGTTTGCCCGGCCGGCAGGTCGTTGTAAGTATAAACCGTTGTACTAAGGTCCGATGCACCGATGCTGACCCGCAGGTAGCTGACGCCGATAGAAGTGCTGTCGGCCCCAAATAGCTCTTTCAACAATTCTTCCCGCATGGAGGGCGGCAGTTCTGCTATCAGCGCAGCGCTGGCATCGGTCAGGGTGTAGCCAAACCCGTCCACCGATTGAAATTGCTGTGTGCTGTCAACAATAATATCGGGATTGTTATTGCTGGCGGTGCCAAAAGCCAGTACGGTCGTTTGTTTTTTCAACAAAGAAGTTTGGCTACCGGTGGTCAGGTAAAACGCCATGTCCGAAACCTTTGGCGTCACCGGGCCCGGGATGCCACCACCATTGTCTTCACCGCCGCCGCTGTTTTTTTTGCAGCTAAATGCTGTTGCCATCAGGTATAAAAGAAAAGCGGCCAGGAAGTTTGCAGACAATGATTTCATGATGGGTGTTTCTTGGGTAAAACAAAAATGCACACGGACTTTTATTCCGATGCCGCCTGCCGTTTTACCGGCGCCGCGGCCCGGCTTGGGCTGGGCACGGGTTTGGGCATAAACCCTAGCGCCCGGATATAATCATCGTTGGGCAGGCAGTTTTCCAGCAGCGAGCCTTCCAAAAATCCGTATAGGGCCTGCCTGATTTGGCTGCTGTTTTTGGGCCGGTGACGGCGAATGTCGGCAAAGCTTATCCGGAGTGTTTCGGCGTAATGGATAACGGAGTCGTAGCCGGCCGGTCTTTTCACCTGCACAAAGCCCCTGGCATTGTCGAGTTTTTTATAGGGCCAGAAATGCCAGCCAATACGGGCCGCTTCCATCGTGGTGCGAAAGCTGTCTATCCAGCCGTTCGTGTTTTCGCCGGTTTCGCCGCAATAGATCGGCACATTGTACCGGTTGCGAAAGTCGAGGTACGGCTGAATGACTTCGGTGGTAGGCTTTGTCCAGTATTTATGAAAGGTGTACACCAGCTTGCTGTCAAATGGTTTTCCGAAGGGAGCAAAATTCGAATTCCATTGGGCGCCGCCCAGGAAGATGAGGTGGTTTTTGTCCACGCTGCGGATTGAATCGGTGACCCGCTTATAAAAACCTTCGAGCTTCGGATTAAAATAGGCTGCATCAAAATAGTGGGCAATCGGTTCGTTCAGCAAATCGTAGCCGATAATGATCGTTTCGTTTTTGTAGCGGGCCGCAATGCGCTTCCAAATCTCCGCGGTAAGCTTTTGGTCTTTTTCGCTTTCGAATAAATAAGGATACCCATCGCCATCGTCAATATTATCGCCGGTTTGCCCGCCGGGGGCGCAGTGCATGTCCAGGATAACGGGCATCCCTTCTTTCCGGCACCAGGCCAGCAATTTGTCGAAAAGCTGAAAGCCATGAGCCGGGTCGGTTTTGCCCATGTATTTTTCGGCCGTAAACAACCGGTAATTAAAAGGAACACGAATAGAATTGACGCCAATCTCTTTGAGATACCGGATGTCGGCAGCGGTAATGTAGTTGGCCAGAAAACCGGTCCAAAAGCTGTCGGTGGCGGCGGGCCCAATCAATTCATTGAGCGTTTGGTTAATGAGCCGCGGCGAGTTGGTATTGGAGAGCCGGAACATATACCCTTCGGGCACCAGCCAATTGCCAAGATTGGTGCCCCGCATTATAAAAGGTTGTCCATCGGGCCCTAGCACTTCTTTGCCAAGGGTTGTAAAAAAGCCGGTCTTCTGCGCAGTTGACGCCAGCCCATTCAGCAACAAAAATATCATCAAAAAAAAGCGGCTCCGCTTCATATAGACACCTTTTATTTGTTAGCAATCTCCCCTATCAACGACCCCCGATTCCATTATTGATACACCCGCACATAATCTACAATCATGCGCTGCGGAAAGGTGGTGGTGGCATCGGGGCTGCCGGGCCAGTTGCCGCCAACAGCCACGTTAAAGATGAAAAAGAACGGCGCATTAAAGGGATAAGGTGCGGTGCCGAGGTCAGATTTATTGATCGTGAGAAAAAGATTATTGTTGACGAATAGTTTGATCTGGTCCTGTTTCCACTCCATTGTGAAGACATGGAACTGATCGTAGAAGGTGCCGCTGTTCAACACATACGAATTGCCCCTGGAGGCGTGGGTGGCCGTGGAAGCACCGTAGTGCAGATAGCCGTAGGATTTGTTTGGCTCGTGCCCCAGCATTTCCATGATGTCAATCTCGCCGCAGGCCGGCCAGCCGGCTGTGGTGATGTTATTGCCCAGCATCCAAAGGGCCGGCCAAATGCCTTTTCCTCTCGGCAGCTTGGCCCGGATGTCCACCCTTCCGTAGGTGAACGATTTTTTGCCCTGCGTGGTGATACGGGCCGATGAATACTGAAAACCGCCGATCGGCTCTTTACGGGCTTCAATAATCAGGTTTCCGTTGGAGACAAACACATTTTTGGGGCTGTTGGTATAATATTCCAGTTCGTTGTTGCCCCAGCCGCTGGCGCCGTTCCCAATTTCATAATTCCAGGTGGCGGCGTTCAGCGCCGTGCCGGTAAATTCATCATTCCACACCAGGGTATAGCCCGGCATATCGAGAGGTGTGCTGAAGCCGGCATTGTCGGTTGAAAAATTGGCGCCATCCTCGGTGAGGATGGTTCCAGTGGCGGTGGATGTGCCCAACGTGCAGCCTTTGGGGTTAGATAGCTGCACGGTAAATTCCAGGTTATTCTGCCGCAGGTCGGCCGGATCGCCTTTGATCTGCACCGGTAGTTCGTAAGTGGATTGGCCGGCCGGGATGGTGATGGTGCCTGATGTGGCCACATAGTCACGCGGCGCCAGGGCTGTGCCCTCGGTGGTTGTGTAATCAACCGACACTGGCACGGTGGTGGTGCGGTCGAGCGTGAGCCGGAAACGCAGGGTGGCATCGGCCACGGTGCGGCTTACATTGGCATTGGCGATTCTTACAACCGGTACTACCGCCGGCGGTGTTGGTTCGCCTTTTTTACACCCGGCAACGACGGAAAAA
>CBDUBQ010000050.1:0-40193 GCA_965365435.1 uncultured Flavisolibacter sp.
ACTGATGCTGCGCATACTTTGTGCCGGTGACAGAGAATTCAGCCATTCTATCACCTTGTCTTGCCGGCGGAAGGAAGCTTCCAGTGCACCATAATTTTTTTCGAAAATGCGGTAGCCGTATTCTTCGCCCCGTTGCAGGTTGAGGCCGCGAATATTCAGCGGCAGTTCGGCAAGCGTTTTTACACCATACTGTTTCAGCAGCGAATCTTCAAACGCCTGTTGGCGCTGTTTTGCCGGTGTTTTGCGGTCCAGCCCCTGTTCATTGTCCAATTGTACCGAACGGCTGAAGGCAAAAGCCGATGGGGTGGGATGAACGATCCTGGCCAGTAAGCCACCGGTGCGGGGTACGATAAAGGAGCCGAAAATCCAAAATGCCAGCAACGCCACCAGGGCCACCGACGATGTTTTTGCTTGCGCGGACAAGTACAGGGAAAGCAAAACCCAAACGGCAAAATAGAGCAGAAGAAATGCCGATAGCACAAGAAAGCGGGGCAGGGTTTGCATCCCGGCATCGAAGCCTGCAACAGCCAACAGGCTGCCGCCGCTGATCACCAGCATGGGAAGAAACAGGAGCAGAACCACTTTGTACAGCGCAATGGCTTTTCCTCTTAAAAGCGAAGCGGTAGATATTTCAGAAGCCAATAAGAGAGGCAGTGTGCCCCATTCTTTTTCTTTGCTGAAAAGATTAAAGCCCAGCAGAATGATAGCCAGCGGAAACAGGGCCTGGAAAAGAAATCCAACACTCAGGTACCCAAACCGTACAATGCTGCCGGCATCGGTGGCCTCCCGCTCTTTTACGTCGTTTTGATTATGGGCCTCCAGCCATACAGCCTGGCCCAGGTAGCTTTCCAGCCCTTTGTCCAGCACAGCCATCGGCGACAGGGGCTTGTATGCGTAAAAGCCGTAATGCGCAGCACCATGCGGATTTTTTTTGCCCTGCTGCAGCCACTGTTCATACGTTTCTTTTTGGGCGGCCGCTATTTCAGCTTTTTGCGTGTGGTAAAAGCGAATCCCGGTGAGCAGCGCTACGGCAAACAAAGCATACAGCACCAGCGCCGTCCAGCGCAGGCGGCTGTCGTGCCAAAGGTCCAACCATTCTTTTCGGGTGAGGGTGCCCGTCATGCCATTTGTTTTTGAGGTGATGACTGACTGACATGCACGTACAATTCTTCCAGCGCTGTTGCCGACAGGGAGTCGGCAGCCACTTCGGTCCGCAGCCGTCCTTCTTTCATAATGCCGATGCGGTCGGCGGTTTCTTTGGCCCTGAACAGATCATGGGTCACCATCAGCACCGCTACGCCTTCGCCTTTCAGTGTATGCAATAAGCCAGAGAATTCATTGCTCGCCAGGGGGTCGAGGCCCGATGTCGGCTCATCCAGAAAAAGGGCTTTTGCCCGTTTGGCCAGTGCCAGTGCAATGCCCACTTTTTGGCGCATACCCTTGCTGTAGGTGCCTACTTTTTGCCGGTGGGCCGTTGCCTGCAAACCAGCCCTGTTCAAAAAATCCGAGAGCTCGCCGTCGGTATAGCGCCGGCCATTCAGTCCGCTGAAAAAGCCCAGGTTTTGCAAGCCGGTAAGGTGTGGGTAAAGCATCACATTTTCGGGAATGTAAGACAGCAGGCTTTTTGTATCGGCGCCACCGGCCTTCACCAGCTTTCCACCAATAAAGGCCTCACCGGCAGTCGGCTCAATAAAGCCCATAAACAAATTGATCGTGGTGCTTTTGCCGGCGCCATTGGCGCCTAATAGGGCATAAATGCTGCCGGCTTCAATGTGCAGGTGCAGGTGGTGCAGCGCTATCGTGTTTTTGTATTGTTTCGATAATCCGTTTGCGGTAATCATGCGGGGGAGTTAAGAAAAAATCGTTGTCCTGCTGCAATGCAGGCAGAAGGACAACGAAAATGGAGTTTATTTCTTCGCCGTAAATTGGTACTGGACGCCAAAATTAAAAATACGGGGCGCACCAGGATTAAACGATGACCTATCGGCCCCATTGTTGCCGCGGGTAGCCGTGTTGGCATACAATTCATCGGTTACGTTATACACATTCAAAAACACTTCCGCGCCCTTCCATGCATAACCGGTACGCAGGTTCAGGAGCGAAATGCCTCGGGCGCCAAGAAAGCCCTTGTCATTGTATTTCACCGTGTTTATCTGGTTCTGATACCACTCGCTCATACGCTGCCATTCGGCCGATATACGGAAGCCTTTGGCCCAGGCCGGACGGTACGTCAGCTCTGTATTAGCAATAAAGGCAGGCGACTGCGGCATTGTTTTTCCGTCCACATTCCTCACCGCATCGCTGGGCCTTTTGCTGAGTTCAAACTGCTCGAAGCGATGAAGAGCATTCGTGGCACTCAGGCGCAGTGTCAGTTGCCTCGACGGTTGATACTGCACGCCGTACTCAATACCCCGGTGCAGGGTGCGGCCAACCGCTGTGGGCAGCGTGGAGTTATCGGCCTGCCGGATGCTGATCACCTCGTTGCGTCCCTTCAGCAAATACACTGTGGCTTCAATAAACAGCTTGTTCTGCACCAGCGAAGCCCAGCCACCGGCTTCGATGTTGCTGAAGGTGGCCGGCTCCAGGTCAAGCCCCTGCGGGTTGGCCGGGTTGAACAGCGTGGATAAATTGGCCTGTACAAATCCACGGCTATAATTTGCAAAAAGGGCCTTGTTTTTTCCGAGGCTGTAGGTGGCGCCAAGCCGTGGCGTAAACTTGTTGAAAGAGCGGTTGCCGCTGGCTGTTGCCGGTTGCGTCAAGGTGGGCAATCGGTCGTACTGATACGAAAGCCGGTCGTACCGTACACCAATCACGCCTTTGAGGTTTGGCAGCGGCGAAAACTCGGATTGAAGCCAGGCGCCGACGTTCTGCACTCTCGAATCATAATTGATGTTGTAAACGTTCAGTTCATTGCGACGCACCGTGTAACGCTCCACCGATAAACCATCGGGCCGGGTGATGGCATTCAGAATAAGCGGATTGGAGAAAAAGCGGTGCGGTGTGATGTCGGCACTGAAGCCGGCTAGCAGTTTGGTTTGCAAAAAGGCGAACGATTGATTGTGCTGCGCCAAAATGCCGTAGGTGCGAAAGCGGGCATCGTTCGATTCGGTGCGGGCCGAATCCTGTCCTCTTGTCCAACTGATGGTATGATTGGCGCTTTGCAAAACGGCATTGTTGCGGTAATAAAATGTCAGCATCGAGTGGCTGGCCCCGTTCCATTGGTGCTCCAGCGTGGTACGCAGGCGCCGGGCGTAAGCCTTCCGGTAGGTAAAGCCCGTGGCGCTGGGATAGGTTTTACTGTAAAAAGAAAGGCTGTCAATGCCGCCGCTGGCCTGGGTTTCATAATCAATATGCGAATACGAAGCCCAAAGAAGGGTTTTGGCCGAAAGCCTGTAATCCAGTCTGCCAGTACCAGCCCATTTGTCAAAATCTGTGTTGGCCAGCCAGCCGTTGCGCTGGGTGGTTTTATTCAGGTTGATGGCATAGCCAAGCTTCGGCGAAAACATCCCGGTGGACCCAAGCAAATAGCGCCGGTAACCGTAATTGTCAACCTGCACGCCGGCTTTGGCGGTGGTCAGCGCCGTCGGTTTCGGGTTGATGAAATTAATGGAACCGCCAATGGCTTCCGGCCCGTAAACTGAAGAAGCCGGGCCTTTCACCACCTCTATGCTTTGAATGGCCGGAATGTTTATTTCAAGCAGGGCATTGTGGTTAAACACACCCATCGTGCGAATGGGGATGCCATCTTCGAGGTAAAGATGGTAGGCGGCCGTGGTGCCCATCGGCTGGCGTATGCTCATGCTGTGTTGTTCGTTGTTCAAATTTGTCATCACCACGCCAGGCACTTTATTCACCAGTTCCAGAATGTCTCTTGGTTTTGTTTCGGCAATGGTTCGTGGCGAAATGCGGGTGATGGCGATGGGGGCATCGCCACGCCGCTGCAAAGAACGGCTGGCGGTCACAATCAATTCGTCCATGCCTTTTTCCGCTGGCTGCAGCGCTACGGTCAGCAGTGATCCGGCTGTGAGTGGAAGCTCTTGTGTTTCGAAGCCTGTGGCGCTGATAATGGCCATAGAGGTTGGTGTGGCCTGTACGGAAAAGCCGCCGTTCGCATCAGACAGTACGACCTGGGACTGCCCTTTCACGGCCACCGTGGCGTTGGCCACTGGCTCTTTCGTGTCGGCATTGTAGATTTTACCGCTAATGGTGCTTTGGCTAAAGGCAGCAACGGCAAATGTTATAAAATAGGCAGCGATTAGAATTTTTTTCATTTGATGATTTTTTCGGTAGGCACGCTAGCAGGCAGCGGCAGCAGGGCCGCGGCCCGGGCGCACCGGTAACGGACGGAGGAAACAAGGCGCTTGGCATGCCCGGATAGTGGCATTGCCTTGCCATTGCCAAACAGGGCGCAGGGGCATTCGGCGGGCCAAAATCTTGATTCCGTTGGTAAAAAGGAAAGAATAAATAAAGCCGCGTTGCTCAACGCAAGCAGGGAGAGCTAACAACGGGGAGGGGGCACATCGAGAGAAAGAAGGATCGAATAAAGGGATTCGGTATGAATAGCATACCAAAAGAGAAGCTCTTTTGCCGGGAGAAGGGGCAGGTGCGATGCGACCGTTTGCAGGTGCACCGCTACCGGTTCGGACAAAGGTGTTGCCGGCGCTTCCGGCTTGTTGTCGTGGTGGTCCGCTTCCTGCGCCATTTCCTTTTCCACATGATCGTGACCGTGATGATGGTGTACCGTGGCCAGGTGCTGGTGCAGGACGAAGGTGTGAGAGAACCAGTCGGTGAACTGAGGCAAAACAGGCTTTAGCAGGGCTATTGCGTAAACAAAAAGAAGACTGTATGCCAGGGCAACCTTCATAGCCTGCTGATTAGGTTTTCGGTTTTGGGGGGACTGAAATTGCGGTCTTTCAAGAGAAGGAGGAACCTGTGATTTACTATCTACGAAAGTTTGACGTGTTTAGTTTTTGGGTAGCAACGGCAAGTTGTTTTTGTCAATTTTCCAATCCAATCGGCCTCGCTGTCTTCCGGGCTAGCTTTGCCAGAGTACTCATCCATACAATCATCCGGCCACGCGGTGGGCAAGGCTGTTTTGCTCAATATTACCGGCTTTAGGCCCCATTGAACATCAACACCGGGCGCCTGGGGCGGCAATTGCGGCAGATATGGTGAAGAATGCCCGGCTGGTCATTTTCATCCGTGTAAAAAAAATACCCCAAATCCCGTCTGTTGCCAGAGCAGATTTTGGGGTTAAGAAGATGCCTGCCCAAGGGCAGCGCCGTGCATATTAGCGAATCACGCCTGCCATTGTTTTGCCTATATCGGCCGGGCTATGCACCACATGAATCCCGCATTCCTCCATGATCTTCATTTTGGCTTCGGCCGTGTCTTCGGCACCACCTACAATGGCACCGGCATGGCCCATTCGCCGTCCGGGCGGCGCCGTTTGTCCGGCAATAAAGCCCACCACCGGCTTGGCATTTCCATTGTCGCGAATCCAACGGGCTGCCTCGGCCTCCATGCCACCGCCTATTTCACCAATCATTACAATGGCGTCGGTGTCTTCGTCGTTCATGAACAGTTCTAGGGCTTCTTTGGTAGTGGTTCCAATGATGGGGTCGCCGCCTATGCCAACCGCTGTTGAAATGCCAAGGCCGGCTTTTGCCACCTGGTCGGCCGCTTCGTAGGTAAGGGTGCCCGATTTGGAAACAATCCCGATTCTTCCTTTCTTGAAAACAAAACCCGGCATAATGCCCACCTTGCATTCGCCGGCGGTAATGACACCCGGGCAGTTGGGGCCAATCAGCCGGGTGCTTTTTCCCTGCAGCGATGCCTTTACCCTTACCATATCCTGCACCGGTATGCCTTCGGTAATACACACAACCAGGCCCACGCCGGCATCGGCAGCCTCCATGATGGCATCGGCAGCAAATGCCGGCGGCACAAAGATGATGGATACATTGGCGCCGGTTTCTTTTACGCAATCGGCCACAGTGTTGAACACTTTTCTGTCGAGGTGGGTGGAGCCGCCCTTACCGGGGGTAACGCCGCCTACCACGTCCGTGCCGTACTCAATCATTTGCGACGCATGGAACGTTCCTTCTGTGCCGGTGAAACCTTGCACCAGTATCTTCGAATCTTTGTTGACAAGAATGCTCATAGTTGATTTTAAGTTGCGCAAAAGTAAAGATATGTGCCGAAAGTTGGTGGTTTGTAGTTTGTGGTTTGTAGTTCTTTTGCGGCAGTCTTCCTTTCCACCCAGTGTCTGTCGGCAAATGATAAATACACCAGAAATAGCAAGACCACCACAAACCACAAACCACCCACCACAAACCGTTCTTTTCTTAACTTTACCCCGCTCAAACCAACCCTTCTCAACATCAAAAAATCATTAGTGTAATGGGAATTATCAAAGACCGGTTTAAAGAAAAAGGCGATGCACTGTCGGCCGAAATCAAGAACCTCCTCAAAGAGCACGGAACCAAAAAGATAGGCGAAGTACAGTTGTCGCAGGTTTATCAGGGCATGCGGGGCATGACCGGCCTGGTAACGGAAACATCGCTGCTCGATGCGCAGGAAGGCATCCGTTTTCGTGGCTATTCCATTCCTGAGCTCCGCGAAAAACTGCCGAAAGCCGAGGGGGGCACCGAGCCGCTGCCGGAGGGCCTTTTTTACCTGATGCTGATTGGCGAGTTACCGACACAGGAAGATGTTGAGCACCTTACGGGTGTATGGCAGCGCCGCAGCCACGTACCCAACCACGTTTTTGCTACCATCGAGGCACTGCCTGTATCAGCCCATCCCATGACGCAGTTTGTAACGGCGGTGATGGCCCTGCAAACCGAAAGCCAGTTTGCCAAACGTTATGCGGCCGGCATGAGCAAAAAAGATTATTGGGATGCTGTGTTCGATGACAGCTTTGACCTCATTGCCCGCCTGCCCCGTGTGGCGGCCTACATCTATCGCCGCAAATACAAAAACGGCCAGCATATACAGCCCGACGGCCTGCTCGACTGGGCCGGCAACTTTGCCCACATGATGGGCTTTGCCGACGAGAGCTTTAAAGAGCTGATGCGCCTTTATATGGTCATTCATGCCGACCATGAAGGCGGCAACGTATCGGCCCACACCACTCACCTGGTGGGTTCAGCGCTCAGCGACCCTTACCTGAGCTATGCCGCCGGTATGAACGGCCTGGCAGGACCACTGCACGGCCTGGCCAACCAGGAAGTGATCAAATGGATTTTCGAAATGCGGGAAGAGCTCGGCACTGAAGCGCCTACGCAGGAGCAGATTGTTGAGTATGTAAAAAAGACGCTCGAAAGCGGGAAAGTAGTGCCGGGTTATGGCCATGCGGTGCTGCGCAAAACCGATCCGCGTTTCACTGCCCAGATGGAATTTGGCAAAAAACACATGCCCGATGACCCGCTGGTGCAAACGGTTTGGAATGTGTATGAGGCGGTACCGCCCATTCTGCAATCGCTGGGTAAGATCAAAAACCCCTGGCCCAATGTGGACGCACACAGCGGCGCCCTGCTGGTTCACTACGGCATGGTAGAATATGAATTTTATACCGTGCTGTTTGCCGTAAGCCGTGCCCTGGGCGTATTGGCCAGCCTTTGCTGGGACCGTGTTCTCGGCTTCCCCCTGGAACGGCCGAAATCGGTGACTACAGACCTGGTGCAGAAATGGCTGAAAGGAGAGGACGAGATCTGGGGTGAGTAACCCCCCCGCCCCCTGAAGGGGAGGGGCCCAGGTGGCACGTACAATTTTTTTTGCTACCAGCTTTCAAACAAACATTTATAGGGACACGCCAGCGGCGTGTCCTCTTTTTTTGTTATAGCCTGCCTTGATATTTGTGTTCGTACATACTTGTACCGGCATGCCTCTGGTATGCCCGCGTTGCCAGCAGCCAGCATACTTTATCGTTGCTGTGAAAGCTGCAAAGAGCAAAACAACATCGGCTTTTCATGTACTAAGCTGCATTACTACTATCATCGTCTGTTGCGTCGCACTCTTGTACGTTCAGAACCAAATGGAGCAATTGGCATAGCCGGTACAATTGCACCTCCAACAAAACAAAAAACATGGCAGACACCTTCACCTGGGCCCCTTCAAGGGCGGGGGTATTGGGTGGGGATGGTAGCCTGGGGAATTATCTTCGCCGCATGAGAAGCGTTCTTGTAACTGGCGCCAATGGTTTTTTAGGCTATTATCTTGTGCACCAGCTGCTGCAAAAAAAGTATAAAGTCATTGCCACCGGCAAAGGCCCCAACCGCCTTCCCTACCGTGAAAAAAACTTTTGTTACCAGGAAATGGACTATACCAGCAAAGACGAAGTAAGCTCTGTTTTTGCCTCGGCTCAACCGCAGGTGGTGGTGCACGGCGGGGCTATCTCAAAGCCCGATGAATGCGAGCAGAACAGGCAGGCGGCTTTTCTCTCCAATGTTACCGGAACCAGCCATCTTTTACAGGCCGCAGAAATTCAGGGGGCCCATTTTATCTTTCTCTCAACCGACTTTGTCTTTAGCGGTGAAAAAGGATTTTACAAAGAAAACGACGAAAGAAACCCGGTAAATTATTACGGCCTTACAAAGCTGCTGGCAGAAGACGAGGTGATGAAATATCCCTTTCGTTGGAGCATTGTCCGTACGGTGCTGGTCTATGGCAAAACATTTTCGGGCCGCGAGAACATTGTTACCAACACCGCAAAGGCATTGCAGCAAGGAAAGGCGTTGAAAATATTCAACGATCAGGTGCGTACGCCAACCTATGTGGAGGATTTGGCCACCGGTATTGTCGCCATCATAGCCAAGGAAAAATGCGGCATCTACCACCTCTCGGGCCAGGACGTGAAAACGCCTTACGATATAGCGGTGGACACGGCCCGTTTTTTAGGTTACGATGCCTCACAAATTATTCCGGTAAAAGCAGATGAATTTGATCAGCCGGCACAGCGGCCGGCAAAAACCGGCTTCGATATTTCAAAAGCAAAAAAAGAACTCGGCTTTCAACCAATACCATTTTCGGAAGGCCTGAAACGCACTCTCACGTAATCCCCCATTTCATAGTTCCCCCGTCGCTCACCATTCACGCTTCACCATTCACAACTGCCGTTCATCAGCTCATCATCAGCACATTCACGCTGCGCTGAAGGATGTTGAAGGCAATTTCCGCCATCAGGTTTTCCTTGTCCAGGGTGGGATTCACCTCGGTGATTTCAAAACAGCAGACTTTCCGGTTTTGCATCAGTTTGCTTACCAGGTCTTCGGCCTCACGTTCGCGGAGGCCATTGCTCACCGGTGTGCCGGTGCCGCGGGTCAGCGATGAATCCAGGCTGTCCACATCAAACGACACATAGATGTCGGTACAATCGCTGAAGTAGCGGGTGATGGAGCGAATAATGTTTTCCACGCCCTTGTTCCGCACTTCTTTGGTGGTGATCACCTTCATGCCATATTTGTCAATCAGGTGCTTTTCTTCTTTTTCAAAATCACGCAGCGATACATAAAGAATATCCTCGGGTAAGACCTTTGGCGCAATCTTTCCGATATTTTTCAGGTAATTCCACTGCTTTGTTGTTTCCGGGTCAAGATCATGTACGGCACATTCCAGGTTGTCCTCGTTGATGGCGGCCGACAGCGGCATGCCATGCATATTGCCCGACGGTGTGGTATAGGGCGTATGCAAATCGGCATGGGCATCTATCCAAATCACTCCCAGCTTGCTTTGGGGCTTGGCCATTTTGATACCTGCAATGGTGCCGCCAGAGATGCTATGATCGCCGCTGAGCACCACAGGAAAAAAGTTTGATTTAATGGAATCGTGAACAGCCTTGCTCACCTTTTCGTACATGGAGGCAATGCCTTTGATACGCTTGGCATACGGCGATTCGATAGGTTCGTAGAGAAGCTTGTTTTCGGAGGGAATTTTTTCGCAGGGAAAATGAATAAAAAAGCTGCTCATAAAATCGAGGGCTGCAATTTTTATGGCCTCGATGCCGAGCGAGGCACCACGGGTGCCGGCTCCAATCTCAGACGGAACTTCGATGATCTTGACATTCTTCATATAGCGGGTTTACATCAGCCAATCCACGCAGTCTTCTCTACAGGCCGAAGATAGGCGAGGGAAAGCGGCGGGCAAAACAGCGATTGTAGAAGACCAATAAAACGGGGTAAAGGTGTTGTGTTTTTCAGGCCATCGAAGTCGTTTGACGGCCTCGTTTTTTTACCTGATGCGGTAGCCAACCTGAATGCTGCCATAGCGCTGCGAGAAGCGTTGTGACTTTGCTTCTTTCGACTGAAAATTAGCGGCAAGCTGCAGCAGGTATCTGTCGGCCGAAAACAGCACGCCAGCCTGGTGGGTTAGCAAAAAAGGTTCCGGCGACGAAATGATTGCTCCTTTATCATTCAGGAATAAACTTCCCTGCACTGTTGCATTGTAGGCCTGATACTGCACTTCGGGATAGTAGTAAAATATCCATTCCGGCTTTGTATGTGGTGTTTCTCCATCGCTTTGCAAAGCGGCCTTCCAAAAAGCTGATTGGCTCATGGGTCGCAGCTTGCCGAACTGCAATACAAGGCCCTGGCTGATGTTGGTAAAACTGGTTCCTAGCGTTGCTTTTGTTACCGGTATGGCCTGAAAAGAGGCGCTGTTTTGCTTCAGCAATGCTTTTGCAAAACTGCCGTGCAGATTGACGCCGATGCTGCTCTTTAACTGGTAGTCCCACACCCAGTTCCACCGGCTGCTGATGCCGATCCAGTTATGAAACAGGCTTTGCATGCTGCGGGCGAGAGAAGCATCGCCAATAGCATCTACCGAAGCGCCCCATTGCCAAAGCTGGTTGGCCGCGGAAAATTGTGTACGCAAAAAGCGGACGTAGAGATAACCCGTCACCGGCCGGTCAATCTCTGAAGGCAGAAAAATTTTGCGTTCGTAAGGCAAAAACATTTTCTGGCCAAGCTCAAAACTGTTCAACCGCTTCTGACTGTTTTTTGGTGAGATGGCTTTCGTGTATTTCAGCAAAAGGCCATTGGTATAATAACCATCTTTTCCCTGGAACATGTACCGGTCGTTTTCGGAGGTGACCGTTATCTGCTGACTGAAATTTTTTAGAGTACTCTGTGCCATTCCGGCAATTGGCGCAAGCCAAATAATGAAGACGATACAAAAAGGAATGGTGTTGCTGTTCAACAGGAATGGCAGTTTCACGGCCGCTAAACTATCGTACAAAACCAAATGCGGCAAATTCGTATCAGCTTTCTCTTTCAAAGCCATCGCTTTGCGAATGCGTCCATTCACTTCTGGCAGCACATCGTTTTCCGCTTAAGGCAAATCGGTGCAATATTTCCTTTTGCTTAGCCAGCTTGTTGTTTCTATTAACAAAGGAGCAGGAAAAGCGATGGATCCTTTTTTTCGGATGTTTCGCATTTTTGAGGACGTTGCCTTTGATTGATAGAAAATCGCTATCTTTTTTTCCATTAATGCAGTTGGCATCTGCTCCACTTACACAACCAAAACGCAATAACCGGATATACCCAGTGGGGTTGATGCATTCAAAACGATGCGCATGCAAACCGAAACTATCATCAACGTAAAAAGCCCTCAGTTTACGCCCAGCGAAGCCTTTCTTATCCATGCAGAAGAATTTGATTTTGTTCCGTATAGTAAGCGAAAAGAAGGCATGCTCCTTTTCGATGGGGTGTCTGTTACCGACCGGGTTGCCTTCTGCATACAATACATTGCCGCTGCAATCATTGCCAATGTAGATGCCGGCATTCTTGAACTGGAGGTAAGGGGATCAGAAGATGGCACCGGAGAATACCATGTCTGTGTGCCAACCGGGAACGTACATTCCTGGCCGGAATATACCCTGGAGGCCAGGTTGGTCCCGGATCGAGCGATGGCACTTGGGAGGCTTGTTTCCTGGTGGTTATTGGTAGAAAGCACTAACCCCTTTGGCAGAGTGATCAGCCTCTCAAAGGTATTGTTGATGATCCGGGGACATGCCGTGTGGGTAGGCGGGCGGTGGCCGGATAGTCAGGTGCTGCTTAAAAAGAAGAGCATTAAGGAAGAGTCTTTGGATATAGCACTGATGACCTGGACTATGCTGAATGAATTTGCTAGGCATCACCCGCGACAATGGGCATTGCTGGTAGCGGAGATAGAGAATGCAATCAATATTACCAGGTATATCACCCAGCAGGGGCAGCATGTTTGGGACCATGATCCCTGGGATGCTGAATCAGCGGCAGTGAAGGAAAAATACAAGGTGCTTGGTGTTAGTGAATTCAGCGAAAGCCTTGCCCCACGTAAAACACCCGGCCTGGTTGCCCGCATTACCGGCTATGTTTTGTTGTTAGCTCTTGTTGGGGGAATAGGGTATGCCGCTTACCGCTACTTTGATGAATGGGCTTCATGGCTCATCCTTTTAATTATTATCGGGATACTGCTGACTCCGTTGTTCATTTATCTTTTCATCAAGCACTTTATCAAAGAGCGAACCGTCAAATCAATAAAAAGGGTGGTAACGGGTGAAGTACAAAAGGAAAAAAAAGGAGAAGGAAAGGTTTTAAAGGAGTCCATGGCCGATGTCAAATCGCAGGTAAACGAAATTGAGACGATCAAGCCAGCTCAGACCGATAGCGTACAAATGGAGATATTGACGGCAGATTCATTCCCAGCTATCTCGGGTGCTGGGGAAAAGGCGATTGATTTATCTCACTTACGCAACAGCGCAGCAAAGCTGATGTATATAAAACACTTTTTTCTGGTTTCTGCCGGGGCCATCCTTCCCGCTACACTTTTCTCAGTTGTCTCTTTTTTCGAAACCGGCATGTCCGAGGAGTTTCATGCAACGCTCGTGTTCCTCCATTTCGTTATCTTTTTTATCATGCCGGCTCCTCTTTTTCGCAAAAGCTGTCAGGCAAATCCCTTTTTTCGATTATTATTCGCTGCTGTTCGCGCCAAGCCTGGCGAAGTAAGTGAGGTGTACAAACAAAATCAGCGGTTGCCGCCTCGGGCAGAACCCCAGGCACTGGCTGGGCTTGTCTTTATTGTTGGTTTATTGGTGGAAATTCGCCTCCTCTATCTGCAAAGGCCACTTACCATCACAGCAGGCGTTTGCGCCGGTTTAGCAGTTGCGCTGGTCCTCTTCTATGTTATAGGCATACAGAAAGAACGAAGAATTATAGAACAGCAATTTCCTTATTACCGCCCTTACAACCTTTTGGTGCTGCGGGTATTCGGCAGTCCGCACCTGGCTAATTTTTTTGATCTTATTAAAGGTTGGAGATCATTTGGCAACATCAATCTTTTGGACGGGTCGGATAATTTTCACCTTGGTGCCCGGCATGTTTTTCATTTTCTAAAAGGAAAGATTGAAGACTGTATTGTAGAAGACGAAAAGGAATTGGTGCAGGAACTGGAAAGATTTCGTTCCGGCCCCGACGGGCGCCTTCGTTTTGGCATCAATTCAATGTACTGTACCGATGCGATTTGGCAAAAAGCGGTGGCCGATTTGTTTTCTGAGGCTGATGTAATTGCCATGGATTTTTCAGCGCTTAGTGAAAAAAACCAGGGGATTGCTTACGAAATACAAAAATTGCTCGATGAGTTCCCGATAAACCGGGCGGTGCTGCTGGTTGATGATTCGACTGATTTGCGGGTATTGGAAAAACTCTTTCAGCAGGCAATGGCGAACCTGCATCCTGATTCACCCAACAAAGGCGCCGGCCAGCAAAAAATCCAGCTCATTTACACCGGCGGCATTCAAGAAAAGCGTGACGACGAAAGCGAATACGATTTTAGGCGCAGGCAACAGATACGGCTTGATGGCGAAAAGCTGGTTGGGCTTCTGCTGGATAAGGCGCTGCTGAAGCGTCCATTTCCAAAAGCCGATCCCAGAAAAGATGCAGCGGGTGTTTACTGGACAGGCTTCCGTTTTTCTTACCAGCAAAGGCGGCTATGGAATGGCGCCATGATTCTGCTGTTAGTAGCCGCCATAGCCCTGAGTATTTCGCCCCTATTCTTGTGAATAGGAAACATTATCGTTAGCTTACTCATGCGCAGCCAGCACCGGCACCGTCGCTTCGTAAACAAGCTTACTGGTGTTCGTTCCTTTGAGCAGGTAGTTGAAGAAGCTGCGCTTGCGGGGAAAGGTTAGCACCATATCAATCTTTTTGTCGGCAATAAAACGCCACAGCGAATCGTGAAAGCCGAATGTGGTGATAAAATGAAATTCAGGATGGTAATCAGCAAACATTTCTTCCAGCCTTTCTTTTTGTGATTGCGCTTCTTCATTGAGCGAAATATAGATGTCGCTGTTCACATTCACAATGTGCAAGGTTGGCCGGAGGAGGTCCAGCATTTTTTGCACCGGCACCAGCGGTATCACCTGCTCCACGTTTTTAAAATCGCAGGCGATAGCTACATTTCGGACGCCCCTGAATGCAAAGCCGGCCGGCACCACCAGCACCGGGCAGAGGTTTTGCGCAATCATCTGCAGCGAATAGCTTTCCTCCAGAATTTTTACGCGGTCGGTAATGGCCATCACCACCAGGTCGGCGTCTTCAAAACGTACCTGGCGGGCAAGTGAATCAATAAGATTTTCGCCCTGTTCCAGCCGGTGTTCAATCTTCACAGCATACTGAAGCTGGCAGGTTTCTTTCAGCCACGGCAGGCGTGCCTCCAGAGCCATTTCTTCTGCCTAATGGCGGTAAAACTGATACAAAAGAAGGGGGGTGCCTTAGTGGCTTTCCAGCATTTGTCCGGTAAATTAAGCTGCGTTGAGCGACACCTCGGAGAAGTCAACCGGGACAATGACTTTCATGGTGCGTTGATTTTGTACGGCAAAAATGCCGAAGGCTTTGAGGCAAAGGGTTGAATTTCTTCAAGCGCCAACGTGATTTTTCTCATGCCGCGTGGCAGACCTCCGAGGTTGCGAAAAAATTCGGAAGCCTTTCTTTTTCACTCCGACACCTCATACTCCGCCACCACCATGCGCCGAAATTCCAGCACCTCCGGCGAAATACGAAAGCCCCGTCCGCCATAGGCCTTGGAGTAGGTTTCTATGCGGCCGCCTTGCTGATAGGCGTCGCTTTCCCCGGCGGCACCGGCATCGGTGTTGGAGATAAACCGCAGCTTGCCCAGGGAAACGCCGGCCCGCTGGCTCAGTTTCGTGGCCGATTTGTGAGCATCGTCGTAGGCCAGCAGGTCGGCTTCGCGGAAAAGACTGTCGGCTTTGGAATGGCCAAACTGTATTTGCGCAATGCTGTTGATTTTTGTTTCCAGCAGGCGGCCGGTCAGCTCGGTAAAACGGCTGATATCATTCAGCACAAAATCCACGGTTTGCCCGGCGCTGAAACCTTTGAACACATCGCGGTTACCCACGTATTCGTAGGATTTGTTTGCCGAGATGCTGCTGGTTTTAATGTCAAGATTTCGCCGGCCAAACTGTTCTAAAATACCAAGCACTGTATCAATGGTCTGCTGTGTTTCCCGAACGGCATCCACCATTCGCGGACGAACAAAAGACACGTCCAGTGTCAGGATCACCTGGTTGGGCATTACCCGTACCTTGCCTTCGCCGGCTACCCGAACGGAATTGTTTTTTCCGGACTGCTGGCAGGCCGCTGCCAGGAAAAGAAGAGAAAGAGCGATCAATCGCATGTTGGTTTGTTTGCAGGGCTGTTTTCAAATTCCCAATCCAGGCCGCGCCGTTTGCCCAGGCTTAAAAGACAAAAAATGCGTTGTTTTCCATAAACGCTGTTTTGACGGAGCTCACGGAACCGAGCAGGGTTCTTAATTACATTTCTTGTTTTGGCCCGAACGGACTTATAATCAACAGGTTGAATCAATGCTGCGAGGTGGTGAAAAAAGCGGTTTTTGTTGTTGATAAATGGGGCAAAACTCCCGCCGGCAGGGCTTGTTAAAGCCCTGCAATTGTGGGGGGCAAAGGCTATATTTGCTCCCTTCAAAATCTGAAAATTTGCGACTAAAGTCTTTGGAAATAAAGGGTTTTAAAAGTTTTGCGGATAAAACCCAGGTCAATTTTGACGAGAACATCACCGGCATCGTGGGGCCCAATGGTTGCGGCAAAAGCAATATTGTGGACAGCATTCGCTGGGTGATTGGTGAGCAAAAGATTTCGCACCTGCGGTCCGAAAACCTGGAGAGCCTTGTCTTCAACGGCTCCAAAACACGCAGCGCCAGCGGCCTGGCCGAAGTAAGCCTCACCTTTGAAAACACCCGCAACCTGTTGCCCACGGAGTTCAGCACCATCACCATCACCCGCAAGTTTTACAAAAACGGCGAAAGCGAATACCGCCTCAACGATGTGCAGTGCCGCCTGAAGGATATCCAGAACCTATTCATGGACACTGGCGTGTCCACCGACAGCTACGCCATCATTGAGCTGGGCATGGTGGACGACCTGATCAAGGACAAAGAAAACAGCCGTCGGCGCATGCTGGAACAGGCGGCCGGCATCTCCATTTACAAAACGCGGAAGAAAGAAGCCAAACAAAAACTCGATGCCACCGAGCAGGACCTGGCCCGTATCGAAGACTTGCTGTTCGAGATCAACAACCAGTTGAAATCGCTGGAAAACCAGGCGAAAAAAGCGCAGAAATATTACGAGATTAAAAAGGAATACCGCGAGGTCAGCATTGAGCTGGCCAAGGCAGCTCTCGAGGGCTTCAACATTACGTACAAAGACCTCAGCGAAAAGAGCGAAACAGAGACCGATAAGCGCATTGCGCTGGAAGCCGACATCGCCACGGCCGATGCCGCCCTGGAGCAGGAGCGGGTGGACTTTATTCACAAAGAACGCGAACTGCACTCGCTGCAGCAATCGTTCAACGAGTTGGTGCAAACGCTGCGCACCAAAGAAAATGAAAAGAACCTGGCGACCCAACGGCTGCAGTACCTCCGCGAACGCGAAGAGGCCCTGACGGCATTTTTAGAGAAAGCCGGCGGCCAAATGACCGGTATTGACGAAAGCATCCAGTTTACCCAAAAGCAAATTGCGGAAGAAGAAGAGGTGCTGAAAAGCCTGGCAGGCCAGTTGGAAGGCTTGCGGAAGGAAGTGGATAGCCGCAGGGCGGTAGTGGATGAAAAAAGAAACGTGGTAAACCAATTGCGCAATGCCTACCAGCAGGTACAGCGCAGCCAGTTCGACGCCGAAAAAAAGGTGGCGGTGGCCGACACTTCCATCCAAAACCTGCAACGTACCATCTGGCACCTGGAAGAAGACAAGGCATCCCGCGAAGAGCAGATGGCGCAGTTGCAAAAAGACAGGGAAGCAAAGGAAGAACAACTCACGGCAAAGCAGGCCGACCTGGAAGCCCTGCAAACGCATCATAACAATACCAAAGAGCAGATTCTGAAAACGCAGAGTGTGCTGGAAGGGCTGCGGGCCAGCCTGGCGGCTGAAAACCGTAAGCTCGACGCCAAAAAGAACGAGCATGACCTGCTAAAGAGCCTGATAGACAGCATGGAGGGCTACCCCGAAAGCGTGAAGTTTTTGCACAACAACAAAGGCTGGAACCACACGGCGCCTATTCTTTCCGACATCATTTATGTGAAAGAAGAATTCCGCGCCGCGGTGGAAAATGTGTTGGAGCCTTACCTGAACTATTACGTGGTGGCCAACCTGCAGGAAGGACTGCAGGCGGTGCACCTGCTCGATGGCGCAAAGAAAGGCAAAGCCAACTTTTTTCTGCTGGATAAAGTGGCCGGTGCCGCCACCGATGCGCACCAGCCGGAAGGAACCATCCAGGCACTCAGCGTGATTGAGGTGGACAATCAATACCGGCCGCTGGCAGAGCAGTTGCTGGCCAATGTGTTTATTGCCGACGATGAATCGGTGCTGGAAGCCAGCAATGGCGCTGTGATCCTGGAAAAGCACGGCAAGTATGTAAAAGGAAAATATACCCTCACCGGCGGAAGCGTTGGATTGTTTGAAGGGAAGAAAATCGGTAGAGCCAAAAACCTGGAAAAGCTGGCGGAAGAAATTGCTGCACAGAAAACCATTGTGGCTGACCTGAATGCAGAAATTCAGGCGCGGCACAACGAAGTGATTGCTTTTAACCAGGACCTTAAGGAAAATCTCATCCGGCAAACCGAAAAGGAAATTCAGCAACTTAATAACGAGCGCTATGGGTTACAGAACAAGCTGGAGAATTTGCAGCATTCGCAGGCTACCTCGCAAAACCGGATTGAAGACTTATCGGAGCAGTTGGAGAACACCAACCTTTCGATACAGCATGTGCGCAACGAGCTCACTGAGTTGAACGCTTCACTGTCGCAATATACCGAAGGCCTGCAGAAAGCCGAGGAAGAGTACCGGGGCGTGGAGGTGGACTACAACAACCTGAACGCACAGTACAACCAACTGAATCTTCAGGTGACCCGCGAGCAAAGCAAAATTGCCAGCCTGAAGCAGGAGCTGCAGTTCAAAAACAACCAGTTGAACGATCTGCGTACGCAGGTAGAAACGAACACGTCGCAGTTGAAGCAAACGTCGGAGAACATTATTGAATCGGACGAAAAATTAAAGGAAGTAGAGGAGGGGTTGTATGGACTGATGCGCCGCCGCGAAAGCGAGGAAAGTGCCCTGAATGAAGCCGACCAGCTTTATTACAACCTGCGCAACCAGCTAAGCGCAAAAGAAAGTGAGCTGCGCCAGAAAGTAAAAGAAAAAGAAGGCATTGAGCATTTGTTGAGCGAGATAAAAGACAAACTGACCGATGTGAAGCTGCAGTTAGCCGGCATGAAAGAGCGGCTCAATGTGGAGTTTAAGATTGTGCTGGAAGATATCCTCGACGAGCCACGCACCACCACCACGCCGGTGGAAGAGTTGCAGGAAAAGGCCGACAAAATGAAAAAGCGCCTGGAAAATTTAGGCGAGGTAAATCCCACCGCCATTGAAGCCTTTGAGGAAATGCGCAAGCGCTACGAGTTTATCGTAGAGCAAAAAAATGACCTGGTGACGGCCAAGCAAAGCCTCATGCAAACCATTGCCGAAGTGGAAACAACGGCTAATCAAAAATTCCTGGACACGTTTAACCAGGTACGGGAAAATTTTGTGAAGGTATTTAAAGCCTTGTTTACCGAAGACGACCAGTGCGACCTGATTCTGGAGAACCCCGATAACCTGGCGGAAACCGGCATTGACATTTTGGCCAAACCAAAAGGCAAGCGTCCCAGCAGCATTGGCCAGTTGAGCGGTGGCGAACGAACCCTGACGGCAACGGCGCTATTGTTTGCCATTTACCTCATAAAGCCGGCGCCGTTTTGTATCCTCGATGAAGTGGATGCGCCGCTGGATGACGCCAACGTGGGTAAGTTCACCAAAATGATCCGGGAGTTCAGCAATAACTCGCAGTTTATCATAGTAACGCACAACAAAACCACGATGAGCGCCGTGGATGTGATTTATGGTGTGACGATGCAAGAGCCGGGCGTGAGCCGGCTGGTGCCGGTGGATTTTAGGAGCCTGAATTAGATGGCGGATGATTGATGGCAGGACTGTTTTTAATTACGCCATCTGTCAGCTTGAAAACTTATAAATGGTTTGCGAGGTAAAAGGTTCTCCGGCGTTCAGTATCGTTGTCGGAAAATCGGGCCGGTTGGGCGAATCCGGGAAATGTTGCGTTTCCAAACAAAAGCTGGTACGGTAGCTGTTCGGCAGCACTTCTTCCGGAAAATTACCCGAGAACAACTGCACGCCCGGCTCGGTGGTGTAAGTCTCCATCACAATACCGGTCTGGTCGCCCACAGCCCTCGCAGCCAGGCTTAGTTCTCCCCCTTCTTTGTTCAGTACAAAATTGTGATCGTAACCCCCACCAATGCGGATTTGCTCTTCGTTATTTTCAATTTCTGCTCCTATTTCTTTTGGTAACCTGAAATCAAAGGCAGTGCCTTCTACCGGTTCAATGCCGGTCGGGATCAGCGATTCGTCAACCGGCGTAAAACGATCGGCATTGATCCGTAATTGGTGAAGAAGGGCCGTGCCGCCGCCGTTTAAATTAAAGTAAGCATGATTGGTCAGGTTTACGGGTGTGTCGGCATCTGTCGTGGCCTGGTAGGTGATTTCCAGCGCATCATCGTTTGTCAGCGTATAGCGCACGGTCACGTCAAGGTTTCCGGGATACCCTTCTTCGCCATCTTTCGACAGGTAATGCAGGGCAACACTGTTTTCCGTTTGCTCCGCCAGTTCCCATACCTGGTTATGAAAACCTTTAGGTCCGCCGTGCAAATGGTTTACACCATTGTTGATGGGCAGGGTGTAAGCGATACCGTTATGGGTAAACCGTCCGTTTTTAATGCGGTTTCCATAACGCCCTATCGTGGCACCGTGGTAAAACATCGGCGGCTTGAAGTAGGTCTCCAGATCATCGAACGAAACAATCACGTTCACGCTTTTATATTCCAGCCTTACCAGCCTTGCGCCGTAATTCGAAATAGCGGCACGAAGGTTTCCCGAATTGCTGATCTCCACAAGCGTTACCTCTTTTGCGTCAATGGTCGTAAAAAATGTTTCTTTCTGCATGATTCATTATTTATTGCAGGAGCCTTGGATTTGTAAGAATGACCGGACTTCATACGGTCGCCAACATTATCCTAAAATCCTGTTTTGCCCTTCTCGTTTCCCATTTGGCCTTGCCTACCTTTACCGTTCAAATATACCCCGGCTTGAAGCATCTGAAGGCACTCAACAAATATTTCTGGAAGTACCGTGTTCGCCTTTCCATCGGTGTGCTGTTCATTGTTATCTCCAATTATTTTGCCGTACTGGCGCCGCAGCTCACCGGCTACATCATTGACTTTGTACAGCGCAGCCTGCCGGGCTACGTAGCCCGCAACAGCCAAAAGACCTATTCCGGGCTGGTTCGCTGGTACATAGAGTGGGTGGAGGGGCTAAAAGGCACGCCGGCCATGCAGGTCGTGCTCATCAGCGGGCTGGTTATTTTGGCCACCGCTCTTATTCGGGGCTTTTTCATGTTCCTCATGCGGCAAACCATTATCGTCATGAGCCGTCACATTGAGTACGACCAAAAGAACGAAGTGTACACGCATTACCAAAAGCTCGACGCAACGTTTTTTAAATCGCACAGCACCGGCGACCTCATGAGCCGTATGGCGGAAGATGTGAGCCGGGTACGCATGTTCACCGGCCCTGCCATAATGTATTTCATCAACCTGATAACGCTTATTTCCATGAGCGTCTATTTTATGTTGCGGCGCGATGTGGAGCTAACGATCTACGTTCTTTCGCCCCTGCCAATCCTGGCCGCCACCATCTACCTTGTCAATAACATCATTCATAAAAAAAGCGAGGCTGTGCAGGCGGCACTGGCGCAACTGACCACAACGGCGCAGCAGGCTTATTCCGGCATCCGGGTCATCAAGTCGTTTGTGCAGGAAAGCGCCATGTATCGTTCCTTTGAAGAAAGCAGCGAAAGGTACCGGGCCGGTGCGGTAGGTTTGGCCAGGGTAGAAGCGCTCTACTTTCCCTCCATGACCTTACTGATAGGATTGAGTACGCTGCTCACGATCATGATCGGCGGCATTTATTACATCTACGGTACAAAAAACATCGGCCTCGACACCATCGTGGAGTTTGTGATCTACATCAATATGCTCACCTTTCCTGTAAGCGCCATCGGCTGGACGGCCAGCATGATTCAACGGGGCGCCGCCTCGCAAAAGCGGCTGAACGAATTTTTGGATACGCCGGCGGCTATCTATGACGCCCCTGCTGCTCGCAACATGGCGCTTACCGGAGACATCCGGCTGGAGAATGTTTCGTTCACGTACGCCCATACCGGCATCGAGGCTATTCGCAACCTGAACCTCCACATCCGGTCGGGCGAACGCATTGCCGTAGTGGGCCGCACTGGCAGTGGCAAAACCACGCTGGCCCAGTTGATCCTGCGGCTCTACGATGTTACGGAAGGACAGGTATTGCTCGACGGCGAATCCATTGACCAGATCAGGATGGATGTGTTGCGCAACCAAATGAGTTATGTGCCGCAGGATGGTTTTCTTTTTAGCGACACAGTGGCCGGCAACATTTCCTTTGGGGCCAAATGGCACGACCGCGAAAAAGTGCACGAAGCGGCCCGCCTGGCGGCCGTGGCCAGCGACATTGAAGGATTTGCCAACGGGTATGAGACCGAGATTGGCGAGCGGGGTGTAACTCTCAGCGGCGGCCAAAAGCAACGCATCTCCATCGCACGGGCTCTTCTCAAAGAGGCGCCGGTTATGATCTTCGATGATTGCCTCAGTGCCGTAGATGCCAAAACAGAAAAAGAAATCATTACCAACCTCTCGGATTACCTGCGCCACAAAACGGCCATTTTCATTACTCACCGCGTCTTTAATCTTTTTGGTTTCGATCGCATTATTGTGCTGGAAGAAGGCGAATTAAAAGAGGCCGGTACACATGAAGAACTGATGCAGCAGCGCGGAATCTATTATGCCATGTACCAGCGACAATTGCAGGAAGAACAGAGCAATTAAAAAATTTGGCAAATTTGGCTGTTCCGAAAATGCAATTATATTTGTAAGCAAGTAAACCAAAACTTTTTCTAAACTCTGTAAAAATCAAAACTGTGGCGTACGACAACAACGACAAGAAAATGGAAAGCATTTACAGTAAGCGCATCAGAGCCGGCAAACGCAGAACCTATTTTTTTGATGTCAGAGCAACCCGTGGAAATGATTATTATCTGACCATCACCGAAAGCCGCAAGCGCTTTAATGATAACGGGTACGACCGCCACAAGATTTTCCTTTACAAAGAAGACTTCAACAAATTCATCAAAGCATTGAACGAGGCTGTTGATTATGTAAAAACCAGCCTGATGCCTGACTTTGATTTCGACGCATTTAACCACGAAGAAGCCGAAGGCGACCACGAAGACATGGGCGTTGAGGTGAGTGAAGTAGTGAGCAGCAGCAATGTGGAAGCGCCGGTTGCCGCAGCAACGGTAGCCACCAGCCCCGCTCCGGCTACTGCCACAGCGTCGGCCGAGGATGTTGACAAATGGTAATCGCGGAAATTCATTTTAATACAAAGCTCCGGATAACGGAGCTTTTTTATGTGCTTACGGCCGCCTGCCCTTATGCCCAAACCATACATCCCTATTTTCTGCCCGTTACAACTGGCTGCGGTGCGGTGGCCCTTTCCTTTATTTTTTTGTTTGATGAAATATGGAAGAAAATAATGCATAGATGGTTGAAAGGAGAGTGGGGTGCGCCACCAGTGTTTACTCTTTGATGCCGGCACCAAAAACGGCCGTCAGGTAAAAGCTGAGGGGCCAATTCGGCAAGTTCGTTCTAGACGTTAATAGCAGGTGCCACTATGTGGTCTTCAAAAACATTTCTTCCTTTTGCCATTTTAAAATCGTGCATTTTCCAACAACAGAAGGCTGTAAACATTAAACGCATTTGCAGGTTTCAATTTAAAGTTGCCGGGGTGCATCCGGCTATTTTTAGCGCACAAAAATTTTTGCCGGAAATAAGCGAGGGCGTTGATTTTTACAACACTAATACTCCCTAAATTTGATTCAACCAAAAAGAGAATTGTGTTTGACTGCCTGCTTGTAATGGATACGATTTTTGCCCAGCCTCTTTAGATGTTTCAACCGTTTGCGAAAGCGCATGCTTCTTTACTTTTCCTGCCTGCTTATCAAGGGCGGCAGGTGGCACCGGAGGCCGCGAAGCAGTTGTTTAAATCCAATCCCTTTGAAGGCATTTGAACTTTACCCTTCCTGCATATCCATTTGCCTCGTTTTGCCATATTCTCAAACTTCCACTTTGCTAAAAAACAGTTTATGAAAAGAACCCTGCAAGCGTTGGTGCTATGCTGCACAGCATTTTTTATTTACTCCTGCCAGTCTTCCACCAATCAGGCTGGCGACGTGCCGGTGTCGGATCGCGTTGTGTATGCCACGGAAGGCGAACGCGAGGGTGACGACGAATATGAAAGCCCCGAGGACAAATACCGGTTCGAGTTTGAACGGACAAAAGACCCGGTGCTGGGTTATGTGCCGGCCGAGCGAATGATCACCGCCATTGAATACACCAACCGGGTAAAAGACGACCGCCGGCGCCGGCGGCAGGCCGGTGCGCTGACCTGGGAGGAACGCGGGCCGACATTCGATCTAGTTGGGCCCAGCAACGGAAACATCCGCGGCGGGGCGGGCACCAATTACACGGCCGGCCGCACCCGTGCGCTGTTGATAGATACTTTGAACGACCCATCGGGCAACACCGTTTATTGCGGCAGTGCGGCCGGCGGCCTTTGGAAAACCACCAACTTCCTGACCGGCGGTAACAGCCCCAACTGGGTACCCCTTGACGAGCGTTTCGAGAACATGGCCATCGCCTACATTTGCCAGGACCCAAAGGTCCCGGCCACTCTTTATTTCGCTACTGGCGAGCCCTATGGAAATGCCGACGCCGTTTATGGCGCCGGCATCTGGAAATCGGTGAACAATGGTGCCACCTGGACGCGAATCGCTGCCACCACCGGCTTCCGGCGGGTGTTCCGGTTGGTTTGCGATGGCGATGGTAACCTGTACCTTGCCCACCGCGGATCTACCACGCCGGCCGCTAGCGCCAGCGGGTTGTACCGGTCAACAAACGGCGGCAACAATTGGGAAAACATTACGCCTTCATCAATCGCCGCGGCCAATGCCGTTTGCTCCGATCTTGAGTTTTCTGCCGCCGGCCGCCTGCATGCCAGCTTTGGCTACGGCTCCGGTACGGTTGTGCACCACTACACCGACGATCCGGCGACAGTTACAGCCGGCGCCGGATGGATGGCCAGCACAGGCATCAGGGAAAATACAACCGTAGCGGCCAACCGTTTGGAACTGGCAGTAGCCGGTAATGTATTGTATGCCGTCACCATCAACAACTCCAACAATACCGATAGTTGTTACAAGTCCACCGACGGCGGCCAAACCTGGGCACGGCAAAACACAACTGTTTACCCGTCGGCGATCACCAACACACAGGGCTGGTACGACCTTACGCTATCTATTAATCCGGCCAATACCGATGAAATTATTGTTGCCGGTGTAGATGCCTATAAGTCCACCAACAGCGGAAATACAGTGAGCCGGCTGACCTTTTGGGTACAAGCCAGCCCAAGCCACCTTCCCGGTGTGCCCTACGTACATGCCGACCATCATTTTATGCAGTGGGGAGTGGCCGGCTCTGCCAGCCGCGTGGTGATTGGCGGCGACGGCGGCATTTTTGTGTCGGATGATAACGGCGCCACCTTCCTGGACAAAAACCGCAACCTGGCCATCAAACAATTTTATGCAGGATCCATTCACCCGGCCGCCGGTTCTAACTATATGATCGGCGGGACGCAAGACAATGGCACCCACCAGTTAAATCAAGCCGGTAAAGGTTCATCGGTGGAAGTGTTTGGCGGCGATGGCGGCTACACGGCCATCAACCAGCAAAATCCCAGCATACAATTTGGCACCACGGTTTTTAACCAGTACCGCCGCAGCACCCATGGAGGCGCCAGCTGGTCGTCGCTCTCGTTCAGCAATTCAGCCGGCCGTTTTATCAATCCCTACGATTACGACGATGGCCAAAACACCATGTATGCCTGTTGGGGGTCCAATACCGTTTTGCGGTGGCCCAATGCCAACACCAGCAATTCAGCCTCGCTGCTGACCCTTTCGGGCCTGGCCGGCATTCCGTCGGCATTTAAAGTGTCGCCTTTTACCAAAGACCGGCTGTTTGTAGGCGCCGGCAATGGACGGCTGGTGCGCCTCGACAGCGCCGGCACGGTGAATTCGGCCGCTGTCCCGGCCAACCTCACCGATCTTTCGGCTTCGCTGCCGGCAGGCTATCTCAACTGTGTCAACACCGGATCGAGCGATAACGTGCTGGTGGCCACCTACACCAGCTTTGGCGTGCCGCATGTGTGGGTCAGTACCAACGGCGGCGCGGCCTGGACAAATATTGACGGCAACCTGCCCGATATGCCGGTGCGCTGGGCCGTATTTGACCCGCAGAACGACAACCGCATGTTTATTGCCACGGAAGCCGGCGTGTATTATACCGATGCCATCAACGGAGCGGCTACGCAGTGGACCTCCGACCCCAGCTTCCCGGTGGTTCGCACCGATATGCTGCGCATTCGCCTGAGCGATAACACCATTATGGCGGCCACCCACGGCCGCGGCATTTACACGGCCGTTATTCCCGCCACACCCGAGATTCGGTTTGGCGCCCAACTGACAACACTCACCGAACGTACCACTGGCACGGTTGACTGCCGCGGCTACACAGACTATACAGTGGACGTAAACACCCTTGCTGCACCTACCGGGGATGCCACTGTAACTTATGTGGTAGATGCCGGCGGCACGGCCATTGAAGGTGTTGATTTTGACTTTACCACTAACGGAAACTTTGCCGCACCATCCAACCAGCATGTGTTCCAGTCGGGCGCCGTCAGCCCAAAAACGGTTACTATTCGGGTGTACGATGATGCTGCCATAGAACCAACGAAAACCTTTTCGCTGCACTTCACCGTTTCCGGCACCACCAATGCATTTGCCGGCGCTTACGATTTTTACACCGTCAGCATTCTGGACAATGATGTAGCCCCGCTGGTATTCATTACACCAACCGATTATTCCGTTGGCAATTCGGGCAGCCTGTTGGCGCTGCAAAGTGCGTTCCGCAGCAATCAGCCGAAGCACCGCCTACAGATATTGGTACGGGCAGCAGAACTGGTAGCAGCCGGCGTGCCGGCACTCGGTGGCGATATTATGTCGCTGGCGGATACCGTGCTGACAAAAAACAGCACCAAGCCGTTTAAGAACTACACCATTTCCATGGCCAATACAACGGCCACCAACCTGTCGTCTAATTTCCAGAGCGGGCTGACCCAGGTTTACACCGGGGACTACAGCAGTGTAGAGGGAGAAAACAAGTTTACGTTCGGCACCGGCGCCGGCAGTGCTTCCTTCTTCCGTTGGGATGGCACTTCAAACGTGGTGATCCAGTTTTGTTTCGATAATTCGGCCGACGGGGCCGACGGCAACGCCGATGTCATGTCGGGCAATGCGCCGTTTGGAACCGGAAGCAGCGCAGCCAATTATCCTACAATTTATTCCAACGCCCTATCGGCCGGAACCGGTGCCGGTTGCGCATTGGCCGCGGCAAATATTTCCAATTTCCGCATCAACCTCAGGTTCGGAATTGGTGTGGCCGGCCAGCCGGTAGCGCAATTTGCATCGTCCAAATCGTCGTACCTGGGACCGGAATTTGACGTGCCGTTCTTTAATAGCGGAAATAATATTCTGGCCCGCATCAACAGCTCGTCCAATTTCAATTTTGGTTGTACCGAAGTGGCCATAGACCGGGCCGGCGTTACCGCTCTTCCGTTCTGGAACAATACACAGGCCAACTACATTATGTCAAAAACCTACCGGATCACCCCGGCTACCAACAATGCTTCGGGCCAATACACGCTAACGCTTTATTTTACGAAAGCGGAGAAAGAAGGCTGGGAGGCGGCCACGGGCAATTCGTGGAGTAACATCCAGCTGATTAAAACAGAAGGGCCCATCAGCGCCGTAACGCCCGGCAACCCCCTGGCTGCCGGCAGCGTACAGATAGTGATGCCGACGCATGGCACCTTCGGACCGGACTTCACACTAAGCCATACCTTCTCCAGCGGGTTCTCCGGCTTCGGCGCAGGAATCGTGGGCTTCCCGCTGCCGATTGTGCTGTTAGACTTCCAGGGACGTGTTGACAACAACGCTTCGCTGCTGACGTGGACCACCAGCTTTGAGCAGAATGCCAGAGATTTTGATGTGGAGAAATCCACCGACGGCATCAATTTTTACAAGATCGGTTCGGTGGATGCCACCGGCAACAGCTCGGCCAGAAGGGCCTACAGCTTCCGCGATAAGCAACTGGCGCCGCAGAACTATTATCGGCTGCGGATGAACGACCGCGATGCCAAGTTCCGCCAGAGCAGCGTGGTGCTGATCAGCTATTCCGCAGCGGTGCAAAAAGTGACGGTTGTTAACAATCCGTTCCGCAATGGGCTGGATGTTCGCTTTGCAAAACCCGGCGCTACGGCCAGGTTGCAATTGGTAAGCGTGTCGGGTGCGGTGGTAGCCGAAAAACAACTCGGCAGCCCATCGGGTCAGGTACATTGGGCGCTGCCCGGTAACCTTAGCAACGGAGCGTACATCTTGCGTACCGTGGTAGATGGTGTGGTGTTCACCGAAAAGTTAATAAAGCAGTAGGGCGCTGCTCCCTTTGCTGAAAGGCCGGCCATTTGGCCGGCCTTTTGTTTTATTCGGGTAAATTGCCGTATGACTTCGTTCCCCTTCGTTTTCGTGTACGCCGTTTTGCTGGCCTTGCCGGCCTGCTCGCAGGTAAAAAATTCGGTGGTGAAATCGGATGCTTACTACCGCATTCCAAGGCCCGGAACGATACAGGTGGACGAATCAGGCGAGCCCGTCAAGAGCCGTCGCGATTCGGTGTTTTATTTATACGTGGAAACCGTGGCCGGCAACATAGAATGGCAGCGGGCCTGGAAAGGGCAGCGGTCGTTCTCGCTCATTGCCACAAAGCTGGCGGCAAATGCCCAGGCTCCGGCCGGCTTGAAGCAGGACGAACAGCCCGCCAACCGTGCTTCAAAGCCGGGCAGCACGCTTTGGCAAATTGAACTATCGGACGACCAGCAGCGGACTCCGGCACCACAGCCGGTGCAAGGGCCGGAGATCTTGCTGAGTGGAAAAAAAGACGGCCGGCTTTTTTACGTGCGTACAAAAACCCTCTCCGAACTGCCGTCGCCGATTTTTCCGTGATCAGCTTTGCATTTCCTTGAACAAATTGATCAGGCCATTGGTAGAGCTGTCGTGCGAAGTGATTTTCTCCCCGCTCACCAGCTCCGGCAATATCCGGTTAGCGAGTTGCTTGCCTAGCTCCACGCCCCATTGGTCAAAGGAATAAATATTCCAGATGACCCCCTGTACAAAAATCTTATGCTCATACAAAGCAATCAATTGCCCTAGCGTATAGGGCGTAATTTTTTTGACCAGAATAGAGTTGGTGGGCCGGTTGCCGGGGAAGATTTTAAAGGGCGCCAGCGAAGCAATTTCCTCGGGGCTTTTGCCGGCTTTCAGTAGTTCATTTTCCACTTCTTCTTCGTCCTTGCCATTCATCAGCGCCTCCGTTTGTGCAAAGAAGTTCGACAGCAGTTTTACATGATGATCGCCGGTGGCATTGTGTGTTTGGGCCGGTGCAATAAAGTCGCAGGGAATAAGCACCGTACCCTGATGAATCAACTGGTAAAACGCATGCTGCCCGTTGGTGCCTGGCTCGCCCCAAATCACAGGCCCGGTGCTGTATTCCACTTCCTCGCCATTGCGATCAACACTTTTGCCATTGCTTTCCATATTGCCCTGCTGAAAATAAGCGGCAAAGCGATGGAGGTATTGATCATACGGCAGAATAGCCTCCGACTGCACCCCAAAAAAGTTGATGTACCAAAGCGAAATGAGGGCCATCAGCACCGGTACGTTATCGTTCAATTCGGCTGTGCGAAAATGCTCATCCACGTGGTGGGCGCCTTTCAGCAATTCCTCAAAATTGTCGAAACCGATGGTCAGGGCTATTGAAAGGCCGATGGCGCTCCAAAGCGAATAACGGCCGCCCACCCAGTCCCAAAACTGGAACATATTGGCTTTGTCTATCCCAAACTTCACCACCTCTTTCTCGTTGGTTGACAGGGCCGCAAAATGTTTGGCGATATGAGCCTCGTCGCCGGCGGCTTGTAAAAACCATTCCCTTGCCGTGTGGGCATTGGTCATGGTTTCCTGCGTGGTAAACGTTTTAGAGGCAATCAGAAAAAGCGTTTCCTCCGGGTTCAGCTTTTTTAATGTTTCTGCCATGTGCGTTCCGTCCACGTTGGAAACAAAATAAGCTTCAATGCCTTCCACCCAATACGGCCGCAGGGCCTCCGTTACCATAAACGGCCCCAGGTCGCTGCCGCCGATGCCAATGTTCACGATCTGTTTTATCGGCCTGCCGGTATAACCTTTCCATTCGCCACTGTGCACTTTGGCGCAAAAGCTGCGCATCTGTTCCCATACGGCCTTCACGGCGGGCATCACATCGGTGCCTTCGCTGTACACCGGCCGGCCGGAGAAGTTGCGCAGCGCCATATGCAGCACCGAACGGTTTTCGGTGCGGTTGATCAGCTCTCCTTCGAACATGGCGGTAACGGCTTCTTTCAGCCGGCATTCGCCGGCCAGTGCCGCCAGGTGCCGGAGCGTATCGGCAGTGATGATGTTCTTGGAAAAATCAACCACAATATCGCCAAGGCGGCGGTGGAAGGTTTGAAAACGGGAGGCGTCCTGCTCAAAAAGCGCTTTCATGTGCGTGCCTTTCATTTCGGCGGCGTGGGCTGCCAGCGCCTTCCAGGCTTCAGTGGTTGTTGGGTTAATGTTGGGAAACATGCGATTGGTTTATAGTTTATCGTGGTTGGTGGTTAAAGGGAATCAATGGTCTCGATGGTTCGGTGGAGCATTTCGGCAGTGATATCCAGATGGGTGACAATGCGCACCTGCGTAGGGGAGATGGCGTACCAGAGAATGTTTTTCTCCCGCATCCTGGCCACCAATGATTTTGGGTCGAAGCGGTCTTTTATTGAAAAAATAATAATGTTGGTTTCTACGGGCAGTACCGTGTCAACAAAGTCTTTTTTGGCCAGAACCTCGGCCAGTTGCAGGGCCTGCTGATGGTCGTTGTGCAAGCGGTCAACGTGGTTTTGCAGGGCATAAATGCCGGCTGCGGCCAGGTAGCCGGCCTGCCGCATGCCGCCACCAAAAACTTTGCGGATGCGCCTGGCCTTGCGAATAAATTCCCTGTTGCCCAGCAACAGGCTGCCCACCGGGCAACCAAGGCTTTTGCTAAGGCAAATGGAGATGCTGTGAAAGGTGCGGCCGTAGTCTTTTGGCGATTCGGCCTTTGCCACCAGGGCATTGAACAGCCGAGCGCCATCGAGGTGCAGCATCAGGTTGTGTTCGTCGCAAACCCGGCGGATTTTTTCAATTTCACCAAACGTGTAGCAACTGCCGCCGCCGCGGTTGGAGGTGTTTTCGAGCGACACCAGGCTGGTGCGGGCCTTGTGCACATCATCGGCATTGATGGAGTCGAGAACCTGCTGGGCCGTTATCAGGCCGCGGTGGCCCTGAATGAGCTTTACCTGCGCCCCGGCGTTGAGGGCAATGCCGCCGCCCTCATACTGGTAAATGTGCGAACTGACGTCGCAGATCACCTCGTCGCCGGGCTGTGTGTGGCATTTGATGGCAATCTGGTTGGTCATGGTGCCCGACGGGCAAAAAAGCGCCGCCTGCATGCCAAACAAGCCGGCCGCCAGCGTTTCAAGCTCGTTGATGGAGGGATCTTCGCCAAACACATCGTCGCCGACCGGTGCCCGGAACATGGCTTCCTTCATGGCGGCGGTTGGTTTTGTCACGGTATCGGAACGGTAATCAATCATCATCCGCCAAATGTAAACAGTTCGGCCCGACTGGTAAACAGTTGGCCGATGCTGTAACGTCCTTATTTTTCACCAACGCTATTCGGCAGCCGCCGGCGGCCTCGCTCTTTTTGCTTTCCGCTTTCCTCCCTCGCAATGATGCCCTACCGGTTTTGGTGACTATCTAACCGGCAAAGCATCGCCCTAAAAAAACGCTGCCGTCTCTGTTAGCCTTGCTGGATGCGCCGCTGCGTCAAAACCAGCCGGTCAGCCGTTTGCTAAAAAGGTATGACACCTCATACGGCCGCTGCACCATTTTTACACGATAGCTACCGATGGAAAAATCTGCAGTGCCGCCGGCGATTTTTGACTCAAAGCCAACAAAACAATCCCGCAAAACGGAGAGCAAGAGCTCCGTTCAACCGTTTAGACGCCCATTTTTCCGTTTGTCCTGAAATGCCTCCCCAATTGTAACAGACGCAAAGCGGCCAGCGTCACAGTTCTGTCAAACCGTTACCGGTCATCACGAAAAAAGATCGTCTGTAACAAAACAATGTACTTTACATTGCATAGTACCTAAGTTTGACATGAAATAATTAAGAACAAGTACTAAAAAGACTAATAATGAAACGGCTGTTTACAATTTTGACGATACTAACTGCATTTGGCTTTACCGTTCAGGCGCAAAGAGGTGGGCGGATAACAGGATCGGTGATTGACGGATCGCAAAAAACGATAGAGTCCGCTACCATCAGCCTTTTGCGGGCAAAAGATTCGGCTTCGGTAAAATTTGCCGTGGCAGCCAAAGACGGCCGATACAGCTTTGAGGGCGTGGCCGATGGCGCCTACCTGGTATCCGTAACAGCCGTTGGCCACCAGAAAGGTTTTTCCTCTTTGTTTGAGATCAGCCTTGAAAAACCCGAGGCGCAGCTTGGCGCCATTGAACTGGTGCCGCTGCCGAAGGCCCTGAACTCGGTAACGGTGGTGGCCCGCAAACCTTTTATTGAACAAAAGATTGACCGCATGGTGGTAAATGTGGACGCCGCCGTGACCAACGCCGGAACCACGGCGCTGGAAGTGCTGGAAAAATCACCGGGCATCACCGTTGACAAAGACGGCAACATTAGCCTGAAAGGAAAACAGGGCGTGATGGTGATGATGGACGGCCGGCCGGCCTACCTCACGGGCGCCGAGCTTTCAAACTACCTCAAGAACCTTCCCTCCAGTGCACTCGACCAGATTGAGATCATGACCAATCCGCCGGCCAAATACGATGCCGCCGGTAACGCGGGCATCATCAATATCAAAACCAAAAAGAACAAGATCAAAGGCTTTAACGGAAACCTGGCCCTCAATTACGGGCAGGGCGTTTACTGGAAAACCAACAATAGCCTGAACATGAACGTTCGCACCGAAAAGGTGAATGTATTTGGCAACCTGAGCCAGAGCCAGTGGAACGGCTTTCAGGAGCTGCGCATCAACAGAACATTTCGCGACGCAACGACCAAAGAGGCAACCGCCATTTTTGAGCAGGTAACGAAAATGCACAACGAAAACCAGAATTACAACCTGAAGCTTGGCGCCGATTATTTCCTTAACAAAAACACCACCGTGGGTTTTGTGGCCAGCGGCTTTTTTAATCCGGAGCGTTTTCGCAGCAATAGCGTGAGCTACCTCATGAACCCTGGCCGAACAGTAGATTCAATTGTTAACGCCACCAGCCAAAACAAAAACACCTGGAAAAACGGCAGCCTGAACCTGAACTTCCGTACACAGTTCGACAGTGCCGGCACCGAGCTTACGGCCGATGTGGACTACCTGACCTATGCCGCCGACGGCACTCAAAATTTTAATAACGATACCTACGATCCTGCCTGGGCGAAGAAGGGCGGCAGGGCCATCCGCGCCAATCTGCCCATTGACATTACCATTCAGTCGGCCAAGGTTGATTACACCCGTCCTTTTAAAAGTGGACTGAAGCTGGAACTGGGCGCCAAAACAAGTTTTGTCCGCACCACCAACGGCGCTTTTTACTACAATCGCTTTGCCAGCTACGAATCGCCGGACGTAACCAAAACAAACCAGTTTCAGTACAAGGAAAACATCAACGCCGCTTATATCAACATCAACAAGCAGTTTGGCAAGTTTGGCCTGCAAACCGGCCTCCGGTACGAAAACACACAGTACAGCGGCAAGCAGTTCGGCAACCTGTTGCAGAAAGACTCCTTGTTCAGCCGCAACTACGGCAGTTTGTTTCCCACCGTGTTTGTGAGCTACAACGCCGACAAGAACAACCAGTTGGCCGTGTCGCTCGGGCGCCGCATTCAGCGTCCCGCTTACCAGGATCTGAACCCCTTCCTGTTTTTCCTCGACGAATACACCTACCAGTCGGGCAACCCGTTTATCCGTCCGCAGTTTACCAACAACGTGGAGCTAACCCACACCTTTAAGGGATGGCTTACCACTACCCTCAACTACAACCATACGAAAGACTATCACATGGAGACGTTTGAGCAGGCCAGGGTGAACGGCAACACCAGTGGTTATGCCACCATCGTGCGGCGCGGCAATATTGGTAAAGTTGATGCCGGTGGCCTGGCCATCAGCGCCCAGGTGCCGGTGGCCAAATGGTGGACGGCCATGCTGTACACCAACCTCAATCACAGCCGCTTTTACGGTGAGCTTTATGGCGAAAACCTGAACCTGTCGGCTACCAACCTGTTGTTCAACGTCAACAACCAGTTCCGGTTCAGCAAAGGATGGAGTGCCGAGCTGAGTGGCTTTTACCGCACCAAAGGCGTGGAAGGACAAATTATGATAGAGCCGCTGGGCCAAACGTCGGCCGGCGTAAGCAAAACCATCATGCAGGGCAAAGGTTCGGTAAAGCTGGCCGTGCGTGACCTGCTCTATACCAACCAGGTAACGGGTAACATCAACTTCAATACCACCGAAGCACGGTTCAATAACCGTCGCGATTCGCGGGTGGCCAATTTCACCTTCACCTACCGCTTTGGCAAGCCGCTGAAAGGCCCGCAGCCCAAGCGCAAAGCCAGCGGCGCCGACTCCGAGCAAAACCGCGTAAAAGTTGGCGGCAACGGGTAAGCCAGCATCCGGAGGTAACGAAGAGGCAGCCCTGCCTCTTCGTTAAATCCCTTAAGCCCGGGCCTCGTTTATCCCCCTTTTTTGCCGCTTATACTTTCGTCACGGCACAGCGGTGGTTCGTCACATTTCGGTGGTAAGTGTTGAGGCTTTTCAAAACTTTTGTTCCCGCATTCAAAACCAACAACAATGAAAAAAACGCTTACGCTCCTTGCTGCTTTTTTGCTTACCACTTTGATAGCGGTGGCCCAGCCGGGAGGAAAAATAGCCGGTACCGTTCATGATGAAAGCAACAACCCTTTATCGGCAGCCACCGTGTCGCTGCTGCGGGCAAAAGACTCCGGCCTGGTAAAAGTGGCCGTGAGCGACAAAAGCGGCCATTACGATTTCATCAACATAAAACAAGGGCGCTACCTGTTGTCGGTAACGTCGGTTGGCTTTGCCAAAAAGTTTTCGCAGGCGTTTGACCTTACTGCCGATGGCGTAACCGTACCGGCGCTGGCATTGGCGCCGGCGGCCAAAAACATGGGCAGTGTGGTAGTAACGGCCGCACGGCCATTTATTGAAACCAAGATTGACCGCACCGTGGTCAATGTGGAAGCATCGCCTTCCAATGCCGGCGCCACTGCGCTGGAAGTACTGGAAAAATCGCCGGGCATAACCGTGAACAGCGACGGCGTGGTAAGCCTGCGCGGCAAGGCCGGCGTCATTATGATGGTGGATGGAAAACTGACCTACCTGTCGCCGGCCGACCTGGCCAACCTGCTGAAAAATATGCCGGCCTCGCAGCTCGACCAGATCGAGATCATGACCAACCCATCGAGCAAGTACGATGCCTCGGGCAATGCGGGTGTCATCAACATCAAAACAAAAAAAGGCCGTGCCAATGGCTTCAATGGCAGCCTGACGCTTGGCGCCACCACGTCCATCTATCGCTACAACAACACCACCTACCTGTTGCCGAAATCGCAGAACAGCTTCAACTTTAATTACAAGAGCGGGAAGTATAATTTCTTCGGCAACTACAATCCTAATTTTTTCGAGGGCCGCAACGTGATGGAGTTAAACCGCAACTTCAGCGAGAACGGTGTGTTCACCGGATCGTCGGCACAGGTAACCAAGTTCCTGGGCCGCAACAATAACCATACGTTGAAGGTGGGCATGGACTACACACCCAACAAGAAAAACAGCTTTGGCGTGGTGCTGAGCGGCTTTGCCTTCAACGGCCGGCCAACGCCCATTGCCACGCAACAGCTTCGCAATGCGGCCGGTGAGCTCACCGATGTTTTTGTGTCCCGCACCACCAATAAAATGTCGTTCCGCAACTTCACCGGCAATGTTAACTGGAAGCACACCTTCGACAGCACCGGCAAAGAACTGACGGCTGATGTGGACGTGGTGCGCTACCGCAACACCGCCGACATGGAGCTGGCCAGCAGCTTTTTCGATGGCGACGGGTTTTACAAAGGCAATATGTTGCTTCGCGGACACCTGCCGTCGGCCATCAACATTTATTCGTTCAAGTCCGACCTGACGATTCCGTACAAAGGCGGCCGCCTGGAGGCGGGTATAAAATCGAGCTATGTGACCAACGACAACGAAGTGGACTATCGCCGCCAGCTTTTTGACAAGTCGTGGGCGCCCGACCACCGGTCGAATCATTTTATCTACGACGAAAACATCAACGCCGCCTATGTGAACGCCAACAAACAACTGGGCAAATGGTCGGTGCAGGGCGGCCTGCGGCTGGAGAACACCATTGCCAAAGGGCACCAGGTAACCAACGATTCCACCTTTCGCCGCAACTTCACCAACCTGTTCCCGAGCGCCTTTGTCAGCTATGGCATCAACAAAAACAACAGCCTTACGCTGTCGTACAGCCGCCGCATTACAAGGCCCAATTACCAGGACCTGAACCCCTTTGTTTTTTTCCTCGACTCCATCACGTTCCGCGTGGGCAACCCGTTCTTGCTGCCGCAGTTCACCAACAACCTGGAGCTAAGCTATGCCTACAAAAGCCGCTTCATTGTAACGGCCAACTACAACAACACCAACAATGTTATTTCGCAAATCTTCCGGCAAAACAGTGCGCAGAAAGTGACCTTTATGACCGCCGAAAACGTATCGAACTTCCGCAACGTGGGCCTGTCCATCACCGCACCCCTTACGGTGGCCAAATGGTGGAACGCCAACTTCTTTACCAATATTTACAACAACCGGTTTAAAGGGGTGTACAACAACGACCCGATTGACATTTCCTTTACCTCGTTCACCGGCAACCTAACCAATACCTTCCAGTTGGGCAAGGGCCTCACGGCCGAGCTGACCGGCTTTTACCGCCACCGCACCGTTGACCAGTTAATGATAGCCGAGCCGCTTTACCAGATGAGCGTAGCCGCATCCAAGCAGATCATGCAGGGCAAAGGCACGGTGCGCCTCAACATCCGCGACCCCTTTGCCTGGCAGCGTTTCCGCGGCGAAAGCAAGTACGGCGACATTGATATGCGGTTCAACAACTACCCCGATGTACGGCAGGTGACCGGCACCTTCACGTATCGCTTCGGTAAGTCCACGCCGCCGTCGCAACAGCGGCGCCGCTCATCCTCCTCGCAGGAAGAGCAAAGCAGGGTAGGGCAGGGGTAAGGAACAAAGAACAGAAGAACAAGGAGTGACGAGTGACAAAGAAATTATGACAGGAAAGAACAAACGATAAACGCATTATTTTTCTCATGTGCAATAACCGGCTCCTTTTTCTAAAGGAGCTTTTTTTATGGCCGGTGGAGTGCCGACAAAAAGAATGATAAATTTGGGCAAACCCTCACGGCCACGCTGCCGGGCCTTGCTCTGTTCGGGCCCGGCTGTTCGCTTCTACTCCGCCGCAAGGCAGGGCACAGGGGCTTCAGCGGGGTATCCGCTGCCATCCGTTTTGCGAGAGAGCGGGTACAAAATAGCAATGACAATCAGGTAAAACGTGAGCCCGGAGTAGCGTATATTAGCGTGTTGCCTGCAATAGAAATGAAACTAACTACAAGTCAAATAATTCTACTTTTTTCGGTTCTCATGCTGACAACATCTTGTTCAGGACAATCGCTTTCTGGAAAATGGAAGTTGCAGCAAGTCGATTTGATAGATGTTCCCAGCCAAACAAAAAAGTTTACGATAGACTTGACTAAGCCAGACAAGATGAAAGCACTTTTGTACGAAGCGAACATTTCAAAGGAAGATATGAAGGTGGACAGCCTCAGTGTCTTTGACGACAACGAGAACGACATGGACACTACTCTTGACGTAAACGCCATGAAAGCCGATATTGATAAATACATCGCTGCTTCCCTCAACACAAGTATGACGCTCAAAAGCGACAACAAATTTTACATGAGGAGCAACGGTTTGATTGTTCCAAATGCCGTTCCCGGCTGGCATTTTGGCGACACGCTTCAAGGTAGGTGGACAAAGCTAAAAGACACACTTGTTCTGTCCATCGGCGACGACAAGCAAGGGTATAAATGGAAATTTAAAGTTCTCCAGGTGACAAGTAAAGACTTGAAACTGCAAGAAGTATTTGATGGCTTTGAGGGTAGAGGAAATGAATTGCGGTTCGTCCGACAATAATCTACTGCAGGCAACAGCGGTTTGGCGTCAGTGGGGCTGGACGAATAAGCCATCAACTGTTTGCATCTATCGGCTACTGTTTCAGCATGACGTTCAACATTCGGATTTAGTTATTAAATTCATCAACAATAATTCTTATCGGCTTCAGTTCGGGGCTGGACGAACAATGAATATCCCACCGAACGCCAAGCCGATGAACGTTGGCAGTAATGTTAGGACAACCTTATGCAAAAGAAAGTTTTTATCTCATATAGCTGGGGAAACAAGGAACATCAAGACTGGATTGTAAATCTGGGCACACGTTTAATGGATGACACAGTTGACGTTGTACTCGATAGGTGGAGCCTGAAAGATGGACATGACATCCACAGTTTCATGGAAGAAATGGTTAAATCAGATGAAATTTTTAGAGTTATAATAATTTGTAATGCAAAGTATAAAGAAAAAGCTGATGGAAGAGAAGGCGGTGTAGGTACGGAAACACAGATTATTACCCCAAGCATTTATACAAATCAAAAGCAGGAAAAATTTATTCCAATAGTATTAGAACGTGATGAAAATGGAAATCCATTTTTACCAATCTACCTATCGAGTAGAAAATATATTGACTTTTCTAAGGAAGAAGATTTTGAAGATAGTTACGAAGAATTATTAAGAAATATTTTGGAGGCACCGGCAATTCCTAAACCTAAAATAGGAAATAGAGTTCCGCTGTATATCACTGAGAATACTATCAATTTATCTGAAACTAATAGTAAGCTTCGGACTATTCAAAATCAATTAAACAAAACTCAGAAATTACAACCCAAATATGCAAATGATTTTATAGATGCTTTCTTAGAAAAATTATGGGAATTTGAACTTGGGGAATATTCTAACGACATAAATAGTTATGGAAGTATGTTATTTGACACCCTCAAGTCATATAAGCCCTTGAGGGAAGATTTTATTAAGTTCGTTGATATATTGTCAAGCAGCGATGTAGAAATCGATGCGGATATATTTATAGAATTTTTCGAAAATGCTCCACTATATGAAAGACCGAGAGAAAACGTTGGTAGTTGGAACGGTGCTAAGTTTGACATATTTAAAATAATTTTTCAAGAATTATTTATTTACACCATTGCAGTATGTTTAAAGAATAAAAGTTATTCCCTGACAGCAGATTTATTACATTCAAAATATTATTCTAAAGACACTTATGCAAGAGAGCAACGCCCCAACCGGTATACATTTTTATACAAGTATCACGAGCATTTAGAAACGTACATGCATAATGTGTATAATAAAATTACTGGCTTTGGTGACTACCTTATAACGAACCTCTCTGAACAAGTTGGTAAAGAGACTTTAATACTTTCCGACACGCTTTGTTACTTCGTTAGCTATTTGGATGATATTATTGGTAACAGTTATTATGACAAATGGTTTCCCAACACTTACCTATACAACCAAAGAAATAAATTTTCATTTTTTGAGAAACTGACTTCAAAAAAACACTTTGAAAAAGTGAAAGCAGTTTTCGGAGTAGACAACGAAAACGAATTAAAGGAAAAACTAATCAAAATAAAGTCAACCTCGACTGAAAAGATTAGATATGGTAGAGGCGCATTTAACGATGTACCTTTTATTTTCGATTTAGTTAATCCGGAGACTATCGGAATATATCGGTAGACAAACACTACTGCCAACAAGGGTATTGCTGCAAGTGGGGCTCGACGTTGGAGCAATCGGCTTCGGTTCGCTATTGTGCGGCAGTTTCGGCTCGACGAATAAAGCCAGGCTTTTAGTTCTTAATTTCAAATTCAAAACAAAGCCGGGCAGCAGTTCAGGGCGGGACGATTTCCAAATATCCCACCTGCAGCAATACCTGTTCGTTGTGCGCAACTGAAGCAACCATCTAAAACCTTATGAGGATTAATTGGGAAAA
>CBDUBQ010000051.1:0-37842 GCA_965365435.1 uncultured Flavisolibacter sp.
CGCATAACACAAAAAAGGCTGTATCAAATTGCCTTTTGATACAGCCTCTTTTTTTATCGAATCGGTTGGCATTACGCCAGGTCAAACCGATCCAGGTTCATCACCTTTGTCCACGCGGCCACAAAATCGTTCACAAACTTTTCTTTCGCATCTTCGCAGGCATACACTTCGGCAATGGCCCGCAGTTCGGCATGGGAGCCAAACACCAGGTCGGCGCGGGTGGCTGTAAAGCGGGGCTCACCAGATTGGCGGTTGCTGCCCAGGTATAGTTCTTTGTCGTCGCCCATGGCCTTCCAAGTGGTGCGCATGTCCAGCAGGTTTACAAAAAAGTCGTTTGTCAACTGCTCCGGCCTTTCGGTTAAGATGCCGTGCTTTGAGTTGTCGTAGTTTGTATTCAAAGCCCGCATGCCGCCAACCAACACCGTGAGTTCCGGTGCGGTGAGAGTGAGCAGTTGCGCCTTGTCGATTAACAGGGCTTCAGTAATTACATCGGACTTGGCGCGGCGGTAGTTGCGGAAACCATCGGCCTGCGGCTCCAGGTAACTTACCGACAATACATCGGTTTGTTCTTGCGAAGCATCCATGCGGCCGGGAGTAAACGGCACCTGAACATTGTGGCCGGCATCTTTCGCGGCCTTTTCAATCGCTGCGCATCCGCCCAGTACAATTAAATCGGCAAGGGAAACTTTTTTGCCGCTTTTTTGCGCCGCATTAAATTCCTGCTGCACGCCTTCCAACACCTTCAGTACTCTCGACAATTGCACCGGGTTGTTTACCCGCCAGTCTTTTTGCGGCGCCAACCGAATGCGGGCCCCGTTGGCTCCGCCACGGAAGTCTGATCCACGGAAGGTGGAAGCCGAAGCCCATGCGGTGGAAACCAACTCCGATACACTCAAACCGCTGCCTAAAATTTTGTTCTTCAGATCAGCAATGTCCCCTTCGTTTACCAACTCGTGGTCAACGGCAGGAATCGGGTCCTGCCAGATCAGGTCTTCTGCCGGTACGTCCGGGCCGAGGTACCGTGACTTCGGACCCATATCGCGGTGTGTTAGCTTAAACCAGGCACGGGCAAAGGCATCGGCAAACTGGTCGGGATTTTCTAAAAAGCGGCGGGAAATTTTTTCGTATTCCGGATCCAGGCGCAGCGACAAGTCGGTCGTGAGCATGGTGGGTTTTAAAAACTTGTCCTTATCAAATGCATGCGGAATAATTTCTTCCGCATCCCTGGCCACCCATTGGTGCGCACCGCCGGGGCTTTTGGTCAGTTCCCATTCGTGGCCAAAAAGCAATTCAAAATAATCGTTGCTCCACTGCGTGGGTGTTTTGGTCCAGGTCACTTCCAATCCGCTGGTGATTGTATCGGCGCCCTTGCCCGAACCAAACTTGTTGTGCCAGCCAAACCCTTGCAGCTCTAGTTCAGAGGCTTCAGGTTCTTTGTCCACGTTGTCGCTGGGGGCGGCACCGTGTGTTTTGCCAAAGCTGTGGCCACCGGCAATGAGGGCTACTGTTTCTTCGTCGTTCATAGCCATGCGGCCAAACGTGGAGCGAATGTCGCGGGCTGCGGCAATTGGGTCGGGGTTGCCATCAGGTCCTTCGGGGTTTACGTAAATCAAACCCATGTGCGCAGCGGCAAGGGGCGCCTCCAGCTTGTCGGCGCTGTGCGTAAAGCCATCGGCGTCTTCATCGGTTGGCAGCACGCCATAATCGGTCAGTCCGGGTTTGCCCTTGGCGTAACGTTCTTCGTTGCCCAGCCATGTTTTTTCTGCACCCCAGTATACGTCTTCATCGGCCTCCCAGGTATCGGGACGGCCACCGGCAAAACCAAAGGTTTTAAAGCCCATGCTTTCCAGCGCCACGTTGCCGGCCAGTATCATCAAATCGGACCAGGAAAGCTTGCGGCCGTACTTCTGCTTAATGGGCCACAACAAGCGGCGGGCTTTGTCGAGGCTTACGTTATCGGGCCAGCTGTTAAGCGGGGCAAAACGTTGTTGTCCGCGGCCACCTCCACCACGGCCGTCGTACACCCGGTAGGTACCAGCGCTGTGCCAGGCCATGCGAATGAAGAGTGGACCATAGTGGCCAAAGTCAGCGGGCCACCAGTCTTGCGAGTCTGTCATCAGTTGAGCCAGGTCGGCCTTCACGGCTGGCAGGTCAAGGGTTTTAAATTCTTCGCGATAACTAAACGCTTCTTCCATAGGATTGGAAAGGCCCGAGTGCTGCCGCAGGATGTTGAGCCGGAGGCCTTCGGGCCACCAATCGCGGTTTTTGGTACCAAAGCCGCCTGTAGCCTGCTTGGCCTGCGCACTTAAATAAGGACACATTTGTACTGACGGATCGTTCACGTCGTAGGTGCCGGAGCCGCCGGAGCCGTTTGAATTTTTTGTATGCATAGCGAAAATTTACGTCTTGAAATGGCGGCAAATCTATACTAGTTTTCATCTAACTCATGGGGTGTTTTTATAAATTCTGTCAATATAGTTATAAGTCGCGTTGAAGTCTTGTCGTGTTGGCTGCTATCACGTCGGTTCGTATCGCCGGCCACGCTGGCGGCACCTGTTTACACCATAGTTTTGCGCCGCTATGCAAACTCATTTGTTGATCTTCGATCTGGACGGCGTACTGGTTGAAAGCGAAAAAATATCCGAGCGGCTTTTTATTCATTGCCTGCAGAAGGACGGCTTTGCTGTGGACACCACTTATAACAGCGAGCACTTTTTAGGGCGTTCGCTGCGTGATTGCCTCAACACCCTACAGGCGCATTTTGGCCGGCAGCCTTCGAAAGATGTGTTGGCCGCTTACGATGAAATGATTGGCGAAGCCCTGGAAGCTGAACTGGAACCCATTCCGTTTATTCCCGAAGCATTGGCGCAATTGCCACACCCGAAATGTGTGGCCTCCGGCTCCGAGCCGCAGCGCATTACCCTTTCTCTGGAAGTAACCGGCCTGGCGCCGCATTTTCAAAACATCACCTCCTCGTATGAAGTAGAGAACGGAAAACCGGAACCCGATGTTTTTTTGAAAGCAGCCGAAAAAAACGGCTATCCGCCGGAGCGGTGCATTGTTATCGAGGACTCTACATTTGGTGTGCAGGCTGGTGTGGCAGCGGCCATGAAAGTTGTTTGTTACCAACCTCCCGGTTGTAAAGCGTTTGATGTGCCGGATGGCGTCCTCATAATTGATAGCATGAAAGACCTGCCGCAAGCCGTGTCAAAAATATCAGAACGCTGGTGAGCGGCTTCGTTCATCACAGCAAACAACCATTCCATCACAAGACGGTTTTGGCGGCGCCCATCGCTGGTAAATTTGTTGTTTAACAGCATGATGGTTTGCCGGTGGCGCTATATTTTTAACGGCGCCGCTTTCGCAACAACCATCGTCTGCAGCCACATCACACCAAAACCCACCGTATGTGCAAAGCCGGTATCATCATCCTATTGTTTTTTGGTTGCTTTCAAAGCAGCGCACAAACAGAAATTCCCGTTATCCGGGCTAAGACAACAGGGGTCAGCATCCGTGATGGTGATGAATTCATGGAAAACTATTGGGTGATTATGCCGGAGGTAAAGCTTGATATTTATTTTGCCGGCCGTGGCCAAAAGCCGAAGACCGTTGTTTTTTATACCGATGTTGATTCGATTCGTTTTAACACGGAGCTGGACCGTGTTTATGATTTTGCCATTGTGCTGAACGGAAAAGACACGGCGTTCACCCGTATTTCCACACAACCCAACCGGGCTTTCCTGGCCAAACGAAGCTGCACCGTTTGCCCCGATGCCGATACGCTACCATTCACGTTCGGCAGCGATGGAAAAATTTACCTGTCGGCTTCGTTCAATCAATCGCCGCCGCTCACCATGATGTTCGACCTCGGCTCCGACCAGGTAGTACTTTCTGACGAAGGAGTAAAAAAAGGCGCAGCGTTTCGGGCTGCACAAAAGCAGGGGAGTGTGGCCTTTGGTGGCACGGCCAGCGTGGAAAGCAGCCCAGGCAACCGGCTGCAGGTTGGCGGGTTGTACTGGGACAGTTTGCCGGCGGTAAAGATTGATGGCGCCGATGGCGATGGCATTATCGGCTACAATGTGTTTGAAGGAAAGGTGATCGAAATTAATTACGACCGGAAATACATGGTGGTGCACAACACCATGCCGCCGCCGCCAACCGGATATGCGCCGATGGAACTCAAGTTCCGCCGCGGCCTTCCGTTTATCCAGGCCACGCTTCGGCAGGGGAATGAGCGCTACACCGATTTTTTCGAATTCGATGGCGGCTCCAATGGCAGCCTTTGGCTGAACCAGGAGTTTGCCACGCGGCATAAGCTGTACCAAAGCATGGAAAAAATCGGCACCTCCACGTCGAGGGGGCTGGGTGGCAAAACAGAAAACCAAACCGTGTTGTTTCCCGTCATCGAAATTGGCCCTTACCAGTTAACCAACGTACCCACCGACCTGGAATTGCCGGGCCAGCCAACCCATTTAACCTGGGGCATTTTTGGAATGGATGTGCTCAAACGTTTTAATGTTTTTATTGACTTTCAAAAAGATTCGCTGTACCTGAAGCCCAACAACCTTCTGCAGCAGCCCTACCGGCAGGGATGGAACGGCGCAAAACTAGCCTTGCTGGCAGGTTCCGTTTGTTTGCTATGCACGCTCCTGTTTTTCTGGTGGCGAAAAAAGCGCCGGCAGCGGTCGGGCACCGCAAATGCAGAATAGGCTTTGGATGCCGCAAACCGTGGCGGCTCCCCTTCAATGTTTTTCACGCAGTGGTATTTTGGCAACTGCTGACGGTCGCCGGTAAGCCGTTTTTTGGTGAACAGACTTCGTGTTTTTGCCGGTTGAAACATCGTTATCCACAGCCGGCACAACAGGGCATTTCCATTTATGGCCAGGAATGTTACTTTTGTTTCACCATTCCTGTGAATAGCTGTTGCTATTACGCAATGAACCTATCACGTAAAAACACAGGTTATGCTGATCATTAAAGGGTACTATTATTTTTTTGCCGCCTTTATCTATTCACTGGTGGCCCTGAGCGATGCCTTCTTTTTCCTGAAACATCTTCACAGCTATCGTCCGTTCCGGGCCAAACTGCCGGAGCGTGACCATACGATCTTACCGCAATTAGGCATCGGAAAGATGTAAGAAAATTTGAGCCGGTTATCTGCCTTGGCAGATACTGTTCCAAATGAGCACGTCGTTAACCCCGAAGTTATTCACCAAAGGCTTCATCACATTGCCGGTGGGTAAATCCCCGTCGCAACCCGGGTGTACCGCCAGTCAATTACGGCCCGGTGATTGTTCTCCCCGAATTTCCATTCATCCGGCCGCTGCGGGCTGCGCACCAAATATTTCGTACTTTCCCGCATCCCAACAACGTGAAAGAGTCCGCCAACTATACCGAGCAGGAATGGCTGCAACTGCTATCTGCCGGCAGCGAAGAAGCGTTTGCGCAGCTTTATCGCAGCCATCGCCCGGCGATGGTGGAGCAGGCCATGCGCCTGGTAAAATTAGAGGCGCCGGCCGAAGACATTTGCAATGAAATTTTCCTGAATCTTTGGCAAAACCGTGAGCAGGCTGCTGCCATCACCTCCTTGCGGGCTTATCTTACTACGGCCGTTCGCAACCGCTCGCTGAACGTGCTGAAGAAAATGGCCCGGTCGCGTGACGCCCAGGCCGAAATTGCCAACATTTTTCCCGGAACAACACTGGCAACCGAAGCCGCCCTTCTTGAAAAAGAATATGTGCTTTTTATCCGGAGAAGCCTTTCGCTTTTACCCCATCGTGCACGGGAGGTATTTACGCTTTGCCGCGAAGAAGGCTGCTCTTACGACGATGTATCCGCCCGCCTTGGAATTTCCCGGCACGCCGTGAAACACCACATGGTGCATTCCGTTAAAAAATTAAAGGCCCTGGCCGAAAAAGACCTCGGTATTTCCCTTTCGATTCTGCTCATCTTTCTCCTTTCGTAAAAAAAATTCCGGCTGCCACCTACCCTGGCTTTTGGTTTTGGTGTCTTTACGGTACAAATGACTGCCTTAAACGATCAAAAGCTTCACCGGCTGCTGGTGCAACGGTACCTGTCTAACCAGGCCACGGCCGAGGAGCTGACGCTTTTTTTCCAGTTGCTGGAGCTGGGCGTGCTGGACGCATACCTCACCGAAGCAGCGGCCGGGGAAGCCGGCACGGCCCCCGTGATATCGCTGGCGGAAGAAAGGCCGAAAAAGCCTCCTTATATTCGCTCCCTTCGTTTTTTGGGTGCCGCCGCCGTGTTGTTGCTGGTGGTAGCCGGTGCCATTTGGTTGGGTTGGGATGAGAAGCCGCACAAGGCAACAATGCCGGCTACGGCCCTTGCTACACCCGAAGCTGCCCCCGGCAGCGCCAGAGCCACGCTGACGCTGAGCACCGGCCAGGTGGTGGAGCTTACCGGTAAAGCCAGGACATTGAACGACGCCAGTGCCCGCATTGTGCAAAAAGGCAGCAGCCTGCTGTACGAGGGTGCACCAACCGGCGAAACGGTTGCCTACAATACCATCACCACGCCCCGTGGCGGCGAGTACCGCGTAACGTTGCCGGACGGCTCCAAGGTTTGGCTCAATGCCGGCAGCTCCCTGCACTATCCCACAGCTTTTGCCGGCGCCGAACGCCGGGTGCAACTAACGGGCGAGGCCTATTTTGAAGTGGCCAAAAAAGCCGCACAACCATTTGTGGTGCAACTGGCCGATGGCGACATACAGGTGTTGGGAACGCATTTTAATGTGATGGCTTACCCCGATGAATATTATAGCAAGACCACCCTGGCCGAAGGCGCTGTGCTGCTGCGCCGCGGCGGCACTGAAAAACGCCTGCAACCCGGGGATGGCGGAGTCATGCGCAAGCAGGTTGGCAGCATCGCCGTGTCGGCCACCGATGTGGATCATGACCTGGCCTGGATGCGGGGTTATTTTCAATTTGACAAAACAAGCCTGGAAACGATTATGAAACAGATCGGCCGCTGGTACGACCTCGATATCCGGTACGAGGACAACGTGCCGGAAAAACGTTTTGTGGGTAAGATCAGCCGGCATACCAACCTGTCGGATGTGCTGGCGGTTTTGCAGTTGAGCGAAGTGAAATTTTCAATGGTGGGTAAAACGCTGACGGTGGAAAACAAATAGCATGGCGCTTTACAACTGGCCCGAGTGCGCCACCATCCATAACAAAACTTGTATGTTGATCCGAAGACTGCCGCTGGCGGCAGAAACGCTAAAAATTGTGCTGATGCTAAAATTGACGCTTTGTTTCCTGCTGGCTTTTTCCCTGCAAGGGTTTGCCAAAGGCCACGCCCAGCAGGTTTCGCTCATTGGCGATTATTCGCTGGAGGCTGCCTTTGCCCAGATTGAAAAACAGTCGGGCTATTCGTTTTTCTACAACTATGACCTGCTGCCCAAAGGCGCTTCGGTAAGCGTGAGCTTGCGCAATGCCTCGCTGGAAACGGTGTTGCAGGCAGTGCTCCGCAACCAGCCGCTGAGCTACACCATCCGCAATAAAATCATTGTGCTGCAGCGGAAAGAAGTACGGGAAGAGCCCCGGATGACCACTGCGGCACCGGTGCCGCCGGTGGAAGTCAGCGGCCGTGTAACGAACGATGAGAACGAGGCGCTGGCCGGCGCTGTGGTGAGCTTGAAAGGAAGCGCCAAAACCGCCGTCACCAATAACAAGGGCGAATTCAGCCTTACCCTCGATCCGGCCGAAGCTGCCCTGGGAACGCTGGTTGTTACCTTCTCCGGTTACCTGCGCCGGGAGGTGCGCATCGGCAACCGGAAAGAACTGGCCATTACCCTGGAAAAAAATATTCAGGAGATGAAAAACGTGGTGGTGACCAGCGGCTATGTTCGCCCCAAACGAAAAGAAGAAGTGGTTGGCAGTATTGCCACGGTAACAGCCCGCGAGCTGCAAACGCAGCGGCCTATCGAAAGTTTTGATAAAATGCTGGAAGGCCTGGCGGCCGGTGTGCAGGTGCAAACGAGCACCGAACTGGGAACGCCGGTGAAGATCAATATCCGCGGGCAGAATTCGCTCACAAATCTTTTCAACAGCCAGCAGCTCACCACTTCATCGCAGCCTTTGTTCGTAATTGATGGCGTGCCGGTAGTGGAACAACGAAGGGGAGAAGAGCCGGTGGCCTTTATTAACCGGGAGCAGTTATTGAATCCGTTGGCAGGCATCAACCCGGCCGACATTGAAACCATCTCTATCCTGAAAGATGCCGCTGCCACATCCATTTACGGCGCCAATGCCAGCAACGGCGTGGTGATCATTACGACAAAGCGTGGCCGCAGCGGCCGCACCCGCATCAACGTGGGCTACAGCTATGGCTGGACGCAACCCATCAATCAAATCAAATGGCTCACCGGCGGTCAGTACCACGAGCTGGTGAAAGAGCTGTACATCAACCAGGGCCGCGATCCATACTCTGCCGAACTGCTGGCCGGTCCCAGTGATATCAACACCAATTGGTTTGGCCTCACCAACCGTTACGGCAATTTTCACAAAATAGATTTTGATATGTCGGGTGGAAGCGAGAACACGCAATTCCGTTTTTCCGGATCGTACCAAGACCAGGAAAGTGTGCAGAAAGGAAACGACTACCAACGGATTTCGTTCAACCTTCGGCTTGACCAGGCCCTGAGTAAAAAACTATCCATGACCGCTACGCTGGCGCCCTCTTTCATTCAAAAAAACGGATTGAACGTGTACAGCAGTGTGCCAATCATCCCCAACGTTCCAGCCTACAATGCCGACGGCTCCTTTTACCAGTTGGGCGCCCTGTTGGTACCCAACCCATTGGCCATTCTGGCGCAAAACCGCGACTTTCATTCCGGCGGTACGCTTAACGGCAGTGTGCGCCTGGCTATGCAGGCAACCAAACACCTTACACTCACCAGTTCTTTCGGCATCAGCGGATTGATTAATAAACAAAACCTTTTTCAGTCGGGGCTGAATGCCACCGGCGCTACCCGCAATGGCTTTGCGGAGATTTACGACCGCCTGAACTTTAGCTGGGTGAGCTTTAGCCAGGCCTCGTGGCGGCAACGTTTCAAGGAAAAGCATGGCATTGATATCACGGCCGGCTTTGAAGCGCAAAGCCAGAATACGCAACTGCTCCGCGGCACGGGTACCGGCTTTACTTACTACCGGCTAACGGAGTTGAGCAATGCACAAAGCAACGAGGCCGCATCGTCGAAACAAATCTCCAATTCCTATTCTTACTACGGACAGGCTTCGTACGATTTCGATGCGAGGTATTTCGTGAACGTCAGCGGACGTTATGATGCGGCTTCTATATTCGGCCCCGATTTTAATGCCACCACCAATGCCGCCGTTGGTGCCGGATGGAATGTGTCGAAGGAGAAATTTTTGGCAAAAAGCAAATCAATTGACCTGCTGCGCTTCCGTATTTCGTATGGCAGCACCGGCAACTCCCGTATTGGAAGTTACCAGGCCAAGGGCATTTACACCTTCAGCAACAACGGCTACAATGGCTACACGTTAAGCAACCCGTCAAGCGCACCCAACCCGGACCTGGGTTGGGAAAAAGGGTACAAGTTCAATACCGGCATTGACCTGAACTTTCTGGGCCGCTTCAGCTTTACGTTTGATGTATATAACAACATCACCGACGATGCCATCTCCAGTGTGCAGATACCCGTGATCAACGGCTTTGCCAGTACCCTGGCCAATACCGCTAAAATGCGTAACCGCGGTTTTGATGCCTCTCTCGCGGCACAGGTGCTGACAAAAGGATTGACCTGGACATCGTCTTTCAACGCTGGCTTTAACCGCAATGTGATACTGGAAGTAAAAAACGATGCTTACCGGTTTTCATCCAACAACCTCGCGGCGGGGCTGCGACAGGGTTACAGCACGTCGGCCATCTGGGGTTTTGAATACAAAGGCGTGGACCCGCAAACAGGCGAGCCGCTTTATCGCGACAACAAAGGAGCGGTGGTGCCTATTGGGCAGCTCAACCGGTCTATTGTTAACAGTTATGTCATCGGCGACCGCCTGCCCAAGCTGCAGGGTGGTTTTTCCAATAGCTTTGGCTACAAAGGCATTTTGCTGAATGTGCTGATCACGTATTCGTTCGGCGGCAATGACCTGATTGATTACAACCTGGAAGCCGATGGCAACAACCTCACAAACCGCAACAACAGCGTGAACCTGATGGACCGCTGGCAGAAGCCCGGCGACATTACCAACATCCCGAAGTTGCGGCAGTTGCCGTTGCCCATTGTCAACTCCACCCGCTATGTGTATGATGGCACGTTTGTCAAACTGGGAAATATTTCGCTGACCTACCAGGTGCCGGCTATCAAAGGTTTGCCGGGCCTGCGGGCCACCGTGTTTGCCAATGGCACCAACCTTGCCTACTGGTACCGGCAGGGTTCACCGGCCGGCCGCAACGGCTACCGCGAGTATCGTTTTGGTGCCTTTCCCGAAGGGCAAACTTTTAGCTGGGGCGCCCGGTTTAGTTTTTAACGAAGAGAGAAAATTGGTATGAAGAAAAATATTTTTTTATTGATTGGCCTGGTGATGCTGTTCACGTCGTGCCGGAAATTTCTGGAGCAGCCTGCCTACAACAACGTGAGCGTAGAGGACATCTTCCAGGATTTTGAAGGGGCCCGCACCACCGTGATTGGCCTCTACGGAAGGCTTCGGGAAACGAGCTATTACCTGCGTGATTTTTATGTGTATGCCGACATAGCCGGTGGCAATATTAAGTACTCCCGCAACACGGAAATTTTGTTCAACACGTATTCGTTTACCAGGGACAGTATCACCGGCAATGACCTGCAGAATTTTTACACCCAGGCTTACTCAATACTCTACGGCGCCAACAATGTGCTGCAGAATGTGGACCGTGCTGTTGATGCCACTGCCTCGCAAAAAACAAGGCTGCGGGCCGAGGCCTTTGCGTTTCGGGCCCTGGTGCATTTTGACCTGGTGCGAACTTTTGCCCAACCCTATGGCTTTACACCAGGCGCAACACATCCCGGCATTGTGCTTCGCACCGCTAATCCATCCGTGCTGCAACCGACACCGCAGCGGGCCAGTGTAAAAGAGGTTTACGACCGGGTAGTGGCTGACCTTGACACCGCCATCAACCTGTACGGCCGTAGCGGTACCATCTATCCTACCGGCGATGTTCGAACGTTTTTTTCGGCCGATGCCATGAAGGCGCTGAAGGCAAGAGTGGCGCTTTACCGCGATGATTTCGCCACCGTCATCGCCAACGCCACCGAGCTCATTTCATCAAACCGCTACCCCTTGGTGAGCAATGGGCAATACGTGGCCTCCTGGCAGGGACGGAATATTTCTGCCGAAGCGATTTTTGACCTGCTGATTCCCGTGAGTGGCACCAGCGGCGGACTGGGTGCGTTTTATAACCCTGCTACAGGTGTCAATGGACCTTTTGCCACCTCCAACGACTTGTTAAACCTCTATGCTGCCGGCGATGTAAGAGGGCAGGCGACAATGTTCGTGCGGCCGGCATCGGGCGGTAATTTTTATTACACACGGAAGTACCAGGGCGTGGCCGACAGCATCAATAACATCCGCATTTTGCGTTCGTCGGAACTTTACCTGAGCCGGGCAGAGGCTTATGCCAAAACCGGCCTGCTGACGGAGGCGCTGGCCGACCTGAATACCATTCGGCGCAGAGGCAATCCGGCCGCTACCAATTTTGTTTCCACCGATCAGCAAACAATTGTTGATGAAATACTGGCCGAACGCCGCCGCGAACTGGCGTTTGAAGGGCACCTGTTTTTTGACCTGGCCCGCAACAAAAAAGATCTGGTGAGGATAGATAACACCGCCGCCATAAAAAGTTTTGCCTGGCCAAGTCCTTTTTATGCCTACCCAATTCCTGTACAGCAATAAACCAAGGAGTATGAAAAATTTTGTTTTTGTTTTTGTTGCCGCTTTGTTAGTGGTTGGATGCAAAAAAAGTTTCGATGCAGAGCCTACGTATGCCAAAGCAACGATTGCCGCAACCTGGGCCAAAAACGAACCTTTTTACCGTCCAACATCAGAGCGTTTCGATGAAACTACCAGCACCTGGCGCAGCTTCCAGGCCTTTACCGTTACCTCGGAAGGAGAGCCGGATAAAATTGGTTTTGCCAATCCGTATGTAGCTGGCCGCGGTGTCAATGCGCTTGACATGAACCGGCTGTACACGGCGCAGCAGATCTCTTCCGATTCGGGCTATTACAACATCACCATTGCCAAGGCCTTTCAGTTTATTCCAAATAAGGATGATGTGACCATCGGCACTGTAGTGGTGTTGCCGCAGGAGGTTCGCATCTGGCGGCGCAACGGTACCTCGTTTATCATAAAAATTTCTCCCGGCACGGCACCCGGTACATACAATACCACCACCAAAGTGTTTGAGGTGGAAGTGACCTTTGATGAAACAGACATTGTCGGCCCGGCGGCCGTGCGCAGAAAATACCGCTTTACTTCTTAAACTTTTTTACATGAAGAACAAGTCCATTTTTGTGATAGGCCTGTTGTCGCTGACCACCGCAGCCTGCCTTTCGTTTATAAAGAGCCGCCCAGTGGAAGAAGACATTGCCCTGCTGCGCAAATTGTATAGCAGTGGCGATAGGGCCCAGTGGCCAAAGGCACAGCTAAAAGACGGCGCCAAAGATGGCTTTCGGGATATTGGTGCACCGGAAAAAGTGCCGTTTCCCGCGGACAATCCATTCAGCGAAGCGAAAAAGGATTTAGGTAAAATGTTGTTCTTCGACCCGCGGCTTTCAGTATCGGGCCAAATTGCCTGCGCCTCCTGCCATGAGCCGCAGCTGGCCTGGGGCGACGGCAAACAACTGGCCAACGGTCACGACCGGCAGTTTGGCAAGCGCAACGCCATGACGATACTGAACACCGGTTTTTATTCCACGTTGTTTTGGGATGGCCGGGCAGGCAGCCTCGAAGACCAGGCCCGTTTTCCGGTAAAGGACCACCTGGAGATGAACATGGATTTGAGCGGCATGGAAAAGCGCCTGCAAGCCATTGGCGGATATAAGCCCCTTTTTAAAGACGCGTTCGGCGACGATAAGGTCACGCTCGACCGCATCTTCCAGGCCATTGCCACTTTTGAGCGCACCATCGTAAGCAAGCCAAGCCGCTTCGATTATTTTGTACAGGGCAAAGCCGACGCCCTGAAAGATGAAGAGGTACTGGGTCTGCATCTTTTCCGTACAAAAGCCGGTTGTATCAATTGTCACAACTCGCCCAACTTCAGCGACAATAAATTTCACAACGATGGGCAGACACTATTTGGCGCCGCGCAGGAAGACCTGGGCCGCTACAACATCACGAAGAATAAAGAAGATGTTGGAAAATTCCGAACCCCTTCGCTGCGGGATGCCGCTTTTACCGGTCCCTGGTTTCACCACGGCAATTTTCCCTCATTAAAGGACGTGGTACTGTTTTACCACCTGGGAAACCCTGCGCCGATACAAAAAAAATACCTGGGCGTAAGGGATTCTTTACTGCCGGTAACATCGCCGCTGCTTTCCAAACTAAACCTCACCGATAAGGAAGTAGATGCCGTGGTTGCCTTTATGCAGGCTATTTCGTCGGCGCCAACAAGGGTGAGCGCACCAAAGGCATTGCCGCAATAAAACTTTTCATCCTCACCAAAAAAATAAAATCTCATGAAGAAAATTCTATGCAACACACTATGGCTGCTGATGGCCTTCGCTGCCAATGCACAGTGGAATGGCAACCCTGCCACCGGTACAAATCTTTCTAAATCGCCGGGTGTGGCCAGTTCAAAAACAAGTGTGCTGGCCGTGACCGATGGCGCCGGCGGCATGTTCGTTGCCTGGATTGATAACCGGGCCGCCGCCACGCCCACTATTTACCTGCAGCGGGTAGATCAGAACGGGGTACTGCAGTTTGATAATGATGCCGTGGTATCGGCCGCCGCCGGCGCCAAAAGCAACCTGACCATGATCCCCGACGGCAGCGGCGGTGTGATTCTTTCGTGGCAGGACAGCCGCAACGTTGGCGCCAGCACCAACACCGATATTTATGGCCAGCGGATGAATGCAGCCGGGGCGCCGGTGTGGGCGTCCGATGGCGTTCGCCTGACGGATGCCGACAATACGGTTTCGAACAAAACCATCTCGGCCCTGGAAATTTTGTTAAACTCACCTTCCACTACCGAAGGTGTGGTGGTGTTTCAGGACAACCGCAATGCCGCCACCGCCGGCGTTGACTTGTATGCACAAAAGTTTTTGCTGAGCGATGGTTCTGTTGTTTGGACCGATGATGTGGCGGTGCATGGCACAACGGTGGTGGGCACCCAAAACCAACAATCGGTAGCCAGCGACGGCGCCGGCGGCTTTTATGTGGCCTGGCAGGATCAGCGCACCGGATCGGCCAACACCGCCGACCTGTATGCTCAGCATATCAATAACGCTGGCACCCCGGTAGCCGGTTGGGCGGTCACCGGCAACGCTGTGTCCTCGCAGGCAAATATTCAAAACCAGCCGCAGCTTCTTTCGGTGGGCACCACCGGTTTTGTGGTGACCTGGACCGACCAACGGGTTGGCTTGGGCAACGGTGATATTTACATACAACAATACAACGCGGCCGGCGCTGAACAATGGACTGCCGGTGGTGTGGCGTTAACAGACGGATTGACCGGTAATCAGTCGAACCCCCAAATCACCGAGAGTGGCGTCAATTATATTGTAACCTGGAGCGATGCCCGTGTGGCAACAAACGACCGCAATGTGTATGCCCAGGGCGTAAGCAGCACCGGCAGTGTTCTCTGGACCGCCAATGGTGTACCGGTAGCAACGGTAACTGCCCATCAGCCGCAGTCGGTGTCTGGCTCGTCGGTGGGCCTCAGCATTGTGCCCGATGGCGCAGGCGGGGCCATTATTGTGTGGGACGATGCCCGCAACAACGCCACCACCGGCACGGATATTTATGCGCAGCGCATCAACAGTGGCGGCGCACCGGTTTGGGCGACCGATGGGGTGGTGGTGAGCAACGCCAGTGGCGCCCAGGTAATGCCGGTAGCTGTTGCATCGGTAAGCGGCACGGCATTGGTGGTTTGGCGCGACAGCCGCACGGCTACCAACGGCGACGTTATCGGTGCCCGTCTGCAACCGAACGGAGTGTTGCCAGTGCGCAGCATTCAATTAATTGCGGCTGCCAAGTCATCTGGCGTAGGACTCAACTGGTCAACCGTTGGAGAACTCAATACAAAGCATTTCGTGGTGGAAAAAAGCGGCGATGGCCGGCAGTTTGCCGCTATTGGTTCGGTAAAGGCAAAAGGCCTGGGCGATGGCCGCTATAGCTTCGACGATGTATCGCCGGCCAAAGGCGCCAATTTTTACCGCATCCGTTCGGTGGACGCTGATGGAAAAGCCGGTTACTCACTGGTGGTCATGCTGCAGTTCAATGCGGCGGCCAGAGCATCGCTGGCTTTGTATCCAAACCCTGTGCAGCAAACGGCTACGCTGCAACTGGCCAACCTGCCGGCCGGTCGTTACCAAATGCGGTTGCTTGATCTTTCGGGCCGTACCGTACTTTCCAAAGCCATCACGATCAACAATGAATACCTGATTGTTCCCATTGACCTGCAATCATTACCGGCGGGTTCGTACACGCTGCAGCTACAGGAAGCAAAAGGGTTTAGCATTAGTAAGACTCTCCTGAAAAACTAAGCCGTCCGGCTATTTGCAAAAGGCCCCGCTTTGGTGGGGCCTTTTTTTATGACATTGATTTTGGTAAGGACGGGGCTCTGTCAGGGGCCGGGTTGAATGCTGTTTCCGCTGTTAATCATTCAGTACGGTATCATCGAAGATTCGTTTCACTCGAGTAGCGCCTGTCCCGTATGCGGGAAGCACCGTGTTCTTAGAACGAGCTGTGATACTGTTCTTAGTGAATCAGGTGCGAATGGATTGGTTGTATGTTTTCGCTCCGGAAGGAGCGCCGTGTTTATAGAAAGGCCTCAATCGTAGCGGTGCCAGGCTCCGGCAGGAGCCCCGGGTTCTACGCCACTATAAGATGCAGCTCTTTCGCAGTTAAAAGCCTTTGTTCCCATCTATCTTCTATAAACATTGGGCGTTTTGCGGGGCCAAAAGCAATCGGCGATACGATATCATACCACGCACTTAATGTGACAGAAGACGACCTTTCAACGCTGGCGCAAAGAATCTTTTCCGGCTGATTTTTGTTCAACCGTTTCAAAAAATGAAAGGGTTTGCCGGTAAAATGGACGTTCTTATACGATCCGGGCAATTTTTTATTCGTGTTGCCCAAAAAAAGGAAAAAATTTTTCAGCGTGCCTTTTGTCATACAACTGCCTGCTTTTGAAGCACTCTTATCGCAGATCAAATGCAAACAAGGGTTATTCACACGCCCCGGTTTAAAAAAAGTGACATGAATTAAGGTGGAGGGTGTGGATAAACTAAAAGCTTATTGTAGCTTCGTTACTTCTTATAAGCAGTTAGTTTTGGTTGCGCCTCTCTTTTCTAAGAGAGGCTTTCTTTTTTTGCTACTGTTTTCCCCATAACCACCAAAAACAAAAAAGTCCCGGCGAAACGGGACCTTGGTGTTAGTTAGTTCTTTTTTTGAAAGTTGGTTGCGACCATCGAATGCCGACTAGGCAGGCAATTTTTCAGTGACAATGGCGCCAAAAACGGTGGCGGCCAATCTGATCTCTGCTTCCGGAAAACGTCCCCGGATCAGTTTGCGGTCAAAATCCAATTGGCAATCTTTTGCTTCGCTGCCACGTTTAAACTGGCAGAGTTTGTAAAGATCAGAAAACAGGATTTCAACTCTTTTCATAACAAGCATCCATTAGCGTTCAGTACTCCTTATCACTGATGATGCACCAAAGCTAATACTGTATAGAAAATGCTAATATACGTTTTAGCTTAGCGGGTGAAAAGCATCGGTAAAGCACTGATTATAACGATTAAAGGCCGCATGGAGAGGGTGGAATTCCCTGTTCGGCTTGTTGCCGCCACCGGGCTGCTTTGCATTTCGCCGGCTGTTATGCCTGGCCTGCCCGCAGCTTATGCCCTTTTTCTATTAGCTGAGCCCGGCGGCCGCACGATCGGGCTTGTTAGCTATTTGCCGCGGTGGTTGCTACCAGCAGTTCATGCACGACTTTGCGGGTTCATACGTTTCGCCCGGCAATTAATCCACTCAATCTTTTCAACTTCTCTTAAATTCCTTTAATTTAAGGTGATGGAAGCCATTGAGGCCCTCCAGGGCCCGGCCTTTCATTATACAAACCGGTCATTTGCGCTGCTGGCAGCGGTACCCTGCTGACAAACGGCCAAATGCAGTATCCCCTGATCAACCGCCGATTTTCCATTTTTTCAACCAAAGCGGTATGGTTTCTTTGTTTCGGTTTTCTTGTTTTTGCCGTTCAGCCTTTGTGCTATCTGCTCTGGCCGCCTCCCTGCTGCCTCAGGCAGCTTTTGGGCAGCGTTTATCTCCCAACACAGACAGCTTTACGGTGGCCGTGGCGCCAGCTTACGACAGTGCGGGTGCTTTTCACCGCTTTTGGCTGGGCGAAGGCTACCGGCATGTGTGGGCGGCGCCGGTAAAGCTGAAAGTGTTTCGGCTGGCAGCCGAAAAAGGTGGGCTGACTCCCCTGGAGGGCGGCGGAAGCAGGCAAACCAAATCGCTTCGCCTGCGCGACAAAGCCGGTAAGCAATGGGTGCTTCGCAGCGTGCAGAAGTACCCGGAAAGGGGCTTGCCGGTGTACCTGCGCAATACCGTGGCCCAGCGAATTTTGCAGGACCAGGTGGTGACGGTGCACCCCTTTGGCGCCCTCACGGTGCCACCGCTGGCCAATGCGCTTGGCATTGCTCATACCAATCCGCAAATTGTGTATGTGCCCGACGACCCGGCGCTCGGAAAGTTCCGCGCCGAGTTTGGCAACTCCGTTTTATTGTTTGAAGAAAGGGGTGCCATTGACACGTTTCGCACCATTGCCACCGACCTGCTGCAGGCAAAGCTCGAAAGCATCGAAGACCCAACCGTAGATCAAAAAAAGGTGTTGCGTGCCCGCCTGCTGGATATGCTCATTGGCGACTGGGATCGTCACGAGGGGCAGTGGCGATGGGAAGAAAAGAGAGTAAACGGTGAAACTGTTTTTTTGCCGGTGCCCAACGACCGTGACTATGTTTTTTACAACACCACCGGCCTGTTGCCACGGCTTGTTGGCGCCCAGCAATCAACAGCCCGTTTCCAGGGTTTTAAAAATGAAATCGCCCATATCGAAACCTACAATTTCAACAGCCGCTTTTTCGACCGCTATTTCCTCAGCGGGCTATCCGAACAAGATTGGGCCGATGAAATTGCCTATGTGCAAATGACCCTTACCGACGGCCTCATTCGCAGTGCCGTACACCGTATGCCCGATACCATTTTTGCGCTGACCGGCGAAGCCATCATCCGCACCCTCATTGCCCGGCGAACAAACCTGAAAGACAATGCCCTGGGTTATTACCGTTTTCTTTCGCGGTATGTAGATGTGCCGGGAAGCGCCAAGGCCGAGCGGTTTGCCATTGAACACAAGGCCGATGGCGGCGTGGAAATTTCCGTTTTTTACAAGCCTGCCGGCAGTGAAAAGGAAAAGCAGGTTTACCTGCGCTTATTCGATCCGCTGGTGACGGAAGAGGTGCGGCTTTATGGCCTGGGGGGCAATGATCTTTTTTCGGTAAAGGGTACCGAAAGTTCTTTTATCAGAATACGCATGATTGGCGGCGACGGCGTTGACCGTTTTGAGGCGGCGAAGGAGAATCCCAACCGCCCGCAGCTTTATGTTTACGACCGTAAAGACCAGGAAAATGTGTACCCCCGGAGAGGCATGCGCCTGCGCCTTTCAACCGATACGGCCGTGAACCACTTCGACCGGCGAAACTTTCGCTATAATATTTCCATGCCGGTCATTAACCTTTTTTACAACATTGACCAACGCACTTTCTTTTCGGCCGGCTGGGCTTTTGTCAAACATGGATTTCGCCAGGAACCGTACGCATCGCGGCACGAGGTGGTGGCCGGCTATTCGCCGGTGAGGGGCGCTTTTGCCTTTCGCTACAATGCCGACTGGCGGAATGTGTTCGGCAAGTACGGCCTCCTGTTCAATCTTCTCAGCATTGGCCCCCGCAATCAAAGCAATTTTTTCGGCACCGGCAACCGGTCGGTTTTTGTCAATGGCAACGGAAAATCATTGGGCTATTACCGCAACCGCTTCGACCTGGTCAATGCCGACTTCCGCCTCACCCGCCACCCGTCGGAAAAGGTGGCATGGAGCGCCGGCCTCACGGCGCAGTATTACACCGCCAAAGAAGCTAACAACCGGCTCAAATATCTTTTCGACTATCACCTGGCCAGGCCGCAGGAAAGGGTGTTTATGAGCCGCGTACATGCCGGCCTTGGCGCCGGGCTGCAGGTAGATACCCGCAGCAAAGGGGCGCTGCCGGTAAAAGGCATGCTGCTGACGGCTGATTTGCGGGCCATGCGCCAACTGCGGCAGGAGAAAACATCGTTTGGTGCGGCCCGTGCCGATATGACGCTGTTTACAAGGCTCAGCCGCGATTCGGGTTTTGTGCTGGTAAACCGCGCCGGCGCCGGCGCCACGGTTGGCGATGCGGCTTTTTACCAAATGATGCAGCTTGGCGGACCCCTTACCCTGCGGGGCTACAACCTGAATCGCTTCACCGGCAAGTCAATGCTTTACCACAATGCCGAGCTGCGGCTGAAATTGTTTGATTTTACCTCGTACCTTTTTCCGGGATCGCTGGGCCTCATTGGCTTTAGTGATGTGGGCAGGGTGTGGATGCCAAATGAAAAGTCAACTGTTTGGCACCACGGTTACGGCGGCGGCCTGTACCTTGTTCCGGCCAACGTCGTTTTAATCCGCGGATTGCTGGCGCATTCACGGGAAGGCAACCAGTTTTATTTCAACTTCTTTTACGGATTGTAGCAGAGGAGATCAACAGCTAGTATGCAATAAGCAATTAGCAAAAGATAATCAACATTTGTGCTTTGCAACTATTTTACTGCCTGCTGCTTACTGCTCAATGCTCACTGCCTTCTGCTCACTATCCCTTGCGCTTTGTAACTACTTCTTCAACGCTGCGGCCAGATTTTGGCTGTATAATTCGCTAACGGGAATAAATTTTTTTTGCACAGTTACCTGGTGACGCTCCACTTTGTCAATTTTATTGATGGCCACCAGGTACGAACGGTGTACCCTCACAAATTTTTCGGCGGGCAGCAGGCCAATGGCCTCGTTGAAGGTGCTGCGGGACAGGATGTTTTTATCCTTCAGCACAAAGGTGACATAGTTGCCGGTTGCCTCGGCAAACAGAATTTCATCCACCATCACCTTTACCTGCTCATAGCCGGTCTTGATAAAAAGATGATCGGTAGGTTCGGCGGCATTACGGTAATTGAAAAGTTCAAAAGCTTTGTTGCATCCCTTGATAAAGCGGGCCAGCGAAAAAGGCTTTAAAAGGTAATCCACAGCATCGAGCTCAAAGGAAGCAACGGCATGCTCGGAATAAGCAGTGGTAAAAATCACCATCGGTTTTTTAGCCAGGCTGCTGAAAAATTCTATCCCGGAAATATCCGGCATTTTTATGTCGAGAAAAATAAGGTCAACCGCTTCTTTTTGCAGGTAATCGAGCGCCTTAAAAGCATCGGTGAATTCTGCCTTCAATTCCAAAAAAGGCACTTTGGCGGCATGCGACCGGATAATGCCAAGGGCGATGGGCTCGTCGTCTATAGCAATGGCTTTCATGTTTTCTTTAAACGCAAAGTTCAGGATAACTGCATGGTGAGGTGAACAAAAAAGTCTTTGGCGGTTTCCCTTACCACCAGCTCGTGCCGGGATGGGTACAATAGCTGCAGGCGCTGGCGCACATTGTTGAGGCCAATACCGCTCTTGCCTTTTTCGGGATCAAAATCGGGCCGCACATGCTTGCTGTTATATACATCGAAATAAAGTGTCTTGTCCTTCATCTCCAGCGTGATGTTGATGTGTGAGGCCTCCCGCAGCGAAATTCCGTGCTTGAAGGCATTTTCCACAAACGGAATCAGCAGCATGGGAGCGATTTGTACCGGCACAACCGGCTGGGCGATGGTAGCACAAATTTTTACGATCGGGTTGCTGTCGGTACGCAGCCGCTGAAGGCTGATGTAGTTGTTGAGATAGTCAATCTCCCGCGACAGCGCAATTTTGTCCTGCATGTTTTCCTGCAGCATAAAGCGCATCATATCGCCCAGTTTCTCTACGCCTTCGCTGGTGCGTTCGGCGCCTTCTTCAATGGCTGTTCCATAAATGGTGTTGAGGGCATTAAAAAGAAAATGCGGGTTGATCTGCGACCGTAAAAAATCAAAAGAGGCGTTGGACTGTCCCAGTTCCTGCTTCAGGTGAAGGATTTCTTCGTTGCCTTTGGCCTGGTGTTTATAAACAAACCAGCTTAGCGGCGCCGTTACCAGCAGGTGAAAGCTGGCGTTGATAAAAGTAAAGGCCACGGCGGCATCGGGGTGGTTGGTAAATAGCGCAACAATTAGCCCCACCGGCAGCAGGGAGAGCACCAAAATTAGGAGGCAGCGCAAGGTGTAATGCTTCAGCGGCTTCCGCGACCGGAACGCCTTGGGCAGGAGTGTATAAAGCGAAAACCAATAGAAGAAAATGCCAAACGGAAGCAGTACGGCCCACATGGCCACCAACTGCAATTGGGCCTGGCCGACAATGACCAGGAACATGCTCACCATCCAAACAATAAACGCAATGACGCCTCCTTTGGTCACAAAGGGATAGCGGGCCTGAAGCCTTGCCGTATGATTGAGCAGGTAGATACCGGAATATTTTATGGCCGTGTAAAACCCAAACAACAGCAGCAGCCAGAGGCTGTACAGAAAGCTGCGCTGAAAGATGGCGTTGTAGGCATCTTTTTCGGTTTTGTACTGCTGAAATACAAAGTTGCGCAGGTAGGTATCAATGGTGCCCAGCACGCCGCCGGCTGCGGCATAAAGCAGAATGATAAACACGACCATCTGAAACACCGACTCCTTCCGAACCAGGCGCGGCACCACGTACAGGCTTAACACAAGAAAAGAAGAAAAGAGAAAGAGATAACGCAGCAGTTGGGGAACAAAATAGTTGCGGTAGTAGTTGAACGGAATACCGGCGTCTTCAAAAGCGCGGCGGTTAAAGGGATACAGCTCCGATACGTCGCGCTGTACGGTTTGGGTAATCATGGCAAAGACCAGAATGACAAAAAAAGTGGCCACACCCCAAAACTCGGCACGGTTAAAATTGGTTGGTTTGCTAAAGTATTCTTTCATTGTAGCATAGATTCTGGAACAATGATAGCGCATGGTCCGGCGGCCGGCGGGCGGGGTGTGACGAAAAGGGCCGAAAATGTGATGGATCAGGAAAAGGCTGTGCAGGCAGTAAAGATGACGGTGTCTGCTGGGGCGATCAGCGGGTGTGAGGAAAACGTCTCAGATTTTGCGTTGAAAATAGGGAATGTCGTCTTGTGGCACTTCTTCTTTTTGCTGCCAGTAAGCCAGCGTTACAATTCGCCCTTTACCCGTTTTAAGCATTCGGCCAAAGATCGCATTCACGGCGTTGAAGGTGATATCGGTAACGCCCACCGTAAAGGTAGCCGGCGGCGGGGGCGGAGGGGGCGGCACTTCGCCTTCGGCAGTAACCGGTGCCGGTGCCGCTTTCGGCGGCGGCGTGGGGGCTATCACTACGTCATAACCATTGGTCCACAGCAAGTCTTCCAAAAACTGCTTGCGGCTCTCCGGGACGTTTCTTTCTACAATAGCGCATTTGACCCCGTTCAGTTCTTCAAATTCATGGTTTTTGTTAATGGCCATAGGCAGCATTTAGAAAGTTGCTGTTAACGTATGAATGCGGTTGTAAAAGAAGGAGAGAAGGCCAACGGCCAGCACACCCACAGTGCAGGCATACAAGGCCAGCCGCGGGTACAAAGGCATTTTAATGGGTTGAATTGGCGTTTCATTCGCGTCCATAAAAATAGCCTTCACCACCCGCAGGTAGTAATAAAATGAAATGATCATGTTTAGCGCCGCCAGCGAAATCAGCAAGTAATTGCCCTTGCCGGCGCCCGCCAGCAAAAGGAAAAACTTGCCGAAAAAGCCGGCGGTCGGCGGCACGCCGGCAAGCGAAAAAAGCGCCAGTGTCAGAATCCACGACAGCAGCGGATTGGTTGTATAAAAGGCTTTGAAATCGGCGATAGACTCCTTGCCCGTACTGCTGCTGACGATGGAAACCACGCCAAAAGCCGCAAGGTTGGAAAACACATAAACCAGTACAAAATAAACCACCGAGGCGGCGCCTTCAGGCGAGGTGCCGCTGATGCCAATAAGAATAAATCCTACCTGCGCAATAGACGAAAAGGCCAGGAACCGTTTGAAATTTTCCTGGCGAATGGCAAACAGGTTACCGGTAAAAACTGTGAGCAGCGAAAGCACAAAAATCATGTTGTACCAGGCATCGGCCAGCGGCCGGAAAACCGTGTAAAGAACCGACACAAAAACAAAGAGTACCGCGCCTTTTGATACTACAGAAAGAAATGACGTAACGGCCACGGGAGCGCCTTCATACACATCGGCGGTCCACAGGTGAAACGGCGCCACGGAAATTTTGAAGGCAAAGCCGGCCAGCAAAAGAATAAACGCAAAAATTGGCAACGGCTCGCCGGTAAGCGCCTGCGGCAACGCCGAAAAGGTTAAGGTGCCCGTAGCCCCGTAAATCATCGAAATGCCAAACAACAGCAAAGCGGAGGAAAACGCCGACGAAAAGACAAGCTTCATGGCCGCCTCGGACGACCGCTTTTTGGCAAGGTCGAAATTGACGGCCGCGGCCAGCGGAATGGTTGACAACTCCAACCCCAGATAAAACATCAGCAGGTTGCCGCCCGAGATCATAAAGAACATGCCGATGAGCGTGGAAAGAAGCAGCATGTAAAATTCAGGAACATGCTTGTGCGTCTTCAGCCACGACGAGGCCTGGAGCGACACGATGAGCATTGCCAGGTTTAGAATGTTTTTTTCCAGCACCAGCAGCGGGTTGTTGCGAAACATTTCGGCAAACAAAACACCTTCGCGGTTGCCAACAAAACCAGCCAGCAGGTTCAGGAGCAGCAGGCCATTGGCCATGTTGATATAGCTTTCGTTGGTTCGGTCTTTTCCCAGCTTCAACACCAGCAAAAAAAGCAGGATCAGGAGCAGCAGTAGCTCGTGTTTCATCAGCACCAAATAGTCGGTCCAGTTCATGAGCGTCATTTAAGAAATACGGTTTTTGAAAGCTGTTGGATAATAGTATCGGTAGCCGGTGCAATCAGTTGGTTGATGAAAAACGGGGCGATGCCGATGACAAGAATGCCGGCGATAAGAAGCCCGGCCGCCAGTTTTTCATTCCAGGTGGCATCGGTCAGCGTTTCATGTTTTTGGCTGATGGGCCCCATCACGGTTTTGCCCGTAGCCCGCAATATGTAAACAGCGGTTACCACAATGGAAGCGCAGGCCAGGATGGTCACCAGCCGGTACCACCGGTCGGGGTTTTGCCAGGCTCCCATAAACACGGTCATTTCGGCTACAAAGCCGCTAAGGCCCGGCAGGCCCAGCGAACACAAACCGGCAATGACAAAAACAGTGGAAATAAACGGAAGAACTTTTAGCAGGCCGCCCAACTGCGACACGGCCCTGGTGTGAGTGCGGGAGTAGATCATGCCGATAGCAGCAAAGAAAAGCGCCGTCATCAGCCCGTGCGACACCATCTGCAACACGGCACCGTTGATGGCGGTTTTGGTTAGCATGCCAATGCCCAGCAACACAAAACCGCAGTGGCTCACCGACGAATAAGCATTGATGTATTTCAGGTCGGTCTGCATCAGGGTGGCGAAGGCGCCGTAAAGAATGGCGATGGTGGCCAATGCCAGGATCACGGGTGCATAGGTTTGGGCGGCGTCGGGCATTAAAAAGGTGGCTACCCGCAGGCAGCCATAGCCACCCAGCTTCATACTAATGCCGGCCAGGAACATAGAGGCGGCCGTAGGCGCCGACGAGTGACCATCGGGCACCCAGGTATGAAACGGAAACAACGCGGTAAAAACGCCGAAGCCGATAAAAGCAAAAGGGAAAAAGAAATTTTGTGTCTCTGCCGGAATCGCCGCTTCGGCAATGCGGGCCATATCGAAACTGCCGGTTGCAAAATACAGCCCCGCCAATCCTACAAAAACAAGAGCCGAGCCACCCATCAACATCAGCGCCAGCTTCATGGCACTGTCTTCTTTTTTGCCACTGCCCCAAATGCCAATCAGCAAAAATTTTGGAATCACTGCTACCTCCAGGAAAAAGAACAGCGTAAACAAATCGAGCGAAATAAAAAAGCCGTAGGCGCCGGCGCTGAGCAGCAGCAGCAAAAGAAAAAATTCTTTGCTTTTCCGGTCTTCCTGCCACGAAACCAACACACCTGCCAGTACCACAAAAGCGGTCAGCAGGATCATTGCCAAAGCAATACCGTCCACACCAACATGGTAATTTATGCCAAGTGGTGCAAACCAACTGTAATTCTCTTCGAACAACATTCCGGCCACAGGTTGCTGCTGCCAATACTGCACCAACAGCACAAAAGCTAACAGCAATTGCGCAGCCGCACCTGCCAGCGTCACCGTCCGTATGCTCTGCTGGCGGCGGCAGGCTAAAACGCCGGCCGCGGTAGTAAGCGGAAGAAGGATAAGCAGAGATAAAATCATTGTCATTTCAGTTTAAACGACCAGCCTCACAGGTCAGCCTTTTGTAATCAAATGGAAAGAGGAGTGATTTGTCCCGGACTTTTCTATTTCCACAGATAAATAAAGAGAACCGCCAGGGCGGCCACACCGCCGAAAAAAGCCAGCGTATAGTTCTGCACACTTCCTGATTGCAGTCCCCTGATCAATTGTGCCGTTCGTGCCGTTACAAAGCCTACTCCATTAATGGCACCATCAATAATTTTCCGGTCAATCCAGGCCGCCGGCCGGCCCACCAGGTTAAAAAGAACCCGGCGGGTCACAAAAAGGTAAATCTCATCTATGTAAAATTTCTGCAAGGCGGTTTTGTAGAGCGAGCCAAAAGACGCAGCCAGCTTCGCCGGTTTTTCACTGGCCGTTTTGTAAAGGCTTGCGGCAAACAGGATAGCTGCAACGGCTAATGCAACGGGCGCCAACGAAAACAGGACGCTGAAATGCGTATCCATTGGCCGGCCGTCGGCTGTAACGGCTTTGGCAAATGGCAGGAAGCCGGCAACGATCGTGCACACCGACAGCACAACAAGCGGAAGTTTCATGGGTAGTGAACCCTCCGGGTGATGAGCGGTATGTTCGTGCGGCGAACCTGTCTTTTGCCAAAACACAGAAAAATACAAGCGGAACATATAAAATGCCGTTAGTGCCGAGGTGAACAAGCCGAGGTAAAACACGGCCGGGTGACTGTTGTAAGCGGCCAGCAAAATTTCCTCCTTGCTAAAGAAACCGGCAAAAGGCGGGATGCCGGAAATGGCCAAACAGGCAATTAAAAAAGCGGCATGCGTCAAGGGCATTGCTTTGCGCAGTCCGCCCATCTGCCGCATATCGTTGCTGTGCACAAAATGAATGATGGCGCCGGCACAGAGAAAAAGCAATGATTTGAAAAAGGCATGGGTGAAAAGATGAAAAAGAGAAGCGGTAAATCCAAGGCTGCCTTCGCCATTCATGCGGGCAACACCCAGCGCAAACATCATAAAGCCAATTTGGGACATGGTGGAATAAGCCAGCACCCGCTTGATGTCGGTTTGAGTGCAGGCAATGATGGCGGCGAAGACGGCCGAAAGAACACCCACCCAGGTGATGATGCCAAGCACAAAACCTTCCAGTGCATACAAGGGGAACAACCTTGCCACCAGGTAAACACCGGCTACCACCATGGTTGCGGCATGGATCAAAGCCGACACCGGCGTGGGGCCCTCCATGGCATCGGGCAGCCAGATGTGCAGGGGGAACATGGCTGATTTGCCGGCGCCGCCAACAAACACCAGCGCCAGGCCCCAGGTGAGGGCAGAAAGACCTAAAAAAGATCCGGCCGTCATAGCGGCCAGTTGCGGCGATTCGAAAGCAGTAAGCCTTTCGATGAGGGTGCCGAAATCGAATGTGCCGGCGCCAAAACCGAGAACGAGAATGCCGATCAAAAACCCAAGGTCGGCAAAGCGGGTCACGATAAAGGCTTTTTTTGAAGCGGCCACCGCCGATGGCTTGTCGAAGTAAAAGCCAATAAGCAGATAAGAAGAAACGCCCACCAGCTCCCAGAAAATGTAGATCTGAAACAGGTTGCTCGAAAGCACCAGCCCCAGCATGGAAAAGGTAAACAGGGAAAGAAATGCAAAATAGGTGGCAAACCGGCCTTCGCCTTTCATATAACCCAGGCTGAAGACGTGTACCATCAACGACACAAAGGTGACAACCACCAGCATCATTACCGAAATAGGGTCGAGCAGAATGCCCATATTAATGGAAATTCCGGAAGCAAACGGCAGCCATTCCATCTTTAACGGGACAAGCGGTTGGTAAACGCCAGCCAATTTTCCATTCACAAAAAAATACTGATAGGCCGTGTAAAACGAAAGCAGCGTGGAAAGTAAAAGGGAAGCGGTTGCGATTGCGCCGGCCGACTTCGCAAATCCGTTTTTGCCAAACAAGCCTAACAAAACAAATGTGGCCAGCGGCAACATTGGTATCAGGTAGATATATTGTTGAAAGCTCATGCTGTCGTTTTCGTTTTGTTGACCAGAAAGCAAATTTTCCAATGATTTCTCATCCTCAACGGGCCAGTCACCACTTCAGGTTTCCGGCATCTTCCACATCAATTGACCGGTAGTTGCGATACAGGTTGATGATGATAGCAATGGCCACCGCTGCTTCGGCTGCCGCAATGATGATGATAAATAAGGTAAAAAAAACGCCTTCCAGTTTATCGGGAAAGAGGTATTTGTTAAAGGCCACAAAGTTGATGTTGACGCTGTTGAGGATGAGCTCAATGGCCATCAGCATGGTGATCATGTTGCGGCGGGTGAACAGGCCGTACATGCCAATAAAAAAAAGCGCTGTGCTCACCAGCAATACATGGGAGAGGGGTACCTCATTCATACGATTCTTTTTCGGTGGTGAAAGGCTGGCTTACCGGTGGTATGGTGACGATGGTTGGGGGCCGGGTTTCGGCGGGCAAAACAGCTACCGTTTCCGGCTCTTTTTCATTTTCATCCTCGCGTTTCATGGCAATCACAATGCAGCCGATCATGGCGGCCAGCAACAGCACACTCACCACTTCGAACGGAAGAATATACCCATGCTCCGTTGGGCTCAGCATCTGCGTACCCATCTCACTCACCGATACGGCAAACGGTTTTGTACTGGCGGGTTTAAACGCATGATTGCTGATAAGGTGGTAGGTAAAGCCAAAGCCAACCAGCACAGCGGCCAGCGACCAAACAATTTTTTTAAGGCCGGGTTTCGGCAGTTCTTTGCCCGCCTGCTGCGTTAGAAAAACGGAAAAGATGATCAGCACTACAATGCCGCCAACGTAAACGGCAATTTGCACGGCTGCCACAAACTCGGCCTGCAACCAAAAATAAAGCGCTGCTATGCCTGTGAGCGAAAACAAGAGCCAGATGGCCGAACGGAATACCTTGGTTGAAGTAACCGCCAGCAAGCCGGTGCCAAGTAAAAATGCCGAAAGAAGATAAAAGATAATTTGCGATCCCGTCATGCAACAATCAGTTTATTGTGGTAAGCATACCTGCCGCCTGGTAAAGGTTCCTGCATCAAACCTCAAACCGGGCCGTTACTCCACGCCGGCCTTCAGCTTCGAACCCGGTTGATTCAAAGTTTTCAGCAGCTTGGTACGGTCAAACACGCTATGCTCAAAATTTTGGCCCATGGTGATAGCGGCTGTTGGGCAGGCCTCTACGCAAAGCCCACACATGGTGCACAGCTCCAGGTGATAAACAAAAGTGTCCAGTGCTTTTTTCTTTTTGCCTTCCGGTGTTGTGTCAAATTTGGTAATGATCTTGATAGTGGCGTTGGGGCAGGCCAGCTCGCAGGCCGTGCAGCCGGTGCAGGCATGCTCGTTGTTTTCGTCGTGCGGCATCACCACCTCGCCGCGGAAGCGATCCGCCATTTTCAGCGTGGCCCGGTTATCGGGATACTGCTGGGTGATGATTTCTTTTGGCCGCACAAAATAATAACCCGTCCGCTTCATGCCTTTCAGCAATGAACCTATGGCATTAACGATATCTGACAAATATTGTGTTATGAACATAAGCCCCCTGTCCTCCCAAAGGGGAGACTTAGACCGATGCTCCCGCTTTTGTTTTTTAGTGTTTGCAAATTCAAGTTGAATAAATTATTTGACCAATCAATCTGATTTCTGAATGTTCACGTCAGTGACAAACGGCAACCCTATAAAATAGTATTTGCCTCCTCTCTTCCCCCACCGGGGAAGAGGGGCCGTTAAAAATGCCATCCCATAATGGCCACTACCGTTACCAGCAGCAGGTTAAAAAGACTGATGGGCAACAGGTATTTCCATTCCAGGTTCAAAAGCTGATCTACCCGCAGCCTCGGAAACGTCCAGCGAAACCACATCATCAGAAATATCAACAAAAACGTTTTGGCAAAAAACCACACTGAAGAAGGAATGTAATCCATGATGTGATTAAAGCCTTCCCAGTTGCCGATGTGCAGCGGCATCCATCCGCCCAAAAACAAGGTGGCCCCGATGGCGCACACAATAAAAATGTTCATGTATTCGGCCAAAAAGAAAAGCGCAAACTTCATCCCGGAGTATTCCGTGTGAAAGCCGGCCGTTAGCTCCGATTCGGCTTCGGCCAGGTCAAACGGCGCCCGGTTTGTTTCGGCCGTGGCGGCAATTAAAAAAATGACAAAAGCAATAATAGCGGGTATATGCCCTTTGAACAGCCACCAGCCGTTTCGTTGCGATTCCACGATCTCGCTGATCTGCAGGCTGCCGCAAAGCACCACAATGGTTAGTACGGCCAGTCCGGCCGAAAGCTCGTAGCTCACGATCTGCGCACCGCTGCGCATGGCCCCCAACAGCGAATACTTGTTGTTGCTGGCCCAGCCGGCCATCAAAATGCCAATAACCGAAAGCGAGGTAATAGCCGTCACGAATAGCACGCCAATGTTAATGTCCCAGATTTGAACACCCTCGGCAAAAGCAACCGGCGCCAGGGCCAGCATGGCCACCACAATGACCAGGAAAGGCGCCAGGTTAAAAAGCAGCTTGTCCGCACCATCGGGCGTCAGGCCTTCTTTCAGCAGCAGCTTCAGCGTGTCGGCTGTGGTTTGAAAAATACCCATCGGGCCAACGCGGTTAGGACCCATCCGGATCTGCATCTGCGCCGCCACCTTTCGTTCCATCCACACAAGCAGAAGGCCCAGCAGGGCAAAAAGGCTAATGACCGAAAGCATCACCAGAACGCTTTCGATAATCAATACCATCGTCGGACTAACGGTTGCGGTCAGCCAGTTGTGTATTCCGTCGGTCAGGCCTTTTAAACTAAACATTGGTAGCTTTTATATTGTCATGTTTAATTTGCTCGCTGCAGATCATCGGTCAATATCCGGTATCACCAAATCCAGCGTTCCCATGGTGGCCATCAGGTCGCCAATTTTGCCGCCTTTGGTCATGTGTTCCAGCGCCGATAAGTTAGAAAATCCCGGCGAACGGAATTTGATGCGGTAAGGTGTAGTGCCGCCCTCGCTCACAATGAAGACGCCAAACTCCCCTCGGGCGGTTTCGGCACGCTGGTAAAACTCGCCTTTCGGCAGCTTTAGCACCGCTTTTGTTTTGGCCTGAAAATCTCCCTCCGGAATACCATCAATGAGTTGCTCAATAATGCGAACCGATTCTTTCATTTCGCGAATGCGCACCTGGTAGCGGGCAAAGCAGTCGCCGGTGGTTTCCAGCGCTTCGTCAAACTGCACTTCATTGTACACTTCGTAAGGATACAATTTCCGGATGTCGCAGGTTACGCCGCTACCCCTGGCCACCGGGCCGGTACAACCAAATGAGATGGCATCTTCTTTCGACAAAACCCCTACACCTTTTGTGCGGTTTTGAAAGATAATATTACCCGTCACCAGCTCGTCGTATTCGTCAATTTTGCTTTTAAAAAGCTGGATAAAGCTTTTCACCTTGCGTTGAAAATCGGGATGAATGTCGAACATCACGCCGCCGGGCACCATGTAATTCATTGTGAGCCTGGCGCCGCAGGTTTCCTCCATAATCTCGTTGATGGTTTCGCGTTCACGAAAGGCATAAAAGAAGGGGGTGAATGCACCAAGATCCATGGCCAGTGCGCCCCACCATAATTCATGCGACGCAATCCGTGTCAGCTCGTTCATCAGCACCCGGATGTACTGCGCCCGCCGCGGCACCTCTATCTGCATGGCCTTTTCCACCGTCATGGCGCAGGTGTGGTTGTTCATATGCGCCGACAGGTAGTCCATGCGGCTGGTAACATAAATAAACTGCCGGTAGCTGAGGCTTTCGCACATTTTTTCGATGGAGCGATGAATATAGCCAAGGTGGGGCTCCACTTTTTTTATCGTTTCGCCTTCCAGTGTAATTACCAGGTGCAGCACACCATGCGTGGCCGGATGCTGCGGCCCCACATTGATCACCATTTCGCCTTCCAACCCATCGGTGGCGGTGTTTGTGGTGTCCTTTATGATCTGGGTTTCTGTGTACATCTGTTTGTTCGTTGGTTGACGTTCGGTGTTATGCTTGTTTGCTTTCCTTTTGGCGACGACGCTGATTCACCCGGAATAGTTGATCCATGCGATCAGCGCAAAAAATCCTGTTTATAGTTTGATCATATTCACCGGGTCTTCAAAATCTTTTCGCAGCGGAAAACCTTCAAAATCGTCGGTCAGGATCAGCCGCCGCAAGTCAGGATGATGTTGAAACTGCACACCAAACAGGTCGTACACTTCCCGCTCATGAAATTCAGCCGTGCGCCAGATGTCCGAAACGGTTTCTATCTCGGGTGCTGCCCTGTTCAGGTTTGCCCGAAAAACGACCGTATGCCGGTGCGCTGTTGACGTCAGGTGATAGACCATCGTAAACTGCGTTTTCCAGTCAATACACGTCACGCAAAAAAGGTAGTCGAGATCGAATGGTTTTTGCCGCAGAGCTTTCGCCAGGCTTTTCCAGGCCAGCGGCTCAATGGTTATATTCAGCCACTCGCCCGTTTCGTCGAACGCGGCGGCCGGATGCAACAAGGCCAGTTGTTCTTTCAGTTCTTCGTTGCTCATGGGGCCAGGTTTTGTTCGCGGATTTGCTCTCTCGTCAGCCCGCTCTTTATTTTTTCCTGTAGCGTGATGAGGGCATGCAGCAGCGCCTCCGGCCGCGGCGGGCATCCCGGTATGTACACATCCACCGGAATCACATGGTCGGCCCCCTTCACCACCGAATAGGTGTTATAGAAAAATGGTCCGCCACTGATGGCGCAGGCGCCCATGGCAATCACGTATTTGGGGTCGGCCATTTGGTCGTAAAGCCGCTTTAGCACCGGCGCCATTTTATTTACGATGGTGCCGGCAATGATAATCACGTCTGCTTGTCGCGGGGTGGCCCTCGCCACTTCAAAACCAAAGCGGGAAAAATCATATTTGCTCGACGCCACACTCATCATTTCTATGCCACAGCAAGAGGTGGCGAAGGTCAGCGGCCAAAGCGAGTTGGAGCGGGCCCAGTTGACAATGTCTTGGAATGTGGACGCTATGATTCCACCGCCGGGCGTCGGAATCACCTCGCCCGGAAAAACGTTTCCGGTGGTGGCATCAACCGGCTTTTCTTCGGTCTTTCCGCCAGGCTTCGTGTAAGCCGGTTCTCCCGCTGGGGGCAGGGAGGCATTCACACCCATTTCAACGCTCCTTTTTTATGGGCATATAAAAAGCCCAGAAATAGAATAAATAAAAAAATGATGATTTCCACCAATGCCAGCAACCCCATTTTCTTTACCACAACGGCCCATGGAAAAAGGAGGATCAGCTCCACATCGAAAATGAGAAATAAAAGGGCAAACAGGTAATAGCCTACATTGAACTGGTTCCAGGGTGACGTTTGCGTGGGAATGCCGCATTCATACGGCTGGCCTTTCTGCACATTGCGGCTGCCTTTGTTCAGCAACCGGGCGGTGAGGATGCCTCCCGCCGAAAACACAACAGCAGCAATCAATAAAACTATCAGCGAAAAAGAACCCATAGACGATAGTTTGTTTTATGATCGGGATAACCACTTGTAATGGAATTGGAATTTACAACAGGTCATTTGTATTTCGCAAAAAGCCGTTTAAAATATTTCACAGCTTTTCCTCACTCCGGATAAGAGCAACATTACGCAGTATTTTTTTAGGGCGATGGATATTTCAGCAGCCCGCCGCATCAGGTCAAACCCTGATTCGGGCCGTTGGTTGTTTAAACTTTATTTTCGTGAAACGCTTTGCTGGCAAGGGTTTACGGTGCCGGTGGCCCGGTTTGGTATTCGTAATCGGGTGGTAAAAAAGAAAGAAAATAAAAATGCGGGAAAGATAAATTCGTACTGGTAAGCGTTTCAGATAGCAAAGCAATCGTTAGCCGTGTAAAAAGTGCAATCGTAGCGTCAAAAAAAAGTGAACTGGAAGCAACGGTCCCGTTGGAGCGGGATGGTTGTGTTTGCCGCTGCAAACTTTCGCGTACAAGTATAGAACTTTTTTGGCAATAAAAATTTTTCCGCTGAAAAGTTTTTAAGCCTCTCTCGTCAATCCTTTTGTTTTTCTGCCCCGGTGGCACCAAACCGAAAAAGCCTTAATTTCCGCTTTCCTGCTTGCGGCATGAACAGCCAACGTTGATCATCATAAATTTTTCACCATGCATCTCACACCCCGGGAGTCGGAAAAGCTACTTCTTTTCCTGGCAGGAGAACTGGCCGAAAAACGGCGGGCCAGAGGGCTTAAGCTCAATTACCCCGAAGCCATTGCGCTCATCAGCTCGCAACTGCAGGAAGCGGCCCGCGATGGCCGGTCTGTGGCCGATCTCATGTCGTGGGGCGCCACCATCTTATCCCGTCACGATGTGATGGAAGGTGTACCCGAGATGATTGACGAAATTCAGATCGAGGCCACTTTTCCCGACGGCACCAAACTCGTGACGGTTCATCAGCCTATTCGATAGCTTTAAGCTGTCAGCACTTAGGGGTTAGCAAAAGGCAGTGCTCATTCATTTTTAACCAGTCCTCACTCATCACATGATTCCTGGCGAATACATTTTAGCGGAAAGTTCTATTGAATGCAATTCCGGTCGGGCAACGGCAACCATCACCGTTGTAAACACCGGCGACCGCCCCGTGCAGGTTGGTTCGCATTTTCATTTTTTCGAGGTAAACAAACAAATGGCCTTCGACCGTGAAAAAGCGTTTGGCATGCGACTGAACATCGCAGCCGGCACTGCCGTTCGGTTCGAGCCCGGCGAAGAAAAAGAAGTGACGCTGGTGGCGTTTGGCGGGCAGCAAACCATCGTGGGCTTTAGTGGCCTGGTCAACGGCAGCATTACCGAAGAAAAGAAAGCGATTGCCCTAAAAAAGGCAGAGAGCCAACAATTTAAATCATCGCTGCCATGAGCTTATCCATCAACCGCCGCAAATATGCTGCTATGTACGGCCCTACCACCGGCGACAAAGTGAGGCTGGGCGATACGGAGCTATTTATTCAAATTGAAAGAGACTTTGCCAGCTACGGCGATGAAGCCAAATTTGGCGGCGGCAAAACCATCCGCGATGGCATGGCGCAATCGGCCACAGCCGACCGCGATGAGGGTGTGCTGGATCTTGTCATCACCAGCGTCATCATCATTGACCATTGGGGCATTGTAAAAGGCGACATCGGCATCCGCAACGGCCGGATCGTGGGGATTGGCAAAGCCGGCAACCCCGACACCATGGACGGCGTCACACCCGGCCTGGTGATTGGCGCCTCCACCGAGGTGCACGGCGGCGCCGGCCTCATTGCTACCGCCGGCGGCATAGACACCCACATCCATTTTATTTGCCCGCAGCAGGTAGAGCATGCCTTGTTTAGCGGCATTACCACCATGATGGGCGGCGGCACGGGCCCGGCCGACGGCACTGCGGCCACCACCGTAACACCCGGCGCCTGGAACATACAGAAAATGCTGCAGGCGGCCGATGCCTTTCCGGTGAACATCGGGTTTTTCGGAAAAGGAAACTGTGCCACCACCTCGCCGCTGGCCGAACAGATAGAGGCCGGCGCCTGCGGGCTGAAAATTCATGAAGACTGGGGCTCCACGCCGGCCGTGATTGATGCGGCACTGACAGTGGCCGACGACTACGACATTCAGGTGGCCATTCATACCGATACGCTGAACGAAGGCGGTTTTTTGGAGGATACGGTAGCCGCCATCAGGGGACGGGTGATTCACACCTTTCACACCGAAGGGGCCGGCGGCGGCCATGCGCCCGATATTATCAAAGCGGCCATGTATCCGAACGTGCTGCCTTCGTCCACTAACCCTACCCGGCCGTTTACCGTCAACACCATCGAAGAACACCTGGACATGCTGATGGTTTGCCATCACCTTGACAAGAACGTGCCGGAAGATGTGGCCTTTGCTGATTCCCGCATTCGGCCCGAAACCATTGCCGCCGAAGATATTTTGCACGATATGGGTGTTTTTAGCATGATGAGCTCCGACTCGCAGGCGATGGGCCGCGTGGCAGAGGTGATCACCCGCACCTGGCAAACGGCGCACAAGATGAAGCTGCAGCGCGGACCCCTGCCCGAAGACGGCGCTGCCGGGCATGACAATTTTCGGGTAAAGCGATACGTGGCCAAATACACCATCAACCCCGCCATCTCCCATGGCATCAGCCAGTACGTGGGCTCTATCGAAAGCGGTAAGCTGGCCGACCTGGTGCTTTGGAAACCCGCGCTGTTTGGCGCCAAGCCCGAAATGATCATCAAAGGCGGCATGATCGCCGGCAGCCGCATGGGCGACCCGAATGCTTCTATTCCTACCCCGCAGCCGGTGATTTACCGGCCCATGTTTGGCGCTTATGGCAGGGCGCTTTATCAAACCTGCTACAGCTTTGTATCGCAGGCTTCGCTGCAAAACGGGGCAGTGGGCGGCTATGGGCTGCAAAAAGCCGTGGCGCCTGTAAAAGGCTGCCGCACCGTATCGAAAAAAGACCTGATTCATAATAGCAACACACCGCAGATTGATGTCAACCCGGAGAATTACGAGGTGAAGGTGGACGGTGTGCCCATCACCTGCGAGCCGCTGGCAGTGCTGCCGCTGGCGCAGCGGTATTTTTTATTCTGAAAGGAGTGAGGCTGATCGGCGGCAAAGCGATGGCCTGTAGTGGCGAAAAAGAAGAGCCTGTTGAGCCGCCAGTTGGCAAACAAAAAAGGCAAATCATAAAAGGAGGCGTCATGCAGATCAAAGAAAAATTGGGCAACCTGTCCACAATTAGCGCTGAAGGCCGGGCAATTGACCGGTTGCCGCTCGAGTGGTTCGAATGCAACAAACGTATCCTGAACAAACGCACTGGGTCGGGCCGGGAGGTTGTTTTGAAGTTCTTAGGTGAAGCTTCGTTGTTGGAGCAGGACGATGTGTTGTATGCCGATGAAAAAACGCTGATTGTGGTGGAAGTGCTGCCCTGCGAGGCAATTGTGCTGAAGCCTGCCAGCCTTTACCAGATGGCCTTTGCCTGCTATGAAATTGGCAACAAGCACCTGCCGCTGTTTTACGATCAGGGCGAACTGCTGATTCCTTTTGAAGCGCCTATTTACCGCATGCTGCAGGCCACAGGTTTTGAACCGGCAGTGGAAAAACGCCGCCTGCGCCAGCCGTTGCGCACCACCGTGCTGCCGCACTCGCATCCCGGCAACCGGAAAGAAAGCCTTTTTTCTAAAATCCTGAAACTGACCACCACCACCGATGCTTAGTTCCCGCCTGCTTTCGCTGCTGCACCTTGCCGATCCAACCCTGCCCATCGGTGGCTTTTCGCATTCGGCCGGTTTGGAAACATATGTGCAGCTTCAGGTCGTGCACGACAAGCTTACGGCGCTGGATTTTATCCGGGCGCAACTGAGCCAAACAATTCGTTTCACCGACGCCGCCTTTGTTTCGCTGGCCTACGATGCCGCTGCCGGTTGCCCGGGCGAAAGTATTCTGGCGCTCGACGAAGAATGCCAGGCGGTGAAGATGCCGGCAGAAATGCGGCAGATGAGCCAAAAGCTTGGCTTGCGGTTGCTCAAGGTTTTTTTGCCGCTTTGTGCCAGCGATGGTGCCATTGCTTACCGCAAACAAATTGAGGAAGGCCTGGCCAACGGCCATTATCCCATTGTGTTTGGCCTGTTTGCTTTTGCAATGGGCATTCCAAAACTGGAAGCACTGACCGCATTTTTTTATAATGCCGCAGCCGGCATGGTCACCAACAGTGTAAAACTGGTGCCGCTGGGGCAACTGGAAGGGCAGGAGATACTGTTTTCGCTGCACGGATTAATGGGCGAACTGGCCGGGAAATCGCTTCAGCCCGACCGAAAGATGATCGGCCTGTGCTGCACCGGCTTTGACATCCGCTGCATGCAGCATGAACGGCTTTATTCGCGGTTGTATATGTCGTGATTGGAGTTTGGAGTTTGGAGTTTGGAGTTTGGAGTTTGGAGTTTGGAGTTTGGAGT
>CBDUBQ010000052.1:0-36758 GCA_965365435.1 uncultured Flavisolibacter sp.
GATAACCCCCGCCCCGCCCGTGATTAAAATGGTCTTGGAAAATGACATAAAAAGGATTTGGATGTGCTAGAAAGCCACCAGGCTATCGGGCATGTTGACTTTGCTTGAATGTAATTATTTTTTATTACGCCCACAGGCGTATGACGAACTGCATACTTGAGCGGGTTGTGGAAACACAACGGGCTGCGATGGCCGCGGCCGATGTTTGCACCCGCCACATTCTGTCAGGCAAATTGTTGCCTGCCTACGCCGGTTTTGCTATGAGCAGCTCACCCGGAATTTGTTTTTTTATTTCGTCAATCTGTGCTTCGGCCAAAGCCAACTGCCGGCCAAGCGGCGCCAGGTCTGTTGTGTGAGCATTGGCTTCAAGGCCAGCGAAAAACTCATTCAACGGGGGCACACCCAACATGGCGAACAGGTTCTTCAGCGAATGCGCCTCCAGATGGATGGCCTTGCGGTTGCCCGCCAATACTTCCGTTGCCAGGGCCTTCATACGTTGGTCTATGTCGCTCACCAGCGAAGCCATCATTTCTTTCATAAATTCTTCGTCGCCGTCGGTGACTAAACGGAGGTACGAAAGATCAATACTAACCGCTGTGGTTTCTAGCGTTTTCATAGGAATACCGGATTTGATTGTCAACTTTAATGATGCCTGCCGGCAAGGCAGGATTTGCTCATATTTTGCAGCCTACACACTGGGTGCCATACGGCTGTTTTTTTCCCATACGGCGCTTTGCGATCCGTTCAGGAAACGCCACAGGCCCATCAACACCGAATAATTCATGACACAGAAATAATACGGCAGAAAAAACAGTTTCACCTTCAGCCGCTGCTTTTCCAGTAAAAATCCGGTAAAGGAAAAAAGGTAAAAAAGTGCTTGCAGCAGCAGCAGCAATCCAAAGACCGGATGGTCCTGTGCCAGGAACAAATTAGACACAAAGGCCGCCACCATCAGAAAGGGATTGATGGTCCAGCGAAGCACCCGGTGCGACAGGTACTGGAAGAACAAGAGCGGCTGCTGCCAGGGCGTCAGGCGCTTGCGCAAACGGTGAATTGATTGCCACCCACCCGCGCAAATGCGGATCTTGCGCTTGAGCTCTTCCCGCACCGAAGCCGCGGCTGTTTCCACGGCGTAGGCTGCCGGCTCGTAAACCGTACGGTAACCGTTAGCGGCAATAAACATGGACTGCATAAAGTCGTCCAGGATCGTGTCTTCGGGCATGGGCTCAAAAAGCGAGGTGCGAAAAGCCACCAGTTCGCCGGCAGCTCCCACGGCGCTGTAGAGCTGCGAATCGAGCGATTTTAAAAACGATTCATACTTCCAGTACAAACCCTCGCCGGCAGCACTGGCCACCTCTTTTTCGGCGGTCAAAATGCGCTTTTCACCGGCCACACATCCTACCCTGTTATCCTGGAAGTGCCGAACAATGTTCCGCACGGCTTCGGGGTTGATAAGCGTATTGGCATCGGAAAAAATAGTGACTGGCGTGCTGACATGCTGCATGGCCCTGTTCTCGGCCGCTGATTTGCCGCGCCGCTCCGGCGAATGCAAAACCGTAATGTCCGGAAACTTCGACAGCCACTGTTCTGAGCCATCGGTGGAACCATCGGTGATAAAAACAAACCGCAATTTTTCTTTTGGGTAATCCACCGCACGGCAATTTGCCAGCTTGGCTTCCAGCACTTCGGCTTCATTGAAGCAGGGCACCACCAGCGTCACCGGCGGACAGTATTCGTTGTTGAAAGGCTTTTGGGGTCGGAAAAACCGCTTTGCTTTTACCAGCAGGTAAAGCACCAGGCCGTAACCAATAAAAGAGTAAAAAAGCAGGCCGACGGACACCCAGAAAAGGAGTTGTAGCATAGGTTTTCGATAGGATGGTTTTTAATTGGATTGTGACAGCGCGGCTGCACCGACGGCTTGCATTTGGAGGCCGGTGGTGCTATCTTCGCTGCGGCTAAAGTAATAGCCCTGTTTCAAAAAACCAATATCAACGAAAAACTTCTACTTATGCTGCTTTCGCAAAAAGGCAGTGCCCACGGCACTTCGTCTATCTTTTTTCGCAACCCGCCTTTGCGTATTTGCCTAACGGGCCGTCCAGTATTTGCTTCCGGCAGCGAAGGCGTCCATTTATGTTTTTGCCCGCGATAGGCTATCACACCGCTCCGTTTCCTGCGCTTTCAAAAGCGTTTTTCCGCACACAAAATCCATGACGATGAAAACAACACCAACCGAACGAATTTCTTTTATAGATACCGCAAAAGGCCTTGGCATTATAGCGGTAGTAGCCGGGCATATTTACCCGCCCGGTTTTCTGCATACTTTCATTTACCTGTTTCACATGCCCTTGTTTTTCTTTATCTCGGGCTATCTCTTCAAGCCAAAAAACAACGCCGGTTTTGCTGTTGCCAAACTAAAGCAACTGATGGTTCCCTACTTTAGTTTTTTACTGCTTGCTTACACCCTTCAAAACCGGCATTACTTCGGCAGCGAAACGGCCAGCCTGAAGGGCATGGGCATGCTGTATGCAAAAGCATTGGCCGGCGGCCGCTGGCTTTACGGCTACACCACCGCGTTTTGGTTTGCAACCGTTTTGTTCGGGGTACTGCTGATGGCCAACTGGCTGCTGCAGAACAGGAGCCGCCGCCAGGTGATGGTGGCAGGAGTTTTGTCTTTGATTCTTTGCTACCTCAATGCCGCCTTTGCGCCGGGGTTGAAGGTGCCGTTCAATGCCAATGTCGTTTTTGCCGCCCTCCCGGTTTTTCTGGCCGGCTATTATTACAAGCAGCACACTCCTCACCGGCATTTGCTTGGGATATACCTGGCTGTGGTTGTTGCCGTTGTCATCGCCTGCTTTGGCAGGCTGCCGGCGTTGGACATGAAGATGACTGTTTACGGCTGGCCGATACTGTCGCTGGCGCTTGCCGTGGCCATGAGCCTGTTGCTGCTGGCGTTTGCCAGATGGCTCACCCGCTTGCCGCTATTGGTCAGGGTGCTGAATGCGCTTGGCAGTGCTTCGCTCGTGATTATGTTTGCCCACCAGCCTACACAGCTGTTGCTGGAAGAAACCCTCACCGCCAATGCCCACCTTCGTACAGCGCTGGCGTTGCTTCTACCTTACCTGTTTTACCGGGCCAGCCGAACCAACGTGTTTGGCCGCATTTTCTTTGTCGGTTCATCTGCCGAATGGAAGCAGTTGCGGCTACCCGGCCAGCGGCTCCGGAACAGCCGTTTCTTTAGCAGAAAACAAGAGAGCGAAGCAGGGGTGGCTGCCTGAGGCCACCATTGGTTTGGCGCAAATGCCGGCGCCAGCATTTGTAGCACTGTTTTACGAAATCATTACGGTATCATCGGGGAGTGTTTTCGCTCCCGCAAGGGGCAGAAGGTGCATCGGTTATTCGATACCCTGATGCTTACCTGAAATGGTGTCATAGGAGAAGGAACAACGGCCCCGGCCTCCTTACTTTTTTATGATAAACTGGCTGTGAACGATTTCATTTTTTTCGTTGGTGAGGTACAAAGCATAAATGCCGGCCGCCACCTGCGGAAGGCGGATGCTGGCCGCGTGGCCCGTGATACGGGTTTCTAACAACTTGCTTCCCTGCAGGGTCACGAGGCTCACCGTGCACCTGGCGCTACCTGTTTTTTGAATATGCAGATCGTTGCCGGCAGGGTTGGGATAAACCTGCACTGCCGCTTTGGTCACCGCTCTTTTTTCTGCCGGTTTTAGCCGCGTTGTTTGCTGCTGGGCCTGATGGCTCCCTTTGCTGATGACCAGCGTAAGGCTGTCGGCGGTGGGCGAGAACGGCACAACAAAGCGGGGCGTTTCGGTCACCGTTAGCGATAGCTGCCCTGCGGTGGTCGGCAATGTTACCGAGTCCATGTCATCGCTTCCGGCCTTTGGCGTATATAGTATGGCCGAATCATAACCCGGTAGGTTGAGGGTGTACGATGCCGTGCGACCTGTTTCGTCGGGCACCACTAACGCATACATGTTTTGTCCCTGGTGTTCGTACCGGTCCACGGCCGGGTCGTTGCTGATGGCTTCGCGGAAAGTATAGCTGCCAAAAAGCTTGTTGGTCTGGTACAGAAAATCAGCCGCCGGCTTTCGGGAGTGGTCGGCCCGGTTGAGTAATCCCATCGAAGCAAACTTTGTACTGCTGTTGGCATCAAGGTCATATACTTGGAAAAAATAGCAGCGTTGCAGACCTTCCCTTGCACACAGCAGGGCGGTCCGCAAGGTCCAGTCGGCCTGCGTTTCCAATACCGACCGGTTGCCGATGGCAATGGCTTTGTAAGGGCTTCGCTGGTTAATGTCGTAGCCGCATTCGGTAAGCCATACCGGCATATCGTTCAGGTAGTCGTGGGCATCGCGAACAAATTCTTTTGCGGCGGTAAGAAAGCCTGTCACCTCTGGTGCGGCGCCGCGGGTGGCATCGCCATTGGCCGTGCTGGCCGCATTGTTACTGTAGAAATGATAGTTGATCACATCAAAGCAAACATCCACCTGGCCATCGGGGCGATGGCCCCTAAACTCGCGGCACCAGTCCAGGATGGCACGGAAGTACTCCGTGGTAGTGGAAGCCGTGCCTGTCATCACCACAATCATGGAGGAGTCGGCCTGCTTTACGCCAACGCCGGGGCCCAAAGTGCCTTTGTGGCCGTCGTAAAAAGCCGAAAGGTTGGCGGCATATTCCCTCGCCGTCAGGTAGCCTTTTCGGCCACGCCAGTGTTTGTCCACTTCATTACCGCATTCAATGTATTTCACGGTGCCCAGGCCAATCTTTTTTGTATTCACTTTTTGGCCCGGCCAGGCGGGAATGGTATAAACGCTCACCAGGGCCGGGTCCACATTTTGGTTGCGCCCATACCGTGCGGTGAATTGAAAACCCAGCTTTGCCTGGTGTATGTACGAGGCCGGATCGGAAAGATTGCTTCCATAAAAAGCCGGATTGTTGTCAATGGCCCGAAGGCTGTCGGGGTAGCTGGCCATCATCCAGTTGGTAATGTTCTGAATGGTGGCTACCATCTCGATGTCATTTTCCTGGGCCGTTTTATAGATGGTATCCAGCGGCCAGCCACCGCCTTCCTGCGGGCTGAAATAATACCGCCCTTCCACCGGCTCCGATTTTTGCCAGTCGAGATACTGACGGAAAACCCGGAAGTTTTTCATGCCATTGAGCTTTTGCTGGCTGATGTAAATATTCGATCCCGACTGGTCCACAAAATTCCAGGCAAAGCCATTGATGCCGATCATTTGTTTTAACGGTGCCCGCAGCGGTGCCGGTGGCGTTGCCGCATGGGTTGGCGGCGTATAGGCTCCGTAGAGTTCCAGTTCGGCCGGAAAACCGTAGCCATTCACCTGCAACAACAGGTAGCGGAAATCACCGATAGCCGAGTCGAGGCGAAAGGTGGAGAGCCGGTTGGGATAAGGGCCCACCCAGCTCAGGTAACGTTCGCCGGTGAAGGTGCCAATCAGCTTGCGCTGCCATTGTTGGTCTATGGCATACAGGTGCACCGGTGTGTTGATGAAAATCCCTTCGCGGTCGTACATGCGAACGCTGTCAATCGTCATCTCCTCGCCCTGGAGCAGCGGGTAATAAGCTTCGTAGGGCGATACCAGCAATTGCCAGCCGGGAAACGGAAGGGTTTTAGTGTCGCCGTCAAAAAGTTTATCGAGGTTGCTGGCGGCGTTGGTCAGTTGGTACCAACGCGAAGACTGGATTGGAATTTTTACGCGTTGAGCGAATGAAACCAAAACAAGAAAAGACAGAACGGTCGTGACAAAAACAGATCTCATAATGCAAATTGGTTTTAGAAATCTGCAGCCGGGTGCCCGTTTTATCGGTAGCAGCATCAGCGCAGCGGTTGGTTTGGCTCAGAGGTATGGATTCTGTTTCTGCGAATTGCAAAGGCCAAGATAGACACCCGGTTACAAAATGAAAGTAAATAGGCAGGAAAGATGTTGGGCTCCGTGATTACGCAAAAACATTGCTAAGCGTTTCCACCTAAACCCATCTTTTTCAGCCTCTTAGTTGAAGGTAAAAACAGGCAGCCCGTTTAGCCTCCGCTCTTTGGCATTGGCTAAAAACTGATGCTTTCTACATTTTGCTGGTACGGCTTCCAAACTGTCCTTGTTGCTTGTTGTCAGTTGACAAAACAGGTCGGAAAAAGGCCTTCACTGTCATCCGTCATCAGTCATCCATCATCCATCACCTGTCATCCGCCATACCGTCTTCCTTTTGAGAAAACAGTAAAAAATGCAGCCGCGAAATTTATCGCCTTCCAAAACTTTTTCTATTTTGTCTCCGTTTATCCAATCGCTATGAAAACCGCCGTTGTTGCGTATTATTTCCCCGTTGTCTCCGAAACCTTCGTGATCAATCATGTCAATTCGTTGATCGAATCGGGCCACGAGGTCACTGTTTTTTCCTTCAACCCAAAACCGCCGGCAACGGTGCAGCACCCGCAGTGGCATCAGCACAACCTGGCCCAGCACACCGTTTACGGCACCGGGCTGCCCAAAAGCTTTCTGCACCGCATCCGGCTTTTTACCAGCCTTTTTTACCGCCAGGTCATCCGGCAAAAAAAAACCGGGCTTTTATCCACGTTAAACATTTTCCGTTTTGGAAAAGATGCCCTTAGCCTGAAACTGTTTTTGCAGGCGCAGCTTTTTTTGCGGCAGAACGAGTTCGATATTATCCATTGCCATTTTGGAAACGCCGGCAACGACGTGCAGAAGCTGCAACAGGCCGGCTTGCTGAAAGGAAAAATCGTGGTGTCGTTTCACGGTGTTGAGCTGCGTGACGAGTCTATTGTAAAAAGCAATAAGGGTTATGCCGGCGTGTTTCAATACTGCCACCGGATTGTGGCCAATTCGGGTTATACCTACCGGCAACTGGCCGGCCTTGGCTGCCCGCCGCAAAAGCTGGTGACGGTACCGGTTGCCGCAAGCGATTTGTTTCAAAAAACCAACCGGCACCACCGGCGGAAGGCACCGCTCTTTACCGTGCTCACCATTGCCCGCCTCGACGAAGTGAAGGGACACTGCTACAGCATTGAAGCCATCAGGATTTTAAAAGAAAAATACAACCTGCCGGTAGCTTATCACCTGGTGGGCGATGGCGCCCTGCGGCCGGCATTGGAAAAGCAGGTGGCCGAGCTGCAGCTTCAGGACAGCATTACTTTTTTTGGCGCCCGGTCGCAGGACCAACTGCCGGCTTATCTGTCGGCCTGCGACGTGTTTTTGCTGCCCAGCCTCCTGGAAACACAGGGCCTTGTGCTGATAGAAGCCCAGATGATGGAACTACCCGTGGTAGCCAGCAACACCGGTGGCATACCGGATAGCATGGTTGACGGCGAAACCGGGCTGCTGGTGCCGCCAAAAGATCCGGAGGCGATAGCGGAGGCGCTGTACAAGCTGTACGCTAACCAGGCATTGCGTACGCAATTTGGCAAGGCCGGCAAAAAATTCGCGGCGGAAAACTTCAGCGCCAGCAGCATTACGGCCAGGATGAATGCCACCTACCGGCAATTGCTGAAAGCCTAACCGACGCTCACTTTTGCGCCAGCCGGAAAAAAGCCGGTTTTCTTTTGGCGGCAACCTGCCACAGCATCCGCGCCATTTCATCCTTCAGCCGGTAGCAGATCAGCCCGAAAAAGCCAACCACACCAGCCAGCCTGCCCGGCTGAAAGTCAACAAAACAAGCCAGCCAAATGCCCGCCGAAAAAAGAAAAACAGGCCCCCAAAAGCGCAGCATTGTGCCCGGATGAAAGCGAAGTGTTTTGATAAAGAAGAACGACACGTTGAAAGGAATCACAAACAGGATAAAGACCAGCGAATAAGCCTGAACAATGGCCAGCAGCGAAAAAAAGGCTCCCGACACAATGGCACAAATCATGGCAAAGGCGCTCACCCAGCCACCCAGCCGCATGGCCTTTTCCTTTTCGAACAAAACCAGGATGTTGCCGGTGCTGGCAAGCAGGCTTTGGCTCATTACCAGCAAACCAAAATAAGGCAGTAGCTGGCCCACCGGGCGCCACTCTTTTCCCCACAAGAACATGACCAGCGCATCCGGAAAAAGAATGAGCAAAAACGACACGGGAAAACAAAGCAGGCTGACTATTTTCAGAACAAACAAATATTCGGCAAGAACATCACCACCGGCCGATTTTAGTTTTTTCAGATTGGGGTAAAGCACCCCCGACACGAGGCCGGTGATAATTGTCAGGGGCATCATCATCAGGCTGTAGGCCCGGTTGTAGATACCCAGGTCGGCCACACCAAAGTATTTCCCCACCACCAGGTTGTCGGCATTGCGGGCCCAGTAGTTAACAAGATTAAATCCCATGAGGTTTTGAATGGTTCGCCGCGTGTGGCGGTAGGCCACCACCACTTGCGCTGCCGTGCATAAACGAAAGCCAAGCCTCACCTTTTTTTCGTAGAGATAAAGCACCACCAGCGCCGAAAAGATCTGCGGTACAATCAATGCCCAGTAGTTCCACCCGGCCCAGGCCAGCGCAATGGTGAGCGCCACCTGCACCACAGCGCTGATCAGCGTCACCTGCCCAATGGCGGCAAACTGCAGGTGTTTGGCCAGCAATGCCCCCCTCACCAGGGCGCTGCACCGCAAGATAAAAGTAGCCGACAGGGCCACGGTTGGCCACACCAGCCCGCTGTTTTGGTAAAACAAAGAAATGGGATACGCCAGCCCGCAACAAAGCAGGCAGAGGCCCACACCAATCAGCAGCGAAAGGTGATCAACCGCCCGGTGATAGGTACGTCCGTAATCGCTGCGGATAATGGCCAGCGTGATGCCGCTGTCGGAAAAAATGGAGATAAAGCCGGTGAACACGGTAATCAATCCAACAAAGCCAAAGCTTTGCGGCGACAACAGCCGCGACGTGACCACGGTGGAGAAAAAAAGCAGGCCCTGCGAAGCGTAATTAAAGCCGCCGGACACCAGCAGGCTTTGCAAAAATCCTTTTCTGAAACTCATAGTGCCGGTGTTGATACGATGGAACGGGAACATTTTTCCTGGTAGGCTTCCCAGGCCAGGTCCCAGAATTTTTCGACCCTGCCTTCCCAGGAATTTTCCAAAGCCGCCCCCAGGCGCTCTTGTTGATGCTGGTGTTGATTTTCTTTCAATGCCTTGTTCAGTTGCGCCAGAAAATCGTCGTGTGTAGGCGCCAGGTACACCTGTTTGCCAAACGAAGCAATGTCTTCTGAAAAAGCGGTTGTTACCACCGCCTTGCCAGCGGCCAGGTATTCGTTCAATTTCAGGGGGTAGATGCCGGCGGTAAAGGTGGTGTACGCAAACGGAATGATAGCTGCGTTGAAATGCTGCAGATAGGCCGGCAGTTCTTCCAATTTCCTGGCACCGGTGAAGACGATGTTGGGAATGGAATCGAGATTGATGCCGGTAAACTGCTTGTCCCTCCGGGGCCCCACCAGTACAATGCTTTTGTCGGGATGCGCCCTGGCTATTTTCACCAGCAATTCGTAGTCAATACGCTGGCAAACGGCGCCGGTGTAGCCGATGATTGGCTTTTGCAGGTGTTGCAGTTCGGGCGGCATCGGGTAGCTGGTTTCAATGGCTGTTCTGAACAAGGCTACGTCGCCCCCATTGGGAAAATAATGAACGCCCTTTTGCGTACGGGCTTCGATGTTTTTACACAACTGCCGCGATGTAGCCAGGCTAATATCGTAGTGCCGCACACAATCGTTCTCCCGCGGTATGGCTCTTTCATTGATGGCCTCAATAGCATCGCGGCTATGATATACACTTAGCGTTGGACGCAGGTAACGGTTGATGTTGGACAGGTAAGAAGGGTTGAAGGAGTTGATGAAAAGAAAGTCGCCGATGCTGTTTTGGCTGCGTATCTTTTTCACCATGGCAGCCATCCGCCGGTTGTTGTAATGGCTCAGGGCCGCATAGGATGCACCTGCCGGTAACGAATAAAAAGGCAACACCAGCGGCGGTGTGGCAGCCGCCAGATTTTCATTTGCCCGGCCAATGCAACGCACCGCTTTCTGGCCCCAGAGCAGGGCCGGCATCCGCTGCTTTACCGATGGCTGCCTGTATTCCCTCAGCACGTCGGCATAGGTATAGGGAAAGTCAATGTAGTAAACCGGGTTGGTGCGGCTGAAAACCTTTGCCAGCGCCAGCGAGGCCGACGACAGGTCGCCATCCCACCGCGACATGCTGGTGATAAAGATCGGCAGTTGCCGGAAACCTGTTTTTGTTAACATAGGATAGAAGGTTTAAGGCTAATCGTATAGATTGGTGGGTCGCTTGCTGTGAAAGGGCTTTCCGGTCTTTATTTTTAAGCCGTTGCGGATTCCCCAAATCAAACAAAGGATAAGCGGCCAGATGATAATATTCCAGGGCATCGCAGGTGATTACGCCGGCTTTTCGCCATGCGGAGTGTGAATAAATTGTTTGCGGGCCTGCCCCATTTGCAGTGCCGATTGCACAATAGCCAGCAGGGCGCCCGGTATTTGCAGAAAAGCCGCCAGCAGCCTGCGGTTATACCAGGCCAGCGGAATGCCCAAGAGCAGCGCAAGGGCGAGCGCCGCTGTCATGGACAGGCATAGAATAACAAGCGACGGCGCCAGCAAAAAACAAAAAAGCGTCCACAAGCCGACAGCCGCCACCAAAAAAACCCTTGGCAGCAGATAGGTCTGAAACACTTTATTGAAAAAGGCAAGATTGCCCCGGAAAAGCTGTTGCCATCCTTCCAAAAAATACTTGGCAAAAAACTCGAGCTGCATGGCCAGCCAGCGGCTGCGTTGCCGGGTAAAGACCTGGTTATGGGCCACCTTTTCATCATACACATAAGCCCCGTCCAGGAAAGCAATCTTTTTCTTCAGCCGCATCAGCCGGAACTCGAGCTCCTTGTCTTCGCCGCTGGTATCGCCAATGTTTTGCAGCAGCGACACAAACAGCGGCCAGCGAAATGCCATTCCGCTGCCAATGAGGGCCGATGGCAAGCCCACGGCCACATGCCCGCGACGAAAAATATGATTGTTGATTTCTTCTGTACAGGCATCTAAAAAGGCAAACGCCGTCTCATGGTTTTTGGCCGTTCGATGGCCCTGCACGGCATCGTAGCCATTGACCAGCGCCTCATTGATGCGTTGCAGAAAACCGGGTGCCATGATGTTGTCCGCATCCAGGATCACCACGGCATCCACCGGATCGGCCTCTGTAGTTTCAACGGCTTTTTGCAGCGCCTTTCCCTTGGTGCTTTTTTCAAATGAAACCTCCACCAGTTTTACCGGCAAGCGGCGCAGCGCCTCCAGTGTAGCAGGAGCAAATGAGTCGGCAATAACCACTACCTCGAACCGTGCTTTTGGATAGTCCTGTTCCAGCGCCGATTTAGCGGTGGCAATGATTACCGCGTCTTCTTTGTAACCCGGAATAAAAATGCGAAGGCGCAAATGCCCGGCAGCGGGCGCAATGGCCTGCTTACGGCGCAGGGTGGCCGCCAGTGAAAAAAAAGCAAGGTAGGCCACCTGCACCAGCAGGAAACAGGTAACGATCCAATAAAAAAGCGAAAGAATTGCTGTCATGTTCAGGGGTTTTTGCAAAGGGCTCACGAGGCGGCTGCCAGCCGTTCGTAGATGGTTTCGTTTTGCCGGGCCAGCGTGCTAACGTGGTACCGGTTGTAAATAGTTTCAATGGCATTGGCGCTGAGGGTTTGCCGCAACGACGCGTCTTTTGCCAGGCGCACCAGGGCTTTCTCCAGTTCCGGCTGAAGGTTGTTGACGTCTATCAGCAAGCCGTTGCTTTCGTGCCGCACCATCTCCGGTGTGCCGTCAACATTGGTGGCAATCACGGCCTTGCCCATAGACATGGCTTCGAGCAGGGCCAGCGGAAATACTTCCCACAGCGAAGGCAATACAAAAATGTCCACGCCGGCTAAAATATCGGCCACATCCTGCCGGAACGGCTGCAGGATCACTTTATTACCGAGACCCCGCTTATCTATGAGTTGCCGGCAGGCTTGTTTTTCTTCGCCATCGCCCACCATCAGCAATACGGCGTCGGGCAGGTGCCGGCTTGCTTCGGCAAAGGCGGCTATGAGTTTTTGCGGCTGCTTCTGCAGCGTAAAGCGTGCAATGGAGGCAATCACTACCTGGTCTTCTTTCAGGCCCAGTTCCTGCCGGATATCCTTGTAAGGCGCAAAGGGGTTAAAGCGGCCATGGTCAATTGAGTTGTAGATGATCTCCGCATCGAAACTGCCAAAAAGCTGCCGGGCCACATCGCGGTTGGCTTTGGCCCCGCAAATGTTTACCGAGGCCCGCCGGGTTAAATATTTTTCGCTGAGGATTCGCAGCTTTTTAACCAGGGGATTCTGGTCGCGGTGAAAGGACCATCCGTGGCAGGTATAAACGAGGGGCAGCCTGCTTTGCCTGGCCGGGCGAAAAAGGTTGGACATGGCCCGGGTGCCATGGGCATGCACCAGGTCAATTTTTTCTTCCTTTATCAGCGCCGATACCCGGCCCCATACCGATACATCGAAGGGCTTTTCCGTGTAGATAACATGCGTGCCGATGCCCTGCGCTTTCAGCCGGTCCACCATCGGCCCGTCGGTAAACGAAACCACCACCGGTTCGTACCGGTCTTTATCAAGGTTTTCCACCAGGCCCAAAAGGTAGCTTTCGCCGCCACCGATTTTTCCCTGCCTGATGCCCTGTAAAATTTTAATGCGCTTTTTTGTTTTCATGGGTTATGGATTTTCTTACGCAAATTCCAGCTCTGTTTTTTTAGCGGGTGCGTTGGGTTTTTTCTCTTCCGGGGTATCCCACCGGGGACTGGCAAATACCAGCACCCAGCAAACGTAAACGATCGCCATCGTCGGCATCTGGTTCATCACTTCGTTGCCGTAGCTGCATACCAGGGCACCGAACGAAACGGCTGTTAAGGCAATGAGCTGGTTTTGCAGCACCGGGTCGCGGGTTTTCCAAACAATGCCGCAACAAGTGCCGAGAATAAAAAACATTATCCCCAGCCAGATGGTGACGCCCACCACTCCGTACATCACCCAGATCTTTACATACAAACTATCCGGCGGAACGGTGGCAATGGGAATGTGCCGGTTGAACACCGAGCCCCACGTGCCGCTGGTGCCTACACCGGTGCCAAAGGGGCGTGACTTCAGGTAGTCGGCCAGCAGCCGCTGGTTAGCCAGGCGTACCTGCAGCGAAGCGTCGTTCGAGTCCATGGAAGAGCGCAACCGGCGCACCTGGTAGTTGTTGTTTAAGATCAGCGTGTACTTTAAACCGCCGATAAACAAAAGGCCAATTAGACTGCCGAGGATCAGAATGCGCACTTTTTTGCTGAGGATTAAAAACACCAGTCCGCCGCCGGCCAGGGCGCCCATGGCACCGCGGGTGCCGGAAATGAGCATGCCGTAAAAAATAACGGCTGCGGCAATGCCGTACCAGATCTTTTTCGACCGGGCGTAAGGCCCCATGGCCAGTATCAAACACATAATGGCCAGCTGGCCCTGCGAAGCCCCGAACTGGGCAGCCTCGGCAAAAAAGGAAAACACTCTTAGCTTACCGGCAACAATATGGGTGGTCTTGGCACCGGCATCGAGCCAGGCCCGTTCGGCGGCATCGGGACCGGCATACATTTGCTTCATCCCGTACAGCGCACCCAGGAAAGAAAAAATAATAATGAGGTTGATGAAAAAACCAACATCGCTTCGTTTGTTCAGCAACAAAAAAGCCAGTGGTGTCATCATAATCCAGTATAGGGTCACGCCCCGGGCTTCCTGTATCCATCCCTGCGGATCGGGCCGGGCCGGGTTGGCCATTTCCAGTACCGACAGAACAAACCAGCCCACGCTGAGCCAAACCAATTGGTTGTTGCAATGGCGCCAGCGGTAGCGGTTGTTTTGCCAAAACAAAACGCTCAGCCAGGTAATCAGCAGAATGCCATCGTACAAAAGGCCCAACTGACCCGGAAAATGTTTTCCCAGCCCCGGCATCACAAAACAATACACCAGGAATATCCAAAAGCCAAAACGCGGCTTTAGAAATACGGCAATAAAAAATGCCAGGGCCAGCGGCAGGCCAATAAAGAGCGCCGGAAGGGCAAGGCCCGACCGCGACACCATCCAGCCGGCAACCAGGGCCAGCGCCATGCACGGAAGCAGCCACAGGTTATCGAGCCCTGTTTTCTTCAGCGGATAGAATGGATTATTTTCAACGGACAAGCCTTCCATGACAACAAATACGATTGACTGTTTTGGTTTGCTTAGTTTTCGTTTTGAAATTCCTTCGCCGCCATTTTCTTTTTTGCGCGGCTGCCCAGCGTACGGCGGTTGCCAAATTCAAACTTCAGCAGGCGCTTCAGGTTCCGGCGAAAAATGGTTCGTTTTTTCGGAATCTCCCCAATAAACTCTTCGCTAAAATCCGCTACCACACCATTGAGCACAAAGCTGGGCGAAGTGTTGGTGGCCTTGCGGAAAAGCCGCAGCATTTCCTTGTCCATCTTGTCCCAGATGCGGTTGGCACGGCATATCAGAATGCAGTAGTCAAGCTCCGGCACCGATCCGGGCTTCATCACCAGGTTATCCAGCGATGGATATTCAACCAGCACCACATCGGCTTCCGCGGCAGCCAGCGGCCCTGGTGTGCCGTCCCACCGGTGCATCACCACGTTGTATTGCAGCCGCCGCAGTTCTTTGCCCACCATTTCCATGATAGTTGTTTTTCCCTCGCCTGCCTGCACGCTTACAAAACCTACATAAGCCGGCGCTTTTGTTTGCGGAATATGCGGCAGCAGGTGCTGCAGTATGCGCAGCCGGGCCTTGCTGATAAAAGAGGCCTGCTCGGTTTTTAGCGGGTACAGGCCAAGCATGGGAAGCCCGATAGCCCTGGCCGCCCGCTGCGGCTGCTGCAGGGTTTTGTTGGCAAGCGCCCTTGCTAAAATCACCGCAAGCACCACCACAAAGCCGGCCAAAAAACCAACGATCACCAACACCATCCGCTTCGACGGAATAGGCGTTAGCGGAAGAAAAGGCGAATCCACCACGTTCAGCTTTGTGGTCAGCTCGTTATTCTGCTGCGTCAACCGCGCCATGCTCAGGTCGTGCAGCAGCTCCAGGTATTCCTGTTCCGAAACATGAATCTTTCGTTCGATCTTTTTCAGCATGGCGCCCAGTGGTGCGTACTTTTTGTATTCGTCATCGAACTCTTTTTTGCGGCGGTCCATCACGGTGAGCTTTGCCTTGCTTTGTTCGTACGACAGCATGGTTTGCAGCCATTCGTTCAGCACTTCTTTGGTAGGAATGCCGTTGGGCGTGTTGCTCTTTTCGTACAAATTCACCAGCGACTGCTGCAACCGGTTTTCCCGGGCAGTGGCCAGCCTGCGGAGGCTGTCGAGCTGCCGCTGCGGGCGGGCACTTCCGCTGCTGTTGCCCATGGTTTCGCTCAGCGCAATTTTGCTGTAGATGTCGGACAGTTCCTCCCGCTCCCGTATCACTTCGGCGCCGTACTGGATCTGGTAGCGGCGGCCTTCTATGTTTTCGTTCACTTTATCCAGCGAGGTGTTGGCGGCCGTTTTGTCCATCTCTATGTCGTGGTTCTGGGTGTACAGCCGTTCTTTCTGATCGGCCACGGCTTTGGTTTGCTCGTTGTAGTTGATGATGTTGTTGCGCTTGTTGAAATTGAGAAATTCCTCCTCGGCCGAATCGAGGCGATGGAAGGCATCGCGGGTTTGCTTTTCAAAATAAGCCACCACCGACTCGGCCTGCCCTTCTTTCAGCGACCGGTGTTTGCGCATGAACACTTCCAGTATAATCTCCAGCGTGTGCTTGCAGATAGCAGCATCGTTGGTTTGGTACGAAAGCCGGATAAGGTCACTGGTATTGACCCGCATGGGTTTTATTCCATCCAGCGCCGAGATGGAATAATAGGCGCCGTTTGAAAAAAGGATTTTGTACACCAGGTTATCGTCGCTTTGGTGCATGTACTGGTCCAGCGCCGCATAAGTAGCGCCCACGCTTCCCCGTACAAATTTTTTCCGCAGCGAGTCGGGCACCAGGTCTTTTAATTGACTGTACGACTCCCAGGAAAGAATAGCCGCATCGTGTTTTGGCAGGCAAAGATGTTCGGCCAAAAGGCGCAGGGCCACTTCCTTTTTGGTTTCTCTCGAATTGATCATCGAGATGAGGTTATCAAAGGCGTTGTTGGCAGTAAAGTAATCCACCTTGCTGTTGCCGCTAAGGCTGTAGCCAGATTGAATGCCGGTATAGATGACCGTTTCGGAAGCAAAAACTTTTTTTTCGTGACGCGTGAAATAATAGATGGAGCCTGCCAGACACAAAGGGACCATGATCAACCATTTCAGGTTTTTCAGCATCAGCTTTACGAAATAGACAAAACTCATAGGACAGACAGGTTGTGATCGAAGGATAATGGATGATACGGGTAGCCGCCGCTTTTGTTCAGCTCAAAAGCGTACATCGGGAAATGTATCGTTCGGAAATAGACAACCGGTTGAGGGCAGTACGGAAAACAGCCGCAGTGGGAAGAATGGTTTTTATCATGGCGTTGAATATTGGATGGCGATGTTCTTTGTAAAAAGCCGGTGACGGCCATTTAGTCGAACAGTTACCTCCCAAAATTAACACCTGCCGTTACAAATCAAAAGGCAGGAGCCCGTTTGTACAGGATACACGTCAAAATCTAGAAAATACGCGGACTATTTACCGTAGAATTACGAAGGACGAAACGAAGAGAAAGGCGCCTGCATAACTGTCCTGTTTTCATCATAAAATAACCAGGCAGCAGGCAAGCTGCTTACGCCGCTGCCATCGCCACAATGAAAAGCCAATAAAATGCAGCCAGTGCCGGCGCAAAACCTTCGCTGGCGCTGCCGCAACGGTTTATTGTTTCCGGTCAGGCTCCCTGTTTTCCAACCACCAGCAACGGTTGATTGCTGCCACTGGCCAGCCAGCGTTTTTTACGGCCATCGGCCGGTGAATGGTGCAGGTTCCAGAGAGCTGCTTTTAATATGGCGATGGTGTGCTGCTTTTCTTTTTTCAACAGGTGCTTCAGTGCATGTACCGGTGTGGACACAAAAAGAAAAAACGCGGTGCTCACCAGCCAGTTTACCCCGGTGTAATTGCGCCGGATATACAGCCAGCGATTGCGGTAGAGATAAAACGTTTTAAACGGCGAGTTGCGTCCGGTGGAAACAGACTCTTTGTGGTAGATGGTGGCAGAGCCCACGTAGTGGACTTTGAAGCCGGCTTTTTTAAACCGGTAAGCCCAGTCCAGTTCTTCGTAATAAAGAAAAAACAACTCACTCATGGCACCAATCTGCCGGATCAGCTTCATGGGCACCAGCATGGCGGCGCCGTTGGGCAAATCGGTAACACGGCCATCGTCAAATCGGCCATCGTCCTCCTGCATAAAGCCAATATCGTAGCTGCGGCTGGTGAGGGGGTGCAGGCCCATGGCACCGGCATACTGGATCCGGTTGGGCTGGTAGTAAAATTTAATTTTCGGGCACGCAATGCCGCAGTCGGGGTGCTGCTGGCTGTAGGCCACCAGTTCGTCCAGCAGGGTTGGCGTTACCTCCGTATCGTTGTTCACGAAAAATACATACTCGCCGGTGGCGTACTGCAGGCCCAGGTTGTTGCCGCCGGCAAAGCCGGTGTTGCTGGCCGAGGCCACATAGGTAATAAACGGAAAGGCTACTTCCAGATACGCAGCCGGCTCGGCCGATGCATTGTCCACCACTATCACTTCAAAGTTTCGATAGTGCAGGCAAGCCAGCGAACGTAGCAGGTCGGCGGTAACGCCGGCCTGGTTAAAGTTGACGGTGATGATGGATACGAGCGGCTGTTTCATAAGCGGTTGAACGTAGTATTGAAATGGCTAAGGCTTGATGCGGCCGATAAGGCGGGCCAGTTGCACACCGGTGTAAGCTTCCAGGATCAAAAAGCCGGTTTGAAATTTATTCACCTGCATCTCATATTCCATGGCCGTTTGGTTGTATTCATTCTGGGTTTTGGTATATTGATCAAGTGGCGTTTGCCCGTCCTGAAAACTTTTATGCGCCATGTTTGCCGACAGAAAAGCGTTTTGCTTCATCCTCGCCGTTGTCATCAACAGGGCATGTGCCAGCTTCAGGTCCTGGTAATATTTAATCACCTGTTGCTTAACAAACAAGGCTGCGTTTTCTTTTTCATCTTCGGCCATCTGAATTTGCAGTTCGGCCGTGCGCACGGCATTCTTCCTCGACAAAAAACCGCCCAGCGGCAACAGCACCGACACGCCGATATTGTACCGGCTTGTCCGCACGGTGTTCAGGCTGGCCAGCGGGTTGCCGGTGGGGTCTTTTTCCATGGATAAAATGCCGGAGTTGCCATAACCATAGGACGAAGAAAGGTTAACCGAATTAAGAATGGATTTTTTGGCCGATTGCATGTTCTGCTCCATCACGGCCACATTGTTTCGGGCGTGGCGTATTTCGGCCGAATTTTTTACCGCCGAATCAATGAGCAGCGATAGCAGCACATCCGACTGCAACACTCTGGCCAGTGTTGAATCGGACGGCAGGGTTTGGGACTGGCCGGCCCGGCAAAGAAAGCAGAGGCCAACCAGGAAAAGGATTTTTGCAGGCATTTGAGGAGGATTTGGATTTAGACATTTTCTTTTTGCAGCAGGGCGGGTATGGTTCGCAGCAGTAGCTTCAGGTCGAACCACATACCGAACGATTTGGCGTAATCGTTATCGAGGCTGATGCGTTCTTCTTCGCTCATTTGTCCGCCGCCCCTCTTCGACACCTGCCAAAGCCCGGTAAGCCCGGCCGGCGCCATAAAGCGCAGGGCGTATTTGTCGGTGGTCAGCTTTTCGGCTTCGTACAGGGGCAGGGGCCGGTTGCCTACCAGCGACATATCGCCTTTTACCACGTTCCACAACTGCGGCAGTTCATCTATGCTGGTGTTGCGAATAAATTTTCCGATACGGGTAATGCGGGGGTCGTCCTTGATCTTTAAAAACGCCTGCTGCCCCATTAGCTGCAGGTGCTCCTTGTACAATTTTTCGCACCACATTTCACTATCGGCATACAACGCCGACTGGCACGACACACCGGCTGTGAGGCAGGCATCGCATTGCTGCTTCACCCTTGGCGCGGGTGCTGCTTTGCCGCCGCCATACTGGTTCAGGTGTTTCATTTGCGCCAGCTTTTTATCGGCGCCGGTGCTCATAGAGCGAAATTTATAAAACCGGAAAATGCGGTAGCCGGTGCCTACCCGCAGCGAATAATAAAATACGGGGCCTTTCGACTCGAGGCGGATGAGCACCGCCACGATCAGGAAGAGCGGCGACAGCAGCAACAAGGCCAGCGATGCCATCAGCACATCAAAACAACGCTTGCTGAGCGGCATCTTGTAGTTCTGCGGAAGCGACGGTGAATTACCCATCTCCCGGCTGGCGATGATAACCGTTAGCTTCCGGCAGATTGTTTCGGTGTCGGCTGTGGCCGGCACTACTTCTGTCACACCCTGGCGGAGCAGGGCAAGGGCTGTTTCTGCTGCCGGCCGGACGGCCATTAACAAAAACGGCAGGTGGCCGAAGCCTGCTTTTTGCAGCTGCTCCAGCAACGCCAGGCCTGTGTCGCCGGCGCCCTTGCTTTTGTAAACAATTGCCTTGATTTCACCACTGCTGCGCGGCCGGCCGGCTATGTCGGCCACCGATGAAACGGGCAGCAGTTCAATAGCCGCTGCCTGCGTGGCGGCCGGTGCCGCGGCCACCGGCCCGGCAAAGCCGAAACAGGCTACCGGCCAGGTTGGTTGCATTTTCATATCGGTGTAGTTGGGGTGAGGGCCATGCGGCGAAAAATTGCATTCATGCGGGCCTGCAGTTCGCGGGGATTAAAGGGCTTGATAAGAAAGTCATCGGCCCCTGCTTCGATGCAGGCAATGCGGGTTTCGGAGCTGTCGTTGCCCGATAAAAAGAGCAATGGAATGTTGCTGAAAAGGCCCGAGCTTTTGATCTCTTTAAGAAACTCCATGCCGTTCAGTACCGGCATGTTTATGTCGGCCACAATAAACGAAGGCAGGTGGCCCTGGTACAGCCAGGCAAGCGCTTCTTTTCCATTGTTGCAGGTGATTACCTGGTATTGCTGCCGGAAAAAATGGGTGAGTATTTTCTGAATGGCGTTTTCATCATCAATCACCAGCAAACTAGGCTGATGGGCGGGTGAAGGATTTTGGTTCTTCATCGTTGTGTGGTTTTTCATAGATAGTTTTTGACCTGTTGCCGGTGCCAACGCGGTACCGTTGTTCGCTTACAAAAGGTTCAGCGGTTGCCGCTTGCTAAAAACGATTTGGATTTATGTACACAGCCGGACTTTGATGGGCAAATGCAGCGCCGGTGCCCGGCTGCGCCGGCAAGGGAGGCCTGGCCAGGCGAAAGGAGGAGGAAGTTTTCATCTGTTGACGGATAATGGTTTTTAATAAAAAACAAAGAAAGAAAATTGTTCCGCAAATGTCAAGATGCTGCGCTCACTATTTTTTGCGGGCCGCTGCCTGTTCGCTGCTGCTTGCTATCGTCCCGCTGCGCCGCCGGTTGCTTTGCAACAGGGTTTGCTTGATGGTTTGCAGCAGCTTTTCTTTTGTATAAGGTTTCGATACATAATTGTCCATCCCGGCCGTCAGGTACTTTGTATCGGCACCTTTCAGTGCATTTGCCGTCAGCGCAATAATTGGTATGCCGGCTTTCTGCGGGTTGGCCTGCGACCGGATCAGCCGGGTGGCTTCCATTCCGTCCATCTCGGGCATTTGGATGTCCATCAGAATAAGGTCATATTCGTTTTTGAGCGCTTCCGCCACGGCTTCCCTGCCGTTGTCAACAAACGACAGGCTGCATTGCAGGCCGGCAAAAAAATGGCGGATCAGATACTGGTTGATCTGTACATCTTCGGCCACCAGAATCCGGCACTGATCAAGGAAATCCGTTTGTTCCACCGGCAGCGATACATTCTGATCGGGGAGGGCGGCCGCCACAGCGTACGGAATACAAAATGAAAATAAAGAGCCGCGGCCTTCCACGCTCTCCACGTTCATGCTGCCTTTTTGCATCTCCACCAGGCTTTTGCAAATGGCCAGGCCCAAGCCGGTGCCGCCGTATTTCCGCGAAATTTCGGGTCTTGCCTGCATGTAAGGATTGAAGATCTGTTCCAGCTTGTCGGCGGGTATGCCGATGCCGGTATCGCTGATAGCGTATTCAATGGTCACCTGGCTGCCGGCTCTTTGCACCATTCGTGTCGTAAGCGTGATGCTGCCTTCATCGGTAAACTTTAACGCATTGCTGAGCAGGTTATTCAAGATCTGGCTGAGCCGGTACGGATCGCCCGCCACCAGCAAATCTGCCGGCACGTCGTTGACATGCCGGAGGGCCAGGCCTTTTTCTTCAATCTTAAACCGGAAGGCCGCCACACTCGATCCTACTTTTTCCAGCACGGGAAAGGCAATTTGCTCCAGCTCCATTTTGCCCGACACGATCTTTTCCAGGTCCAGCACATCATTCACGATCATCAGCAGGTTGTTGGCCGACTCTTTCAGCAAGCCTAATAGCTCCTGCTGCTTGTTGTCGAGCGCCGTCCGTTCAAGCAGGCTGGCCAGGCCCAGTATGCCATTCATGGGTGTACGTATCTCATGGCTCATATCGGCCAGAAAACGCTCCTTCGCCACAGCGGCTTCCTCGGTTGCTTTTTTTGCCAGCCGCAGCTCTTTTTCAGCTTTTATGCGCTCCGTAATGTCATGTGCAAACCCAATGACATAAGCACTTTCGCCTTCTTCCCAAAAAAGGTAGTTTTTGTACAGCAGGTAAATGATTGTTCCGTTTTTATTCACCACACGGAACACACCCTCGGCCATGCACTCGCTATTGATCTTTTGAAGGTAATCGGCAGGCAACCGTTCGGCATCGCCGGGCAACATAAACTCGCCGATGTTTTTGCCAAGCAGTTCGCTATACGTGTAGCCCAGCGTGCGGCAAACGGCCGGGTTCACCGACAACAAATTGCCGTGAACGTCGTGAGTAATGATCAGCGCATAACTGTAATTGATCAAATCACGGTACTTTTTTTCGCTGAGAATGATACGGTGTTCAATTTCTTTTCGCTGCGTAATGTTCAGGCCGTAGCTAATTACCAGGTCCACCTCTCCCCCGCCGTTCGTAACAGGGAATAACGTTCGTAACGAGAATTCTTTTTTCCCGTTTGGTTGCACTACTTCTTCCTCCCAACTCACCAGTTGCTTTTGCTGAAGCACCTCGTTGAACCGCAGGGTGCGTTCGTCAAAGGCCGCCGACAAACTTTCATAATAGCCGCTTTTTTCGTCTTCTTCGGTGGCGAAAAGACCTTTGTTCAGCATTTCTTTTTTTAACGCCGCGGGGTTGATAAATATGTAATGCTGCTCAGTATCGTACACCGCCACGTCGGCGGGAATGTTGTTGAGTATCTGCTCGTAAAAGCGGCGTTGTTGCTTCAGGGCCCGTTCGTTGTTCACCTGGTCGGTCATGTCTTCAATCACCCACATATTTCCCTGGAAGCTGCCCTCCTGGCCGCGTACCGGTATAAAATTCAGCTTTATAAAACGGCCGTCGGTCATCTCCCATTTTTCGCCAAAATCCGAACGCTGGGCCTCCAGTGTTTTCTCCAGGCCTTCGAGGAAAAGGTCGGGTGTGCAAAACAGCTCACTGTTTTGCCTTACCATGGTCAGCAGATTATCCCGCCGGTGTTTTTGCCGCTCAAAGTCAATGCCAAGCACATTGCACAATTTTTTGTTGGTTATCAGCACCCCTCCCCTTTCGTCTTCCATCATAATACCAATGTGAAGATTAGCCACCAGTGTGCTTAGCCGGTTGGCGGTGGTCATCACATTCAGCTCCAGTTCCTTTTGCTGGTTGATGTTGGTGTGCACGCCAATAATGCGCGGCGGCCTGTTGCTGTTTTCCTGGTCCAGCAGCAGCCCCCGGTCAAGTATCCAAATGTAATTACCGCTCCGTTTGCGGATGCGGTACTGCGTAGCGTGCTGTTTGCGCTGCCCGGTTGCATACTCGCTCAGCATTGTATCTATCAGGTGAATGTCGTCGGGGTGGATGCGGCTGCGCCACAGGCGTTCCTGATTCAGGAACGTATCTTTCTCAAAGCCCAGAAGGTCTTTATAATTTCGCGAGAAAGCGATTTCTTTTGTTTTCAGATCATACTCCCAAATGCCGTCGCCGGAGGCCCGCAAGGCCGTTTGCCATTTTTGCTCGTTTTCTTCTTTTGCATTGAGAGCGTTTTGCAAGGGGCTGATGTTGGTGCCATAAACCGACAGGTGGCCAGCGGTGCCCGAAGCGATGCACGAAAAGGAAAAAACAAGCTCGCCAGAATGGGCTACTATACAAGTCTCCTGTCCACCCAACCTTACTTCATGCGCCAGGGCCTGCCAAAACTGCGCTGCTTCATACAGTTGCCCTTTGTACTGCAACGGCTGCAATGAGCTAGCCGCTTTGTTCTGCGCAATCAGCTTGCCTTCGCGGGTCATCCGCACCATCGGCACCATGCTTTCATCGGCCACAGTCGCCAGCAGACCGGCCGTTTCCGCTTGTTGCGTTTGCTGCCGAAGCTGCTCTTCCAGCTCTTTCGTTTTTGCTACAAGAATACTGTTGTCGTGTTGCAAGCCGGCAATTTTTTCCTTTAGCCGGGATTCGGCGGCCGCGTATTTGGCGCGTTCCTGCTGCAACGCCTCTTGTAGCTTTTGGGTTGAAATAACGGCACTCATGACTTAACGCTGATCACAAATTGGTGTTGGCCATTGGCAAGGCGTGTTTCCTGCACCCGGTTAAGCTGCCGCAGATGCGCCAGGTAACCGCGGATAATACCGTCGGTGATGCAGGTTTGCTTCACCGCCGGGTCAAACAGGATGGTGAGGCTTCGTTCGTCGGCCTGCACACACCGGAAAACCAGTTTGGTGGAGCTTTTTGTAATGAGGCCGAAAATGCGGTTGATGTAGGCACGGTGATGCGGGTAAGCGGTTAGCACCCGGTGGCAAAGATGCCGGCCAAACGCCTCGGAGAGCCGCTCAAAAGGCAGCGTGGTTTGCTGTTGCAATTCGTTGAACAAACAATTCATTTCGCGCCGGTGATAATTGCGGCTATGGCTGTACAATCCTCTCGACTGGAGGTTGGCCTTTTGTACAATCAGCGTAGCGGTTTGATAGCCGAATCTTTCTTCGACCATTTCCAACAGTTCCGTAAAAATGATTCCTTTCATAGGTAGTGCATAGGATGAGAAAATTTTTTCAAGAGAGGGCCGGTACCGGTCCAACCGATCAGCCGCGGTTGGGTCGCCATTCCTGTTTGCTGGCAAAACGGGCTTCGTTAATGGAATGAGCAGATTGTTACCACTGCCACGTGGACACCCGGGCGTAGCCGTCATCATAGCTGCTTTGCCGTTGGCTTTTCCCAGCGAAGCTCACATACAAAAGAGGTGCAAAAGGCAGGTCGAAAATCGGGGGAAAGGTGGTTGTTTTCATAAGATATAATAATGGATTGATAAGGATTCGGGTGTAATAATAAAATTCATTTCTAAAAATTCAATGCATTTGTCTTAGTTTATTTTACTTAAGTAGTTTTCAAAAAACCACTAAGGAATTTTACGTAGTAAATCTTTGTTATTCCGGAAGCTGAAATTCATCGTCGTATTCGATTCACACCATTAAAAACAAAGACGCTCACTGCCGCTTTGAAAAATTTTACCTGCCATGCACGGCGCAAGCCGCAGCGATCAAGAGCAAGCCAATAGATAGCAGTGGAAAGCGTTGCTTTTTTTCAAACGAAAACGATGATGTTGGTGAGTGCAGCCGGCGATTCGATGAAAACAAAAATTCTTTCAATAGGGCGGTGCGTTTGCTTGCAAACTTGCAGAGAGTCATTTACTTTTGACCGCGCCGGCAATTGCGCCAGGGCCGACAGTACCTATGAAAATCCAAATACGCAAAGATCTATCTGATCCTTTTTTATCCGGGTCCTTCTGCCCGGCGTCGTCATCAGGCAATAATCATTTGGCACCATCGTTCATCACTATTTCCTTGCCAGCCCTTCACCGGTCGGCCAACGCCGCCAGCTAACCTGCAAATAATTCAATCCCGAACTTTTTAAATCAACAATCCACCATTTATGAAACATCCACTGCTACTCGCTCTATTGAGTATGGCCACATTTGTATCCTGTAAAAAAACCGGCAACACTGACCCTCCGGAGAGCGTTCTGCCGCCAGATGCCATTGCCCCGGAAGGCTTCACCTTTGCCACGGCCAAAAACCTTTCGCTGAACCTCACACTAAAAACAAACGACAACCAGCCCCTGGCCGGTGTGCTTGTGAATGTTTACAGCAAGGCCGAAACGAAGGCCCTGCTGTATAGTGCGTTTTCCGATGTCCATGGAAAAATTGAAGCCAGCCTTAACATTCCGGCACATTTGGATTCGCTGGTGATAGACCCAAGCTATGTTGGGCTGATGCGCCAGGCAACTGCGGTTATCCGCAACAATGCCGTTCAAGCCACCATTGGCGGCAGCCAGGGTTACGAGGGCGATATTGTAGCACCGGCCGGAAGCCCGACGGGCCGTGCAGGCGGCATCAACAGCAACCGGCAGGCCGGTGTATTGGGCACCACCGTGTTTACCTATCACGGCAGCTACGACAATGCGGGCCGGCCCCTGGTGATGGAAACACCCGACATTATTTCGCCGGAACTGCTGTCGTATGTCAACACCTCGCTGCCCGAGGCAAAAGCGGTGCCGCTTTACCATCCGGAATACCTGGCCAACACGGCCAAAACCAACCTCGACATCGTAAAGACGGCCGATGTCTGGATTACGTTTGTGCATGAAGGTGCCGGCTACCTGAATACACTTGGCTATTATACCTATCCTACAGGACAGGCGCCGCAAACAATAGGCGCTATAGACTCCATTAAGCTGGTTATGCCCAACGCTTCGCTTGCCGGCTCGGGTGGCAGCATGCGCACGGGCGACAGGATCCACCTCGGCCGCTTTAAGCCCGGTGTGACGGTGGCTTTCGTGTTGCTGCAAAACGCCTGGAACACTGGCTCCCGCACCGTTAACGTAAATGCCACGAAGTATTTTGCCGACGATGCGCTGAACAACGAAAAGGCCACCTTCAAGCGGCACACCGTGATGTTGCACGACAACAAGCACAAACTTTTCCTCACCGGATTTGAAGATTTGCAGCGTGACAACAATGCCTCGGACAACGATTTTAATGACCTCGTTTTTTATGCCACGTCAAACCCGGTGGAAGCCATCTCCAACCAGAATGTAAAACCCATTGACACGCCACTGGATACCGATAAAGACGGCATAACCGATGTATATGACAAGTTTCCGAACGACCCGGCAAAGGCGCTGTTGCAATATTTTCCTTCGGAAGAGGGATGGGGAACTCTGGCGTTTGAAGACCTGTGGCCCTCAACCGGCGACTACGACATGAATGACCTGGTGGTGGACTACCAATACACTCACGTGGCAAATGGGCAAAACAAAACGGTGGAGATGCTGGCCAACTACACCATCCGCAGCGTGGGCGCTACCATGAAAAACGGCTTTGGCGTGCAGCTTCCGGTGGCACCCGATAAGATCAAAAGCATCAGTGGCCAACGGCATACCGGCGGCTTCCTTAGCCTGTCGCCCAATGGCACTGAAAGCGGCCAGAGCAAAGCCGTTTTTGTTCCTTTCGATGATCCGCAGTCACTGATCAACACTTCCGGTGGATTTGTCAACGTATTCAACGGCCGCAACTATGTAAAAAGTGATACGGCAAAGCTTAAGATCACGTTTCACACGCCGATGACAAAAACCGAACTCGGCTCGATACCTTACAATCCGTTTTTAATTGCCGGGCAACGCAGAGGGTACGAAGTTCACCTGCCGGGTCAAAAGCCAACCGACAAAGCCGATACAAAGCTGTTGGGCACCCGCATGGATCATTCGTCGGCGTTAAAAAACAAATACTATCTCACTTCTACCAACTGGCCCTGGGCGCTTAGCTTCCTGGAGCCTTTTGATTACCCCACAGAAATGAGCAAGATCACGTCGGCCTACAGCAATTTCCAAAAATGGTCGCAATCGGGTGGCGCCACATATACCGACTGGTACCTGAACCGTACCGGCTACCGTTCGCCTTCGCAGATCTTTAAACGCTAACCAACCATTGATAACAAATAAAAAAGGCTGTCACCACCAGGACAGCCTTTTTTATTGATCATCTTATTCCATTTAAAAGAAAAGAAGACGGAGTCGGGAACAACAGATGTTGGACAACAGATAAAAAGGCTAAACATTTCCCGACGGGCCTATACAACCACCTGCCATCAGCAGGCCAAGAGCCGACTACCGCAGCGCATACTTGAGGAGTGGATTGAAGGGCAACCGCTCATGGCCGTTGATGGCGCCGGCCATAACATCCGTGCCAAAACATATCGTAGTCATCAGGCAAACAGGCGGTTTGGATTGCCACTATTTACCCCTTAAAGCCTCACTACCTTTTTAAGTGTCGGCCGGCCTTTTGCGATCGTTCTCCCAAATTGGCTCATCGCCTGGTTTAATTGCTGAACGGCAATTACTTAACGGGGAATAATTGCACACAAAACAATGCTGCTTTAAACGTTTTATTGCGAAAAACCTTCGATTTTACATTGATTGTTCATCACAGGCTGCTCTTTGCTGCTTTTGGTTACGCTTTGCCTTTTTATACCCTTTCAAGTCATTCGTACGGTATCGTATGAGCGATAAGTCTTTTGGCTGCGGCAGGAGTTTTGCCCTTACACACGACCTGCGTTTACTATAAAAAAGGCACTCTGCCGGAGCGGCACTACAGTTCGATGATACCCTACGGAATCAGCAGAAACGGTATCTGATTTCTTGCTGCAATCCTGCTATTTTTTCGCTGGCATTTGTCGCCCGTTGGCAGGGCAACAAACGGCGGGCTTTTCGCTGTGTCAGGCATTGCTTCTGCCCTCCAAAAGCAAAAACGCCTGCATTTGTAAGGCAGGCGTTTTTAAAACAGTAGGCGGCCATTTACTGCCTTACTAATTTTTGCTGGTATTGTTCACCGTCCTTCACCACCTCAAGCATGTAAAAGCCGGGGGCCTCGCCTGCCGTTGTAAGCTGCAGACTGTTGGCTCCTTTCCGCACCGCCACGGCCTGCTGCCTCACCAGGCGCCCGGTGACGTCGGAGAGGCGCACAATGGCTGTGCCAGCCGTGGAAAAACGAGCTTCTATCCAAATGGTATGGTGGAACGGGTTTGGCCAGATACGAACCGGTGCGGAGGCCGCTGCTTCCAGATCAACCCTGACCACAGCGGAATAACTGCTTTGATTATCGCGATCTACCTGCTGCAGCTTGTAATACGCTATGGGTTCACTCACTCCGCCGATATCATCGGTAAAGGCGTAAGCCTGGACACCCTCTCCGCTGCCGGCTGCCACCGTGCCAACCGCTGAATAGCGCTGGCCGTTTTCGCTGCGCAGCAGTACAAAATGGCTGTTATTTTTTTCTGCCGCGGTCTTCCATTTCAACACGACCGTGCGGTTTACTTTTTCGCCGGTGAACGATAAAAACCGCACCGGCAGTACGGCGGGAATGGTTACGTCCACCGTACTGGTGGACGTGCAGTTATTGGTGATGGTCCAACGGAAACGGTAGTTGTTACCAGCCAACAAACCGTTCACCGCCGTTTGCGGGTTGTTGGGAGCAACAATGGTGGCTGCCGGTGCACCGGTGTTTTCCTGTACCCAAAGCCCGGTGCCCGGAGCGGGGTCGTTGGCCTGAAGCGTAGTGGTGGTGGCGGTATTGGCCAGCACCTGGTTGCTGCCGGCTGCCGACGGATTGGTAACGTTGATGGCCACATTGCTGACACTGGCCGGACATGCACCGTTAGAGACGGTCCAGCGAAACAAATAACTTCCTTTTTGCAAATTGCTGACGGTAGAGTTAGAAAACGCCGGTGATACAAAGCTGGCAGTGGCAGGCCCGCTCACCTGCATCCAGTTGCCAACACCTACCAGCGGGTCGTTAGCCGAAAGGCCCGTGCTACCCGGCGAGCACAAAAACTGTGTGCTGCCTGCATTGGCCGCCGTCGGCATCTGGCTTACCTGCACCGTTACCGGTTGCACATGATAGCAACCGCCCCACATGGCCCGGATAAAATACAAGCCGCTATTGCTGATACTGGCTGCCGATGCGTCTATATTGTTGGTATTGTTGTTGGCATTGGCAAGCGTGGTGAAGTAGCTGTACGTGGCACCGGCAGTTGTATTGGTGCGCAACGACGGACTGGTGATATCGGCCACCTGCGGCGCACAAACGCCGGCCGGGTTGGTTACGGTAAGGCCCGGACCTAAGAGCGGCGTTACGTTTACCTTAATGGTGGCCGGTGGCGAAGTGTAGCCATAGTTGTCGGTTACCACGTAAGGTATTTGCGAAACACCGGAAAAGCCGCTGCCTGGCGTAAAGGTTACAATCCCGTTTTGATCTACGGAATAACTGCCTTTACTTCCATCGGCAAATGCATTTTGAATACCGGCAGTGGACGGGTCCAGATCAATCAACGATTTCAGCAAGAGGCCGCCGGTGTTGTTGGACATATCATTGGCGGTGACATCGAGCAGCGCTTTTGGCCCCTGGCAAATGGCAACGCTATCGTTTTGTGCCGTGGGGTTTACCAAAGCCGCAGTGTTTGTCGGCACGATGTTGAGGTTACGAATTTCATGAAAATCGGTATTTGACCCTGTTGACGCGGCAAAGCCGTATTGCAACGTTGACGGGGCCAGGTAAGGGTAATCGAAATTGTTGATAAGCGTTACCTCCGTGCCTGTTGGCGTACCGCCTTTGAATAAGGTGACGGAGATGGTATAGCCCTTGTTGGTGCCGAGCGATGATCCCGGCGTCAGTATAATTTTTATGCGGCGGTAATTAGCGGAGGTGAAATCAGGAAACCGCTGGGTGAACCGTGTAAACGGAATGTTGTACGGAGCCTGGTCGGTTTGTACGCCGGCTACATACACGTAATCGGTGGTTTTGTTCCCATCGCCGGGTCCCCGCACCACAATGGAGCCCGCCCGCCGTCCCGGCCCGCCATTGCGCTTTTCGGTAGGGTTTGAAAAATTGCCGTATTCATCAATGCCGATACCGAGGTATCCCTTCGACATGCCCGGGGTGTTCCAGTATTGAGAGTAACCGAGCGAGCCGCCGACACCACCGGGACGGAACGAGTTTACGCTGGCATCAAAAAGAAAAAAAGAGATGCCATCGGCCTGGTTGAAACCCGATGCATCGGCTTTATAGGTAAAAAATTCGAAGGTGATGGTAAGGCCATAGCTGGAAGGAAAAGCGTCTTTTGCATAGGCATAACCAACCTGGTTGGCTATATTGTCGGTTAGCCGCAGATAGCCGGCGCCGCTGGGATCAATGCCGCTGAGCGCCGTAAGCCGGGCACTGCCGCTGAGTACCAGGCCCGGTGCCGTGTTGCCCTTGAAAGACTGGTTGTACGGCAATTGAGCTACCGATTGTCGAGAGCAAAAAATCGCAAACAGGAGGGCGATAGCCGGTAAAAACAGGACTTTCATGGCATTCAAAGGATAAAAGATGACGTTATACCCCACAAATAAAATTGCTACCTGCTGTAAATACAACTGTCGGGCAAAATAGCGAACAAGTACGGCGGTGGCCGGTAATTTTACGGCTCTTCTATTTGTTGATCTTTTCTAATTCAAAAGGAAGCAGCGGAGCTGAAACGATTACCATTTTTATATATACAGTTCTGTATCGAATGGCCGATGGGTCTTTTGGCTCCGGCATGAGCTTGTGTTTATAGAAAATGGACGGGAACTGAGGCTACCAGTTCCTGCCGGAATTGCGTGTTACAGTGGCGAAGGACACGGGGCTCTTTCCGGAGACTGGTACCAATACGGTGGATGCTTTTCTATAAACATGGCGTTCTTACCGCAGTAAACGGCAGTTTGATGATGCCGTACTGAATTAGCGAAAACGGGATTAGTAAAAGCAGTATAAGTTTTTAAACATGCCAATCGGGGCATTATAGATTTTTCCTCTTTACGCCGATCTTCACTGAAATGGCAAACCTGAATAGGTAAGATTACCAGAACCACCCACGTTAAAATGCAGGTGAAGGTGCTGATTTCCGCCGTTGATGCAAGCACCGGTCTTACATTCAAAGGCCGGTGGCTCCAGTCATAGCAGGATCACGGAAACGGTTTCACCGTTGCATTTTTTTGAAGGCCGGCGCACAGCCTCAATAGCGGAAATGACCCAGTGGCGCCAGGATTCGTTGCGCCAGGGCTCAGAGTTCGGGCAGGTTGCGGCGTGGCGGATCTACGCCCAACAGAGATTTTACAAAAAAGTCGCGTTTGCGTTTGCGGCCGTAGGCACCGCCGTCGCTATGGCCCATGCCGGGGATGGCCAGAAACTCAAACGTTTTGCCGGCCTTGATCAGTGCATCCGCCACACGGTAAGTTGATTCGGGCGGAACGTTTTCATCGGCTTCGCCCACTACCAGCATCAGATCGCCCTGCAACTTGTGTGCGTTGGTGATGTTCGATTGCTCGTCGTAATGGTTGCCCACGGGATAGCCCATCCACTGCTCGTTCCACCATTGTTTGTCCACCCGGTTGTCGTGGCAGCCACAGGCCGATACCGCCGCTTTGTAAAACTCCGGATGAAACAACAAAGCGCCAGCCGAATTTTGTCCGCCGGCCGATGTGCCATAAACACCCACACGGGAGGTATCGGCATAAGGGTATTTGGCTGCCAGGGCCTTCATCCACAAGATGCGATCGGGAAAGCCGGCATCGGCCAGGTTTTTCCAGCACACATCATGAAAGGCTTTGGAACGGTTGTAGGTGCCCATGCCATCTATCTGCACCACGACAAAACCCAATTCGGCAAGGCTTTGCGTTTCGCCGTAGGCCGAAAAATTCTTTGGGACAAACGAACCCTGCGGACCGGCGTAGATCTGCTCAATAATCGGGTAGCGTTTTCTGGGATCAAAATCTCTTGGGCGGAAAACAACACCCCAGATATCGGTAACACCATCACGGCCTTTGGCCACAAAGGGTTCGGGCAGGCGAAGGCCGGCGGCCAGATAACCCGAAATATCCGCCTTTTCCAGGTCCAGCAGTTTCTGCCCGTCGGTTGTTCTTTTCAATTCAATAACCGGAGGCTTGTCCACGGTGGAGTAAGTATCAATAAAATACCTTCTATTGGGCGAAAACGACACACGGTGATTGCCTGGCGCCTCCGTCAGCTTTACCAGGCCGCGGCCATCGAACCCAATCCGGTAGTAGTGGATAAAATAGGGATCTTCCTCCGGGTTCATGCCGCTGGCCTGAAACCAAATCTCCCGTTTGGCGCGGTCAATGCTGTCTATCTCCCGTACCACCCAGGGACCTTTCGTGATCTGCGCCTTTTCGCGGCCCGTTTGCTCGTCAACAAGGTAAATGTGGCGCCAGCCGTCTTTTTCGGTTACCCAGATGATCTCATGTGTTTCCGGAAGATAGTGGGTAAAGATGCGCTGCTCAAAAATGAACGTAGCCGTTTTTTCATCCACCAGTTCGCGGCTTTTGCCGGTGCCGGCATTCACCTCAATAATGCGGAAACGCTGATGGCCACGGTCCACCCGTTCGAAGGTAAATACGTTGTTGTCGCCGGCACGCCAGTTGAGCATCGGCGGGCCGGAAAAATCAATGACGTCAATATCCACCTTCGTCTTTTTCCTGGCGGCAGGCTCAAAGACAAACATTTCGTAGCTCGTGTTTTCGTCGCCGGGTTGTGCGTACCCGCGTGACTTCAGTTCGCCTCTTGTACCCGAAGCCGATGTGAGCACATAATGCACCTGCTTCTCCTTTACCGGGTTAACATGGTAGCCTGCGAGGCGTTTGCCATCGGGCGACCAGCTTAGATGGCCGTAAGGCCGTTCGATGGTGCCATCGGTCGTCAGTTGGGTTTCTTCGCCGGTGGCTACGGCCCTTACCACCACATTGCCTTGCCGCACCGAGGCTGCCCAGGTTTTGTCGGGCGAAAGACTGTCGGACCGAAAGGACCTTGCCCGGCGTGTCATTGGGCCCAGGTCGTTGGTGTTACCAAAATTGCGTCGGCCGCCCGGTCCGCGGTTGTCCCATTCGCTGCGGTCGCGGAAGCCGGCCGGTGCCGAAGCCGCTGTACACTCGTAATTGGAAAGGTCGCATTTCCACCACTTGCCTTCTGTTTGTAAGGTGAGCTGCGTGGCGTTGTTGTCGAAGAAAAGCTGGCTGAAACGCAGCCGCAGCGGATCGTAGGTTTTGCCGGAGGCTTTGCCCAATGCCTGTGCCAGCCGGGTATGATCAAATGCTTTTTGTTTGGTGGCTTTTGCCGCATTGACATACAGGTATTCCACTACCGAATCCTTTAGAACGTTGCGGTACCAGAAGCTTTCGCCATCGGCCTGCCAGTTGGGTACCACACTTGTTTTAAAAACAAGGTTGCGGTTGGCGATGCTATCAAGCGCCGCCGCTTTGCGATAGCGGGCTAACATTTCGTCGCGGGAAGGCCGGTACGCCGGCAACGCAGCCACCTGCTTAAATGATTTGTACGCAGCCGGTGTTTTTTTTACCGACTTGCCGCCCGGCTGGGCATAGCCGCCGGTAAATGCCACTGCCAATAGGGGCAGGCAAAACGCATGTTTCAACGACATAATCACTGATTTAAACACGCTGAAATTAGCCTTTCGGCACCGTTGCCGGTTTGCCATAATTAACTGGTACTTCGCAATAATTGACTGGCCCGGCCACGCTGGCAAGGTGACCGACGGCTTATTTTTTCCATGCTTTGTCTTTCAGCCGTAAAAAAGAAATTGAGTAAGGCTTCAACTCCAGTTGGTAATTGGCGCTTACACCGGTAAGCGTTGTTTGTTGCGGAATGTATTTCTGCGGTTCTTCCAGCGAGTTTTCGGCGTCGAGCGATGCGGCCGACAACGTGATCAATTCGGCCGTGCTGCCGGGTGTTGCATCCCTTATCTGCAACGTAGTAGAGTAAGGGGAGGCATCGGCATTGACGATCTTCACAATCAGGTCGCCGTTGCGGTGATCGCGGCCGGCAATGCTGAAGAGTTTTGCCGGTTCCTCGTAGCTGAGCAGCAGCTTTCCGTCGAGGTAGCAATCCACTTTATCATAGCCCACTTCCAGCGTTATGTCGTACCACCGCCCGGTTTCGATGGGCGCCGGCAACCGCCGCTGGTTGGTAAGGTCGGCCACGTTCATGCCGCCGGTTACAGACTCAAACACTGCATTGGCATTTACATACGAACCGATGTGAGCCCGCAGCATGGTATTATCGTCTTTTACCGCAAACGGAATGATAAAGGCATTGGTGGCGCGGCTGGTTTTCCGGGCTTTTACTTTCAGCGTATAGGTGTCAAAACTTTTTCCTTTCAGCCAGGCCATTCGCTGGGCACCCATGGCGGTTTGCGCAAAGGCGCTGTCTTTTACCACCCAGGTTCCCCTTACGGGTTTCCATTCGTCCGCACGGTTGATAAAATCGCTGCGGTACACCACTTTTCCATCCTGGATAATCTGCAGGTCTTTGTATTCCGATTCCGTATCCCAGGTAGCAAAGCCCACGCTGCCGCTATACAGCGCTTTCTTTTGGGCAGAAGGTTTTACGGTCGTTTCGGTCGGCACATTCTGATCGGCGCGGTGTTCGTTGAACAATTTAATGGCGTAGTAGGAAATGCGGCCGAAGCTTCGCGAAGCGTCGAAGTTGATCAGGTTCACCGGCCAGTCCACATCGTTCACATTGACCAACAGCGGTGCATAGCTCGACATCTTTACCAGGTCGCCGTTGCGCTCCATGGCCATGATGTACACCGCATCGCTCAGCGCCGCCAGCAAATTGCCGCGGCCCACGCCGTTGTTGGTGGCGTATTCGCCCACATACATATCCCAGTCGCCGCGTTTGTATTTGTCAAAATGATCGTAATTGCGCATAGACCAATAGGCTGCCTTGTAGGCATGTTCGTCGGCGTACTCCACGTGGCGCATGCTGTCGAGTGTTCGTTTGTTGACATCGCCAATGCCCATGCTGGCCATGATCTTCAACTGCGGGTATTTCTTTTTGATGGCTTCGTAAAACCAATTGTACCGGCGGGCATACCGCGGCCCCGATTGCTCGTTGCCGATCTCGATGTATTTTAACGGAAACGGAGCCGGATGTCCGTTGGCCGCACGAATCCGGCCCCATTTGGATGTAGCGGGACCAAGAGCGTATTCCAATCCGTCCAGGATATCGGCAATAATAGAATCCACCTTCTCATCGGGAACGAATGTACCGCTCCGCATTTCGCAGCCAACGCCGGCGTTGAACACATACATGCCATGGGCGTTGATGTCTTCGCAGAATTGCAGAAACTCGTGGTAGCCGAAACCATCGGTTGACCAATAGCCCCAGGGGCTGTAGGTGCCCGGCCGCTTTTCTACGGAACCAATGCTGCGCCGCCAACTGGGCGAACTTTCTACATTGATACCTTCTACAAAACAGCCACCGGGCCAGCGTACAAACGAAGGCTTCAGATCGGCAATGTATTGGGCCAGATCGGCCCGCAGGCCGTTGGGCCGGTTCTTAAATGTTTTGGCCGGAAAGAGGGAAACAAAGTCGAGCCATACGGTGCCGGTGCTGCCAAACTGCATGACAAATTTTGCCTTGGGGTCGCTGGCTGTTGCCGTGAGGCGGCAGCGAAATTCTTTCCAATCTTTCGAGGTTACTGTTTTAAACTCATGACTGGCCAGCACCTTTCCGTCGGCCGCTTGCAGAGAAACCGTCAACGGGCCACTGTAGTTCTTTGTGTGTGCAAAAAAACGGAGGTTATAGCTTTCGCCTTTTACGGTGTTAATGCCCCAGAAACCTTCGTTCACCAGGTTATTTGTTCCCTTTGCATCCAGCTTATTGATGGCTACCTCCAGCGAACGTGGCGTTGCCGCATTTAACGGCCATTCTTCTGTCAGCGCCAGGGTGATTTCTGTGCCCTCGCCTTTTTGCACCGACCACGAAGGCCATTCGTTGCGTACCGGCCAGCGCATGCGCCAGTCGCTGGCCCGGGCCCCACCCATGCCGAAATGCGGTGTGCGGTTTGGTATCAAAAAACCATCCTGCACGGTGGTGGCCGGCGGCAACCGGCTTTCTTCAAAGGCCCGGTTTTGTATCAACTCCGCATACAGCCCGCCCTCTCCCCCATGGCTGATTTCTTCAAAAAAAATTCCGTGAAGCGTGGGTGCCACCGGTGCGCCTTTTTTGCCGGCGTGAACGGTGATAGCGGCCTGCTGCTGGCTTTGCGCATAAAAGCTGAACCAGAGGCAGCAAAGGGTGGACAAAAACCGTTTATTCATGTACGTTTGATAGTTTTTTTGGTTGAACAAAGCCTGTTCATTAGCAATGGTTTTTGTTCAAACAGTTTTGCGCCGCAGCCTTACGCATCGTCTGTACTGCCAATCAGGGTTGGCCAGCGGCGAAGGCGCCTTTGGCTACTGGCTTTAAGGAGCACATTCGACCCCTCCGGGGTCGGCCTCTCAGCTTGGAAACAAATCCGATTCTATCTTCAAAAGTTTTCAAACCCCAAACCCCAAACCCCAAACCCCAAACCCCAAACCCCAAACCCCAAACCCCAAACC
>CBDUBQ010000053.1:0-32877 GCA_965365435.1 uncultured Flavisolibacter sp.
CTTGCTGCAACTGGATTACAGCCGGATTCACCAACTATTTTTCAGTAATATGCCTAAAAATTTAAGACGCACTGGTTCACGTTTGACGTTTTGCATCTTCACATTCCACCCACACTATCCGAATTAACGATCCCCAGTTTTTCCACCGCCAACTGGGCAGCAATCTGCGACGCATCTTTTTTATTGAAAGCTTTACCCTGCGCAATGGTTCTGCCATCAATTACGGCAGCTATTGTAAACAGGCGGCGGCCATTTTCCAGCTTTTCGTCCACGGTTTCAAACTCAAGGTTTTTGCCGTTTTTGTTGGCCCAGCCGTATAGCTTGTTCTTGTGATTGATCTCCAGGTTCTCCAGGTCATCCATAAACATATGCGGCATCAGAATGCGTTCCGATACCCATTTGGATGTTTTTTTATACCCCTTGTCGAGATAGATAGCGCCAACGAGCGCCTCCAATGTGTTGCCAAAAATCTGGCTGCTTTTCAGCGAGGCATCGGACTTGTTGAAGGAGGTGACTTTTTTTAATCCCATCTTCAGCGCTACATCGTTGAGCTGCTGCCGGTTCACCATTTTGCTGCGCATCTCGGTTAAAAAGCCCTCCCCTTTGTAAGGGTAGCGTTTAAATAGATAATCGGCCACCAGGGCGCTCAGGATGGCATCGCCCAGGTATTCCAGGCGTTCATTATTTTCATCTATACCGTCTTTTACCGAGCGGTGTGTAAGGGCCGTTTTATAAAGAGAGAGATTGCCGGGACTGTAGCCCAGCATCCCTTTCAGGTTTTTTTTAAACGATGGATTGCTGTCTTTCTTATAGAACGATTTCCAAAAGTCCACAATTGAAATTAAAGATTAAGTCAATACCGCCTGCTGGGCCGGTGTGCCCGGGTACTTTTTAAAGATCATGCAGGCATTGTGGCCGCCAAAACCAAAGGTGTTACTGAGGGCGGCCCTCACCGTGCGTTGCTGCGCCGTGTTGAACGTAAAGTTCAGCCGTGCATCAATTTCAGGGTCGTCGGTGAAGTGGTTGATGGTGGGCGGGCAAACATCGTGCTGTACGGCCATGATGCAGGCAATGGCCTCAATAACGCCGGCAGCGCCCAGGGAGTGGCCGGTCATGGATTTAGTAGAGGAGATGTTGAGATTGTACGCCTGCTCGCCAAATACGTCAAGGATCGCTTTTATTTCGGCCACGTCGCCCAGCGGTGTGGAGGTGCCGTGGGTGTTGATATAGTCAATATCGGCGGGTTGCATACCGGCATCTTCCAGGGCCCGCATCATAACGTTCTTGGCGCCCAGGCCTTCGGGGTGCGGTGCCGTGAGGTGATGCGCATCGGCCGTGGCGCCGGCGCCGGCAATTTCGCAATAAATTTTGGCGCCCCTGCGCAGGGCATGTTCGTACTCTTCAAAAATGAGCACCCCGGCCGCTTCGCCCATCACAAAACCATCGCGGTCTTTATCGTAGGGCCGCGAAGCGGTTTTGGGATCGTCGTTCCGCTCGCTGAGGGCTTTCATGGCATTAAAGCCACCCACACCGGCTTCGGAGATCACACTTTCTGAGCCGCCGGTGACAATGATATCGGCCTTGCCCATGCGAATGAGATTAAACGCTTCCATCATGGCATTGGTGCTGGAGGCACAGGCGCTTACGGCCGAAAAATTGGGACCCCGGAAGCCATGGCGCATGGAGATATGCCCGGCCGCTATGTCGAGGATCATTTTGGGAATAAAGAACGGGTTGAACCGCGGTGTTCCATCGCCTTTGGCAAAATTGATAACCTCTTCCTGAAAAGTGATAAGGCCACCAATGCCAGAGCCCAGCACCACGCCCACGCGGTCAACATCCACATTTTCTTTGCTAATGCCAGCGTCCTGCACACCCTGGTCCGAAGCAGCAATGGCCGTTTGCGAAAACCGGTCGAGCTTGCGGGCTTCTTTCCGGTCGAGGAAGTTGGTGGCATCAAAACCTTTGATCTCGCAGGCAAAACGGGTCTTGAATTTGGAGGCGTCGAACAGGGTAATAAAATCGCATCCGCTCACTCCATTCCGCAAGTTTTCCCAGTATTCGGCCACTGTGTTGCCCAGCGGTGTCAGCGCACCCATGCCGGTGACGACTACCCGTTTCAGTTCTATCGTTTTTCCTGCACTCATAGCTCAAAGGTCAAAAGTAAATAGGCAAAGTTCAAAAGAGAATTTGAGAAGGGAGGACCTGGTTCCGCTTTTTATTTCTCAGGTTCGCTGTAAAGATAAAACCGCCTTCTGTTACAGGAACATGAAGGCGGAGTGGTATAAAGTTCTATGGTAGAACGGTAATTACTTTGCGTGTTCTTCAAGGTAAGAAACAGCCTGGCCAACAGTGGTAATGGTTTCGGCCTGCTCGTCGGGAATAGAGATGTTGAATTCTTTTTCAAATTCCATGATCAATTCAACAGTATCCAGCGAGTCGGCGCCCAAATCGTTGGTAAAGGAAGCTTCCGGTGTGACTTCTGCCTCATCAACGCCCAGCTTATCAACGATGATTTTTTTTACTCTTGCTGCAATGTCTGACATATTGTAAAAATTTGGTTATAGTGTTGCAAAAATAGAGGTTTTTGAAAAAAAACAATTTTATACCCAAAACATCTGTTCCACGGTCAGGCGGTGCGTTTACCCACAGTGGCCGAAACAACACCGCTACCGGCCGGGCGGCATTCCCAAAAAAACAACCACACGAAAAGATTGGCCGTTACCGGTTGAAAGCTAACAGCCAATCGCCGTATTCTCCATAAAAAATTAGCGGTCCGCTCCGGCAAATTGGCCGGGAGCGCAGATATTTGTAATATTGAGCGACCCCAACCCCTTCCTTCATGGCATTAAAAATCATTGACTACGGCACAGAGGAATACCGGCAGATGGTGCAACTGCGTAACGAAATTTTGCGCAAGCCGCTTGGGATGCTGTTTTCGGAAGAAGAACTGGAAAAGGAACAAAACAACATGTTCATGGGCGCCTACGAAGACGACCGCATGCTGGGTTGCTGCATGCTGGTGGAGGAAGAACCCGGCACCGTGCGCCTTCGGCAGATGGCTGTGGTCAACGATGTGCAGGGCAAGGGCATTGGCCGTGCCCTGATGCAGTTTGCCGAGAACCTGGCCCGCGACCGGGGCTATCAGCGCATCACCATGCATGCCCGCAAAAATGCACTGGGCTTTTACGAAAAAATGGGCTATAAAAAGAAAGGGGAGGAATTTGAAGAGATCACCATCCCCCACTATGTCATGGAGAAGGAGTTGTAAGAAGTTGACGGGTTAACAAGAACAGCGATCGTCAAAATACGTTTTTACTTGTCAACATTTCCACTTATCAACCTCCTGCTTTTCCTCACGCCATCCCCCCAAACAAACTTCCCGTGGCACCGTGCAAGGGCGGCGTTTTGCCCAAATGCGAATAAGCCTTGGCCGTAACCTCCCTGCCCCGTGGCGTACGCATGATAAATCCTTCCTGGATCAAAAACGGCTCGTACACTTCTTCCAATGTACCGGCCTCTTCGCCAACGGCGGTGGCAATAGTGGTGATGCCCACAGGCCCGCCTTTGAACTTTTCGATAATGGCCGCCAGTATCCGGTTGTCCATTTCATCCAGCCCGTGTTCATCCACATTTAAAGCCCGCAGGGCGTGCTGCGTAATGCCGATATCAATCATGCTATCGTTCAGCACCTGGGCAAAGTCACGCACCCGGCGAAGCAGGCCATTGGCAATACGGGGCGTACCGCGGCTGCGGCGGGCAATTTCGCCGGCGGCCTCTGTTGAAATATCGGCATTAAGAATTTGCGCCGACCGTAGAATGATCTTTTTCAGCGTCTCGGCATCATAATATTCCAGGCGTGATTTAATGGCAAAACGCGAAAGCAGCGGCGCCGTGAGCAGGCCGCTGCGGGTGGTAGCGCCAATGAGGGTAAACGGCGACAGGTTGATTTGTATGCTGCGGGCATTCGGCCCGCTGTCTATCATAATATCTATTTTATAATCCTCCATGGCCGAATAGAGGTATTCTTCCACCACCGTGCTTAAGCGGTGAATTTCGTCAATAAACAAAACGTCGTTCGGCTGAAGGCCGGTGAGCAAACCCGCCAGGTCGCCGGGTTTTTCAATCACCGGGCCCGAGGTTTCTTTAATGCTCACCCCCATTTCATTGGATACAATACGGGAAAGGGTAGTTTTTCCCAGGCCGGGAGGGCCATGAAACAACACATGGTCAAGTGCCTCGCCGCGAATTTTGGCGGCTTTGATAAAAATGCGCAGGTTTTCAATGATCTGCGGCTGGCCGGAAAACTCTTCGATCTGCTGCGGACGGATGCCATTTTCAAACTCTTTTTCGGCAGCCGAAAGTCCTTCTTTCCCGGTCTTTAGGTTGGGATTTGACATGTGGTAAATGTACAAAAAAAGGGGCGGCCAAGATGTTAAGAAAATGTTCCAAAAAAATATTTGCATATACAAATGAAGATGCTTTACCTTTGACCTGTCAATGAAAACATCCTGCAGTAAATATGCCCGTTGCCTTTATTTTACCTCGGCCGCGCTGGCCCGTAAAATTGAGAAGCTGGCCACCGGAAGCTGGAAGAAAGTGGGCCTGTCGCCAAGCCATGCCTACCTGCTCATTGCGGTATTGGAAGAGCCGGGCCTGCAGCCTACCGTGCTTTCGGAACATTTGCAACTGCAGCCCAGCACTATCACCCGTTTGATACAGAAACTGGAGGAGAAAAAACTGGTGGTGCGAACAACCGAAGGAAAAATCACCAACGTTTATCCCACACCCAAAGCAAAGGAACTGCAACCGAAAATGAAGGAATGCATGCAGGAATTTGCAGCCCGTTACACTGCCCTGCTGGGAAAAGAAGACAGCACCAAACTGGTGCAAACAATGGCTACAGTAGCCGACCGCCTGGATGAATAGAAATTTTTTTGTTTTAATATTTGTACATACAAACAAAGCTAAAAATCAACAAACATGAAGTACGTTATCACCGGCGGAGCCGGAAACATTTCAAAACCACTTTCTGAAAAATTGTTGGCAGCCGGACACGAGGTAACTGTTATTGGCCGCAATGCTGAAAATTTAAAGCCCCTGACCGACGCCGGCGCTACCGCTGCCATTGGTACGGTAGAGGATGTGGCGTTCCTCAACACGGCCTTTCAGGGTGCCGATGCCGTTTACACCATGGTGCCGCCCAACCTCAGCGCAGCCGACTGGAAGGCTTACATTGGCGAAATTGGAAAAAACTATGCGGAGGCCATCAAAACGGCCGGCGTCAAATTCGTGGTAAACCTAAGCAGCATTGGTGCGCATTTGCCCGAAGGTGTAGGCCCAGTGAGCGGCCTGTACCGTGCCGAACAAACATTGAACGGATTGGAAGGCGTAAACATCATTCACTTGCGCCCCGGCTATTTTTACACCAATCTATTTGCCTCCATACCCATGATCAAAGGCATGGAAATGTTTGGCAGCAACATCAGCAAAGCCAATGACAAGATCATCCTTTCCGGCACTACCGACATTGCCGAAGCGGCCGCCGAAGCATTGCTGAACCTGAACTTTTCCGGCCACACGGTACAGTATCTGGCCAGCGACGAAAGAACGCCGGCAGAAATGGTGAAGGCTATTGGCGAAGCCATTGGAAAGCCCGGACTGCCTTATGTTGAATTTAGTGATGAAGACACACTGAACGGACTGAAAGGCGCCGGCCTGCCCGAAGAAGTGGCAAAAAACTACACCGAGATGGGGCAGTGTATGCGCTCCGGAAAGATGGCCGAAGATTACTGGCAAAACCGTCCTGGAACGCTGGGCCGCACCAAGCTGGAAGATTTTGCCCGGCAGTTTGCCGGTGTGTTCGGCGCTTCGTGATTGATAAACCCCAAAACACTTTTTATGAAAATCGGAATCATTGGATCGGGCATTGTTGGCCGGGTACTGGCCACAGCATTTTTAAACGAAGGACACGAGGTGATGCTGGGCACGAGGGATACGTCGAAAGAAGAAGTCGTTAGCTGGAAGGCCGGAAACGCCGGCGGACAAACAGGCCAGTTTGCCGAAACAGCCGCCTTTGGCCAACTGCTGGTGCTGGCCGTTGGCGGCACCGTGGCCGAAGAAGCCATCCGGCAGAGCGGCCCTGAAAACTTTAGCGGCAAAGTGGTGATTGATGCCACCAATCCCATAGCACCCGAAGCGCCCGAAAATGGCGTGCTGAAATTTTTCACCAGTTATAACGAGTCGCTGATGGAAAAGCTGCAAAAAGAAGTGCCGGAGGCAAAATTGGTAAAGGCCTTCAGCAGTGTAGGCAATGCGCTGATGTATAAACCGCAATTTGCCGAAGGCAAGCCCACCATGTTCATTTGCGGCAATGATGATGAGGCCAAACATACCGTGGCAAAAATCCTGGATGTTTTTGGCTGGGAAACGGCCGACATGGGAAAGGCGGAAGCAGCGAGAGCCATTGAGCCGCTTTGCATCTTGTGGTGCATTCCCGGCTTTTTGCAAAACCAGTGGAACCATGCGTTTAAGCTGCTGAAGGCATCGTAAGCGGCTTGTTGCCCTGCGGCTTCAAAGGTGCAGGGCAACAAGCTTTATTGTGCCAGGTGCATCATGCCCAGCATCAGGTCAGCATCGGGACAATTGGCGAGATAAAAATCTCGTTCCGAAAAGCGGCACACCCCGGGATAATCGCCCTTCATGCCCGTCATGTCTTTGATGATTTGAAAATGCAGGTGTGGTGGCCACTGGCCGTTCTCGAACGGAATGCCGAATTCACAGAACACATCACCCCTGGCAATGCGGTCGCCTTCGCGGAGGTTTTTGAGCGAATTCAAGCTCAGGTGGCCGTACAGTGTATGGAAGATTTCTCCATCGAGGTTGTGGGTAAGAATGATGGTGGCGCCGTAATCGCCGTAGGCATTATTAAAAGCAAAGCTGTGCACAATGCCATCCAGCGGCGCCATGACTTTGGTGTAGGGTTTGCCCCAGATGTCGGTACCAAGGTGTAATCTTCTTCCTTCGCCACCACTTGGCGTGTCGAATACGTTGCTCCGGCTGTAAATCGTCCTATGTTCATTGTACCCGCCTATGCCATACTTTGCACCAGCCACATCCAGTTTGCTATTGATGTACTGCATAAAGCGATTGGTATCGGTGAGGATATCATCGGTGAGTGCTGCATTGGCGGCTGTAAAATCCATCAGCAGAAGCTTGTCGCCTTCGTCAAATGGCACCACCGGGTGAAACCTTCCGGCATTAGAAACCAATACGTCAACCAGGCTTGCCCGCTCTTTTTCCGATGGCTGTTGCATGGCGCCAAAGCTATGGCAAATAAAAAAAGAGCCGCCTTTCACGAGGTAGCTCTTCTTGCTGGAAATAACCTTCGAAAATGCATTATTCAACCGAGACCATCTGCCACTCTTCCACCCGTGGCAGCGGAATGGATTTAATGAGTTGTTCTTCCAGCATAACGGCAAAGGTTTCAAAATATTCGATCACATCTTCCCGCACATTCTTCTTTAGCCAGCGAAAACCGCCGGGCAGGTTGTTCAGCACGGCTCTGTCTTCCAGGTATTCGAGGTTGTGAATATCAGTGGGAGTCAGCCCCAGCTTTTCCAGCTTCGACACCAGCAGGTAAGCCGGTGCATTCGTCACGCCGCAATAGTCTTCGGCAATTTCTGTCCACTCGCCATAAACCGTTTGGGCATGGCGTACAATTTCTTCTTTTGTCAGTTGCGTCACCACTTGCAGCAAGTGCCCGCAGTTGCAGGAGCCGTGGTGCCCCCAGGCATAATGAGCGCCGGCCCGCAGGTTTTGAGCGGCCTCCCGTAGCGCTTCGATGAGGGATATGGTAGGATAAGCCATGATTGAGTTTTTCAGGTAAAACAGATAAGGGGTTGAAAAGTTGCTGAATGCTTACCCGAATTTACGTACAAAAAAGGCGCTCATGGCAACACCTCAACAGCCGGTGCCGCTTTGGCCTTTTTGGGCCGGCTGTACCGGCGAATGCTTGTTGAAATCAAAATCCCACCGATTGCCGAGGGTGCCAGCCAAACCAAAACGGGCGGCAGAAAATGAACATTGGTTACCACAAAAGCCGTCCAGGTAGCTACATAACCGGCACCCATGCTGGCAATGTGGCCCGTTAGCCAATGCTGCTTTGACGAAGGCCTGTTGCGGTACAGCCGGATGTCGGCGAGGGCAAACCCGCCGGCAATACAGCCAAAGACCATCGGCACCAGCCAAAAAGAGTTGCCGGCTATCTTTTGTGTTACGGCCCAGCCAATCAGGCTAAGGCCAAAGACAAGGGCACAGCTCATCACCAGCCAGTCGAGAGCCGCCGGTTTTTGCGTACGCCCCAAGCCCTTCAGGTACAGCATACGGTAGCCCCGCACTACAAAATAGTAGCTGAAAAATCCTACCATGAATAAAAACAACAGGCTCTTTAAAATAGAAATGGCAACGGCGGTGATAAAGACACCGGTCATGCTCCAAAAGTACCAGCGGCCGGCGGCGCGGTGTCCTTTTCCTCCTTTGCGGGTAAATGAGGCCATGCCGCCGGTAACCAAAGCGGCGAATCCTGATAACACATGCAGCGCCAAAAGAACGGAAAGCAGGGTGTTCATGTTTGTGTTGTTTGCACAAAAATGATGGCTGCCAAAAAGCATTGCAACTAGGTGTGGCGACCAGCGGCTGAAAGGGGCCAACCGCCGGCAGTTGGGGTGAGCGGCGTTGACAATCAGGCGCTTTGGGGTGAATGGGAAAGCTGGTGCAACTTTTTGCGAACGATTTCGGTGAGGCTGCGGCTTACCGGCAGGGGCCCGGCGCCGCCGGTAAGATGGAGTTTAAGTCCCTGGGCATTGCCGCTCACTTCCTCTACCGCCCGGAGGTTGACAAAATACATGCGGTGGCAACGGAAAAACTGCAGCTGACCGGCCAGTTGTTCTTCCATTTTCTTAAGGGTGCTGCGGAGCATGACTGTTTTCATTTCACTATTCTGCAAAAGATGCAGCCTTACATAATTGTCGGCCGAGGCAATAAATAGCAGGTCATCGGCCGGGAACGTCACCGTCTCTTTTTGATTATCGCCCTGCAGGGTTAGCAGCGGCGGCGCCAAAAAAGGGCTTTCGGCCGGTTTGGCGGGGACGTCGCCCAAAGCATGGATGTCGTCCGAGGCGGCTTCGGCTTGCGCGGCAAAGCGCCGGTACATCACCATCTGTTTCATAAAAACAATGGCAACAACCGGAAAAACGCCAACCTGCAGAGTGATGAGCTGTGCCCGGAAGAACCCGGCAAGGCTGGTTGTTTGGGGATACAAAACCAGCATCAGGCCATAATTGGCAGCACCAATAAAAAGCGTGGTAAGCAAAAGGAAAACAATCTCTTTCCAGCTCCGCCAGCCTTCTTCGTGAAAAAGGGCAGGGAACCACCAGGGTACAGCCGTTTGTAAAAAGACCGACACCAAAAAAGTGACAACACCAAAACCAATAGCATGCTGCCATTTAATGGCGGCCGATAATTCATCGAAACCAAAGGGCTCAAATAGCGCCAGGAACAGCGTGATAAACAGGCCTACACCGCCACACACCAGGAGCTTATTGTTTACGTTGTGGCTAAATGGATAAGGCTGCAACAAAAACGACCGCATGAAGGCAAGTTATTTCATAACAAAAGAATTTTTTGCCCGGGGTTCCATTTCACCGTACCCATCAAATACTAAGGCTGGTGTTTCGCCGTTAAAACAACCATGGATCCTGTAAAAACCACCCGCCTGATGGCCCTTGCCCTGACCCTGCTCATTGCGTTGACGGCCAGGTCGCAGATGGTTACCGGCGTATGGCAGGGCAAAATCAACCGGCAAAACGTTGAAGTCAAGCTAATTAAAAGCGGCGACAGCATCACCGGCACCTCTTATTATTATACCTCTTTTGGCAATTACCGCCGCTACAGCATCCGTGGCTATTTTGATGAGGCCACAAACCAGGTGGTTTGGTGGGATGAGCAGTTGATAGAAGAAAAAACCGGTGGCCTGTTTGGTACACCCGGCAAAATGCCCCTGCTTTCGAGGGCCGACTTTAATTGTCCCGGCGGTGGCGTTATGCTCCTCGATGGCTCATCGAACGAAAAAAACGAGGAGATCAAAGAAGGAAGCGTTCACCTGGAGAAAACATACAGGGAACCGCACTTCAGCGACGAATGGGATTGGGTCATCAACTATTTTACTGCAGGCACCAGCGACCCCTATATTATTGACAGCGTTTCGCTCGTGGCTTTTCAACCAAAAACAAGCAGGCCGCAAGCCCAGCCGGCTGTGGCAAGGCCGTCGAAGCCTGCCATGGTTTTTATTCCACCGGCTGAAACGGCGAAAGCGGCGCCCGGGCCCGAAAAACCCACTGTGGCTGCGGCGCCACCAGTTTCCATAGCAGAAAAGTTTACGGCCCGTAAAAAGAAGGTATTTACCACTATTCCCATCGAAAGCGACAGCATTACCCTTTCCTTTTACGATAATGCCATTGTTGACGGCGACAGCATCTCGCTTTTTCTGAACAATACCCTTTATGCAAGCCATGTCCGCCTGTTGGACAAACCGTTTACCTTCAGCATAGCAGCCACGGACCTGGGCGAAAAAAGCGAACTGACGATGGTAGCGGAAAACCTTGGCGCCATTCCGCCCAATACGTCTTACATGGTGGTTACATCGGGCGGCAAGCGCTACACGGCCAACCTCGCCAGCACAGAAGAAAGCAGTGCTGTGATAAGATTTGTAAGGCCGAAAGCCGCGGCAAAATAGCCCCATTACCGGCCCCGGAACTTTTACCGGTTACCGTTTGGCACCGCTGCCTTGTTGGAGTACAGCTATTACCGCAAAATGATCGGAAGCGAAACGGCCGCCCCATGTTTGCGACAGGGTGGCATGCTTCTTTACCTTCCAGGGCCCTTTCAGGAAAATATAGTCAATTGGAGCATTGTCTCTCTCCTTTGACCCAAATGCATTAAAGGTTCCGGTGGGGCCGTAATGCGCAGTAGCTGAAACCGCCTTTGCATCCGTCAAACGGAGGGGGTTATCGGCGTCGGTCACCACTTGTATGGGCTCATCGGCCGGGGTGGCGTTAAAGTCGCCGGTAATAATAGCCGGTGTTTTGCCTGCAATAGCCGCCACTTTTTGTAATAGCAGGCTGGCGCTCTGCCGCCTTGCCTCTTTTCCAATATGATCAAAATGGGTATTAAAGGCGTAAAACACCTTCCCGGTAAGTTTGTCACGGAAGCGGGCCCAGGTAACGATGCGGGTAATGGCGGCATCCCAGCTTTTGCTGCCCGGTACCTCCGGCGTTAGCGAGAGCCAAAACGTGGCCGACTGCAGGTGCTTCAGCCTTGCCGTGTCGTAGAAAATCGCCGAATATTCCCCTTTCTGCTTTCCGTCATCGCGACCTACACCCACAAACTTGTAGCGGGGAAGCCGTTCGGCCAGGTCGGTCATTTGTACATGCAGCGCTTCCTGCACACCCAGTAAGTGAACGTCGTGGAAAAGAATCTGCGAGGCTACGTTGTCTTTGCGGTAGGGCCAGGCATTCAGGCTATCGGATGTTGTATTGAGCCGGATGTTGAAGGTCATTACCCGGAGGTCCTGGGAAAAAAGGTTGCCGGCGATTAGGAGCAGCGCCAGGGAAAAAAGCGGCCTCCCCCACCCCTGCGGCCCACCCCGCCCCGCCCGCTGGGAGGGCCCAGGTGTATATCTGCGCTTTTTTCTGCAAACAGGCTGTATTAGTGGTTCGGGCATCTTCTGGTAAATGATTGTGGCCAAGAAAAATAGTGTCTTCGATCTGGGCCCTCCCACCGCCAGGGGCGGGGTGGGCCTAGTAATCTCCCATGGTCTCGGGCAGTTGTGCCAGGGCTTTGGCCAGTTGCTCATCGTTGGGAGCCACCCCATGCCAGTTATGATCGTTTTCCATAAACTCCACCCCCTTGCCCATGATGGTGCGCATGATAATGGCAATGGGCTTGCCTTTGCCTACCAGCGATTTGGCCTCCTCCAGCGTGTGAAGAACCTCCTCCATGTCGTTGCCGTTCATTTCCAGCGTGTGCCAGCCAAAAGCCGCAAATTTTTCGCGGATATTGCCAAGGTCGTTCACTTTATAGGTAGGGCCGTCAATCTGCTGACCGTTCCAGTCAACCGTCGCCACCAGGTTATCCACGTTGTGGTTGGGCGCAAACATGATAGCCTCCCAGTTTTGTCCCTCCTGCAGTTCGCCATCGCCGTGTAGCGTATAAACCACGCTTTGATCGTTGTTGAGCTTTTTGGCCAATGCCACGCCAATGGCTACACTCATTCCCTGCCCAAGCGACCCGGTGGCCACACGTACGCCCGGCAGTCCCTCGTGGGTGGTGGGGTGCCCCTGCAGGCGTGAGTTGATCTTGCGAAATGTAGCCAGTTCGGCCACATCGAAATAACCACTGCGGGCCAGCACCGAATAAAACACGGGCGAAATGTGTCCGTTGGAAAGGATAAAAACATCCTGATTTTTGGCGTCCATGTCAAAAGGCTGCGGCGTATGGTGCATGACCCTAAAGTAAAGGGCCGTTAAAAAATCGGTGCATCCCAGCGAACCTCCGGGGTGGCCCGAAGCGGACCCGTGTACCATCCTGACGATATCCCGGCGAACCTGCGAGGCAACTTCGGTGAGTGCTGGCATAAAATTTTCTTAGGTGTTAGTCCTTAACTATAAAGGTGTTCTAATCAATTGCCTTGCAAAAGTGCGATCTTTTTTATAATAAAAAATTTCGGACTAACTTATTACATTTGCGGCTTAGTGTCATTGCATAAGCCACAAATCAATTTTATTCTTAACGCGAAAGAGAGCTTTGCATGAAACTGAATAACAGAACCCAAAACCCTGCAGTATGATGAATTTGTTGCTAACCGGCTCTGTCGCCTTTGCCATCTCATTTGTTGCAATTCCAACCATCATACGCGTTGCCGACGAAAAGGGTTTGTTCGACATTCCGGATGCCCGTAAGCTGCACACAAAGGCCATTGCTTCGTTGGGCGGTGTGGGCATTTTTATCGGCTTTTTACTTTCGCTTCTGCTATCGGGGTCGCTGCAGGCCGAGTTCCAATATTTTTATGCCGCAGCAGTACTGATGTTTTTCTTGGGAATCAAAGACGATATACTTGTTTTATCGGCCCCTAAAAAATTTCTGGGTCAATTGCTGGCGGCCGCCATCGTCATTCACCTGGGCGGCGTGCGCATTGACAGCATGCACGGCTTTTTGGGTATTCATCAACTCCCCGACCTTATTTCCTACCCGCTGAGCTACATGACCATCGTCGTCATTGTGAATGCGTTTAATCTTATTGACGGGGTGGACGGGCTTGCCGGTAGCCTGGGTATTCTCACAACCGCCGTATTCGGCGCCTATTTTACCATGGCGCAGATGCCCGCGTATGCATTGCTTTCTTTTGCACTCACCGGCGCACTCAGTGCTTTTCTGGTTTATAACTACCATCCGGCAAAAATCTTCATGGGCGACTCCGGCTCGCTCCTGCTAGGTTTGGTGAATGCCATCCTGGTGATTAAGTTTATTACCGTAGCCGACTCAATTAATGGCAGCTTTCCCATCACTTCTTCGGTCGCCATTGGCTTTTCTATTTTGCTGGTGCCGCTGCTCGATACGCTGCGGGTTTTCAGCGTTCGCATCAGCCGCGGCCGCTCACCGTTTTCTCCCGATCGCAACCATATCCATCACCTGCTTCTCGACCGCGGCCTCAACCACGGCCAGGTAACGGTTTTATGCCTGCTCATGAACGTTAGCTTTATTGCGCTGGCCTACATAGGCCGCTCTTTGGGCTCCACCATTCTGCTGTGCTCCATGATCAGCGCCTCTTTTGCCCTTATTGCCCTGCTGAAATACTGGAAAAAACGGCCGGTGATGGTCATTGCCTCCTCGGCAGCACATGCAAAAAACGGCGAGGGCAAAGGCTCTAAAATCGTAACGTTTAAAAACGAAGAAGCAGCAGTGGCCGAGCAATAATCGGCTTTGTTTCGGGGTGAGTTTCCTTAGTTTTGCGGAACTAAAATTTCCAAACTATGTCAACAGAAGACGTGTCGGTAACCTTTTCGGATGCCGAAGATTCCATGAAAAAAGCAATCGGGCACCTGGAAGCCGAATTAGGAAAGGTAAGAGCCGGCAAAGCCAATCCGCAAATGCTGGATGGCATTATGGTGGACTATTACGGATCGCCCATGCCCATCAACCAGGTGGGAAATATCAGCGTCATGGATGCCCGTACCCTTACCATCCAGCCTTGGGAAAAAAATATGCTGCAACCTATTGAACGGGCCATCATCAATTCCAATATCGGCATCAACCCGCAAAATGATGGTGTCATCATTCGCCTGTTTTTGCCGCCCCTTACCGAAGAGCGCCGCCGCGAACTGGTGAAGCGCTGCCAGGGCGAAGGCGAACATTCGAAAGTGGCCATCCGCAACATTCGCCGCGATGCCATTGAAAGCATAAAAAAGGCGCAAAAGAATGGCTTGAGCGAAGATGCCGCCAAAGACGCCGAAGCCGATATACAAGAGCTGACAAACCGCTTTATCTCCCTGGTGGACAAACACCTTGCCGCCAAGGAAAAAGAAATTATGGCGGTATAAGCCCAGCCTCCAGCACGAGGTCATGGTGTAAGAAGCAGTTCTATATTGCCGTCAACATTCACACAAACAATTGTAAGGACATGCCATGGCGTGTCCTTTGCTTTTAATGCAATCAGCCTACTGTACTTTTTCACGCCGGGATGTAAAGAGTAAATAATACAAAGGCATTTTCTTGTACCAAGCTTCTTTGCTACGATCACCGCCGCTTGCGTCGCACTCTTCATCGTTCAGAACACTATTCACCATTTTGCTTTTGCAGGCATATGCCTGCATCCTGCTCTATCCGTAAAGGAAAAACCAATCAACCTGTCGCAATTGGGCGCCCATAGTGGGCTGGGGCACTACCGGTTGGCCAAAAAAACACCACCTAAGATAATGGCCAGGCAACCGACCTGCAACCACCCGATCGGTTCGCCAAAGAGCAGCCCCCAGCCAATGGCCACCACCGGTATAACATAGGTAACCAGCGAGGCAAACAACCCGCCGGCCTTTCGGATAAGGGCATAATAAAGGGCAGTGGCAATGGCACTGCTCAACACACCTAGCGCGGCGCAGGCAATGATGCTCTGACGCATGGCAGCGTTGCCAAACGACACCGGTTGCAAATAGAGAACCGCTAACGAAGGCAAGAGTAAAAAGGCGATGGACACCGTGGCCATCTGAAACGGATCAACCCCTTTGAGGTAGGTGGTGATAAGATTGACATTAAGCCCATAGAAGATGGTAGCCAGCAGGATCAGCAGCGTAAAGCCAACCTCGCTTAGTGTTACCGTCCCTCTTGACACGCTCAGGAGTACCAGGCCCACTAAGCCAATCAGCACGCCAACTACCTTTTTGGCCGGAACGGTTTTTTTGAAAAACAGGGCACCGATCACAATCACAAAAAGCGGTGTGAGCGAATTGAGGATGCCGGCGAGCGAACTGGCTATTTGCCGCTGAATGGCGATGCCGAATAAAAAGGCAGGAAAGAGATTGCCGAGAAATCCGGTGAGGATGATCAGGGGCAGTTTGCCGGCCGGCAGCTTTCGCAGGGAAAAAAGCGCAAAGGGGAAAAAAACAGCGGACGCTGAAAAAATGCGGATGGCGCCGATCTGCCAGCCACTGAGGTTTTTAGCGCCTTCTTTCATTAAAATAAACGAACTTCCCCAAAGCAGTGCCAGCAGGCTAAAAAGAATCCAACTGCTTCCTTTTTGATTCGACATGGGCTGCAAAAGTGCAACAGCCTGCTGTGTGAACCAACAACTATTTTATGGCGATCTTAACCGGCATTTCCACACGAGCCCCGAAGGAACTGAACAAAGAAGAAACCAAAGCCGAAACGCTAAGACTGAAGGAACAACTTATTGAGCTGCAAAACCTGCTGTATGCCGATGGCAAACAGGCGGTGCTGGTCATTATGCAGGGACTGGACGCCAGCGGAAAAGATGGCGCCATCCGCAATGTTTTCAGCGGGCTAAATCCGCAGGGCATCACCGTTACCTCGTATAAAGTGCCCACCGCCGAGGAGTTGAGCCATGATTTTTTGTGGCGCATTCACCGGCAGGCGCCGGCCAAAGGCATGATTGGCGTGTTTAACCGCAGCCAGTACGAAGATGTGCTGGTGACCCGTGTACACGGTCTTTGCGATGACGCCACAGCGCACAAACGCTTCGCTGCCATTAATGCTTTTGAAAGGCTGCTGCAGGAGCACAACAACACCCGTATTCTGAAATTCTACCTGCACATTTCAGCCGAAGAACAACAGGAGCGCCTGCAGGAACGGGTGCATAATCCGGCCAAAGCCTGGAAATACAATGCCCGGGATTTTGAAGAAGCCAAACGCTGGGATGATTACCGGCGGGTGTATGAAGAGGCGTTTACGCATTGCAACGAGGCGCCATGGACTATTGTTCCGGCCGACCAAAACTGGTACAAGGAATACCTGATCACGAAAACGCTGACCGATACGCTTTCGGCCATGAACTTGCAATACCCTGCCCCGGCAGAAAAACAAGAGTAACGTGGCCGCCAGTACGTAACTTACCTCCACAACTAAACTCTATCCGTTATGGGACTTGTAAAAGAATTCAAAGAATTTGCGTTGAAAGGCAATGTAGTTGATCTTGCTATTGCCGTTGTTATTGGTGCGGCTTTTGGCGCCATTGTTACCTCGCTTGTAGATAATATCATCACGCCTTTATTGCTGACACCCGCCCTGGATGCTGTTGGCGCCAAAAACCTGGAAGAACTCGCCTGGGGCGCAGTAAAGTGGGGCAAATTTTTATCGGCCGTCATCAGCTTTTTTATCATTGCCTTTGTTCTTTTCTTGATTGTAAAAGCCATGAATAGCCTGCAACGAGAAAAAGAAGAACCCGCTGCTGCTCCAAAAGCACCGGAATACAGCTTACAGGAAAAGCTCCTGATGGAAATACGCGACTCACTGAAACGCTAACCGCCACGCTGTGGCAGGCTTAAAGGGCCGGGCCAGCGCCGGTAGCCGGGCATTTTTAAAAAAGAAACCTGTACTTTTGAGCAGTCCCGTTTCAGCAAAAACGGGACTTTTCATTTTTTAATTAAGATAACCTGTGAGTGCGACCTACCAGATAAAACTACCCCAGTTCGAAGGTCCTTTCGATCTTTTGCTTTTTTTCATTGAGCGTGACGAGCTGGACATCTACAATATTCCCATCACCAAAATCATCAACGATTTCCTGGCGTTTATCCACCAGCAGGGCGAATTGAACATTGAGCTGAGCAGCGAGTTTATTCTCTTTATCTCTACCCTGATGCGCATCAAAGCCAAAATGCTGCTGCCGCGGAAAGAGGTGGATGCGCAAGGCAACGAAATTGACCCCCGGCAGGAGCTGGTGGACAAAATTCTGGAATACAAAAAATACAAAGAAGCCGCCGCCGAAATGGCCCAACTGGAGGCAGAAAGGCTGCTGATGGCCAAGCGGGGCAACATTCAGAAAGAGCTCTCGCATATTGGCGAAGAAGCCAGCGAAGGCACCGAAGTGCAAACCATTACCCTGTTTAAGCTGATGAAGGCGTTTGAACGGGTGATGCAGCGCTACCAGGAACGGTTGAACAAGCCCATTCATACTGTGGTGCGCTACAACTACAGCATGGAAGGCAGCCGGGCCGATATGATCTCGATGGCCCAACGCGAACGCACCCTGTCGTTTGAAAAGGTGTTTGAAAAAGTGGAAAACCGGGTGCATGCCATTTTTATGTTTCTGTCTATGCTGGAGCTGGTGCAGCAGCATTACCTGCGCCTGCTGATCGGCGATGGCCGCAATAATTTTATTGTGGAATACAACGAAACCGAAGAAGGCCTCACCGACGAAGAACATATGCGGTTATTGTAAATGCCGGCATTAAACCACTCTTTTTTGCAGCGCCATTTTACAAGGCGCTTTTTTTGTACAAAGAGCTAAGGGCAGTCACACTTTGTTTCCTTATTTTAGAGAAACGATCCTCTTCCCCATTAAAGCTTTGTCGTTGTTGCCCTGGCTACGGCGGTGTGGCGCACACACTAGCCGGCCAAGTAGCAGCGGCTTGCGGCGACAACTACCAACTTCCAAACAAAGCTTATGCAACCCAAAAAAAATCTCCTGCTGAAAATTGTGCTGGCATTGATGGCCGCGTTTATTGTACTGAGCGGCTTAAACATTGGCCTCGGCGGCATACCCTCTCTCGGCTGGGGTGGCCAAAAAGATTTCCTTACCGTTACCAACGAAAGCGATTACCACATCCAGGACAGCCATGTGCGCTATGTGGGCGGCCTTTGGCTGGGCATGGGGCTTTTCTTTTTTCTTTCACTCACCCATCTCGCCCGCTACAAACCGCTGCTTCTTTTCTGCTTTGTACTCATTTTTTTCGGCGGTCTTCTGCGCCTGTTCCAGGGGCAGCCTGCCACTACGTTTCGCCTGCCGGTGCTGCCGTCGCTGCTGGCCGAACTCATTGGCATGCCGCTTCTTTTTTTCTGGCTTCGCAAAGCCGTTGACAGCACTTCCCATTAGGGCAAAACCAACTACTGCTTAACATCGTTCCATGAATTTATTTGACCTTTTTTTCGGCCGTTTTTATCCCGACAAATGGCGCAACTGGGGAAAAAACGTAGAATTCGAACCCTTTGACCTGAGCGAAACATCGGGCCTCAGCGAAGATGAAATAGTTGCCATCGCAACAGAAGCGCTGCAAAAACCCGGCAGCCTGAAAGTGGTGGGAGCCGGCCATTCTTTTTCCGATATTTTGGAAACCGAAGGTATGCTGCTGTACCGCTCCCGTAGCTGGTGGAAGAAGAAGAAAGGGCCGGCGGTTTGGGCCGTTGACCCCACCCTGCTGAATCCCGGCGCCGAAGAATGCCTGGTGCATGTGTCGGCCTGGGCCAAAATAGGCGAAGCCAACAAGGCCATGCGGGGCCTGGGCTATGCCTTCACCAATTTGGGGAGCGCCGTGCTGCAAACCTATGCGGGAGTTATTTCTACTTCCACACACGGCACCGGCCTAAAGTTTCCGCCCTTGTGCGATGATGTGCGCAGCATCTTGCTGCTGAAAGCCGATGGCGCCATTTGGCGGATAGAACCCACCAACGGCATTACCAACAGGGCTGCCTTTGAAGCCAGGTATCCAACCATCAGGCTGGAGCAAAACGACGAGCTTTTTTATTCGGTGCTGGTAAGCATGGGCTGCATGGGCGTGGTGCTGGAATATATTGCCTGCGGCCGCAAAAAATTTGTGCTGAAAGAAGTGCGGACCAAAACCACTTGGCGGCAACTGAAAGCACGACTGCTGCATGAGCCCTTCCTGTTAGAAAACCGGCATGTGGACATTATCATGAATCCCTATTGCAAAAAGGGCGACCACACCTGCATTTTGACGGTGCGCAACGAAGAGCCGGATGGCACTAACCCATCGGGCAAGATGAGCCGTTTTCTTCACTGGTTAGTAGTGGCGCTACAAAAACAAATTGCCCGTTTTTTGCGGAATGCCCCCGATCTTATTGACAATTTTCTGGAACTCAGCCTGTCCACGCTTCCAACAAAAAAGCCCTATGTGGATGAAAGCACGGAGATATTTGATTTGGACCTGATCAACAAGGTCATTTCCGTATCGGCCGAATATTGTTTTCCGCTTAAAGACAATGCTTACCTCGCTGCCATTGATGAACTATTAGCATTGGTGGAAGAAAACACCAAACGCGGACTTTATCACAACACACCGTTTGGCATTCGCTTCGTGGCGCCAAGCAAGGCTTATTTGTCTATGATGCAGGGCGAGGCCATGTGCACGGTGGAAACAGCCCTGCTCAGCGGCACCCACGGCTGGCGGGCCATGCTCAGGAGTTACGAAGAACTTTGCCTGCGCTGCAATGGCCGTCCGCATTGGGGCCAGTATCATGAGCTCACCGGCCGGCAGGGCTGGTTCGAAAGCCGCTACCCGTTTGCAAAAGACTGGATCGGTTCCGTAAAACAAATGGACCCGAAAGGGGTTTTTCAGAACCAGTTTACCCGGCGCATGAATTTTTAATTGGACGCAGCTCTTTTGCCACCGGCTAACTATCATTTTAGAAAATACCGGCAATCAGCCCATCGAGCAGAACATTCAGGAGCCAGTGCGCCAGAATCACCGGCCACAAAGACCCCACCCGCAAGGCCAGCGCCCCGGCCGCCACGCCCCAAAACAAAGTGCCGAATAATTCGGGCAGGGGTTTGCCCAGGTGCCAGGCGATGTAAGGCAAGGCCGCTATTAGTAAGGCATGCCGGCTAAAGATGTACCGGGCCGGAAAACCATCTTCGCGGTGGCCGGGTTTATCGGAAACGCTTTTTGCCAGGCCAAACAGAATATAGCCGCGGAACACAAACTCGATGGCGATAAAAAACGGCAGGTAACAAAGCTGGTAAAGAATAAACTGGCCGGTGCCGGTGAAGGTGCCCCGGTAAAAAGGGTAGGTTGCCCGCATGCCTTCGTCTTTGGCGGCAAAGAAAAATGCCGGTACACTGATGGCCATCAGCAACACAAAGGTGGCCACGGCCAAACCGCCTTGCCCCTTTTTTGGCGCTCCCAGGCCATAATCGGAAAGCTTTTCTTTAAATCCCCATTTGATAATGATAGCCGGCACAATGACCACTAATAAAAATCCGCCCCAGAAAGAAACAACCTCATGGTCCCAGGGAATGCCGGAAAAAATTTTTGCCCTTGTGGCCGGATCGCTGCCGGGACCCTCGTACGCCGGCCAGGCCTTTGTCAGCAATTCCAGGTTGCCGTGAAAGCCCCAGACCACCAGCAGCAAAATGGCCGAAAACATAATCTGTCCCGGCCTTTCGGTGAAGAGGCAGCGGAAGGTTTGCCATACCAGTTTTATGGCCGTGATGAACGGCGATGGCTGCGATGACGCATCTGCCGGAGGCGGTTCATTCGTTTGATGCATTGCTAAGAATTTTACGTTTTCAGCCTGATGCTGTATGATGATACAAAGCAACCGTCTTACCGGCAAAAAGCAACACTGGTACAGGCTTATTGCCTATTTCCAAATGCAAATTGCTTTAAAGGTCGCCCAGCTTTTTAAGCCTGTTTTTATAGTTGTTGCGCAGAATAAAATTGAGCAGCAGGATAAAAATGCCGCCCGGGAAACTCAGTACCACCGTGCGCAGCCAGGGATCGCTAATGCCAAATGGCCAGCCCGGCTTAAACACCCAATGCCAGGGCATCAGCGCATCCAGTGTGTTAAGCGCCTCAATGGATCCGGCGGCCACAGTGCCCACTAAAAACTGCACAATACCCGGCGACTTGCGCAGGGCCTTGGCCAGCGTGGCAAACAGCAAGCCGAACGCCACTACAATAACCACCAACACCACCCACCACGGGTAAAACCGGTAAAACCCGCCGAAATAACCCACGATCTCCACCGCCACGCCTAGCAGCAGGGCCACCAGGAAATACTTCAGCCACAGAACGTTTTTGTTCTCCAGCGCCATTTCCCGTAAAATCCGTTTTTCTTCAAAATAGTGCACCAGCGTTTTTCGCATCCCTTCCACCAGGTTGTGCCTGGCCACCCAGCCAAAGTCGGTTTCGGCCCGCTGCGGCGAGGCCAGCCAAAAAGCTTGCGTTACCTCACGGGCTTTGTCTTTTGTCATTTTTGGGCGTTGATGGTTGAAGCGGTGCGCCAGCACGGCAAAAGGCGCTGATGCCTTGATGAGAAAATCAGGAATACCGATCGTGAGGCCGCCGCGTTTGTTCATGGCTTCGCCAATGCTTTCCACGATCTTTTTTGACGAGATGATATCGGGGTGGTTGAGAAAATAGGTTTTTCCCACGGCGTTGGGACTTTCGGCGGCCGCCAGTATGCCTTCGGCCAGATCGCCCACATAAACCGCTACCATGCCTTTTTTGCCCAGGCCCAGCTTGGGCTGAATGCGGCTTTCGACCAGCGGAAAAATCTGGCTAAGGTCCTGCTCCCGCTCGCCGTAAACAATGGCCGGCCGCACAATGGTCACCGGCATGGTGTCGCCGAATTTCCGGGCCGCAGCCTCGGCCTCTTTTTTCGAACGGCCATACCACGACATCGGCTTCTGCTCGTCGGTTTCCAAGTAGGGCTTCTCTGTTGGGTTGGGCCCCATGGAAGCAAGGCTGGAAACAAGCACAAACCGTTGCAGGGTACTACTGGCATGCGCCTTCGCCGCAGCCAACAGGTTTTCGGTGCCGCGTACGTTGGCATCCATAAAATCGGTTTCCGATATACCCAGCAGCACCGCAGCCAGGTGAAAAATATACATGGCATCTTTTACCGGAGCGGCCAGTGTTTCGGGCTGCCGCAGGTCGGCTACATGAATGGAAACCGCCTGGCCGCGCAGGGCCGATACATCGCTGGTGTAGCGCACCAGGCAATGCACATCATAACCGTTTTTAATCAGCAGTGGCACAAGGTGCGAACCAACAAAACCGTTGGCGCCGGTGACGAGGACTTTTTTCATGTGCGTTAAGGTGGCTCTGGTGAATGAAATTTAGTTGCTGTAACAAACCGTTTACAAAGCCGGTGTCGGACGCAATGCGAACCATCGGCTAAAGGATAGGGTTAGGCGTCTTTGCTGATTAACAAAGACAGGGCACCATCATGGGGTAAGATGCAATGGCGGCGTTAGCAATAGCAAAATGTGTTCGCAGGGAAAGACTATCGGCACAAAGTAAACCATATCGGTTAGTTTTGCAACCATTGAAAAAAACAAAGGCGCTATTGTATTTGCGCCGGAGTTTTAAACAGCTGTATCCATCGAAAAAAACTGCGGCGTGCGATCGTCATCTGCGCTGCGTGGTTTTACTGGATCGGCACATCTTTTTTGCTAATTCAGCCAACTGTTTTTACCTTTTGCCAAACTTCTGAGCTATGGAAAATCAGAATATACTCCGCATCATTTTAAGCCTTGCGATCATGGCCGCTTTCTTCTTACCTATCTATAACGATTCCATCTACGGAAGTGCCTTGAGTTCGGTTCAGATACTGACGGGCGGTTTTAAAGATGTCACCGGCGATAAAAGCCTGCCTACGTCGCAACTGGCACTGATCGCCTGCTTATTGGTGGTGCTGGTTTCTATCGTAGTGATTTTTATTTATTCCCTTTTGCGCAAGTCCACCACCGTGCTGGTAAACCTGCTTCCGCTGTTTGCCATTATTGCCCTCATCATCTTCAGCATGACGCAATCGAAAGAGAATGTAGGACAAACCCTGCAGGCTTTCGGTACGGGTTTTTACATTATGTTTCTGAGTTCGTTTTTGCTGCCCTTTACAAGCATTGCGGTGCCTTCGCCGACAAATTCATAAAAGAGGAAATGTTTACTGCAAGGTAAGAGCACTAATTATCTTAAGCGGGAGCCGAATGGCTTATTTAATAACCCTAAATCGGATCATTGTTTCCTCCATCAGAAATTGTTTTATTTCATCTACAAAAGGCAGTATCGTTTCCTAGTTATTGTTACTACATCCAATACAACTACCCCCAAACGAGTATTTTTCAAGGATCTGCTGATGCTGAAGGTTTTTATCAGAGGTAAGCAGATAATCAAAGTCATCTTCCTCCATTGCTTTTAATAAAAAACCGTTTTCCAAGGCGTTCCATTTTTTGTCATAAACAGTATATATCTGGCAAACAGCTTGCAAACGGTAATTCAGTTTCACCGGTAAATTCTCATCAAGCAGAATTTTTTTCATTTACGTATCTGTGAAAGTTGAGAAGATTCTCGAAATGCCCTATCACTTGGATAGCTTGTTGTGTTTGTACTGAAGGGAAGTCTTCAAGAAAATTGTTGATGTTATGGCCAGCCTTTAAATAGTCAAAAAGATTTTTAACCGGCACCCTTGTATTCGTAAAAACTGGTTCGCCGCTCTGAATGTTGGGAGATATGGTTATGGGATGCAACATCGTCTTTTTGTTTTTACCATTGAAGTACATTTGCCTGTATCAACCTATTCTCCAAAGGTGTAGCGTTCATAAATTTCCTTTTCACCAATGTAAACTTTTCGGCCGGAAAGAGTTTATGCGGGGTGTCTTCCAATTCTTCGCTTTGTCTCAAACTTGCCTTCGGTTCTATGTGAAACCGATGTTTATATTATTCTATGTGGCTCAATGGTGCTCGTTCACCACCACTTGCCCACCTTTAGGCTGGATAGGTACATGGATCACATGGGCTTTAGATAGAAGCTGCGAAAATCTGGAATGAATCCCTACGCAGACAGAACCTCCCGCTTCACCACCTGCCCATGCATGCGGGTTAGAAACTGATGCACATCCTGCATATCTCTCGCCGGCTCTACCACTATCATAAACATTTTGCCCACCTGTTTCAGTTTTGCTTTGTTGGTGCCGGTTTGCAGGTATTGTAGGATGTTGTTGAACAGGTCCGACTCAAAGTAAGGAGAATCAGGACGGTTGATGAAATAGCATTTCAGCGAATCGTTCTTCAGGATCAACCGTTCGAAGCCCAGCTCCACGGCCAGCTTGCGGCAGCGAACGGTAACGAACAGCTCCTGCACCGGCGGCGGCAGGGCGCCAAAGCGGTCGGTCAGTTCGGCTTCCATGGCCTGCAGCTCCTCTTCGGTTTCGCAGTTGTCGAGGCGGGAGTAGAGAGAAAGGCGTTCGGAGATGTTCTCCACGTAATCATCCGGAATTAAAATTTCCAGGTCGGTATCAATCGTGCAGTCCTGCACGTAGTCGTCCTGTTTGGATATCTCTTCTTTAAACAACTCTTTAAATTCAGTACGCTTCAGTTCGCGGATAGCTTCGGCCAGTATCTTCTGGTACATTTCAAAGCCAATTTCGGCCATAAAGCCACTTTGCTCGCCGCCCAGCAAATTACCCGCGCCGCGGATGTCAAGGTCACGCATGGCAATCTGGAAACCGCTACCCAGTTCGCTGTGCTGCTCCAGGGTTTGCAGTCGCTTGCGGCTGTCGTTAGGCAGGGTGCTCATGGGTGGCGCCAGCAGGTAACAAAAGGCTTTTTTGTTGCTTCGTCCTACACGGCCGCGCAACTGGTGCAAATCGCTCAGGCCAAACTGGTGGGCATTATTGACAACGATCGTGTTAACGTTCGGAATGTCCACGCCGCTCTCCACAATATTGGTACACACCAGCACATCATACTTCTTATCAATAAAGTCCATGATGCGCTCCTCCAGTTCATGCCCTTCCAGTTGCCCATGCGCCCAGCCTATGCTCAGGTCGGGGCAAAGGCCCTGAATAATAGAGGCCATTTCGGCCAGGCCCTGTATGCGGTTGTGAATAAAAAACACCTGTCCGCCCCTTTCGGTTTCGTAATAGATAGCGTCGCGAATAAAGTCCTGGTTGTACACCCGCACCTCCGTTTGTATGGGCTGCCGGTTGGGCGGCGGTGTATTGATGATGGACAGGTCACGGGCACCCATGAGGCTGAATTGCAGCGTACGCGGAATGGGCGTAGCGGTCAGCGTTAGCGCATCCACATTGGTGCGAAGCGTTTTGATTTTTTCTTTATGCGCCACGCCAAACTTCTGCTCTTCATCAATGATCAGCAGCCCCAGGTTCTTAAATTTTACTTCTTTGCCCAAAAGCGCATGGGTACCAATGATGATATCAACTTTCCCTTCTTCCAGCTTTTTCAGCGTTTCCTTTTTTTCTTTGGCCGACTTAAACCGGTTAATGTAATCAACCGTTACCGGAAAATCCTTAAGGCGATCGCTGAAGGTTTTGTAGTGCTGAAAAGCGAGGATTGTAGTGGGTACCAACACAGCGGACTGCTTGCCATCTACCACGCTTTTAAAGGCGGCCCTGACGGCAATTTCAGTTTTCCCAAAACCCACATCGCCACAAACCAGGCGGTCCATAGGCGACGGCGACTCCATGTCTTTTTTTACATCAAGTGTAGCCTTGCTTTGGTCGGGCGTGTCTTCGTAGATAAACGAGGCCTCCAGTTCGGTTTGCAGGTAGGTGTCGGGCGTGTGCTGAAAGCCGGCCTGCGCCTTGCGCTGTGCATACAGCTTTATCAGGTCGAAGGCGATTTCCTTTACTTTGGCCTTGGTTTTATCCTTCAGCCGGTTCCATACATCCGAACCTAATTTGTTTACCTTGGGCACCGTGCCTTCTTTGCCGGTGTACTTGGCTATTTTGTGCAGCGAGTTGATGTTGACATAGAGTATATCCTTGTCTTTATAAATCAGCCGCACGGCTTCCTGCATTTTGCCGGCCACCTCTATCTTTTGCAGTCCGCTGTAAACGCCTACCCCATGGTCTATGTGGGTGACATAATCGCCGGGCTGCAGCTCCCGCAGGGCCCGCAGGGTTAGCGCCTTGTTTTTGTTATAGGCTTGCTTTACACGGTACTTGTGGTAACGCTGAAAGATCTGGTGATCGGTGTAGCAAACAATCTTCAGCTCTTCATCAATAAAACCTTCGTGAATGGAGGTGGCAATAGGATTAAAAACAATTTCCTCCTTCAGGTCTTTAAAAATGGTATAAAGCCGCTCAAGCTGTTTTGGGTTTTCGGCAAAAATATTCAGTTCGAAACCTTTTGCTTCCCAGCTTTTGAGGTCAGCAATCAGCATATCAAACTGCCGGTTGAAGGCGGGCTGGCTGCGGGTGGCAAACCCAATGGCCTGTTCGTACAACGGTGGTTTTTCAAAACCAAAATATACCGCATGGCGGCTTTGCAGGTCATCGAAAAAAGAAGCCGCCGTGATAAACTCTTCCGGCTTCGCTTCTTTTTTCAGCAGCTTGTCGTCTGGTTCTTCCTCGCTTTTTTTGGCATTGGGCTGCACCGTAGTGAGAAAGAGCTCCAGGTCTTCTTCGGCTGTCAGCAGGCGCTCCCGCAACAGTTCTTCGTCCTGTATCCAAATGATGGTGTTCTGGGGCAAAAACTGCAGCAGCGATACCTTTTCTTCTTCTTCAAACTGCGTTTCCACGTTGGGAATGATACTGACCTGCAGCAACCGCCGTTCGCTCAACTGCGTTTCCGGATCAATAATGCGGATGGAGTCCACATCGTTGCCAAACAGCTCTATCCGGTAGGGTTTTTCATTGCCAAACGAATAAATGTCCACAATGCCGCCCCGCACGGCAAACTGGCCGGGCTCGTACACAAAATCGGTGCGCTCAAAACCATAGTCCACCAGTTTTGCGTATAAGCTATCCGGATCAATTTCATCGCCGGCCTTCAGGTGAATAACAGACGAGGAAATGGCTTTCGATACCACGACTTTTTCAAACAAAGCCTCCGGGTAGGTTACCAGCGCACCCACGCGGTTGCCGGTTTGGGCCGCAAACTTTGTGAGCGCCTCGGTGCGCAGCATCACGTGCGATGAGTTGAGCAGCCGGTAGTTTTTCCGGTTTTTAAACGAGGAAGGAAAATAGTGCAGGTTGAGGGCGTCGGTGAGGTTTTCCAGCGTGTTATGGAAATAAGCCGCATCCTCCTGGTCGTTGCAGATAAAAAGATGATTTAGCTGCGAGCAGGACGGATGCAGGAAAATGCCGGCCGCCACAAACTGCGAAGAGCTTCCCTGAAGGTTTTGAAGTAAGATTTTTTGCGGTTGGGACAATGTGAGCTTGTCCGCCAACTGAAAAAGGCGGGGATACTGTTTATACTTTTCCAACAAAACCGGTACACTCATCAGCCCCGCAAAGATAAGCCGGGCACGGGTTCAAGAAAACAAAGCCAGTATGGTTAAAATCTTTAAATTGCCGATTAATCATTCCCAATAACCGGAAAAACACGACCTGCCCGCATGGCATGCTTCCAACTTTTCCCTTTGACAAACGTTAATTGATCTTTAGAATGACAGCCAAAATTTTAGTTGCCCGTTTACTCCTGCTCCTGGTAGTTGCAGGGCCCTTTTTTCTTCTCCGGCCTACCGGCGGCACAACGGGCTCGCCACTTGCCGTTCATACCAATGGCCTTATCGTGGCGGAGAAAGAAGCCGAGGAAGAAGAGGAAAGCGCAGAATTTTCCGAAAAAAGACTGGCGCACGAGTTGAAAATGCTCCGCAACCCCGTCACCGGAACCATCCCGGCCAACTTGCAGGAAATCGAAGCAAAAGTGCTGAAAAGCATTCCGCAAAAGGCCGGCAGCGGCCTGGAGCTGTTTCGCGTGGGCGAAAGCTTTCGCACAGCCAATCAAAATACTTACGTCAGCCTAGGACCAAACAATGTGGGCGGCCGTGGCCGTGCGCTGGCCTTTGACCGGCGCAATGCCAATATCGTCCTGACCGGCGGCGTCACCGGCGGTATTTTCCGCAGCACCGATGGCGGCGCAACCTGGACCTTTGTTTCCGGCGAAAACGATATCCGCAGTGCCACCTCTATCGTGCAGGATCCCGTTACGCCCAACACCTGGTATTGCGGCACCGGCGAAGTGTGGTACCCCCTGAGTGCGCAGGACATTGCCGGCACCGTAGGCTACGGCATCTACAAAAGCACCAACAACGGCGTTACCTGGACAAAGCTGACTACCACCGAAGATGGATTTCAGCACGTTTTCAACGGCGGTTTCGATGTGGTTCATCGCATGACTGTGCATCCCACCACCGGCCATGTGTATGCGGCCGTTCATAACCGTATTATGAAATCAACCGACGGCGGCAACACCTGGACAACGGTCTTGGGCGGAAGCACCGGTCAAAATGCGGCCAACGGCATTACCGAAATCGTTGTGGCCTCAAACGGATCTAAATTGTTTGCCGCCTTCACCGGCGGAAATACCGACCGTTCCCTGGCCGGCATTTGGGAGTCTTCCACAGGCAACGGCAACGACTGGCGCCGTGTGGCCGGCGGTGCTGCCGGCCAGTCCGACTCGGTGGCCGGCTGGAAGCCTTATGGGCAGTGGACGAGAGTGGTGCTGGCGCTCAACAATGCCAACACCCGCCTTTATGTGCTTTATAAAAACGGCAACAATGCTTCGGGTTCTAATCCGCTGCCGGAGGCCGATCTTTTCCGGGCCGATGTATCAGTGGCCAATTTTACCTGGACAAACCTGAATGCCTGGGTGCCCGACGAGCCTAATTACAACCGCACCTCCATTGATCCCTACACGACCCAGTTTTTCGGTTATAATATGTCCATTACTGCAAAGCCCGACAACGACAATATTCTTTTCATCGGCGGTACGGTGCTGCACCGGGTGGACCTGAGCAAAACCGATCCGGCGCAAAAGTTCAGGCGGATTGGTGGCTACGGCGACGGATTCTTCCCGGCCGGCAGCAACAATTTTATCTACCCTGATCACCATCCCGATATACACAAAATTGTGTTTGCACCGGGTGCTACCGACCGGCTTTATACCGTGAGCGACGGCGGCGTTCACCAAACGGCAACAAGTGTAATGGCAGATACGGTGCGCTGGAACGACCGGAACACCAACCTGCAAACCCTCCAATACCAGTTCATCACTATGCACCCCGATACCGAAATTGATTTTGTGATGGGCGGCACGCAGGATAACGGAACCCAGCTCAACCTAAATCCAGGCACGGCGCAGGATCACATTCAAATCCAGGGCGGCGATGGCGCTTCGGCCGCTATTTCGCAATTTTTTAAAAGCGGCAACACCTGGCGTCAGTATTGGTACACATCGGTGGTTCAAGGGCTTATCGAACGGGCCAATCTTACCTGGCAAGTGGACGATAATACGCTTAGCCTGGAATCCATTACCCGCACCAACATTACGCCTACCGGCCTGGCCTCCAACGGCCAGTGGCTGACGCTGTTTATCAACGATCCCGACTCGTCGGAAACGCTGTACTACAACAACAAAAACAAGCTTTTCCGCACCACCACCGCTTCCACCGTTACTTCCAGCACCTGGACGGAACTTTCCGGTGTGGGCGACAACATTCCCGATAACAATGACATGAGCGCATTGGCCATCAGCAAGGCCCGCAACGGGCTTAAATACCTGTTCATCGGCACCGATGGCGGCAAGGTTTACCGGCTCGACAATGCCAGCAAGGCAGCCGTTAATGCCGTGCCCCGCGACATTACCCCTACCAGCATGACGGCCGGCAGCTATGTGGCCGGCATCAGCATCAATCCCCGCAACCCCGACACGGTAATGGTGGTGGTGTCGAACTACGATGCCGGCACCACAGTTATCAACAATATCTTCTGGACCGGAAACGCTATGTCGGCCTCGCCCACCTGGCAGGTGCTCGACGGCGCCCTGGGGCCGGTGTCGTCGCAAAGCTGCGCTATTGTGGTAAAAACAACCGGCGTGGAATATTACGTTGGCACTTCTATTGGCCTTTACAGTGCTACTGCCATCAATGGCAATACCACCCAGTGGTTCAACGAAGGCGCCGGCATGCTGAAGCGGGCCATTATCCGTTCGCTTTATTACCGGCAAAAAGACAATACGCTAGTAGTAGGTACGCACGGCAATGGCGCCTTTGCCGCCGATATGGGCGGTGCGGTGGCGCTGGGCAATAACATTGTTACCAGCATCAGCAATCCCATCACCAACGACCGCAATTTCATTCGCTCTGTATTTCCCACCATTGCTAAAAGCGATGTGTATTTCAATACCGGCAACCTGTTTACGGTACGGAACATCACTGTGCAATTGTTTGGCATGAACGGGCAGCAGGTGTACAGCCGGCAACAGGGGTATCAGAACGGTTCGGTAAAAACCGGTTCGCTACCGGCCGGCAATTATATTCTGCAAATCACCAGCAGCGACGGCCGTTACCGGCACGTGCAAAAAATTCTGAAACAATAAACAAAAAAGCCCTCTCCGGAGGGCTTTTAACGTTGGCGGCTGTGTAATTGTTTAACCCCTGCATCTTTTGGTTATGAAAGTATTTTTTCTTGTTGCCACGCTTTGCCTTACGGCCGCTGGCTCCGCCCGGGCACAAGCGGTAAAATTATTTGGTTACGTACAAAAAGTAGTAGCCGGGAATACCGCCGGCAGGGAATTGCGGGAAGACGGTACGCAGAGCAGATCGGTGGGCCAGCCGGGCGAAGATTATTTTTTGTATCTGGCGGCGCCCGCTCATACAAGGGTGTACTTTGTAGAAGGCTGGCTAAAAGGGCAGCGGATAGGCCTTCGGGCGCAAGCCGTGGCATCGCCCGTGGTGATGGATGGTTTACTGCCGGCCCAGGAAAGTACGGAACTGGTGCCGAAACAGCCAGGTACGGTATGGCGGCTGACAACGACGGCGGCCTCCGCGGCAAAAACAGCAGCAAAATCCCGGGCACTTTCCACTTCAAACGATGTAGTGGTGGTGTACCGGATGAAAGGAAAACTTGGCTACGCCACCCTGGCAAAACTGGCCGACCTGCCAGCGGCTTACCGGCAATAAAAAGAGAAGGGCCGGTAAGACTACCAGCCCCTTTTAACCTAAACCGTCCGACTAAAAAATATAGAAATGCGTTACTAATTTTCTGGTAATTGAGTTTTCAAGTACTGTGCCAGTTGTGGATTTTTGTGGAAAACTTTTTAAATAACTCTTTTTCTTTATTTTACAAAAAAACCTGCTTATGCCGCTGCAGCCATGGCGCAAGGGAATTGTTTCCCGCATTGAAAATGAAACCTACAACACCCGCCGTTTTTATATCACCGTTCCCGAGCTGCCGTCTTTCGACTTTACCCCAGGACAGTTTGTAACGCTTGACCTGCCCATTCATGAAAAGCCGGCCAAGCGGCTGCGCAGCTACTCCATTGCCTCCTGGCCCGATGGCAGCAATACCTTCGAGCTCCTGATTGTACTGCTCGACGGCGGCGCCGGCACTACTTACCTTTTCAACGAAATAACCGAAGGCGCAGAACTGACCCTTCGCGGACCGCAGGGCGTTTTTACTCTGCCCGAGCCCATGGAAAAAGAGCTGTACTTTATCTGCACCGGCACCGGCATTGCACCGTTTCGGAGCATGGTGCACCACATTCACCGGCACAACCTGGCGCATCCCGATATTCACCTCATCTTCGGCACACGTACCAAACGGGACCTGCTTTATGCCGAGGAGCTAAAATGCCTGGAAGCCGAGATGGATGGTTTTCATTTTTTGCCCACACTTTCGAGGGAGCAGTGGGATGGCCACAGCGGCTATGTACATGCCGTATATGAAAATCTCATTGCCGGCAAAAAGAACGGCAGCGAACTGCTGCCACCGGCACAATTCTATCTCTGCGGATGGAAGGCCATGATTGACGAAGCCAAAAAACGCATACAGGACCTGGGATACGAACGCAAAGCCATTCATCAGGAATTGTACGGCTGACCTGGAAGAGCTCCGGGGTTTTTAAAAACCCGGGAGGTCTGTCTTATTGACCCTAAAAATGTTAAACTCTTTCACATATAGTTGCACCGGCAACTATCCTGTAGTACGTTTGCACCCGATTAGGAAATGATCATCTCCTCTTGAGCGAAGCAGCCGCGTAATGGCTGCAGTGTACATCGCGTATTGCTTGCCCTTTTTTATTGTTTCACCTTTTAAACTGAATGACGTATGAAAACGACAACGACGACTCCTATGGTGCAAATTGACGCTGAAGATCTGGCTAAGTTCACTGCCGTAACCGAAAACCTGTCCGCCGAAACAAAGTTTCCCGAACCGAGCATAAAGGGTAAAGTGTTTAGCACCGCCGATTTGTGGCGGCTGCGCCGGCAACGCCGTGTGCAGGGCCTTGTGATCAGATGATTTAATGGCAATTTTGAATGGTACCGTAAATGAAGAGGCTGTCTCAAAAGTAGGCAGCCTTTTTTTATTTTCAGTTTTTGGGGTGG
>CBDUBQ010000054.1:0-30536 GCA_965365435.1 uncultured Flavisolibacter sp.
ACCATCTTGTCGTTAACTCTAACTTTGACCGGCCGAAGTTTGGGGGAGCTTACAGGACGAGCAATGAATGCCGCTACATGCACAAAGCCCTGTTCGTTGTAGGCAATTAAGACAGACCCTTTATGTGGGAAGACCTCAAAGTATATAAACAGTTAGACAAGGCAGATATTAACCCGACCTTTAAAAAGTTCGGCAAGACCTTAATATCACTTATTGACGGCTACTCAATTGACCAGACAGCATCACTTATCAAGTTATCCCGAAAACTCAATCAACTTGAGCAAGCCGTTTTCATTGAAAAAGGCAAAGGTTCGTATTATCTAAAAGTAAGAACATCAATCAAGCCTGTAGACTTTTATCGGCGACATAAATTCACTATGCTTAACATTGTTCCTTTGGGCGACATAATGAATAATCATCGCAGGACATCTTATCCACTGTCACGGGAATGGAATGACTTAGCTATTTATTTAGCGACAAGAATTAAAACAGATATTGACAATTACTTTCAAGAATATAATTCATACGACAAAATAATTGACAGACGGAAGGAAGTTGAGCCAAAAGACTTTGGACTTGACAACAAATATGAACTTCTAATTTATGCAGCTATTAAGACAAAAAAGAAAGATCTCTTAAATCTATATCTTGACAAAAAAATGAGCCGACCTGTAATGGGAATTACACAAAGTGAATATCTAAAACCAGACCATAACGACATTGACGAAATGAGTTTTTTACAACGCTTAAAGACATTTGCTTTGACAGGCGACTTTTCAAGTATAGAAAATGAAATAGCAGCAGTCGGTGGACTAAATTAACTGCCTACAACAAAAGTATTTGCAAAAGCAGGGCTTGACAATGTAACATCAGCTGTAGAAGTTAAGAGTTGATCTGACAATTGGGATTACATTTAAGTAACCACACTTATTTCATAACCCCAAAATGTCAGATCATGAACTCAGAGACGAAGTTAATCAAATCCCGTGTCGGCCTGTTGAATTTAGCCGAACAGTTAAACAACGTCACCCGTGCCTGCAAGCTGATGGGCACCAGCCGTGACAGTTTTTACCGCATCAAAGAACTTTACACCACCGGAGGTGAAGAGGCCCTGCGGGAAATCTCTCGCCGCAAACCCATTCCCAAAAACAGAGTAGCGCCCGAAGTAGAGGAAGCTGTCGTCAAGATGGCCTTCGACTTTCCTGCTTATGGCCAAGCCAGAGCCTGTAACGAACTGCGGAAGAAAGGTATTTTTCTCTCCGCTGCCGGTGTTCGCTGCGTGTGGCAGCGCCACGATCTGGAGGTCTTTGAAAAGCGACTGAAGGCCCTGGAAGCCCGTGTGGCACAGGAGGGACTGGTCCTTACCGAAGCGCAGGTGATTGCTCTGGAGCGCAAAAAAGAGGCGCAGGAAGCAGTAGGCGAGATTGAAACCGAGCACCCCGGCTACCTGGTAGCGCAGGACACTTACTATGTCGGCACCATCAAAGGGGTGGGTCGCATCTATCAGCAAACGGTTATTGACACCTACAGCCGTGTGGCGTTTGCAACCCTGTACACCTCCAAGCATGCCATTACGTCGGCTGATGTTCTCAACGACAGGGTCATTCCTTTCTTTGAACAGTATGAAATTCCCATTTTGCGGATGCTGACGGACCGGGGCTCTGAGTTCAATGGTAGACCAGAAAATCACGAGTATGAACTCTATCTCCAACTCGAAGGCATTGAGCATTCAAGGACCAGGGTGCGGCATCCACAATCCAACGGCATTTGTGAGCGTCTGCACCGCACGATGCAAGATGAGTTTTACGCTGTTGCCTTCCGAAGGAAACTATATCAAAGTCTCGAGGTCCTTCAAGCAGATTTGGATGAATGGATGCATCACTACAATGAAGAACGTCCGCACAGTGGCCGCTACTGCTATGGCAAAACACCCCTCGAAACCTTTCTCGAATCCCTTACCTTGGCTAAACAAAAACTGCTGAACCAAATGGCTCCAGCAGCCTAATTTTTTAATCCTGACCCTTTTGATTACTAAAAACAAAAATCCTCAACTGTCAGATCAACTACTAACTATTACACATCAGCTATGTGCAAGCATCAGCAGCGGTTCGGGCTCGACGTTCAATGTTCAGCTTTAGTTCTTAACTTCAACAAAATATTTTCAATGAGCATTTGTACCGGGCTGGACAATCAATAAATTCCCTGCCTTCGCAAATACCTGCCCGTAAGCAGCAAGCGGCCAAGCAGACAAACTGCTATGAGACATCAGCAACGACTTTGACCGCCAGGCTTTCAAATCTGTTTTAATCTGCCCGACTTCTTTGGCTGACACACATTGCGGCACATACCACTTGCGCTGCATGACCAACCACACAGACGCTAACAAGCGGTAAGAGCCGCAATTTTGCTGGGCGACAAGAGAGAGAATTTATTGAGGTTACTCCCCTTCTTTAGCGACTAATTTAGAGGCGTCAACTTGGGGTATGTAGAATTCGGACAGAGGTGTGTGTTGTACTTGTAATGCTTGAACCCCTCTTGCATGATGTATTGCTAACTGAATTAAGGAACGAATAAAATCATTATCTTGAAGTCCTTCAAATCCAGACCTAATTTTGTAATCTGTTTTTACATCCAGCTTATACAACGACTGCTCTTCTGAATATAAATTATAATGAACAACTACACTAAAAAGTGACGCATCGTTATCACTGTTGACTGTTGCAGTTAATTTATATCTAATTCCCTCTCGAACATTTGGGTCAAAATCAACGGGAAGTGAGGGTACTGAAGCAATCAATTCAATATTGGCGATTTTAAAGTTTACAGTAACCGTCTTTTTGGGTGGCCGCTTTTTGGAACTCATTAAGTTCAGTTTTGGGAAAATTCTTCTAATTCACCTTCCAATGTGTAATTCTTCGTCTTATCCCGTTGCGATGGTGCAGTTTTTTTCACAGAGTGCGCTGTAAACTTTGACGTAGTGCTACTTTCTTCAGTGAAGGAGGATTTTGGGTATACAAAGGTTTTTATGAAAGTTGCATCTAATTTAGATGACTTTTTTTTTAGGTACAATATGAACCACGCTGCTAAAATGCAGGCAATCAATCCGAGTAAAAACGCTATGACCAAAACAATATTCAAATCAGAATTCTCCTATTAAACTTATGCACATAATTATTCGCTTGCCAGCTTATGATTCCACTCAAAATTACCACAGGATAGGATAAATACTTTAAACCTATTAGTTCTTTGGTAGGGAACTCTTCGTTACACATGAAAATTACGATAAATACCGCAATAATCAAAGACATGAAGAATGAAACCCCAGCCATTACCACCCTTGTGTCAGACCTTTGGCTCCCAGCCAATGTTAGGTTTGATATGTTTAAAGCCAGCCCAGCAAATAGCAAATCCTTTATATCAAAAGAGCTTACATTAAATCCCAAGCTCGCCAAATACCGAAAACCCATTGGCAAAAAACTACCTATCAGTGTGAACACAAACCACATCCATTTGTATTCGTTCCGTTCAATTCTTTCAAAAATGTTCATAACAGCCCAAGCAATATATATACCATACTCGATATTAGCAACACTTTTGCCCAGCAATTTCAAAGAACTTTGGCTTCAGCCGAGGTATAAGCCGATAAACATTTTCAGCGGCGCACAAACCGAACCACAATGCCAACCGCTGTAAAACTTTGCGGCTTGCCGACGCTTCCAGAGAGCCTTTCCACAATTAAAACAGCTTCCGGACAACTCCGCCATGCTGCTTACATGGGTTTGGCGCAAGCAGGGCAGACGAACAAAACCGAACTGTAAACCATATTGCCGACATCAGCAACATGGTCGGCGGCATCAAGTCAATTCCCTGCCTGACGCCAAGCCCTCAACGTTAGCCGCAAGCATTCAACCTGACAAACCCTAAAATAGGTTGACTAAAAATTAATCAGTTTTAGCAACACTATGGCTTACATTAAACAGTCAGACCGCCGAAAAAATCAGTATCAAAAAGTCAGTTTTGATTTTAAGCTTTCGGTCACCCGCGAAATCCACAACGGTCTTATTTCTATTAATCATGCGTCAAAGGTTTACGGCATATCCAGGAGTTCTATTACTTACTGGATGCAAAAATTGGCGACATTTAACCAAACTAAAAGAGGCATGAGCAAGAATGATGAAATAAAGAAGCTGAAAGAGCGTATTGAAGCGCTGGAATTTATAAAAGAACTTCAACAGGACATTATTGTTGACTTTGAAAAAGTTACAGGACGAGAGCTCTCAAAAAAGTACTTGCCCGAAACATTAGCAAACGAGATAGCCAGAAAGAAGAAAAAGCTTTCAAAGTAAAATGGCTGTACGAATGTTTCGGGCTAAGCAAACAGGCTTACTACAAAAAATTACAGGTGCAGAAAAAAAGAGAAATACAGCAAGAGCAGATTAAAGAGTTGATTGCACCGGTACGAAAACTAATGCCCAGGTACGGAACAGAAAAGCTGCACCTGGATTTAAAAGATCAGCTAAAAGAATTGAAAATAAAAATGGGCAGAGATAAGTTTTTACAGTTTTGCCGCCAGCATCATTTACTGGTGCCTAAAACGAAGCGATGCTTTATCACCACTGACTCTAAGCACTTTTACTATAAGTCGCCCAACCGTATAAAAGACCTGCTGCCCACGCATGCTGAGCAGGTTTTTGTGTCGGACATTACCTACATTAAACTAAACGAAGGATATGCCTACCTGGCATTGGTAACCGACTTGTATTCTAAGAAGATCATGGGTTATAAGCTCGGCGACAACATGAAAGTGGGTATGGTAAAAGAAGCCTTGAAGATGGCCATGGAAAAACGGAGCTATAAGCACAAAGAAGTTATTCATCACAGTGATCGTGGGCTACAGTATTGCTGCCCTGACTACTCGGAATTTGCCCAAGGCAATGGCTTTGTCTTAAGCACAACAGAGAAATATGACCCTTACGAAAATGCCGTTGCCGAAAGAATGAACGGAATATTGAAGTATGAATTTGGCTTGAAAAGAATAATACCTAATTTGATAATTGCCCAAAAGATGGTAGATGAAGCAGTAAGATTGTACAATGGCCGTAGGCTGCACAAATCGCTGAAAATGCAAACGCCCGACCAGGCACATAGAAAACAAAATCACCAGTATGTTACCTATCGCAAAGGCAAGAAAGCAGCATAAATCAGGGTGCAGGAATGTTGATAAGTCGAGCGGCATTCTTTAAAAATGCCAGCGAAAAACTTATCAATGTTCCGGTAAATTTGAAGAAGAAAGTAACACAATTTAATAACCGAAAATGGTCAACCTATTTCAGGGCGAGACACAACCATGCCGAAGACACAATCTAACCAATCAATCAGACGACTGACAAAATCTGAGATCAAAGATTTTCTTGAAAACAAAGGAGCAATTCTTCACGAAGAATACACGAAATTTTTCTTTGAAGATTATGGGACCGGATATACAAAAAACGATTTGGTTTACGAGCTGCCAAATGGGGACTTTCTTTATGTTTTTGACCCCAAAGGCATTGTCCTACCCGGCAAGGGCGACTACTATGAAAAGGAAAGTTTTCTCAGAACTGTCCGCTGGACACAAAAAGTAAACGATGATGTTAAACACAGAAGGGCTTCATCGGTTGAAAATTGGAAATTCTATTCTAAGCAAGGCAGCCATCTTTTTTTAAAAACAGATGAGAACCTTCAAGCCCTCAACAAGGAGTTGAACATAAACAAAGCGGAACTCGATTTTTCTTACACAAGTCTTGCTAAAATAGATAGTGCAGTGGACAAGCTGCCATACGGCAAGGCTTGGGAAGAATTGTATGATGAATTGGTTTATTATGTCGGTGAAGTAATCATCAAAAGAGTAGATGGAATGTGGGCAATCGAAACGCTTCCTCACCGCTTCGATTATCCTTTTGTGACCGTTGCTAAAACCAATATTCGGTATATGCCGATAAACATCGTATATAAAGAAATCGAGGGACTAAACCCTTGCAACCTAAGAAAGGCAACGGCAGACGAAGTGCGAACAAACGCCATTTGGCATCCCAAAAACAACAAGTGACGGAAAGCGGCATACAACATGGGGTTTGCTGCTATGGCGGGGCGACGTAAGTAACTTCGGCTATTTGCAGGCATCATCAGCAGTTCCAGCGTGACGAACATCATTCAGCTGGAGTTCTTATCATCAACATTATTAACTTTGTGGGGCAGCGGTTCGGGGCCGAACGTTCAATGAATGCCTCCACAGCAGCAAGCCCTGTCCGTCGTTAGCGGTAATACTAATCCTACTCCGACGAGTGCATGAATATACACAAATCATTACTGACTTTTTCCGTTTTGCTTTGTTCACTGTTAGCCTTTTCGCAACAGTCAAGACCAGACTTCTCGTCAGTTGACAGTCTTGTGGTGACGGTTAAATACAAAAAGGATTTGACCCGTCTTACCCAAGAACTGACTGAACCATATTCCGAACAACTTTACAAAGCCAGGGCAATTTTCAAATGGATTACGGAGAACATTCGTTACGATTACAAATACTACAACACGTATTATTATAAAGGCAAAGAGCCCAAAACCTATATGTGCAAGGACGACGAAAATTGCGAAGCCAAAAGAATGGCTTGGGAGATGAGGTACATAGACAAAGTTTTGCGAAAGAAAAAGGCTGTTTGCCAAGGTTATTCCATGCTATTTAAAAAGATGTGCGATATAGCGGGACTTAAATCAGAAATCATAACTGGCTACGTCAGGACTGAATATTACCAAGTTGGTTCAGCAGGAACGCTTGACCATGCTTGGAATGCCATTTGGATTGACAGCGCCTATTGTTTATTGGACGCTACGTGGGCTGCCGGTGGTTGTGCAAAGCAAGATGATGGGAAATTGCTTTTCTTTTCAAAAAGCTACAATAACTACTATTGGCTGACGCCGTCTGCCGATTTTGCAAGAAACCATTTTCCTCAAAACAACAAATGGGTTTTATTGCCAAACTATACAAAAGACAGTTTTGCTGCTAATCCCTATTACGCCTCGTATCATCTTCCAAACATCAAGCTTATAACACCGTCATCAGGTGTAATCGCAGCCAAAAAAGGAGATACTATCCATTTTAAGATAGATTACAAAGGAAGTTTTCAGAATTTGCAAATCAACTCAAACTTATTTCGCAACCCGGATATTTATGTATGGGATGATATTTCCAAACGGAAAAAAGTCCGCAGGCTTGATACCTTAGCCTTAAAAAAGCAGCAGTACATTCCACACAACCATACCGGAAACATTTATGAGTTTGACTATGTTGTATCGGATAACTCTCTTTACTATTTGGACATTCTTTTTGACAGAGAACGGGTAATGCGCTTTAAAGTGGTTACAAACAAATGAAGCGGAAGTACTACCGCTAACATCGGTTTTCTGCCTCCGTTGGTGTTCGCATACAAAGGCTGCCGTTGTTGGTGTGAGGCGCAGCACTTGTGCACCGGCTCACCAACAACTGAACTGTCGGCGTCCATGTACCTTTATACTTCCTTATGATAGCACCCACCTGGAGATGTACCAATTAGTCCTCCACCTCTCCTATCACACCGGCACCGACAGCCTCCCTTGAACGACAAAGGTGAGGTAGTAAGGCGGAGAACTTTGGGTGATGAACGTGGGTCGCCCTCTGGACACCAATTGCCGGTAGGCCAACACACCCGCCAAGGCCTCAGCAACAACAGCCTCCAAAAGCCGGCTGAACGGCTTTGCTGATAAGATTAAACTGCAGCTGTGTTATTTTGCCGGCGCCGGATCATTTGCCCTTCTGGCGGCGTGGCTTACGGTGGTGCTGCAGGTGCTGAAGTTGGCCCGGGCCAATCCAACAAAATGCCTTACGGGGGAGTAAGCTGGTTTTTAAAAACGAGAACCAACGGAATGAAAGGCGGGATAAATCCATGCTAGTCCACCTTTGGTCTGGCTCAGTGCCTCACCGCTTACCGAATAACAGGCCCTCCGGATATCTTTGCTCATCTGCCCGGTTAATGGTTTCGCACCAGGCAGCTATGGTTACCGTCAGGTGCTGCTGTTAATCCGAAATGCCGTTTTCATTATGCGTTTCAATACCTCCATGCCACCATCGCTCCGGCCGTTTTTCAAAAACGAAATGCGCTCTTATTCTGCTTGTCTGCAGCGCAACGAATTGCAGCAGGCATGGCGGCACCTTGAAAAGGCACATGTCATTGGCCAGGCTTATCCCTTCGAGCACACGTATGTGCATTGGAAAATGCTGCAATTCGGCCTACGGATAAAGAGCGGTAAGGAAGTCATTGGACAAATTCCGCGGCTACTGGTTGGCGGTGTAAAATCGTTTGTGGGCAAAATACCGGTGGGCAATACCGGCGGATCGAACATTCCACCCTTAAAGCCGCTTCCCATAGAGCCGGAAATTCTTGAAATATTTGAGAAGGCCGGCGTAAAACCGCCCCGGCTGTAACGAATTTTTACAGGCCGTGGTGATTGGGGTGTTGCTATCAGCATTCACACGTCAGCGTGCATTCGACTTTCACCATCAACCGCACAGCCGGCAGTCTGTTACCTTTCCATGGCTAACTCAATTTTGCCGCATTCAGCCTTGTTGATAGTCGCAATGAGCCTGCCATCGGATCAAAACAGTTGAGGAGATTTGCGCTACAAACTCAAAAAAGCATGCGAAAATTAATCGTCTTATCCATGATCACTTTAGACGGCGTCATCCAGGGGCCGGGTGCACCCGAAGAAGATACATCGGGCGGTTTCAAATTTGGCGGCTGGGTGGCCCCATACGATGACGAAGTTGGTAATAAACTCATGGCAAGATTGATGAAACCAGCCGACCTTCTTTTGGGGCGGGTGACTTTTGAAATCTGGGAGAACTACTGGCCACAGCATGCATCGCTATGGCCGGGTATTAATGAGGTAACGAAATACGTTTTTTCTTCAACGCGGCACCAGTCCGATTGGCAGCATACGGTTTTCCTCAATAGCGAATCAGCCATCAGGAAACTGAAGGCAGCGGATGGATCTGACATCCAGGTTTGGGGTAGCAGCAAGCTCATTCAACTGCTTTTAAAAAACGATTTGGTTGATGACCTGTGGTTGATGATTCATCCGCTGACGCTGGGCGAAGGGAAAAAACTGTTTGTTGATGGGCCCATTCCGGCAGCCTTTTCCTTAGCCGAAAGCGCCGTGACATCGAAAGGTGTGATCATCGCAAATTATAAGCGAGCAGGAGAAGTGGAGACAGGCACCGTTGGCAGTTAAAAGATTCAACAGGGAAGAACGAAAGCCACCTGCATGGCGCCCAAGGTTAGGCCCAGGGCCACACCGTTAAAGACGCCGCCTTTTGTTACCTTTAATGAAACCGCTGCTATGTTTGTCGAACGCAATATTTTTCATCTGAAATTTGGTGCGGCAAGGCAAGCCCTCCAACTCTGGAAAACCTGGCTTGAGAAAGCCCACTTCCTGGATCAGCACATTCATGCCCGCCTGCTCACTGACATTACCGATCGTGGCTACAGCCTGGTGCTGGAGTTGAGTTACGAAACCTTTGCTGAGCTGGAACCTTCAAAATGCACCCTTACGAAACTGGAAGGCTGGAAGGATTTTTACCAGCAGTTTATCCCGCTTTGCGAATATTCCGAACGAACGCAGTACAAGCTGGAAGTAAATTATTAGAAGTAGTCTCATAAATAGGTGTTGTAGCTTTGTAGGATGCGATTGACAGAAAAGAAATAGGAGAAGATTGAGGATCTTGTTCCCGATGGCCCTGTCAGAAGTGATGGCAAGAGCCGCCCCTGGAGAAATAAACGAGACATGCTGGAAGGCATTCTGTGGATGGTGAAAATCGGCGCCCGCTGGCGAGAGTTGCCCAAGGAGTATCCACCCTATCAAACCTGCCATAGGCGTTTTCAGCAGTGAGTGCAGGAAGGCGTCTTTGATAAAATGATTGAAACGCTGGCTCGTGATCTACAGGAAAGAGGCGGCATAGACACGTTAGAATGCTTTATTGACGGCACGTTTTCGCTGGCGAAAAAAGGGGGCTTTCTGTAGGAAAGACTAAGCGGGGTGAAGGCGGTAGGATAATGGCAATCACGGACGCTGGTGGTGTTGTTTTATCTGCCCGGATCGAATCTGCAAGCCATCATGAAGTCACTTTAGCGGAAAAGACCCTGGAGGACAGATTTGTGGATGAACTGCCGGAAAAACTCATCGGCGACAGAGCGTACGACAGCGACCCTTTGGATGAGCGACTAGCAGAACGGGGGGTGGAGATGATAGCACCATAAAGAACTAGTCGGAGAAAGCCAAAAACACAGGACGGGCGAAAACCAAGGCGCTACAAACGAAGGTGGAAAGTAGAGCGATTCGTTGCCTGGCTGTTCAACTACCGGCGCTGCATTGTCCGCCACGAAAACAAAGAGCAAAAATTCAAAGCCATTGTGCTCTCAACCTCTATAATGATCTTTCTAAAATCCTATTTTCATTTATGAGACTACTTCTAGCGACTTTCGCTGCCGTTGGTGGTGTTGAGGCGCAGGCTTTGCGTTTAGCCCTCCAACAACTGAACTGTCGGCGCCCTTGCATCCTTCTACTTGCTTACTGATAGCCCCGGACGGAAGTTGTATCAAATAGTCCTCTATCTTCCAATCACACCTGCACCGATAGCTTCCGTTCGCTGACAGCTGTGACGGAGTCTGGCATATAGCGTCAGGTGATGAAAGCGGGCCGCACTCTGTACGCCAGTCGTTGGAGAGCTGGCACACCCGGCAACGTACCTGCACGAACAACGGCCTCTGAAAAAACAAATTTTAATGTATAAATTGAGTAGCCGTTACGGGCAGGAGGAATGCTGATTCTTCGCCTGCACAAAGGCTGCCTATCGTGTGCAAGCCTGGCACAGTTCTAAATATCCGCGGCTCCATTTTAACTTAAACCACCAACACGGCAACCATGAAAAAAGCTACAAAGACTAACCCGGCCAATAACATCAACACAAAACCTACTGCTATGCCAAAGAGCACCGCAAGCTTCACCATCCTCTTCTTGCTTTTGTTATCTTCTCTGCACCTGCCCGTCTCTGCACAAGAGAAAAAGTATTCGGCTGATACTGAAACGAAAATTCAACAGGTACAGAACAACCTCGGTTTGTGGGTAGAGATTGAAGGCACCAACAACAGGCATACCCTCCAGGAACGCATGGCCTTTTACCGGGTGAATGGTGTGAGCATTGCGGTTATCAACGATTATAAAATTGAATGGGCAAGAGGCTTCGGCTGGGCTGACAGCGCAGCACAACGTGCCGTAACAAATGCTACTTTGTTTCAGGCAGGCTCCATCAGTAAATCGCTCAATGGTGTGGGCGTGCTGAAGCTGGCGCAGGAGGGAAAACTAAGCCTGTCGGCCGACATCAACACTTACCTGAAAACCTGGAAGTTTCCGTACGACAGCCTGGCAAAAGGGAAAAAGATTACCACGGCTCATTTGCTTAGTCATACAGCCGGTTTGACCATTCATGGTTTTCCGGGCTACGAAGCTGGGACTGCCCTGCCCACCCGTTCGCAAATTCTCGACGGGGCAACGCCGGCCAATACCAAAGCGGTCCGGTCAGCATTTGAACCTGGGTTGAAATATCAATACTCCGGTGGCGGCACCACCATATCGCAAACTATTGTAGAAGACATCACCGGCAAGCCCTACGACGAATACATGTGGGAAAATGTGCTGAAACCCCTGGGTATGCTTAGCAGCACTTTTTCGCAGTTGCCGGCAAAAGAAGAGGAGCACCTAAGGGCAACTGCTTATTATAACGACGGCAAACCGGTAAAAGGCCGGTATCACCTTTACCCCGAACAGGCAGCGGCCGGGCTCTGGACCACTCCTACGGATTTGGCCAGGTATATCATTGAAACCCAATTGGCCTTGCACGGAAAGTCAAACAAGGTTCTTTCGCAGGAAATGACCAAACTGCGGCTAACGCCTTTCGTGGATACGGCAGCCGCAATGGGCGTGTTTATTTACAAAAAAGGCGGACAAACCTATTTTCAACACGGAGGGGTAGATGAAGGTTTTGTCTCGCAGTATTTTGGTAGTAGGGAAGGCGGCAAAGGTGTGGTAGTGATGGCAAATACCTACAATACAGCCATCCTGGCAGAAATTATCAACAGTGTGGCCACGGTTTATGATTGGAAGGATTTTTATCAGCCGAAAATAAAAACGGTCGTGCCGGTTGACGGCGCTGTTTTGAAAAAATACGTGGGTGATTACAAGGTGAACAATGTGACGGTTTCTTTTTTGATGGAAGGTGACCGAATGATTTTTATGCAGGACGGACAAAAAAGAAATATCCATTTTACCAGCGAAGCGGATTTTTTTATAGTTGAAGTGCCCAACGGTGAATTCTCGTTTCTGAAAGATGCCAACAATAACGTGGAAGCCGTTCAGTTAAAGCGGGGAACGAACACGACGAAATTGACAAAGATTTTGTAACGGCTCTGCCATCCAATTTTGTAAAAGCAAGACTGAAAAACCGGCCTTCAACAAATAGGCCTTACCAGGCGCAAGCAAATCCGTGAAGCAGCAAACCAAGGTTCGCTGCTATCATGAATCGTTGATCTGCTGTACAATCTTTCTTTCGATCCTCTAAACCCCCGGCCATGTTTGTCGAACGAAACATTTTCCATTTGAAATTTGGTGCGGCCAGGCAAGCCCTCCAACTCTGGAAAACTTATCTTGAAAAAGCCCACGTCCAAAACCCGCCTATTCATGCCCGCTTGCTGACCGACATTACCGGCCGCGGTTACAGCCTGGTGCTGGAACTGAGCTATGACAGTTTTGCCGAACTGGAACCCGCAAAATGCACACTCACAAAGCTGGAAGGCTGGAAGGAATTTTACCAGCAATTCATTCCGCTTTGTGATCATTCGGAAAGAACCCAGTACAAAATGGAACTGAGCTATTAGCGCCGGTTTGCCCGCAACGCCGGCAGTCCACCGGCGCAAAGCCTTCGTCCCGGTCTTATCTTTCCGTCCATGAAATCAATCAGGCGGCTTTCGCTTACCATCCTTTCGCTAACGACTTTCCTTTTCCAGGCATCGGCCACCTGGTCAATTATTGTGGTGGACCCGGTTACCAAAACGATTGGCATCGCCGGTGCCTCCTGTACCTACAGCGTTTATGGTATTGGCGCCATTGTTCCCGGCAAAGGCGCCGTGGTGGTGCAGGCTATGAGCCATCCGCTGGCACGTTTAAAAGGGCTGCAGATGATCATGGCCGATGCATCGCCCCAGCAGATCATGGAGGCCATGAAAGACCCGGAATTTGATCCGGAAGAACAACAATACGCTGTTATTTGCGTGAGTAACCCCAACGAACCACAGACCTACACCGGTGCCGAAAACCCGGCGCATAAAGGTACCTTAACGGCTAAAGGGCTTTCGGTTCAGGGCAATACCCTGGCTCACCCGGATGTGATCAAAGCCGTTTTGAACGCTGCTGTAAAAGCACAGCAACTGGCGTTGCCGGTAGAAGAAGTATTGCTGCTTGCGTTGGAAGCCGGGGCCACCGCCGGAGGCGACAGGCGTTGCGGCAGTACAAAGGCCTCCAGTGCTTTTTTAACGGTGGCCCATGCAGGTGATTCTCCCAAAAAACCATATCTGAACCTGGTGGTTTACGGAACCGATGAAAACGTGGCGGCGGTTGGGGCATTGCGCCAAAAATTCGACCGCTGGAAAAACAACCGCGACGATTGAGAACGAACCCGCATACAGTGATTGATTAGTACAGAAAACACCGGCGGCAGACAGTTCTGAACCGGTTCCGGCGAAAAAACATCAATCGCCACTGCACAACCAGGCTGCCTTAACTTTCCAGCAAGCCGGCAATTCTTTCTTTTACTTTTTCTGCGTTCGGAAGCATGGCCGCCTCCAATCCGGTGTTGAGCGGAACCGCCGGCAGGTTCAGGGCCCCCAATACATCCACTGGCGCATCGAGCCATTGGAAGCAGGCCCGCGAAATGCGGCCGGCCAGGGCTTCGGCAAACGAGTTGTTCTGCTGTTCTTCGGTCAGCACCAGGCATTTGCCGTGCCGTTTCACCGTGGCAAAAACCAATTCTTCATCCAACGGAAAAAGCGTGCGCAGGTCAATGATTTCCACCTGGCTGGCAAAAGCTTTGGCTGCCAACTGGGCCCAGTAAACACCCATTCCGTAGGTAATAACACAAACCGATTCGCCATTGAACAGGACATCGTCGCCCGCTTTCTGCACCACGGCGGCCTTGCCGAAGGGCAGCACATAATCCCGTGACGGCTCTATTGTTTTAGCGCCTTCGGTACCCGGCACTTTGCTCCAGTAAAGGCCCTTATGCTCCAGCATCACCACGGGGTTAGGATCGTAATAAGCCGCTTTCATAAGGCCTTTCATATCGGCCGCATTGCTGGGATAAGCGATCTTCAAGCCTTTGATACTAAGCAAGGTTGTTTCCACGCTGCCACTGTGGTAAGGACCGCCGCCGCCATAGGCGCCAATGGGCACCCGAATGATGGTGGAAACCGGGAATTTGCCGCCGGATAAAAAGCAGGACTTGGAAATTTCAGTGACCAGTTGGTTGAAACCCGGATAGATATAATCGGCAAACTGCACCTCCACAATCGGCTTCAGCCCTACCGCACTCATGCCCACGGTAGAGCCAATGATATAGGCTTCCTGGATGGCGGTGTTAAATACCCGATGGTCGCCGAACCGCTCACCCAGCGTGGCGGCTTCGCGAAATACACCGCCGAGGCGTTTGCCCACATCCTGTCCGTACAGTACGCAGTTTTCGTCGTCTTCCATTAATTCCCGGATGGCAAATAGGGCAGCATCTACCATGATCACCCTGGCACCGCCGGCTGGCGACCGCTGGCCGGTTTCTTCTGTTATGGGCGTCGGGGCAAAAACATGATCGGCAACGGCAGCAGGGTCTGGCTCCGGTGATGCCACTGCTTTTTCAAAACTTTCGCGGATATGGGCATCCACTTCTGCTTCAATTCCGCGGATATAGGCTTCGCCAAAATCGCCGTACACATAATCCCGTAACTTGATATAGGGATCGTTTGCGGCATGTTTGGACAGGTCTTCGTCCGTGCGATAAAACTCTTTGCGTACGCCGCTGGTGTGATGGTTCAGCAGGCACACTTTTGCATGCACCAGCCAGGGACGACGGTGCTTCCGCACATCGGCAATTACCTTTTCCATCACGGCATAACTTTCAAAAAGATCGGTGCCATCTACCTGTACCCGGTTGAGTCCCTTGAACCCGGCGGCGTACTCAAAGGCATTCATCGAACGGCCCTCACCGGCGCTAACGCTAATGCCCCATTCATTGTCCTGCACCAGGTAAATGATGGGCAGCTGCTTCAGCGCGGCAAACTGCAGGGCCTCGCTTACTTCGCCTTCGGTAACAGAAGCATCACCAAGGGAGCAGAGAACAACGGCACGGTCCCCTCCGGCTGCCCCGGTGGGGGAGAAACTCATGTGCAGACCCTCGCTTTGCGACGAAGCCGGAAATTCTTCAGTATCTCCTTTAATAGACGTGTTATTTTGCCCCTCCTGTTCTTGTAACTGTATGACCGGGCTAACAGTACCAGGCGCAGCCTCTCGCACGGGAAATGGCTGGGCATCGGCAAGTGCCCCACCGGGGGTTTGAGGGGGCCGCAAGGGCTCTGCGTCAGCCGCTGCCCCGCTGGGGAACAGGTGGGCCACTTCCTTGTATTGTATCCCCTGCGCTATGCCGGTAGTGGGAATGGCCTGCATACCCGTGGCGCTGCTTTGGTGAATGATCTTCGGTTTGTCATTGGCCTTTGACGCAGGATGCGAGTAATAGCTGCGGCCACCCGTGAAGGGGTCACCGGCTTTGGTGAGCAGTTGCAGCATTAGTTCGTACGGTGTCCAACCCATGCCGAGGAGCAGGCTTTCGTCGCGGTAATAGGGACTCACCCAATCTTGCGGCTGCAGCAGAAAAGCCGTGGCCAGTTGTATGGCCTCGTGCCCGCGGGAAGTGGAATGTACGTATTTGGTGATCGAACGATTGGCCTCATAGGTTTCGGCCATACACTTGGCACTGTACATGAGCCGGTAAGCACGCAATAATAAATTTCTGTCCATATAGCCCCCTGTCTTCCGCCGCCGGCGGAGAAACTTAGATTAGATCCTTCTTTCAATGGCGCACAAATCTAACAGGAAAAGAGGTGGTGTAAAGTGGATTTTATGCTGGCCTTTTAAATTAAAGAACCGGCCGAGGTGAAGGCCCTGCTCAGGCCTATAGTGCCTGAGCAATGCTCCGGAAAAATCAAGCTCTTTATCTAAGTCTGCCCTTTATGGAAACAGCGGGATTAGCTCTCTACTATCCGCAGTTCGGTTCGCCGGTTCTGCGCCCGGCCTACTTCGGTTTTATTATCGGCCACCGGGCGGGTGGCGCCAAAACCTTTTGCCAGCAGCCGGGTGCCTTTTATGCCTTTTTCCACCAGATAATTAACGGTGGCATAGGCACGAGCGGTAGAAAGCTTTTGATTGTCGGCGGCGGTGCCCACATTATCGGTATGCCCTTCCAACTGGATTTTTACGGTTGGATTGTCTTTCAAAAACTGCACTACCCTGTCCAGTTCCACTTCCGATTCGGGACGAATATCCCATTTGCCTGTTTCGAAAAACAGGTTTCGCAGCACAATAGACGCATCCGCCTCGATGGGCTGCAAAGGAATGTCTTTTTGATAGGTGGAGTCGGCCGGTTTTCCTTTCAGTGAATAATTGTCGGAGTAAAACAGGTAGCCCGTGCGGGCCACGTTAAAGGCATAATCTTTCCCCACCGGAAGCGTGATGAGGTAGTTGCCGGTTTCATCGGTTTGCACCCGCGAGATGGTTTGTTTTGTCCCCAGGTCAATAAGCTCCACCGCAGAGGGCAGGCCGTTCTTTGTTTTGTTGTCGTACACCTTTCCTTTTACCCAGAATGTTTTTGCCGGACGCACCGCTTCCCGCAGCTCGAAGGAGTAGAGATCGAGACCACCCTTGCTGTCGCCACGATCGCTGGCATAATACGCCGTCTTTCCATCGGCACCTATAAAAAGCGATCCTTCGTGGTCTATGGTATTGATAGGATAACCCAGGTTCTCGGGCTGGCGCCATTTACCATCGGGTCCTTTGCGCACTACAAACAAGTCATCGCCGCCATAACCCGGCCGGCCGTTTGACGCAAAAAATAAAGTTTGATTATCGGCATGAATAAACGGTGTCGATTCATCGCCGGGAGTGTTGATGCCGGGACCTAAATTTTCCGGTTCGCCCCAGCGGCCGCTTGGCAGCAGGTGCGAAACATAAATATCGCTGCCACCCAGGCCATCCTGCCGGCGGCTGGCAAAATACAGGTCGCGTTTGTCGGGCGAAAGACAAGGCTGCGATTCCCACTGGTCGGTGTTCACCTTATTGCCAAGGTTAAACGCCGGCGACCAGCCTTCGGGTGTTTTTTTCGAAATGTAGATATCGCAGCTTCCCTCCCCATCGGGACGGTTGCAGCCTGTAAACACCAGCCACTCGCCGTCTTGCGAAATGTTCTGCGCCCCTTCATTTTGCGGGGTGTTGATCTGGCCCGGGAGGCGCACGGCCTTTTCCCAGCCATTGGGTCCTTTTTCGGCGGCAAAAAAATCTTCGTTGATCCCGCTTATACGGCGGGTAAACACCAGCAACTTTCCATCAATAGGCATGGAAGGAAAATATTCCAGTTCCGGTGAGTTAACGGCATCGCCCAGGTTTTGCGGGTTAAAGACATAATTGCCGGCGGCATTGGCTTTGGCGTAATCCACCGCAAACTGTAGGGTTTTTTGCCGGTACTCGGCGGCTTTTTTGGTGGTTGGATGAAGATTAGGTTTTGCCAGCAAAGTGTTTACCGTTTGAAGCGCTTTTTCAAAGTCGCCCTTGCCGGCAAGGTTGATGGCATAGGGCAATGCGTAGCCCGCCGTATAGTCGGCATCAATGGCCATAGCCTTTTCGTAAGCCGCCACACTTTGCGGATAGTCTTTCAACTGGCCATACACACCGGCCAGCGAAAGGTAAGCATCTACGTAGCGATCATCACGACTGATGGCCTGCTGCAATACGGCAATGGCTTCTTTGTATTTGGCTAGTTCCGTAAGCTCGATGGCTTTTTCATAAAGGGCTACGGCTTTTTTGTCCACTTTGGTGATGTCGGTTTGAGCGGAAGCGGAGAGAACTAACAGCGTGAAGAGGCAGTGAAGAAGGAGGATGTTTTTCATGTATGGACTGGGATTCTATCTATGAAAATTTCTTTGAATTCTTTTAATGAAACAACCTGGATAACTGGGAATTCAATTTTCTTTAGAACGGCAAAATGAGCATCCTCTGTCACGAGGTAGGTTGCATTAGAGGCAAACGCACAATCCACAAATTTGTTGTCGTCGGGATCGGCAGAAATCAGGTTCAGCCGGAAGAACACATCACCTGCCACTGCATTCGGCAATTCCAAAGATGATGCTATGACGGTAATGGCGGCATTGTGATTCCAGTGTTTACTGAACGGCTCCTCATATTCAGCTAAAATTTCCGTAGTGAAAGCAAGTTCAAGATGCCCATTTCTACTAGCAGCGAACAACCAATGTGACTGGGATTTTGCTGAAACGAAAACAAGTAGAAGATTCGTATCAAGTACGATTCGCATGTTTGTGTTCACCGGTTAACCATTCATTCATGGTCTCTTGTGAATACCCTCTTTCCTCCCAAATCCTATCTGCTTCTTTTGTTGCTTTATCTGCATAGTAACGACCGATCATCGCTTTAATTTCCATTAACTCGGCTTCATCAGTCACCCGGCTAAACAACTTCAGCAACTCAAGCTGCGCTTTGTTGAGCGGTGTTTGTAAAGTCTCCATAGAAACAATTTTTCTAAAAATACACTGATTTCCGAAGGCGAGGGCTTACGGAACGTTAATATACTTATGCACCTGCAGGGAAAGCTGCCATTTCGGATGGCCTTTTATGTAGTCAATGATCAACGGTGTGATGACGGCTGCTTTCGACCATTCGGGCTGCAGAAAAAGCCGGCAGGTTGGAGAAACTTTGGCAGCCCAGCTTTCGGCCCAGGCAAAGTCTGACTTATTGAATACAACTATTTTCAGCTCGCTGGCAACCGGCAGCACGCCGGGCAGCGGTGCTTTAAATTTTTTGGGCGAAAGTGTGATCCAATCCAACTCGCCCGACAGCGGCGACGAACCCGATGTTTCGATATGTACCCGGCGGCCGGCCTGATGCAGCGCTTTGGTAAGCGGGCCCAGGTTGTGTAACAGCGGTTCGCCGCCGGTAATCACTACGATCTCTGTTGGTGTAGCGCCTACCGTCGCCACCAGTTCATTCACCGTGTACGCCGGATGCTTATCTGCTTCCCAGCTTTCCTTTACATCGCACCACACACAGCCCACATCGCAACCACCCAGGCGAATAAAATACGCCGCCCGGCCCTGGTGCACCCCTTCGCCCTGAAGCGTGTAGAAATGCTCCATCACCGGCAGCGTATATCCCTGTCGGTCGTTGCCGTCCACTTTGTTTGCTGCTATCGTTGTCGCATCCTCCATTATCACATTGTCAAATTTTCACATTGTCACATTATCCCGCTACTCGTCATAATGCTTCATGGCGCAAGCCCTGAACGTATTTTTCATCAGCGCTGCAATGGTCATGGGCCCCACGCCACCCGGCACCGGTGTGATGTAAGAACATTTCGGCGCCACGGCCGCATAGTCCACATCGCCGCTAATGCGGTAGCCGCTTTTTTTGGTGCTGTCTTCTACTCTTGTAATGCCTACGTCAATCACCACGGCACCTTCTTTCACCATGTCTTCGGTAACAAATCCCGGCCGGCCCAGGGCAGCAACCAGGATGTCGGCCGTGCGGCAAATTTCTTTCAGGTTGGTGGTGCTGGAGTGGCAAATGGTTACGGTACAGTTACCGGGATTGGAAGCGCCGCTCAGCAAAATGCTCATGGGGCGGCCAACAATATTGCTGCGGCCAATGACCACCGCATGCTTGCCTTTTGTTTCTACCTTATAGTGTTCCAGCAGCAGCATAATCCCATGCGGTGTAGCGGGCACAAACGTAGGCTGGCCCAGCACCATGCGCCCTACGTTGTTCGGATGAAAACCGTCCACGTCTTTCACCGGGTCAATGGTGTTGATCACCTCTTCGTCGGAAATATGCTTTGGCAGCGGAAGTTGCACCAGGATGCCATCCACATCCGGATCGCCGTTCAGTTCACGAATGATCTCGAGCAGCTTCAGCTCGGTAATATCCTCTTCTAATCTTATCAGCGTTGACTTAAACCCTACCTCCTGGCAGGCCTTTACCTTGGAGGCCACGTAGGTTTCGCTGGCCCCGTTGTTGCCCACCAATATGGCCACCAGGTGCGGCACCGGGTTGCCCCTGGAAGACAATTGCGCCACCTCAATCTTCAATGAATCTTTAATCGCCTGGGCTGTTTCTTTTCCGTCCAAAACTTGCATGGCGCAAAGATAGGTGGAAGGGTGGGCACCAACCGGTTTGTAACATTCCTTTCAGGTTCATCCGGGTACCCTTCATCTTTTCGCAATAGCGTGGTTTCTATCAAGGTCACAAAATGGTTACAAACGCTATCGGCCGGAGAGGCAGCAGCCATTTTGCATATGACGAGGGCAAAGGGGTTGGTATTGGCAAAAGCAAAATACCGCCCCAAACTATCCGTTGCCCCCCACGCTTTTCTATTCCCGCAAATCAGATTATCTTACCCGGGCTAATTGCCGCCAGTTGAGAAAAAACCTGCTCCTCCCCTTTCTGCTTGTTTCGTTTACGGCATTGGCCCAAACCATCCGTACGCCCGGCAGTTTTTCTTACACAGCCTTAACCGCCTACAGCCGGCAGCAGGCCGACGCTTTTTCCTTTGCCGGCAATACCGCCGCTGCCGCCTCCATCAAAAAATTTTCAGCCGGCCTTTTCAGCGAACGGCGTTTTGGCCTGAAAGCGCTCAGCAGCCATGCCGCTGCGCTGGTTTTACCAACGGCATCGGGCCATTTCGGACTGCGGGCCGACTATCTTGGCGATGCCGCTTACAACGAAGCCACGGCTGGTTTGGCTTATGGCCGAAACCTGGGCGAAAAAGCGGCCATCGGCGTTCAGTTCAATTATTTTTCTTTTTCCGCCATGGGCTACGGCGCGGCATCCACGGTAACTGTTGATGCAGGGGCGATGGTGCGTTTGACACCACAACTGCAGGCGGGCTTGCAGGCTTGCAACCCGGTGGGCGCCTCGTGGGGCAAAGACGGCACCAAGCGCCTTCCGTCCGTTTACCGCGCCGGCGTGGGCTACGATGTATCGGACCAATTTTATGTGGCCGCCGAGGCCGAAAAAGCCAGCGGCAGTGCCCTTGGCATCAACGCCGGCCTGCAATACCAGGCGGCCGCCAAGCTGGTGGCAAGGGCGGGGCTCCGTTCCGCCACATCGGTTTATTATTTCGGCTTTGGCGTGCAACTAAAACAATTACGGTTTGATGTGACCGCCGCTGTGCATCCCTACCTCGGTCTTTCACCCGGCTTGCTAATGCTTTACTCTTCCGGCAAATGAAATGGCTGTTGACGATATGGCTTTTTGTTTTGACTGCACCAGTCTTTGCGCAGGACCTACCGGCCAATACCGAGCAACAGCTCGAAAACCTGAATGAAGAAGCCATTGAAGACGATGCGCTGCTGCAGCAACTGGCGTATTTTCAAAAACACCCGCTCAATTTAAACACGGCCACCGCCGAAGACCTGGCCCTGTTGCGTTTTCTTACCAGCCTGCAGGTGCAAAGCTTTCTTTCGTACCGCCAGGTTTTCGGCAAGCTGCTTTCCATTTACGAGCTGCAGGCCGTCCCCACTTTTGACCTGCTCACCATCCGCAAGCTGTTGCCGTTTGTTTTTGTGGGCGATGCGCAAACGGCCAAAGAAACCTTAGCGGCCCGCTTGCGTGGCGGCCAGGCCTATGCGCTGCTGCGGCTTAGCCGCACGCTGGAACGGTCAAAAGGCTACGACCGCACCCGGCCCACGCATTATGTTGGCGACAGAAACCAGGTGCAGGCACGCTACATTTACCAATATAAAAACCTTTTATACTATGGCCTGGTGGCGGAAAAAGATGCCGGCGAAGCCTTTTTCAAAGGGGCGCAGGCCAGGGGGTTTGATTTTTACTCCGTGCATTTTTTTGTGCGGAACCTGGGCCGGGTAAAGGCCCTTGCGCTTGGCGATTATACACTGAATTTGGGACAGGGCCTGATTCAATGGCAAACACAGGCTTTTGGAAAAAGTGCGGAAGTGAGCATGCTGAAGCGGCAGGCGCCCACCCTGCTTCCGTACCGCTCGGCGGGCGAATTTTACTTTAACCGCGGTGCGGCTGCCACCCTGCAATTGGGCCCGCTGCAAGGCACTGTTTTTTTCTCGTACAAAAATTTCAGCGGCAATACCGTGGTGGATTCCACCGAACGTTTCTCCTCGTTCAACACATCGGGTTACCACCGCACAAAGGCCGAAATTGCCGACCGCAACCGGCTGGCGCATTTTTCATCCGGCGGATCGCTGTCGTACTCCGCCTCATCGCTAAAGATTGCCGTGAATGCAGTAGCCCAACACTTTTCGCTTCCCTTGCAAAAACGCGACGAACCGTATAACCACTTTGCAATTGCCGGAAAGGCTCATTTTTTGGCCAGTGCCGACTATAGTTACACCTATAAAAACATGCACCTGTTTGGCGAAGTGGCCACCGACAGCCGCTTTCACCGCGCCATGGTGCACGGTGCGCTGCTAAGTGTTGATCCCGCCGTTGACCTTTCGTTTTTATACCGCAACCTGGCAAAAGAGTTTCAGTCGCCGTTTGGCAATGCCTTTACCGAAAGCACACTGCCCGGCAATGAAAACGGTTTTTATGCCGGCATTCAAATACGGCCCCGCACTGGCTGGCAGTTGGCGGCCTACGCCGATTTTTACCAGTTTCCTTTTCTGCGCTACCGCGTATCGGCGCCCACCCGCGGATGGGATTACCTGGCCCAACTGACACACCTACCCAACAAACAAACAGAAATCTACCTCCGCTACCGAACCGAAAACAAGCCGCTTAACGGTGCCGGCCAGGTGCTTAATTATCCGGTGGACCAACAGCGAAAAAACCTGCGGCTTCATTTCATCCGGCAGGTAAACCGTCGCCTGTCAATGAAGGCCCGTGCAGAAATTACCTGGTTTGCGGCCCAAGGCAAACCGGCGGAAAAAGGCTTGCTAACGTATGCAGAGGCAGCGTGGGCGCCTGCCCTGAAGCTAAGGGGAAATGTAAGGCTGCAATACTTCGGCACCGATAGCTACAACAGCCGCATGTATGCCTACGAAAGCGATGTGCTGTACGGCTTTTCCATCCCGGCTTTTTTCGACAGGGGCTTCCGCTACTATGCCATTGCATCGTACCGGTTTACGGAAAAGCTAACGGCTTGGGTGCGCCTGGCCCAAACCCTGTACCAGAACAAAACCGTCATTGGTTCGGGGCTGGACGAACTGCAAAGCCGCCACCGCACCGACCTGCGCCTGCAGGTAGTTTATGCCTTCCAGTGAGGCGATTTTGGCGCCCGGAAAACAGGAGCCGACGGCCGGCCGGCGGTCGCTTTTTTCGGTTTAGATAATTTCTGCCAGTAGGGCCGGATAGCCTACTTTTGCCCCTCTTAACCCTTTTTTATGCAGCAGGATCAACAACCCCAAAGTCAGATCAACATAGAGATTACCGAAGAAGTGGCCGAAGGAACGTATGCCAACCTTGCGATTATTACGCACTCGCATGCGGAGTTTGTGATTGACTTTGTCAATGTGATGCCCGGCACCCCAAAAAGCAAAGTAAAAAGCCGGATTATTTTTACACCCCAGCATGCCAAACGGTTTATGAAAGCACTGGCCGAAAACGTGCAGCGCTACGAAGCGGCGAATGGCACTATCAAAGACCTTGAAGAAGTACAGATACCGTTAACCTTCGGCGGGCCAACAGCGCAGGCGTAAAGCAATCCCCCTGTCCCCCTGAAGGGGAGACTTAGAGCGACGACACTACTCCGGTTTTCAAAAAACAGTATAGCATTTGCAGGGACACGCCACAGCGTGTCCCTTCTTATTTCACATAGACCGTTCTGTGCCCGCAAAGCTGCAAAAAGCAACGAAGCAAAGGATTTTATGTACGAAGCTGAAGTGCTACTATAATGCATCCGTTGCAGCCTATCTCGCCGTTGGCGGCATAACCCTTTTTTACGTTCGGTAATGCTATCCGGCTTTTTTGAACCAAATAGGCACAGCGGGAGCACATAGGCTTCACATAGATTGGCAATAGCTTCTGTTCTTTGCGGCGCAAGCCCTATGTGAAACCTCTGTTTCCTATCCTCCTAGGTGGTGATAAATAGCTTCCCGAAAAAAGCCTGCAACGAAAAAAGCAACGTCACCAATTTATGTCTCCCTTCCAGGGGGGACAGGGGGTTTTATTTCCTGCTATAATTCGGCGATTCCCGTGTGATTTCCACATCATGTGCATGGCTTTCCCGCATGCCGGCGTTGGTAATTTTTACAAAGGTGGCCTGCTGCAGATCGGCAATGCTTTTAGCGCCGCAATAACCCATACCGGCCCGTAAGCCGCCTACGTATTGGTAAATGATTTCCTTCAACTGGCCTTTGTAAGCCACCCGTCCCTCAATGCCTTCGGGAACATATTTTTTTACATCGGCTTCGGGGTCCTGGAAATAACGGTCGCTGCTGCCGGTGCTCATGGCGCCGAGCGAACCCATACCGCGGTATTCTTTAAACTTGCGGCCTTCGTAAATGATGGTATCGCCGGGGCTTTCTTCCGTGCCGGCAAACACGCTGCCCATCATCACACAGTCGGCACCGGCGGCCAATGCTTTCACCATATCGCCGGTGTAACGGATACCGCCATCGGCAATCAGCGGAATACCCCGTTTGCTCAGGGCCGCATGCGCCTGCATGATAGCCGTAAGCTGCGGCACGCCGGCACCGGCCACAATACGGGTAGTACAAATTGACCCGGGTCCAATGCCCACTTTCACCGCATCGGCGCCGGCATCTGCCAGGGCTTCAGCTCCTTCGGTGGTGGCAATGTTGCCGGCAATGACATTGATATCTTTAAAATTTCCCTTTACACTTCTTAGTGCGTCAATGATCCCTTTTGAATGGCCATGCGCACTGTCGAGGCAAAGCACATCCACGCCCACTGTTTGCAAAGCGGCTACCCGGTCGAGCAAATCTCTTGTTACGCCAATGGCAGCCCCCACCCGCAGTCGTCCAAAGGCGTCTTTGCCGGCGTTAGGATACGATGTTACCTGCAAAATGTCGCGGTAGGTAATGAGGCCAATCAGTTTGCCATCGCCATCCACCACCGGCAGCTTTTCCACTTTCGTTTGCCGAAGGATTTTTTCGGCCGCTTTCAGGTCGGTGCCTTCCGGTGCAGTGATCAGGTTTTCCTTTGTCATGATCTCGCTGACCGACCGGTGCATGTCCTCCTGAAAACGCAGGTCGCGGTTGGTGAGGATGCCGGCCAGCCTTCCGCTTTGGTCAACGATAGGAATGCCGCCGATTTTATTCTCCCGCATAATGCGGTGGGCATCGCCGATGGTGGCATCGAGCGAAAGTGTAATGGGATCAACGATCAAGCCGCTTTCGCTGCGCTTTACCTTGCGTACCTGGTCGGCCTGCTTTTCGATGGTCATGTTTTTGTGCAAAATACCGAGGCCGCCTTCGCGTGCCAGCGCAATAGCAAGTGATGCTTCGGTGACGGTATCCATGGCCGCGGAAAGCATGGGCACATTTAACGTGATGTCTTTTGTGAGGCGGGTTTTTATGTCAACGTCTCTTGGTAAAATTTCAGAATAAGCCGGAACAAGCAGAACGTCGTCGAATGTTAAGCCTTCAATGAAGTTTTTGGGAGTGGGGTTTGTTGCCATAGGCAAAGATAGGGGTGGGAAGGAATATCGAAAAGGCGAACAAGGAGTGATGATTGTCGAAGTGGGGTACGATGTTCATCTTTCTATCCTGGTGGCAGGCTGCCAGCATACAAGGAAAAAGAGGAGGTTCGTCCTTTCGTCATTTCTTATTCGTCATTCTTCTGTTCTGCATTTGCCTAAAGCAGCTTATACATTTTTCCCGGCTGGCTTTGCACAACGCCCTGCAACTCCAGGTTGAGGATGGCCGCGGCAACAGAACTACTGCTAAGCCCACTGCCGGCGTTGATCTCGTCTATGTGCAGGCTCTCTTTTGTTTGCAGGAGTTTATGGATGATTTCTTCCTCGGGAGTTAGCTCAATGAAAAGAGCCCGCTGGGTTTTTGGCGTTGCCTTTTTTTCTTTCCAGCCCAAAACTTCCAGCAGTTCATCGGCATCGGTGAGCAAAATGGCTTTGTTGTATTTAATCAGGTGGTGACAACCGCTGCTTCCTTTGTCGGTAGTGCGGCCCGGCACGGCAAACACATCGCGGTTGTAGGCATCGGCCAGTTTAGCGGTGATCATGCTGCCGCCTTTCACCGCCGTTTCTACCACCACTGTGGCATCGCTCATGCCGGCCACAATGCGGTTGCGAAGCGGAAAATTGTGCTTATCGGGCTTTATGTCGTGAAAAAATTCGGTGAGAATTCCACCCTCTCCGGCAATGATTTCTTTTGCCAGCGACGTATGCTGCGCCGGGTAGATTTTGCTAAGTCCATGGCCAACCACACCCACGGTGGGCAACCCGGCCCGCAGGGCCGTTTTGTGGGCAATGGCATCAATGCCAAAAGCCAGCCCACTGACCACCACCACATGATGTGCCGCCAGGTCGCCCACCAGCTTTTCGGTGAAAGCCTTTCCATAATCGGAATTGCTGCGGGTGCCAACAACAGCCACTACTCTCGGTGCATTGAGGTCGGCAGTGCCTTTGTAAAAAAGCATGGTTGGCGAATCGTAACAATTGAGCAGCCGTTTTGGGTAGGCCGCATCGGTAAGAAACAACGGCCTTACTTTGAACTTTTCAATAAACCGAAGCTCTGTTTCGGCCAGGTGAAAATCATCGAATTTCTTCAGGCTTTTTGCTCTTACCTCGCCGATGCCTTCCAGCTTTTCGAGCTGTGACTGCTTTGCTCTGAAAACCGACGTAGCATCGCCAAAATGCTGCACCAGTATTCTGGCGTGAACATCGCCAACGTTCGGAACAAGTGTGAGGGCAAGCTGGTAAAGCAGTTCGGAGTGCATGTTGGTGTAGCCGCCGACAGAATGGCCGGCCGGGTAAGTTAGAAAAAAACGTTCATCCAACCATTTGCACTTCTGGCGGCAGGCGGCAGTGTTACCCATCAACAGCAGTATCCCTGCTACCGGCAGCCCCGCGGAGCTACGTACAATTTTATGCGCAACCAGGGGCGTGCAAACCGCCGCTTCGCCGGGTTATTTTACCTCCAGCGAAAACAGGTTCTGCTCTTCCATAAACCCTTCCAGTTCGTCGCCAACCACCGCCTCGCCAACGCCGGCGGGTGTTCCGGTAAAAATGAGGTCGCCAATGTTGATGGAGAAAAAATTTGAGATGTACGAAACAATTTCATCGAACGGAAACAGCATATCGGCCGAAAAACCCTGCTGCACCAGCTCTTTGTTTTTGTACAGGGCGAAGTTGATGTTGTTTTTGTCCTTGAGGTTGGCAAACGGAACCCATTTACCTACCACGGCCGAGTTGTCCCAGGCTTTTGCTTTTTCCCACGGCAGGCCTTTTTGCTTTAAATCGTTTTGAATATCGCGGGCCGTGAAGTCAATGCCCACCGAAATAGCATCGTAGTATTTATTGGCAAATTTTTCCTGAATGTATTTTCCGTTTTTGGAAATGCGCAATACCAACTCGCATTCGTAGTGCAGCTCGTTGGTAAATTCGGGGTAGTAAAATGGAGTGTGAGGCTGAAGCAAAGCACTTTTTGGCTTCATAAAGATGACGGGTTCGTCCGGTACGTCGTTTTTCAGTTCTTTCGCATGATCAGCATAGTTACGGCCAACGCAAAAAATTTTCATAATTTCAAATGGTTTTAGTTCAAATAACAAAGGATACTCACACCAAAAGGGCAGTTGATCCTTTCTATTTACGGACGGCCATCAAAGAAGATCGGATTTTTAGCTTGGTAATTGTCAGGACTTAGGCGGTCAAAGTAAATAAATTAATTTTTATCCTCATAACGCGATTTCCAAATTGTTGTATTTGTTCATGGTATGCCCAATGCCGGCGGTGGCAAAGGATTCGATAACTTCCACGCAGGCGTCAATCTTCTTTTTCACCACCGGTTCTTCTTCTTTTTGCCATTTGCCCAACACAAAATCCACCTGGGCTCCCTTTGGGTAGCTGTTGCCAATGCCAAACCGCAATTTGGGATAGGCCGTTGTGCCCAGCAATTCCTGCAGGCTTTTCAAACCGTTGTGCCCGCCATCGCTGCCACCCGAGCGGATCCGGATTTTTGCCAACGGCAACGCCACATCATCCACCACCACCAGTACATTCTCCAGGTCTATTTTTTCTTTGTCCATCCAGTATTTCACCGCCTTACCGCTCAGGTTCATGTAGGTGGTAGGACAGATACAAACAAAAATCTTACCCTTCCATTTTACCTCGGCCACATAGGCCAGCCGGTCGTGGCGCAGGGCGCCGCCGTGCTTTTGCACAAAGGCCATCACCACATCAAAACCAATATTGTGGCGGGTATGTTCGTACTCAGTTCCTACATTGCCTAAGCCAACAATCAAAAACTTCATCAAAAATTGCTTTTTGCAAACATCAACCCGAAGGCATGACACCATCCGGTTTGTTGAAAATGCAAGTTATCAATCCTGCGGGCAAACAATGAAATCATTTTCAAAATCAACGTTATTCGCCAAAAAAAAGAAAGGACTGCTTTTTGAGCAATCCTTTCCATTAAACAGAGTCTGCGTAATCTGCCATTATTTTTTGCCTTTTGCGGGCGCTGCAGCCGCTGCTTCTTCCTGCCGAAGGGCACGGGTGGTTACTACCGATACAATGGGAATACGGGGCGAGTTCATGATTTCGTAGTTCTCGTCCTTTACATCTTCCACACGCAGGTTACCGCCAATTTCCAATACATCCACGCTCACTTCAATTTGTTCGCGGAGGTGTTTGGGATAAGTTTTCACCTTCAGTGCTTTCATTTTTGGTACCAACCGGCCGCCGGCTCTTACGCCTGCTGCCACGCCAGTAAACTTCAGCGGAATGGAGGCTACCACTTTTTTGTCTTCTACCAGCTCCAGCAGGTCCACATGGATCAGGGCATCCGAAACCTTGTCAAACTGCAGGTCTTTTAAGATGCAGCGGTAAGTTTTGCCGTCCACAGTTACTTCTGCCAACTGGAAGTTTGGTGTATAAACCAATGCCTTGAAAGCTTTGGCCGGAGCAGAAAAATTAATTTCCTGTGCACCCCCGTAAATTACACCAGGCACGAGTTCCTGAGAGCGAAGCTGGCGGGTGGCTGACTTGCCATGTTCGGTCCTCAGTTGTCCTTCGATTGTAATTGTCTTCATTTTATGAGTGTTTAAATTAAACGTTCACGAGTTTACAAGTTCACGGGTTCACGAATTGGTTCACTAAACTTGTGAACCCGTGAACGCTTGAACTTGTGAACTTTACTTATCCCTTGCCTGCGAATGAAAAAAGAGATTGTTGATGCTCTTGTTCTCGTACGCATTGCGAATGGCCACAGCAAAGAGTTCGGCGGTGGTAATGCACTTGATCTTCTCGGGAGCAGGCTGCTTTACCGGAATGGTATCGCATACCACCAGCTCCTCCAGCACACTTTCTTCAATGTTCTGGTAAGCCTTGCCGCTCAGCACCGCATGGGTGATGAGGGCTCGTACACTACGGGCACCTTTTTCTTTTAAAAGAGCAGCCGCTTTTTTCAGCGTTCCCGCCGTGTCGCAGATGTCGTCAACAATAATGATGTCTTTGTTGGTCACATCTCCTATCACCACCATGCTGGCTATTTCGTTGGCCCGCTTTCGGTGCTTGTCGCAAATCACCATTTCGGCTTCAAAATAGTTGGCTATTTCCCGAATACGGTTGGTTGCTCCCACGTCGGGGGCCGCGAAGGTAAGGTTTTCGAGGCGTAACTGTGTTATATAAGGTATAAAAACGGCCGAGGAGTCGAGGTGGTCAACCGGAATGTCGAAGTAGGCCTGGATTTGCGGCGCATGCAGGTCCATGGTGATAATCCGGTCGGCGCCGGCGGCGGTGAGCATATTGGCAATGAGCTTGGAGCCAATGGCCACCCGGGGCCGGTCTTTCCGGTCCTGCCGCGAGTAACCGTAGTAGGGCATCACCACAATGATCTTGTACGCCGATGCCCGGCGGGCAGCGTCAATCATCAGGAGAAGCTCCATCAGGTTATCGGCCGGGGCATAGGTGCTTTGCACCA
>CBDUBQ010000055.1:0-30433 GCA_965365435.1 uncultured Flavisolibacter sp.
CGGTAGGCCCGCCTCATTTACTCCCCGGTTTTCGTAGCCGCCAAACATGCCGTCGGCGCCATAACCCACGGCCAGGCTTAGCCAGGCAGGCAGTTTTGCATTTGGCAGGAATGATTTTACGTTGGCGCTCAGCCAATACGTTTGCGCATTGTAATCCTTCAGCAACCGGCCCTGGAACGAGCTGCCGAAAAGTTCGTTGGCCCGGCCCTGCAGTTCGTGCTGGCCATAATGTTTGGTGTATGCAGAAAACTTGAAGCCGATCCTTTGTTCCTTCCAAAACAGGTCCTGCGAGGCAAACAACGCCGCACCGAAGAAATTGGCACCCACGTCGCTCCAGCTCCAGCCCCAGTCGGCCGAATGCCCGTCGAGGTATTCAATGGAAAGCATGTACAAAAAACTGCTACCGGTGCCTAGCAGCAGCGATTGGTTCCGGGTTAACCCGGCCCATCGCCAAAGGCCGGTGGTGATGCGGCTGGTGTGATAGGCAGTCCAGGCATGGCCTATTTTATCTACCTGCAGCCATTCGCCGCTGTCGTCGAAGGTGTGAAAACCGGTCCTGGGATAGTCTTTGTACCAGGCCGCACTTAAAAACGCAAAAGAACCGCCATAAGCCGCAGCCGTGCCCGCACCCACCAGCCATTTCCGTTTACTGTTGCCGGAAGAATCAAGTTTACGAGGAGCCGCCGTATCCTGCGAAAAAGCCGGGAGCGACAGCAGGAACACAAGGGAAAATAACCAATTCTTCACCGGTCAAATGTACGGACACTTAACTTCGCACAGATTGCAAAAACAGATATCTTCAATCAACGGATCACCGTAAAAAACCAAACCAAAAAATACGAATCTATGGACGCACAGATAGAACAGAAAGTGGCCTCCTGGCTCAATGGCGCTTACGACGAGGACGTAAAAACATCCATCAGAGACCTGCAGCAGACAAACCCCGACGAACTGGCCGATGCCTTCTACCGTAACCTCGAGTTTGGCACCGGCGGTCTGCGCGGCATCATGGGCATTGGTACTAACCGTATGAACAAATACACCGTAGGCATGGCCACGCAGGGCTATACCAACTATCTGAAAAAAACATTTCCCGCCGAAGAGATCAAAGTGGGCATAGCCCACGACAGCCGCAACAACAGCCGCTTTTTTGCCGAAACGGTAGCCAATGTTTTTGCCGCCAATGGCCTGAAGGTTTTTTTGTTTGAAGACTTGCGTCCTACACCGGAGCTTTCCTTCGCCATCCGCCATCTGGGCTGCAAGGGCGGGGTGGTTTGTACGGCTTCGCACAATCCAAAAGAATACAACGGCTACAAAGCGTATTGGGTGGACGGCGGACAACTGGTGCCACCGCACGATAAAGCCGTGATTGCCGAAGTGGAAAAGATCGCTGATCTCAGCGATGTAAAATGGACCGGCGGCGAAGCGAACATCACCATCATTGGCGCCGAACTCGACGAAGCCTATATCCAGATGGTGAAGGGTCTAAGCGTTTACCCCGAAGTGATCCGGCAGCAAAAAGACCTGAAGATCGTTTATACGCCCATCCACGGAACCGGTATCAAGCTGGTGCCGCAGGTGCTGGCCGCTTTTGGTTTCGAAAATGTAACCATCGTCAATGAGCAATCAACCCCCGATGGCAATTTTCCCACGGTGCATTATCCCAACCCCGAAGAAAGCGAGGCCATGAGCATCGGCCTGAAAAAAGCACAGGAGATGGATGCCGACATTCTTTGTGGCACCGACCCGGATGCCGACCGCGTGGGCATTGGGGTAAAAAATACAAAGGGCGAATGGGTACTGATGAATGGCAACCAAACGGCGGTTCTTGCCTTTAACTATGTGATGGAGGCCCGCAAGGAAAAAGGCCTGCAGCAGCCCAACGATATGGTGGTAAAAACGATTGTGACCACCAACATGATTGACGTAATCGCCAAAGAAGCCGGCGTAAGCTGCTACAATGTGCTGACGGGCTTTAAGTGGATTGCCGAACTCATTCGCGAAAAAGAAGGGGCGGAAAATTACATTGTTGGCGGCGAAGAAAGTTATGGCCTGATGATTGGCGACCAGGTACGTGATAAGGACGCCGTGTCGGCCGTGGCCTTGCTTTGCGAGATGGCTGCCTATGAAAAAGCAAAAGGCCGCAGCCTGTACGAAAAGCTGCTGGGCCTTTACGTAAAGTTTGGCTATTACCAGGAAGACCTGATCTCCATCACCAAAAAAGGCCGCAATGGCCAACAAGAGATTGCCGAGATGATGGAAAGCTTCCGGGCGGACCCGCCAAAAGAACTGGCCGGCAGCAAGGTGGTAGAATTGCTCGATTATGAAAAGCGTGTAAAAACAAACCTGCTGAGTGGGCAAACCGAAGACATCAGCCTGCCCAAATCGAATGTGTTGCAGTTTATCACCGAGGATGGCAGTAAGATCAGCGCACGTCCGTCGGGCACGGAGCCAAAAATCAAGTTTTACTTTAGCGTCAACACGAGCCTGGCTTCGCCCGGGCAATTTGATGAAGCGCAGCAAAAAGCAAAAGATAAAATCAGGCAAATTATCAGTGAAATGAAGCTTTCCTGAATGGTATCATCACTCGTTTTTTTGAAGGAAAGGCTACCGCAACAGGTAGCCTTTTTTGCTTTAAGAAGCAAACATGTATTCCTTATATGAAACCGCCGTCAGGGCGGGCTGGTTGTTTCAGCCGACGCCGTAGGCATTGAATAGCTGTAGCAAAGCAGATGTAGAAAAGATCCCTGACTTCCTGGGGAGTGGAGCAGCTACGATCTATCGGCGGCCTGGTATGAAACCAACCACCCGAAAAGAAAACCTCAAATAGCTCCGTATCCTTCAGTGGATGACCCATACAGCCTGATGGCGGTTGGCTATTGAATGGAGGCAAAAAGAAAGCGCCCTTGTGAGGCGCTGTTTCTTAGGCGGATGGACTTAATGCTTTATAAAAAAATTTGGTTGCGTTGTTCGATGGCTCAAAGAAAGGAAGGATCGGCCAGCCGGCGGGTCTTCAATCGGTGAACAGGAACAAACCGGCGGCAGGCCGGCTAATTGCCTGCGGCCAATCGAAATTTCGGAACCAGCCGGGGAACGTTTTGCTGGTACTGCCGGTATCGGTCGCCAAACTCGGCCACTAGCTTTCGCTCTTCTAACCCAATGGCATATAAGGTGTAGCCGGTAATGACCGCATTGGCGATGAGTAGCCCTGCCGACGGAAAGCAGATCCAAAGTCCCCAGATAAAAAGAAAGGTGCCAGTGTAGAGCGGATGGCGCATGTAGCGGTGAATGCCGGCGATCATCAGTTCTGCCGACGGCGCTTCCTCGTAAAGGCTTTTTAGTCCGCTCAGGCTCAGGAAATATTTTTTGATGCATACCAGCATAATCCCCATCCCGCCGATGGCCAGCAGCCCGCCGGCGGCTTGCGTAACAGGAGAAGAGGAAAACACACGAACGGTGGGGATAGAAAACTGAAAGCCCACCACCGCCGCCAGCGACAAAAAAGCAAAAAGCGTATAAAACAAGCGGTAGTAGCGAAAGGCCATGCCCAACACAGGCTGCGCACGACGCTTGAAACCGGCAGCCGCCAATAAACTATGCAACCCACAATACACCATCCAGGCAAGGCCCAGCAACACATGGTCAAAAAGCATGACTAAAAATACAATTTGAAAGCCGTACAGTTGCGCAAATTATATTTGCCGCATGAGAGCGACTGACGACAGCTACCGTCATAAAGGACTGCGACGCAAACTGGTAGAGACGGTACGGAGCAAGGGCATCACCAACGAATCCATACTGACTGCGATTGAAAATATTCCCCGCCATTTTTTTCTCGACTCGGCATTCGACGAGGTGGCTTACGAAGACAAGGCCTTTCCCATAGATGCCGGACAAACCATCTCGCAACCCTACACGGTTGCCTACCAAACTCAATTACTGGACGTAAAACCGAATGAAAAAGTGTTGGAGATCGGCACAGGTAGCGCCTACCAGGCCTGCGTGCTGGCCGAAATGGGCGCCAAAGTATTCACCATCGAACGGCAGAAAAAACTTTTCGACAGCAACAAACAATTTCCCTTCCTGAAAAAATACCACCACATCAAATTTTTTTACGGCGATGGCTACGAGGGTCTGCCCACCTATGCGCCTTTTGATAAAGTGCTGATCACCGCAGCGGCGCCAATCGTTCCGGTAAAGCTGATCACACAGATGAAACCCGGCGGCGCCATGGTGATTCCGTTCGGCGGTGGCGATGTACAGGTAATGAAGCGGCTGATTAAACAGCAGGATGGCAGCATTAAGGAAGAGGTGTACGACCAGTTCAGCTTTGTGCCCATGCTGCAGGGAAAAAACGATTGAGAAGGTATTACGTCGCTAATAAATTAAAAACAGAAAGGGCAGGGTTTGGCCCCGGCCTTATTTTAATCCCCGGTATCAGCGGGGCCGATGCCCAGGCGCATTTCCACCAGCAGTTGTTGAAAACCTGCTTTTTCGTAGGCCCGGATAGCGGCTGTGTTTCCCTGGTACACCTCCAGCCGCATTTCGGTAATGCCTTTTGCCAGCGACCAGCTTTTCAGGGCCTCTAAAATTTTTTGGTTGATGCCCCTGCCGCGGTAGGCCGGATCAACATACATAAAGCCGAGATAGGCATGGCGGCCGTGTTGCAGGTAAGGCTTTGATACCTCGATGCGGGCATAGCCGCTGCCGACCAATTGACCGTTGCATTCGGCTACCATCACCACCGAATCATCACCCCTGATCAGTTCCTCAAGGTCGTAATAATGAATGGGCGATGGTTTCAGGGTGGGATCGAAGGGCCGCTCGGCTTCCACCACGCCCTGTTCAAATTGCAGCAATACCGGAATGTCGGCCAGGCTGGCCGGACGTAGTTCAATAGTGTCCATTTTTTTTGCGCTGACAATTTGCCGGCGGCTCACGCTTCCTCTTCTTCCTCCCGCAGCTCATTCCTGATTTCCTCGCTGGGTGTTACCAGCACTTTGTCTATGCGGTGGCCGTCCATGTCAATAATTTCAAATTCAAAGCCCTTCCATTTCATCCGTTCGCCGGTGGTGGGAATGTGTTCCAGTTCGTGCAGCACACAACCGGCCAGCGTATCAAAGTTCAGCTCTTCTTCGGTGAGCCATTCGGTGCGGTTAAAGTGCGACAGCAGGTCGTAAAACGGTATCTGGGCATCCACCAGCCAGGTACCGTCTCCGCGGTCCACCATCTCATAGTCCACATTTTCCGCGTCGGGCATATCGCCCACAATAGCCTCCATGATATCGTTCAGTGTAATCATGCCCCGCAGGCTGCCGTATTCGTCCACAATAAAACACACGTGAAATTTCGACTCCTTAAACTTGGCCATCACCTGGTAGGCCGATATGTTATCGGGCACAAAAATGGCCGGCACCATCAGGTCTTTAAACAGCGTAAAATCATCGCTGATGTACAAATCTTTCAGGGAAATGACACCTTTGATGGCATCAATTTCACCATCGCATACCGGGTAAAAGGAGTGGGGGTCTTCAAAAATCTTTGCCCGTATCTTGTCTTCGGTGTCGGTCAAATCGAACCAGATAATATCGCTGCGGTGCGTCATCAGCGAGGTGATGTTGCGGTCGCCGAGGTGAAAGATCCGTTCGATCATTTCTTTTTCTTCTTCCTCCACCGTACCCGACTCGGTGCCTTCGCTAATGATGGCCTTGATCTCGTCTTCCGTTACAAAATCATCACGTTTGTTACGGATATTGAACAGTTTGAAAAACAGATTACTGGTTTTATTCAGCAGCCAGACAAACGGGTGGGTAATCTTCGAAAAGATGCGCATGGGTTTGGCCGCCGTCTTGGCAATGGATTCGGCATTGATCAGCGCAATGCGTTTGGGAATCAACTCGCCAAACACAATGGAAAGAAACGTGACGATGACCACCACCAGCGTGGTGGAAATGGTAGCCGCATAGGCAGAAAGCACCGGGATATTTTCGAAAAACGGCTGCAGATCGTTGCTAAACTTTTCGCCCGAATACACACCGGTGAAGATGGCGATAAGTGTAATGCCGATCTGTACGGTGGAAAGAAACATTTCGGGCTTTTGCGAAAGTTCAAGCGCATGGCGGGCTTTGTTGTCGCCTTTTTCGGCCATGCTTTCCAGCCTTGCCTTGCGGGCCGAAACCAGCGCAATTTCGGCCATTACAAAAAGGGAATTGAGAAAAATTAACCCAAGTAATATAAGAATGTCCATTGATTGGTTTTAGATGAGCGGCGCGGCACTGCCGGCATTCCGCCGGTAAAGCCATGCCGTAAAATATCCTGCCATGATACCCAGCGCCGCACCACCGGCAATATCAAGCGGGTAGTGGACGCCAACATAAATCTGGGCAAACGAGATCATAACGGCCCAAAGGTAAAAAACGTACACCCATGATTTGAAAACGCCTCGCCAGCTTAGCACAATGAATGTAGCCAATCCAAAATGATTAGCCGCGTGGTTGCTCAAAAAGCTGTATCCGCCGGGACAACGTTTCAGCAACAACCGCACCTGCCCGTCCAGCTCATGGTTGTTGCAAGGGCGTAAACGCTGCACTGTTTCCTTAAATCCATAAGTGCCCACCAGGTCGGTAATGGCCACCGTGGACAAAAAAGCAAGCACCCACCACCAGCCCTTGCGGCCGAGATTGAGAAAGACAAACGACAGCAGAAAAAGGTACAGCGGCGTCCAAAAAACCGAGTCGCGGAAAAAAGGCAGCACCGTATCGAAAACCGGGTTGGCTAGTTGGCGGTTCAGCGCCAAAAAAACGCGGCTATCCCATTCGTGCAGCGTTTGCCAAAACCCGGCGAGCAAAACAAAACAAAGCATTCAGTTAAATTTTTCATCCATCAATTGCCGGAAGAGTCAGAAGGCAGGCCCGCCCAGTTTACGGGCAACCAAAATAAGCCGGGGCGCCCGGGACACGTGGTAAGGCGCCAGGCTGTAATCGCCAAAAACATCCACCACCTGCAGGCGCTGAAAAGAAAGCATTTCGGTAAAATCACCCAGCGTAAGTTTGGCTACTTTTTCAGTGTACTCCAGCGGCTCCGCCAGCGAAGGGTCGGTCACGATAATACGCTTGTAAAAATGCCCCGCATCGTGCCAGCGATGAATCTCGTACCCCGTGTCGGCAACTGATTTTTGCTCATTGTGCACCAACCGTTCTTCGGCGTAGTGAACATTCAGGTAATCAATCAGCAGGTGGCCGCCGGCCTTTAGGCTTTGGCCGATGGTGCGCATGGCGTCGTCGTGTTCGCGCCGGGTGTGGAAATAACCAAAAGAGGTGAAAAAATTAAACGCAAAGTCAAAGTAGTTTACCCAGGCCGGCAGCCGCATGTCGTGCTGGTAAAACCGGAGGCGGTCGGTTTCGAATTGTTTGGCATAAGCAATGCTGCTGAACGAAAGGTCAATGCCGGTCACGTCGAATCCTTTTTCGGCCAGGTACCGCGAGTGGCGCCCACGGCCACAGGCCACATCCAGCAGCCGGCTTTGCGCCGCCGGTTGCAGGCGCTCCACCAGGCGGTCAATAAATGCCTTCGCTTCGGCCTCGTCGCGTTCAAAATAAAGCTTGTGATAAAACGCAGAATCGAACCAGCCTTTGTACCATTCGTTGACCATTGCCTGTTTTCTGCAAATGTAAAGGCTTCTGAACCGGGAAGAACGGCCTGCAATACCGGCGCTTGTCCCAGTAGGAATGTAAAGGGGCTATTGTTGTCGTCAGGTCTTTCACGCATCTGCAGGGCAAAACCAAACCCTGCCGGGTAAGCCCGAATGCCGTATTTTTGCCGTCCTAAAAAAACACTATCTGTGGCATTGATTAAGAGCATCTCCGGTATCCGCGGAACCATTGGAGGCAAACCCGGCGAAAGTTTAACGGCAATTGACATCGTGAAATTTTCGGCGGCTTTCGGCAGCATTATTGCCGAAGCCCGGCAGGACAAAACAGTGCCGGTGAAGATCGTGGTGGGCCGCGATGGCCGGATTAGCGGCGAAATGGTGAGCCAACTGGTGACGTCCACGTTAGTGAGCCTGGGCATTGATGTACTGGACCTCGGCTTTTCCACCACACCCACGGTGGAAATTGCCACCAAGGCCGAAAACGCGGACGGCGGCATTATTATCACAGCCAGCCACAATCCAAAAGAATGGAATGCACTAAAGCTCCTCAACAGCGATGGGGAATTTATTGACGCCGCCACCGGCGCCGAGGTGCTGAGCCGGGCGCAGAAAGAAGAACTCAGCTTTGCCCCGGTGGAAAAATTGGGTAAGGTGACTACCAACAACAGCTATCTTCAAAAGCACCTCGACCTGGTCTTGAACTATCCGCTGGTGAACAAAGACGCCATCGCCGCAAAAGGCTACAAAGTGGTGGTTGATTGCATCAACTCCACCGGCTCGCTGATTGTGCCGCAGCTGCTGAAAGCCCTCGGTGTGGCAGAAGTTATTGTTATCAACGGCGATGTTACCGGCCGGTTTGCCCATAATCCCGAACCGCTGCCCGAACACCTCTCGGGCCTGAGCAATGAAGTGGTAAAACAGAACGCCGATTTCGGCATTGCCGTTGACCCCGATGTGGACCGGCTTTGTTTTGTGTGCGAAGACGGCAGCATGTTTGGCGAAGAATACACCTTGGTAGCCGTGGCGGATTTTATTCTAAGCCAGCGCAGCGGCAATACGGTGAGCAATATGAGCAGCACCAAAGCGCTGAAAGAAATTACCCAAAAGCGGGGCGGAAGCTATTTTCCATCGGCAGTGGGCGAGGTGAACGTGGTGACGAAAATGAAGGCGGTGAACGCGGTGATCGGCGGCGAAGGAAACGGTGGCATCATCGTGCCCGATTTTCATTATGGCCGGGATGCACTAATCGGCATTGCCCTCTTCCTGTCGCATTTTGCCAGCTTCAGCAAAGGACTGAAATCATTCCGGGGCAATTATCCCGACTATTTTATTTCGAAAAACAAGATAGAGCTGGAAAACAGCGTGAACGTGCCGGCCATTTTTGAAAAAATCCGCGATAAATACAAAAACAACCCAATTAACACCGACGACGGGTTGAAGATTGAGTTTGATACTGATTGGGTACACCTGCGTACGTCCAATACCGAACCAATCATTCGCATCTATGCCGAAAGTAATTTTGAAACCACGGCCAATAACATCGCCAAAAGGCTGATGGCGGATATTAAGGAAATGAAAGGGTGACGATGTGGTAGCGGAAGGGACAAAAGGGCCGAAAACAACAAGCACATGCAGCAAACAACACGTCAACAAAATACAAGGGCGGCAGAGAAAACGGACACCCGGATCTATCTCGATAATGCTGCCACCACCCCCCTTGACCCCGTGGTGCTGGAAGCCATGTTGCCTTACATGACCACCCATTTCGGCAACCCGTCGTCCATTTATTCATATGGGAGGGAGACCCGGCTGGCGATAGAAACAGCCCGTAAATCGGTGGCCAAAAACCTGGGTGTGCATCCCCGCAATATTTTTTTTACCAGCGGCGGCACCGAAAGCAACAATACGGCTATCGCCAGCTCCATTCGCGACCTCGGCTGCACCCATATCATCACATCGCCGATCGAACACCACGCCGTGCTGCACACCGTGGAGCATTATTGTCAGTGCCACCACCTTTCTTCTTCTTTTGTAAGGCTCACGGCCGAGGGGGCCATAGACTACAGCAACCTGGAAACCCAACTGGAAGAAAACACGGCAGCCGGGAAAAAATGCCTTGTTTCGCTGATGCATGCCAACAACGAAATCGGTGTGCTGCTGGACATAGAGCGGACCGGCATTCTGTGTAAAAAATATGGCGCTATTTTTCATTCCGACTGCGTGCAAACCGTGGGGCATTACCCCCTCGATCTCTCTAAGATCAACGTTGATTTCATATCGGCCGCCGGCCATAAATTTCACGGCCCAAAAGGCGCCGGTATTTTGTATGTGAGCGATGAGGTGCAGATTAAGCCGTTTATTTTCGGTGGCGGACAGGAACGAAACATGCGGGCCGGCACGGAAAACGTTTACGGAATTGTAGGCTTTGCCAAAGCGCTTGAACTGGCCATGGCCCATTATGAAGAAGAAAGTGCTTATCTCAAAGACCTGAAGCAATACATGAAGGAGCGATTGCGCCAAACGATTCCGGCGGTTGGCTTCAACGATTGCCCCGAATCATTGTACACCGTCCTCAGCGTTTATTTTCCCAAAACAGATAAAAGCGATTTTTTGCTGATGAGCCTCGATATGGCGAACATCTGTGTATCGGGCGGCAGCGCCTGCAGCAGTGGTGCCAGCGTGGGCTCGCACGTGATTCACGCCTTACAAAAGGAGACTGACTGCACCACCATCCGTTTTTCGTTCAGCAAATTCAACACAAAAGAAGAAATTGACAGGGTAGTGGCAAAGCTGACAGAGCTTTTTTAAGCTGGCCCGCCGCGGCCAAACATTTTGCCTTTTCCATCTTGCTTTCCAATTAACTAGGCACTACCTGGCTAAATTTTTTGCGGCGATTTTTGCCGCTTCGACAGAAGCGATTATTTGCCCAATGCACACAGCCCGCCCGGCCACCTCATAACAAACCGCTATCAAGCTGTATTGGTCATGCACCGAAGGGTGCAGAAGTAGGCTTTTCTTGTCGTTGGTGTCCTACGAAGCCACGGTTCAATCGTCGCTGTTCGACTCCTAACGGCGGCGGGGCCCTTTCTACATCTGCTTTGCTACCGCTATTCGACGCCTACGGCGTCGGCTGAAATAAGAACGCACCTTGATAGCAGTTTGACATCAGGCCTGCGGCGGGTTCATCCATCCGCTCACCAGCGCTTTCCATTGCAGCTTGGAAAGGCCCGAAACGCCGCCGGCGCCCACAATGGCATTCCGCACTTTATCAAGGAGTGAGTCTGCTTCTTTCACATTTGGCTTTTCGTTGCGGCCATAAACGCCGGCGATAACTTTATTGCCCTGGCGCCGGGCAATAAAGTTGGAGGTGGCTTCATCCGTGTAGAAATGGGCCACATCGTCGCGGCTGTTCAGCGGGCTACTGGCCGGCCGCACCCGTACCGACACACAGTCTTCGTTTGTGCCGTCTCCTATCATAATCTGCTCTATCTGCACCCAATCCATGCCGTCGCCGGCCTCAATGCCGGGCGCCGGAATATTGATGCGGAAAAAATCCCCTTCCTGTGGCTGGCGGGTCACTTCATTGCCCGATGCATCGGTGAGGGAAAAAGAAGCGCTTAGCGCACCAGCCAGCCCATGCCAGCCATTGACATTGAGCAGGCGCTGCTTTACCGTTTGAAAAAACGACCGGGCTTCCGCCTCGGTCGCCAATTCCACCATCTCTTCCACATTCACTTCTGCGCCGTCGTGCTGGCTGGGGATGGTATCAAGTGCTTTTTTATTCACAAGTCAAGCTTTCCTTCGGCGCCCTGTGCCAGCCGTTTGCCGGTGACGATAGAGGCTGCCGCTTTTAAAAAATAGACCATCTTACCGGTTTCATTATCCCAGTAATAACAATCCTGCGGAGTCACCTTGAGCAGGGCGATATTGGGATCATCGGCGCCATCGGCAAAATAAACCTTCACCATCGGCGACCATTTTTCCTTTATTTTCCCCCGGTCCTGCACCACCGTGGCTGTGCCCCATACATCCAGGTAGCTGTCTTTTCCCGGGTGCGAATACACCAGGTGTACATCCTGGTCGGTCGCCACTTCGTCCACTTTGATGGAACGGATATCGGTATAAAACCAAAGCGTGCCATTGTCTTCCACATCCACCGTTGCCATGGGCCGGGTATGCGTTTCGGCCTCATCGCGGTTATTGGTGATAAACATGCAGATGTTTACATCCTTCACCAGTTCGGTGAACTTTTCCAAAGCCTGTTCATTTTGTAGGTTCTTTTCCATGATCTCTCTGTTTGCCTTTAGGCCATCAAAACTTTATGCCATTTGCGCATCGGGCGCCGGCGATTCCTGCAACTTTTCTTCAGCCGCCCCGGCCGTGATCAACCCAATTTTCACCGAATGCAAAATCGCGTCGCGACTGTGCTTGAACAGCAGGCAGGGTACTCCGGCCGCTTCTATTTTTCGCACCACCTCCGCCACTTTTTCATAGTTCCGTTCAAACACATCGCGGATATACACGGCATGTACCTGTTTTGGAAAATGCTTCACCACCGCCTCGTAGATGTAAGGGTCCTGCTGCGAGCTATCGCCAAGCAGCACCACCCTTTGGTTTGGGAAAGCCTCCAGAATGCGGACGATGCGGGTAAATTTTGTCCCATGATGATTTTGCCCGGTTTTTAATAGCTGGAAAAAGCGCTTTAGCTGGCTAAGCAAGAACACCCCCCTCGGTATTTCATTAACGGCCGTGAACTCCAGAATGTATTCATAAAGGTTCCACTCGCTGCTGGAAACATAAAAAAACGGGTTGGGCGATTCTTTGGTGGCGCCCGTTTGCGCCAGCAACTGGTAATGCCTTACCACGCCCTCAAATGGCCGGCGGCTACGGGCATTTTGGGTAAACAGCACATACAACCGTTTGCGCATATTGGCCGAATGCGACACGAGGAAGGTATCGTCAATATCGGAGATAAAAAGGTACTGCAGGTGCTCCGGGATAAACAACCGCCCCACTGCCTTTGCCAGGAAAGCGCCGTGGCGGAAGGCGGTCACGGCCACCGGTTTCCAGCCGCGCTGGTAAGGGGCATCATCGGCCCATTCAAAACGAAAAAAACCATCGGCATCGGTGGTAGCCCGGTGCGTTTTCCCTTTCCATTCCAGTTGCACCTCCACACCGCCAAGCGGTTTTATGAGGAAAAGCCGCAACAGGGCCAGGGTGTTGCGCACAAAACTTTGGCGGTACTGCCGGCGCGGAAAGGGGCTTAGGCCAAACACATGCCCAAACACCGTCAGGCAATTGTTATGGCCATACCCATGGTAAACTTTCACAGTGGGTTGTGCCGTCAGGCGAAAAAGATTCAGGAACCATTCTTTCAGGCTTCGCCGCGGCTTTTTGCTGTGGTCAGTCATTTGCATACCTTAAGGCCTTACAAGAAACATGCAGAAGAGTTTACGGATATTGTTTGTGATTAATCCCATTGCCGGCGGCCGTGAGAAACAAAACTGGGAAACGGCCATTCGGGAGTGCTTCCGTCAATCTGATTATGCCTTTGAATTTTTTGTTCAAACGGGCGAAAACGACCAATCGTCGGTGAAGCTCCACATCGAACGTTTCCGGCCCGATACGGTGGTGGCCATTGGCGGCGACGGTACGGTAAAGATGGTGGCCGAACTGCTTCGTGATACCGACTTACGCATGGGCATCATTCCGGCCGGATCGGCCAACGGGCTGGCCAAAGAGCTGGCCATACCAGCCGATATTAACGGCGCTATTGACGTGATCCTGAATGGCCGGTGCCGCAAAATGGACGCCATCATCATCAATAACCGGGAGCTGTGTTTTCACCTGAGCGATGCAGGCATGAATGCCTTGCTGGTAAAGTATTTCGAAAAATCGAAAAAACGGGGATTGTGGGGGTATGGCCAGTCGCTGCTGAAAATGTTATGGAACAAAAAAAAGATGCAGGTCACTATCGCCACCGACGAAGGGCAGTTTGGCCGCGTGGCCCACATGGTCGTGTTGGCCAACGCAGAAAAATACGGGACAGGCGCAGTCATTAATCCCGACGGTAATGTTGCCGACGGCAAGTTTGAGGTAGTGGTGGTGCGCAAACTGCACTTAGTGGAAATCTTTAAAGCCGTGACGGCGAGAAAAACGTTTTCGCCACAAAGGATTGAGGTGTTCCGCACCCGCAAAGTGCAATTGGAATTTCGCCGCAAAGTGCATTTCCAGGTTGATGGTGAATACCTTGGAAAGATCAGTTCGCTGGAAGCGCACATACTGCCGGGTGTGGTGAATGTCCTGCTCCCTGCTCCACAGGCTTAAATGGCACAGCTTTTTCATGGCTTAAAGAAAATACTCAACCATGGACCACTTGGAACTAAAAGGCAGATGGAACGAGCTGAAAGGCAAAGCCAAACAAACCCAGGGCGACCTGACAGACGATGATCTGAAATGGGAAGAAGGAAAGGACGATGAGTTGTTTGGCCGCCTGCAAACAAAATTGGGTAAAACCAAAGATGAAGTTGTTAGCTGGATCCGGGGCTTAGGCTAAGGCACCGTGCGGCTTTCAACCATTGGCTAAAAAAAACAAAGGCAGCTCCGGATGGGGGCCGCCTTTTTTGTGCTCATGCCGGTGAAAAAATCAGGAGGTGATACGATCGGATTGAGCAATTTTAATCCGTTGGGCGGTACCAGGTAGCCCATTTTATTTTATTCTGCACACGAACTGCCCTTTGCTCACGCCAGCGCAAAAAACCTTTTCATTAGCGTCTGTTTCTTATCTTACCCAAAACAATACTGCTGATGGAAACGGGGGAACTAAAACGCATTGCCGATGTAGTAGCAGCGCTCGATCGCATTGTGCAGGAATGTATGCTGGCAAATAGCCGTGCCGGATTTTTTGCGGCGCTTTACAAACGTATGACCATGGCCGTGGCGGAGGGCATAGAGCAGGGCAAATTTGCCAACGGCCGGCGGATGGAGGCGCTGGATGTAATTTTTGCCCAGCGTTACCTGGCAGCCTATGCAGCGTTTCAAAAAGGAGAGGAGTGCACCTCCTCATGGCTGGGAGCGTTCACCGGTTGCGGCAACACATCGCTGATTGTGCTGCAGCAAATGATCCTTGGCATCAATACACACATTAATCTCGACCTGGCCATTGCGGCGGCCGAAGTGGCGCCGGGATCGGCTATACACGACCTTGAAAAAGATTTCAACCGCATCAACGACGTCATTGCATCACTGGTGGACGATGTGCAGGCAACGCTGGAACAGGTTTGGTTTCCGATGCGTTTTCTGAAACGGGTAGCGGCCGGCCGCGAAGAAGCGGTGCTGAATTTCAGCATTGGCATTGCCCGCAAAACCGCCTGGGCCAATGCCGTGTTATTGGCCAATATGGCGAACGAAGAAAAGTCGGCCCACATCAAAACCATGGACAAAATGGTGCGATCGGTTGGCGACCGGATCATCAATCCGACTTTCTGGCCCGGGCTGCTGCTTCGTTTTATTCGCCTGACGGAATACGACGATGTTGCCAGGACCATCCGGCTTATTGATGGAACGGTGGTGGAGAAAGTAAAGCCGAATTGAACGGCGCCGGCTGCTGCCCGTTCTGGGCTCAGTCGTGGATGAAAACCAGGCCGTAGTGGCCCACATCGTAGCCGCTGTTGAATTTATAGGCGCGGACAATCACCTTGTACTCGGAATGCGACGATGGTGTAAGCTGCACCACCGCCATATTGGCCGCATCGGTGTCTTTCTTAATCAGCGTCCAGGTACCATTGATGTTTTTATACACTTCCAAGTCAAGGTCGAGAATGCGGTTGCTGCCAACCGCGGTAATGGTGTAGGTGTAAGAAGGATCAAGGCTTCTGATTATTTCTTTCGATGTCCTGATTAAGTCTGCCTCTATCCGAACAACCTCCATGTCCCTTTCTTCCGCATAATCAATAACTTTTTGCAGTTTTCCCAAAATGCCATCGCTTCCCATGGAGCGGGTTTGCGCAGATACAACAGAGGTGAGCACGAGAAGCAGCAGTACCAAACAATGTTTCATATAAGCGTTATTTGTGGCGACGTTGAAAGGCCGACTCTTCCAATTTAAACCAAGACCGGGAAGCGTTATAGCTACCACCGGAAGGGTTGGCCAGCGTAACTTAAATTTATTAAACTATTTCAAGAACAAATTAATTTTTTTCTGCATTCTATTTCTGCGACAAAATTATTCTTCGTATTTATTTTAAGTAGGAGGTCAGGCAAAAGGCGTAATTCATCTACGCTCACAGGCGGGAAAGAAACCCATGCTTCCGTTCAGGCACTCAGCGGCACATCAAGCCCGGCCTGTTGCAGGTGCACATTGTTGAAAACATCCATCAGCTCCAGACGGTTATCGAATAATTTCGTCCGGCTTTTTCTCCAGGTGCGTATGCGCTCGGTACCGTACATCTCTTCCAGCCGCTGCGGGTTTACCAATGCATTCTTCGACCAATGAAAGGTGTACCGGATGCCAGCCTCCCGCAAGAGGCAGAGCAGCCGTTCCTCGAATTTTGGGTAGATGCCGGTGTTGGCAATGCCAAACTCAAATACAATGGCCTTGGGATGGTGATTGGTAAAACCGAAAACCGAATGGCCGGGATGTACTACCCGTGCCTGCCAAACCAGCGGCAGCTTTGTTTCGCGGGTCGCCCGTTGCGCCAGTTGAATGGTGCGGATGCCATGGTCGCTCGACACGGCAAATGCTGTTTCATTGTATCCTTCAAGGTAGGTGATGGTGGCCGTGAACAGTTGACCGCTGGTGCCCCTTACTTCGCTCAGAACTGCATTTTTCAGGTATTCTTTAAACAGGATCGATGTTTTCTTTTTGCCGGAAACAAAGGGTAGTAACAGCAAAAACTTCGTGGTCAGATCGCCCGGCGCATAACCTAATTTATTGGGGAGAATCCAGAGCGGTTTGGGTTCCGGATGGCCTTCTTCAAACGGCACCTGCCGGCCCTCGATCAGGTACACGCAGTCATCGTAATAAGGATTGAACACAAATTCGAGATGCCGCAATTGTTTGTAGTAAGAAGGATCGGTGAGAATTTGTCCCAATTGCTGAAGATCTACCTGCCGGATTTTTGGATACTGAATGTGATAGATCGGTTCCGTTTCAATAGCATAAGCCGTTACCACACCAAAAGCGCCGAAGGACACGACGGCTGAATAAAACATCTCATCATCGGCGATCAACGTTGATTGCACTTTATTCACGAACTGCTCATTCATCACCCGGTACGATTCCCGCTCTATCCAGAATGGTTTGTCGCGGCCATTGCAAACTTGTATGGCCACCACAAAATCAGGCAAGGCGCCAAAATTTACCGCCGATCCGTGCGTATTGCCCGACACGGCGCCCACCACTGTTTGTCCGGCACCAATGCCGGAGGTGCGCAGCGACCGTCGTTCACGGTTGCGGTCTTTTGGCAATTCGAGATAAACATTCAGTTCGCCAATAGAGATACCGCATTGGGCAATAACGAGGTAAGGCCGCTTTTCGGCAGGATAATCCGGATGAAAACTATTGCTGTCCACTTCAAAACACCGGTTGAGCAATTTGGTATTCAGGAGCCAGTGGTCAGTGACCTGTATGTTTGAAAGGGCCCAGGCCGAGCCAATGGCCCGCATCCGTTTTTTCTTTGCGCATGCTTCCTTTACCAGGTTGTTGATATCGGCCGAAGCCTGGTTGAGCGTTTCGCAGGTATCTAACGCAAAACCCCGGGCGTTGGAATTATCAATATCAATCAGGTCTTCCAGTTGCAGCCGCATGGTGAGGTGGATATTGTTCCACTGGCGCGGCCCGTTTCGTCTGATCATACCTTAGTTTTTTGGTTTAGCACATTTCCAACTGATCTTCATTGGTTCCCACAGGCCAAGCGTTAACACAGTGGCAATGATGTGCGGGGCTTTTTTTTCAATCTTAAATTCTTCGATGTTGATGCGGCTGCCGTCGCCCAGGCGGCAGTTGTTGATAAAAACATCCTGGCGAATGGCGCCCCAGAGAAAGGTGTTGCTGGGTTTACTTTCCCACTCGGTGCCGGGCTGGTTGCCCTGCTCACGCCCACCAGGCCCACCGGTTTGATACCCATGAACGGTGGTGCAGCCAACAATAGAAGCACTGATAAAAATCAACGGTAGAACCTGCCGGAGGCCGGCAACGAGCAATGGGATTGACTTCATGCAGATGGGGGAACGCAGGGTTGAGTTTTGAGGAGTAAGGAACTGAATTGTTTGGCTGCGTTCTCTGCCAATCAATTTACGCATTAAATGGAAACGGCATGTCGAATTTTTGGTCGCGAATCATCGGCCCGTAACTATCCCTTTCCATTTTGGCCCGGCCGGAATCGTTTGCCAGGTAGTCGTTGTCGTAAGCGTACCGGCGAAAATGAACCCTGTTGCTGCTAAAGACCGAACCGAATGAAACAAACAGGAGTGTAACACCGATTAAATGTATAGCGCAGTCTGTTTCCCCATCGCCCGGCGTTTCCACCATCTTTCCATGCCGGTGTTTCGCTGGCCACAGTCACCGGATTTTTCACGTGCTTAATAAGGTGGGGAGGAAGAGGACCGCCATTCTGTATGGGCCTATTGACAATCGAAAGGTCGAAAACAACAGTTCAAGAACAAACCACTTGTTATAGCGGACAAAGGGCTAAAAATTTGCAGGCCTAATCGTCACAAAAAGCCGCAAACCAATAACCTGAAATAGATGCCAAAAGGAACCATTGCCGCAGTAGTTGCGCTGATCGCTGCTATCCTCTTCAATGCCTGTAAAAAAGAAGAGCTGCCGCCATTGCCACAGCCGGTAGATAACAGCGAACGCATTGCCATAAAGCTAAGCAGCCAATACCTAAACGCCGCAAAAGTTGATTCTGCCCTGGTGCAGTGGGAAGTCAATGGCCTGGTGCAGGAAGCGAAAATGCAGCTATCGAACGATACGCTGCACACCACTACCAAAATCTTTCAAAAAGGGCGCGGACGCCTGACGGTGCAGGTGTTTTCGAACCTGCGGCTGAACCAGCAAAAACTGCAATGGGAAAAAAGGGAGGAATTGGAGTTGAAAGAAAAAGCTTCTGTTAACCTGGCCGCACCTGCCGGCTATGAAGACCAGGGCTGGTTTCCCCGCATCATCCTCATAGATGGCCGTACAAATTTTACTGCCATAGTTGCGCTGCGGCCGGCCGATCCGTATTTTCTCCTGAAAAATGTTCCGCCCGGGTTCAAAATAGAGTTGGAGCGAAATTATGTGGCCACGCCTGGCGGTGCCCAAATCATTGGCAGCGGGTATTGGCGATGCCAAACGGTTTGTACAGATGCCCGCGGCATTATTGAAAACCGGGAATTTTTTAAGCCCCTTAAGGACATGGTTGGCAACAAGCCCTGGAAAATGGTGGAAGTGGGCGTGGGATTATTTGGCCCCAACCATTCTTCCGGAGGCGTTCTTTATTTCAATCATTACTAAGATCAGCGTTTTCATTTATCGCCGCAAGCAGCAAACAAGCCTGTGTATTTCGTCCAGGCCTTTTTTGCTAAAAAATTCCGGCCGGCCTAAAACGTTCTGTGGCCCAAACTTTCTATTTGTTGATTTGATACTTTAAAAAAACGATCATCACACCCGATGATGCCGTCTGCGGCGCCAGCGCCAGCATAGCCCGCCCCACCGTATCGTGCAGTCCGGCAACGCCAAGGCCGGTAGTGGACACCGGGATAAAATAATCCTTGATCAAAATAGCATCAGCGCCCTTTTCCCGGGCTTTTGACACCGCTTTCGCCTGCAGGCTTTCCGGAACACCATTGCGGTAATAATTCACATAACCTTTGCCGATAACCGTATAGCTTTTTGCAATGGCGTTTTCTTCTACAAATACATCCACGGTTTGCGTGGGGCCATACGAGGATCCGAGATAGCTGATGGTGGGTCCGCACGAAGCAAAGGCCATTATGCAAAAAACAGAAACGTAAAATTTCGTCATAACCAGGATTTTTTATTTCCCGGTCAAGGTAAAAACAGCCTTTGTAAAATGCTGTTAGCACAAGGCTAAGGCCTTGTTAAGAACGGCTGCTGAAAAGGAATGTTTCGGCTAAAATTTTTCTACGCCTGGCACTCGCTTAATGGTAAATTCCGACTGTCCCTGTGCCCGCCGGTTCAGGTAAGCATACAACACATAAACAGAATTGCCATCGGTGGTAGCCGTCGTGGGAAACACGCTGCCTGTTTCGAACCGGGTTGCCAATGTGCCCGTCTGCCATTGATCGCTGGTCGTGAAAAGCGAAACATGGCCATTGCCACCGCCGGCGTTGTTCACTACCACCAGCTCTTTGCCGTTTTTGCTCAGCAAAAGTCCGTCTGGCCCTCTAAGCGGTGCGTTGAGCGAAACCACGTTGTAGGAAGATGGATCATTGAGCGGAAACCGGACAACCTGCTGGCCTGCGCTGTAGGCAACCAGCAAAAAACCCTGGTTGGCGTATTCAATTCCATTGAACCCAAAACCAGTGGTGGCAAACGCAGCATCCTGGTAAAAGATACTGGCGTTGCCATTGGGTGCAATGCGGTAGATAACCGGTGTGCGACTGTTGGTGGCATAGGCGTTGCCTTGTGGGTCAAGAGCGATATCATTGATAAATACAGGAGCGCCGGGCAAAAGCGTTTTAAGATCAACCAGTCGAACCCGCTGCCCGGTATTCAGCTCATAAACGCCGATGCTTCCGGCAGCCGCATTCGTGACATACAAAAGTTTACGGGCTTCGTCAATTTCCAAACCGTTGGTGCCAATGAGCGCCGGATCGGTAATGAACGGCGTGTAGGTACCGTTGCCCGTTACAGTACCAATAGTTCCTTGCGTGGTGGAGCTAACATAAAATCGCCGGTTGAATTTATCATATACGACACCTTCGGGAAAAAGATTGGCAACGGTGAAGGTCAGGTCCGGGCCGGCTGCTGCCTTTTTTTCCTGGGCCGTTGAGGGGGGTGCCACCACCGGACTGTCTATGTAGGTTTGTTCGGTATTCTTGCTGCAGGAGGCCAGCAGTAGTGCCGCTGCTAAAAGAGTCATACAGTACTTCATGTTGCCTTGATTTTTTTAGTGATATTCGAAACACCACCGCGGCAAGAATAAGGCCATCACCAGGTTTGCCAAGCTCATTTTTTCTTCGTTGAAAACTTTATTTGCTTTGGAAAAAACCTGTTGAACAAGGATAGCTCTGGTGCAGCAAACCGGCCGACCGCAAGGCCTGTACCACCGGCATAAATGTTAACAGGAAAGGCTGATTACCCGCCATTCCGCACTGTTTTGTATTTTGAAACACATAAAACTGCCGATGAAACAGTCCGGAAAGGGCATCACCACCGCCTTCCTCATCTTTCTGCTAATTGATATCCTGTTTATTGTCCTGCAGAAAGAGCCGTTGCGTTGGTGGAGCAAACCGGCGCTCATGCCAGTCCTCCTGATCTTGTTTTTTACCAAAGCCCAACAGAAAAAGAAGGCCGGCTTCCGGCTGATCGTGGCGGCCCTTTTTCTTTCGTGGTGCGGCGACCTTTTGCTCCTGGCTGACGGGTTATTTATACCGGGCTTGGTGGCCTTTCTGTTGGCCCATGTCGCCTACATCTGTTATTTCGGCTTTGTTGCGCCATGGAAAAATGGTGCATTAAAAAAGAACCGGCTTTTTTTAGCAGGAGTTCTGATTTATGTTTCGGTGCTGCTATTCGTTTTGTTTCCTTACCTCGCTGCCCTCAAAATCCCCGTCGTCATCTACAGTCTCGCCATTGGGCTGATGTGGCTCATGGCGATCAATACCCGGCCGGCACCGGCGGCCAGCTACTTTATTGCTGGCGCCTGCTTTTTTGTATTGTCCGACTCGCTTCTGGCCATCCAGTTGTTTGCGGTAAAAAGCCGCCTGTTCGGGCCTTTTGTGATGGCCACCTATGGTGCGGCGCAGTTACTTCTCGTAACAGGTGCCTTGCAAAACGAAAAACACTTCCAACGCTGAATTTTCATACAGGAAGCGCTAATCCGATCATCACCGTTTTGTGTACTGGTACGCCCACCAGATAAGAATACCCTGCAGCGGTAACCGGAGGAGGGTGAGCCAGAAAAGTGAGTGACCCGTGGCCACATAATTCAATGCCATCTGCACATTGGCCGGAAAAACAGCCACAAGCAAAAGAATAATGCCCCAGGCGGCGAGGCGTTGCGTAGCGGGGATGAGGAGAAGCACTGCCAACAGCACTTCGGCCACGCCACTAATAAACACAGCGGCTTCCGCAGCCGGTATCCATGGCGGTACGATAGCCACGTACGTGGCGGGATGAATAAAGTGGTTGACACCTGCTGCCGCATATAGCAAGGCCATCAGGTAGCGCAGAATAGTGACTGCCATCATTCAGTCATCCTCCACAGGCTGCCCCTCATTTAAGCTATTTTGGTAAAAGAAACGAACAGCCGCCAATATTTCCTCTTCCGATTTATCCTGGAGGTTCGTCAGCGGAATTTTCCGTTCGTACACCGCGCCGCCGGCCTCTTTCCGGTACCGGACGGCAAGGTAAAATTGATCGGAAACGCCGAGCGAAGACTTGGAGAGCTGTGGTACCTGGTCGAGAAAAGAGGCCGATACAAAATTTGACCAGGTGGTCATCAGGTTTCCCTCGAAAAAAAGCCCGTCGCGGCCAATAAAAATAATCGTTCGGCTTTTACGGCTGGCCAGTAGTATCGCTAGGGCGAATGCGGCCAGCAAAATAGCCGGGATTATTGCCGTCGTTGCCATAACTACCGCGATGGCCAGCGACAGCCCTCCAATAAAACGCCGCATTGCTTTTGATTCTTTTACTGCAAAACCCGTATCGGCATTAAAATGATCGCTCTGCACTTTTTGGAAATACACTGCCACGGTAAAAGATTGAGAGTGGGAATACAAATGGTTCTGCCGGCCGGTGCTGTGGATGTTTGTATTAAGTATTGCTTCCACAGCAAAAAAGCTTACGGAAAGTTAGCCATTTGGCGCGGAAGAATTGCATTCGGGACTGTCGGAAGCAATGAAAAGGGCAGTTCCAAACCTGGGTAGGGAGGGCCCCTTCGATAAGAACCGGATGGGTTCAATTTATGCCGGCCGAAGCCCGGCAGCTTGTTTCGAAAAGATCGCGTCAGCAAAAATTTGAGCCTGGGTAAAACAAATAGCAGTCAATGTATCCCTTTTCCTGCCATCAGCCACTAAAGGAAGAGCGAGCACAAAACCAGTATAGGCAAGATCAATCCCACAAACCCACTAGGCTGAGACCGTACACCAGGCCGACCCAAAGGCCAACTAAATACACAACCACGCAAAGCAGGTTGGTCATCACACGCTTCCACTGGCTTTGCACCGGAAATAAGCTAATAGCATGGTAAAAGGCTCCCCCGCAGGCGCCGCTGATGGCCACGGTGAGCATCATGACAAAAATCCACGATCCATCGTTGAATGCGCCAACAATGATGAATAAGATCAGCAGGAGCACCAGCCCAATGCCGGCGCCTGCCAATGCCCGTTTGGCCAGACTGCGGTTGAAAAAAAGGCTGAACAAACTAGTTGATTGTGTCATTGTAAAAAATTTTTCTGGATGTGATAATTGTTTTTAAAAGCACTTTGAAATACAAAGTAAACAGAATTTTTGTTGAAAAGCAAGCAGTTTCGAAAAAATTTATGGGGAAAAAGGTTGATGGCCGAAAGGGTGGTGGTGTGTCACCATTTAAGGATATAACCTGATGAAAACAGTATGGATGTTTGAGCAGGACGAGGAAAAAACCGTTTTACTGGTTTATCACCAATGCCTGGCGGGATTATTTCGTTATTACCACCGATAACCAATTATAAACCTTCAATCTTACATCATGGGAAATTTATTGTACATCCTCATCGTAATTCTGATCATTGGCTGGCTTCTCGGCATGTTTGCGTTTAATGTCAGTGGCGGGCTTATCCATGCCTTGCTTGTTATTGCTGTTATTCTCCTCATCGTAAAGTTGCTGAGCGGCCGTCGTGGCATTTAATGGCAACACGTCTGCAATAAAAAAGAGGCCGGGCTACAGCCCGGCCTCTTTTTTATTGTAAAACGGTAAATCCTGTTCTTTTATTTTTCGCAAATGGCTTTGAGCAACTGCAGCGCCTTTGGCCAGGTTTGTTCAAAATACGGCTTAAACTGCTGGTTAGCATCCATATCCACCGAAACGATGGTGTTCCCGTTTTCTTCGCGAAAGCTGTAGTTTTCCTGCGCTCCGGCCCAGCCCTCTACCGCCGGCCCTTCGGTAACTTCCTGCCCGCCTTCCAGCACGCCATAATGTTCTATTGAAACAAATTGATTGGCCATATTCTCGCGGATGCGGCTCACCATGCCGCCCTCTTTGCCGTCATCACCAACGCCTACAAAAATAATCTTTGAACCTTTCTCCCACGAACCCCGGTAAAAGGAGGTGGGACAAAACGCAGCAGTCCATTCGCGGTAGGTTTTATCATCGAGCATCGTTGTATAAACTTTTTCCACCGGTGCATTGATGCTCACTTCAAATTGCAGTTTTTCCGTTTTACCGCCCGTTTCTGCGTATTGCTTAAAATTATCCAGGATCGCCTGCCAGCCGCTGCGCTGCATCTCTTCCGGATGGGTGCCTTCGGGCTCAAAGCTTTCGTCAATGCGTGTTGCATTTCCTTCGGCTGTAAAAACGATGTGCGCTTTTCTTCCGTCTTCCATTTCGTAATCAATTTCCTGCCGGGGCACCACGCGGGTGTAATGGCCATTGAAGTCAAAACCGGCGCTGCCGTCGCGGGCCTCCATTCGGTAGCTGAACGTTCCCCCTTCCCGCAAGTCATTATTCGCCTTTGGCGTGTGCCAGTCGGGTGAGGCGTTGTTCCAGTTAACAATGTGGCCGGGAGCCGTCCACAAGTCCCAAACTTTTTCTGTTGGTGCGTTTACAGTGGTAGAAACGGTGATCATTGTTTTTTCTGTTGCAATCATGGCTGTTGATTTAAGAATGAATGGATAGGACAAAAATATTCAACAGCCCTGATCTTCCGGTGGTGCGTTTACGCCAAAAAAAGGCGGGTTTGCGGCCGGTTATCAGCCCGATTGCAAACCCGCTTTGTACTACACTTCGGCAAGCCGAAGCGGCTACCTACCTTTCCGTTTCCCGCCCTGTGCTTTCGTCTTCCATTCCATCGTTCGGGGCACCGGCCGCATCGTCGCGGCCGCTCATGGTGCCAGTAACAAACGCATCGGTTACATCTTGCACCGGCAAGCCAATTTTGTCGGCAACGGCCATTCGTTCTTCCAGCGACAATTCGGACAATTCATTAAACTGAGCCTGGCGGTCTATACCCTGCTGTTCGGCGCTTCCGCTGCCCTGCTGCTGTGTTTGATCATTTCTATCGTTCATCATGGTAACACTTTCCCATAGCTGCACAACGTTAATGCCAGTTCCGGAAAAGTTTATCGCACAATGAAAAATTCAATTTTGGTGTAAATAAAAAGGCCCTTTCGGGCCTTTATCTACGGGTTCTATCAGGCATCGGGAATCTCTGGCTCTACCAGCTTTGCCAGCTTCTCAAGCGACTCCTGCCAGCCCAGGTAGCACATTTCGGCCGGTATGGCGGTGGGTATTCCTTCCTGCAGAATTTTGATTTCGGTACCTGCCGAAACGTTTTGCAGCCAAACCGTGGTTGTCATTTCGCCCGGGAGGTTTGGATCGTCAAATTGATCGGTGTAGCGCAAAAATTCATTTGCTCTCAACTCTAGGTATCGTCCGCCAAACGAATGCCCATTGCCCGTGGAGAAATTGGTGAAGGACATGCGGAACCGCCCATTTACTCTCACGTCCATTTCGTGAACGGTACAAAGAAAGCCATAGGGCGGCAGCCAGGCTGCAATGGCAGCCGGCTGAGTGAACGCACGATATATTTTTTCGGGAGTGGCTTTCAGTACCCGGTGCAAGGAAACGCTGTTGTTTGGCATAAACGTTCTTTTGGAGTGATCAAATTTTTTTCTCTAGTGCGAATCAATGGTCTTTGTTGATGGCCCTACAAAATTCGGCAGTTTGACCACACGACAGGCTGTGTGCCTGCGGCGATAAAAGGGCAAAATGCGGCAGGCCTTTTTCTTTCAGATCGTGAAGTCACCACTAACGCAGCCGTTGGTGCGCCAAAAGGGCGAGCCTTTAGCCACGTCTGCAAAATTTGCAATCGGAAACCTTCTGAACCCGTTGGCACTTGCTGGCAGAATCTTTGTAAAAAAGATTTCGACCAAAAAATATTTATAACGGATTTGTTCAAAATGACAATTATGAAAACGAAAAACACCTTGCGGCTGTCTAGAATCTCTTTTTTCCTTTTTGCATTGCTGCTTTCTTTTCAAGGTTTTTCTCAAAATGAAAAAGACCGCGAGTTGATGCAAGACAGCGAGCTGGCAAAGTCTGAATTTGTAAAAAGCGACAGCCTGATGAAGCACTTATTCGACAATTCACATGGCTATGTTATTTTTCCCAATGTGGGCAAAGGCGCTATCGGTATTGGCGGCGCGGCCGGTAATGGCATCGTGTATGAAAAAGGCACACCCGTGGGGAACGCAAAACTGAAGCAGGTGAGCATTGGTTTTCAGTTTGGCGGGCAAACCTACCGCGAAGTCATCTTTTTTGAAAGTGCTGCAGCACTGGACAGGTTTAAGCAAGACAATTTTGAATTTGCCGCCCAGGCTTCGGCAGTAGCGGCCACAAAAGGTGCATCGGCGAATGTGAAGTATCGCGACGGTGTGATGGTGTTCACGCAGGAAAAGAAGGGATTGATGTATGAGGCTTCCGTTGGCGGCCAGCGGTTCGATTTCACGTCGTTCTAAAAGCTGAGACCGCTAACTTTACTACAGCTTGATGCGGATATTGCCGGAAACGCTGGCCTTCTTAACCGGAGGCCAGCGATTTTTTTGGAAGATCGTTGTGATGTCGGGTTGCCGGAGAGGGCAACCGATTTTGTTGGCAGCAACATGCGTCCGCCGACTGACGCTTTACGCATCAGAAATAGGTTTCTGCTGCCAGTCCATAGGTAAAAAGAAGGTTTTCGGTTCCGGTGCGGCGGAATTGGTTATAGCTGACGGATGTTGTAAAACTTAGCCATTTGTTCAACTTGACAGACGCTGCGTTCTGGCTGCGGATTATGTAGTCGCCGGTATTGTTGAGCGAGTTTTGCAGAAAATTGGTTCCGTTGAGTGTAATGAATTGGCCGATAACAAAACGGTAAGCCAGGCGGAAAGAGTTCCGCACGGTTTCATAATTTTCATCACCGATGTTACGCCGCACAATGTTGCTGGTTTCAAACACCAGACCGTCGCTCAGGTTCAGCCAGGCTTTTTCATTGTTTACCACATTATAGGCAACACCCAAACCCGATTGCAGCTGCCGGTTGATGCGCAGCGAAAGGCTGGTGGTGTAGTGGGCCAGTCCCCAGTAATAAAAATTCCCTTTCGTGTTGTAAAGATTAAAGTCGGCGGTGGTTGTAAAGTCGTTGTTAGTGAGCAAGGCCCCCTGTTTCCCATAAATCCAGGTGGCCCCGGCGTTTAACACCGTGCGGGGTTTTCTCAGGCTGTACCGGGCGTCGTTGTTCAGGAGGTAGTTGGTGGCTACATTGGTGCGATTAATATTTCCCGACAGCGCAAGCCGGGTAAATTGTGTCACGCTGTCGCTGAATTGCGCCGCTGCAAAACGGGGCAAATAAAATAACAGCAAGAAGAATGGTATCCGCATGCAGGGTGGTGTTTCGGTAAACGAAAGTAAGGCAAGGATCGAAGCCAGTATTGCAACAGGTCCTTCGCAGGGTCGCCTCGCCGGTAATGGCAAAGAAAGCCTTTGGGCCTGGTGGCTTTATTAACATTATGGTGGTGTACCGAACGATAAACCAGCGGAGCGATCGCCGTTGAAAAGTGTGGTAATATAGTTTTGCTACCATTGATCCTCCATCACCGCAGGCCATCACTTCTTTGTAGTGAGATTGAAATTGTCTTTTACTTCGCAGGGCAAGTCTTTTTTATGCGACAGATCGCTGCGTTATTCGCTGTTTTTTTTTCAGGTTTGGTGTCTCCGGCCCACTCGCAGGCCAATGCCCGGGTGGCGGAAGTGAAGAACGTAGCCGATGGGGCTTTTGCTTATCCGTCTTACAGCAAACAGCATGATTGTTTTGTGGCGCAGCAAAAAACAGGCGAATTCATACAACTGTACCGGGTAAACACCGACCGGTCGGTTCGGCAGCTCACTTTCGATAGCGCCAACCACATTCATCCCAGCGTATCGGCCAATGGGCAATGGGTGGCCTTTACCAAAGAGGTGAACGGCTCGCGGGATGTTTGGCGAATGGATTTATCAACAGCACAACAAACAAACCTTTCCAATACGCCGGGTTTTTCGGAGTCGCATCCCACCTGGGCGGTGGCCGACAGCCTGATCGTCTTTAATTGCAACCGTTACGATTCCTTGCAGGAGATCAGCGCCATCCGCTTGCACGATGGCCGGGTAAAACGCCTGACAGACAACAGGGAAGAAGACACCTACGGTTCGCTGTCGCCAAACGGCAAAAGCCTGCTATACACCAAATGGCTGGATGGCGAAAAGAACCCGGAAATCTATTGGCTACGTTTGGGTGAGAACACCGAAATAAGGCTGACGAACAACGAGGTTCGTGATATTGCACCGGTATGGTTATCGGATAGTGTGATCTCCTACACGCAAAATGGCGCTATCGTCATTCATCATCTTTTTTCGAACGAGCAAAAACGCCTAACCACTGCCGAAGTCAACATTCTTTTTGTGAGAGGTGTGCCTTTTGGTAAGTCGGCGTACTTATGCGAACGGGTGAAGGAGCGGCAGCTTGATGGCATTAGCTTACTCTATTTCTGAAGCTTACGATCATCTGTTCAACAGAAATACAGAATCCACCAAATTTTAAATGCTGAAACATTCAGCGCATTCGCCCGGAAAATGCCTTGAAAGATTTATCCAATGCACGACATGTCGGGCTTAGTACATTAGAAAGCCCCGCTCGTCGCAGGGCTCTTATTTATTCAAAAACACATCTACACATTAGTAACGATACGCTTCCGGCTTAAACGGACCTTCCTTGCTGATACCGAGGTACTCGGCTTGCGCAGGTGTCAGTTCATCCAGCTCCACACCAATTTTGGACAGGTGCAGGCGGGCCACTTTTTCATCCAGGTGCTTCGGCAGCACATACACTTTGTTCTCGTAGTTATTGCCGTTCACCCACAGCTCAATCTGCGCCAGCGTTTGGTTGGAGAAAGAGTTAGACATGACAAAGCTTGGGTGACGGGCGACGACACTCCTTCAACCTGCGTCATTTGTGTTTTCCTTTAGCCAAACCACAATTTCATCAAACGAAAAAGCACCGGTTGAAATGTTGATGACGAAACTGTACAGACCTTCGTCCGTCGCGTTGATAGAAATGCCCTCATTTCTCAACATAGCTTCCATCAGCAAGTACCCGGTTCGTTTGTTACCATCAACAAAGGGATGATTGGCAATAATGCTTTCACCAACGGCGGCAGCCTTTTCAAAAACTGAGGGATAAAGTTCGTTTCGATCGAAAGTTTGAAAGGGTCGTGCTAAGGCAGATGCCAAGCCATTTTCGTCGCGAACGCCATCTGCTCCGCCATAGTTTTTGATGGCTATGGAATGGATTTGTAAAACCTGCCTTTTCGATATCATTCAGCCAGCTTTTTCAACACCTCACTTCTTTCGAGCATAATAGTGTCAATATGGGCCAGAAGGTCATACTCCTTAGGGCTTGCCTCATTTATGTTATCGACAAAATTATTTACTTGAATAAGTTGCTCATCGCTCAACTTCTCTACCTTCTGAATAATTTCTTTTTTTATGTCCATAGAGTTCATCGCGAGGTTTTTGACGCAATAAAATTAGCCAATTTCTGCGTTAGGGCGGCCGATGTAATGTCGGTTTTGAGTGCAACGTGTTTGGTTGTCCAATTAAACGATTCATTCCGCAACAAAAAGCCCCGCTCGTCGCGGGGCTCTTATTTATTCAAAAACACATCTACACATTAGTAACGATACGCTTCCGGCTTAAACGGACCTTCCTTGCTGATACCGAGGTACTCGGCTTGCGCAGGTGTCAGTTCATCCAGTTCCACACCAATTTTGGACAGGTGCAGGCGGGCCACTTTTTCATCGAGGTGCTTCGGCAGAACGTATACTTTGTTCTCATACTGGTCGCCGTTCACCCACAGCTCAATCTGCGCCAGCGTTTGGTTGGAGAAAGAATTAGACATGACAAATGATGGGTGACCGGTAGCGCAACCCAGGTTCACCAGGCGGCCTTCGGCCAGCAGGATGATGTCCTTGCCGTCCACATTGTAAATGTCCACCTGCGGCTTCACGGTGTCTTTGGTGTCGCCATAGTTGTCGTTCAGCCAGGCTACGTCAATCTCAATATCAAAGTGGCCGATGTTACAAACAATGGCTTTGTCTTTCATCAGCTTAAAATGATCGCCCGTGATCAGGTCGCGGCAGCCCGAAGCAGTAACAACGATGTCTGCTTCTTTTACGGCATCAATCATCTTCTTAACCTCAAAACCGTCCATAGCGGCCTGCAGGGCACAGATCGGGTCAATTTCGGTTACGATCACACGGCAGCCGGCACCCGCTAAGGATGCGGCAGAACCTTTACCCACATCGCCATAACCACCCACAACGGCTACCTTACCAGCCAGCAT
>CBDUBQ010000056.1:0-28636 GCA_965365435.1 uncultured Flavisolibacter sp.
CAAAAGTGAAGCTGAAGTTTTCCAAATACCCCACCTTCACAAAGCGCTTCAACGTCAGACTGTCTAAAAACGACCAAAAATTGGAAACGTATTCGCATACATGATGGAGTTTGCGTTCATTTATTAAACTCTCAGCCCCTTTATTTTAGTTTTTAGACAAACTGACGTAAGCTGCAATTGGTTCAACACACTATGGACACAAACTCAATAAAGACCGGTGACATTTTTTACTATGACACTTATACGGCGCACTCAGCGAATAGATGACTCCAAACCACCTTGCGGCCTGCCGGCTACCGAAATCATTATCAAACCGGCGTACCACCGAGGTTTTGCTGCCGGAAGGCGGGGCAACGGAATGTACCGCAGCCATGCGCCGGCATCAGCCCCCGTTTTGCCGCCACTAATAAGGGCCGGTAACAAATAGATTTTTCACCAATCGAACAAAACCGGGCAGCGGAATGCGGGAGGCGGATGGCTGATTTTTCACCTGTGCAAAGCCTTGTTCGTTGTTCGTAAGCGTGGCTTACATTTAAAGGGTGATGACGAAACAACGACTGATAACTTTTCTGTTAGTATCCATCTCGCTGCTCCCTTCATTTACAGGGAACGCACAAAATGACTTTACGCCGCATTGGAGCAAAGGCGTTGTCTGGTATCAGATTTTTCCGGAGCGATTTTTTAACGGCGACCCTTCGAACGATCCCGGAGTGGCCGACCAAAACGGCGCTTACCCTTTCGACGACACATCCGCTTTCCGCATTCATTCCTGGACAAGCGATTGGTACCAATTACAGCCCTACGAGCGGACCAATAGAAAAGGCTTTTATTATAACGTTCAGCGCCGTAGGTATGGTGGCGACCTTCAGGGCATCATCAACAAGTTGGATTATATCAAATCGCTTGGCGTAACGGCCATTTACCTGACTCCCATTTTCTGGTCGCCATCTTCGCATAAATACGATGCACTAACGTATCATCATGTTGACCCAACGTTTGGCCCCGATCCCGAAGGGGACAAGAGGATGATAGCAAAGGAAGATCCATTGAACGCTTCGTCGTGGGTATGGACAAAGGCAGACCTGCTTGCCCTGCAACTCATTAAAGAAGTACATAAAAGGAAAATGTATATCATTTTCGACGGGGTTTTTAACCATTTGGGCATAAAGAATTTCGCTTTTCAGGATGTGGTAAAAAATCAGCAGGCTTCGCCTTACAGGGACTGGTTTTCGGTGATCAGTTGGCGGGACAGTGCAAAGGGAACACCGTTCAAATACAAAGGTTGGTTTGGCGTTTCTACCCTGCCTGAACTAAAGGAAGACAGTAACGGCATTGTGGCGGGTCCCAGGCAGTACATTTTTGACGCTACTAAACGCTGGATGAACCCGATGAACAAAGGAGTCGGCAATGGCATAGACGGCTGGCGGCTGGATGTGGCTTACGATGTGGCCCATGCCTTTTGGAAAGACTGGCGCAAATGGGTTCGAAGCATCAATCCGGCCGCTTATTTAACTGCCGAGCTGGTGGATCCCATTGAAAAGACCAAACCTTATTTGAGCGGTGATGAGTTTGATGCCACGATGAATTACAATTTTGCCTTTATCCTGCATGATTTTTTTGTGCAGGATACAACTGCAATAACCGTGAGTCAGTTCGATATGAGGTTGAAAGAATTGCGTGAAGCCTTTGGCGAAGGTGTTGCCCTGAACATGCAAAACCTGATGAACAGTCACGACGCAACACGCCTTGCCAGCGCCGTGGCCAACCCCGATGGTGTACGATTTGGTAACTGGGGAAAGTATTTTAACTGGAGCCAGAAGAGCAATAACCCAAAATACAATGCACGCAAACCCACGCCGGCTCAGCGACAAAAGCAAAAACTGATCGTGGCCTTTCAGATGCTGTACGTTGGCTCACCCATGTTTTTTTATGGCGATGAAGCAGGAATGTGGGGAGCAAATGATCCCGACTGCCGCAAGCCAATGGTGTGGCACGGCAAAAAATATAGTGCAGAAACTTTCAATGCTGACCAAACGGAACATGATCCGGATGAGGTGAAGTTTGACCAGGACTTATTTAACTGGTACAGGAAGTTTATTGGCTTGCGTCAACGGCTAAAGCCCCTTCGATTAGGAAACTACACCACACTGGTAACTGATGATGAAAGAAAGCTGTATGCGTTTCGTCGCAAGCTTGGCAACGAAGAAGTCATTGTGATCGTTAACCGAAACAGCTCCCCTTCGTCTTTTACACATACCGCCTTAAAGGCAGGAAAGTTTATAAATGCGCTGACAGGTAAGTCCGTTCTGTCAACCATTACAGTAAAGGCAATGGACGTTGCCGTATTATCCAGCAAATAATTCTTCGGTACTGCTATTCCATAAACCTGAGCACATGAAGCAGTGTATCGGGATCAGTGCGGATAACCAGGTGCTGAACAAGTTGATTTTGGTATTGGCAGAAACGAATTCATGCAGGCGTTTTCCAAACGCATTTACCTTTTCAATCCGTACTTACGTGAAGCATAGAATATCTGTCATGATCAAAACTGGCTTTGCGGTAATGCTGGTTTTTTTGGCTTCGCCGGGCTTTTCATTGCACCGCCTGCCGTTGTTGTGTGTTGAGGCCTAGCCTTTATTCAAAGTCCACCAACGACAGCGTCATAGCCGGCCTGGTCTCTCCCATTTATAACTGCTTCGGCTGATGGGTAAAGAGTCGGCTCAACTGCTGTTTTGCTCTCGCAAGCGTTTTAACCGGGAAAAGACTGCGCAGTGTTATGTTCGGGTGTAGGTTTCGTGTGTTGCAGGGAAGCCTTCCACCGGTGAAAAGCCGGCAACAAGGGCCAGATTGAACCATTTTATTTCTGACTACTTCTGTGGACAGTGAGGGGTAAAAAAAAGCCCGCAATACATTGAAAGCAATCAGTTGCAGGCAAATAAACACATGAGAAGAAGAGCTGTAGGGGGAGGGTTCGAACCTCCACGAGGCAGTTAGCGCACGTGCAAAACATTAGTGGTCAACCCTGGTCGGCCTTACCAAAAGTAACGTCGGCTCTACACGTGGTTTATCCTGTTATCCTCACCCCCGAGACAAGAGGGCATGTCTGCCAAAAATTTCATCACCCCACAGTATAAGTGAATGGTCAGTGGTCAATAGTAAGCGGCGTACGCCCCTCGCCTTTACCCCTCCCATCCGTTTCAATGATCTTGACAGGACAAACATACAGACGCTTACACAGTTTTCAAATGCCTCGGCAAAAATTTCGATTTCATTCAATAAATTGCCTGTGAATTGAAAAAACGTAAAAACACTTATCCCTCATGGCGTCCGAATTGAATTTTGACAAATTAGACCTCGCCATCATTCAGCAACTGATGCACGATGGCAGCCTGTCGTATGCCGAAATAGGCAAAAAACTTTTTGTTTCGGCCGGCACTATTCATGTGCGTATCAAAAAACTGCAGGAGGCCGGCGTTATCGGTGGCATCCGCTACCAGGTAAACCTGAAAAAACTCGGCTACGGGGTCATCGCCTTTATCGGCATCTACCTCGAAAAAAGTTCGCTGTACGATACAGTGGCCGAGGACCTGCTGAAGATCCCCGAGATTGTACGCATGAACTACACCACCGGCAACTACAGCATTTTTGTGGAGGTGGTGTGCAAAGACATTGACCAGCTCCGTTTTGTGCTGCACGACGAGCTGCAAAAGATCAAAGGCATTGAACGCACCGAAACCATCCTTTCGCTGGAAGAAAGCCTCCACCGCAGTGTTACCATCACGCCGGCCTGATATGGGTGCCAGCCAATTTATGAAAGGGCTTTCGTGGCTGCTGGTGCTTAACCTGCTGATAAAGCCGATATGGATTTTTGCCATTGACCGGCAGGTGCAGAACGTGGTGGGCCACGAGGTGTACGGGACCTATTTTGCTCTGCACAATCTCTGTTATGTACTGCTGTTTATTGCCGATGCCGGCCTTACCAATATGCTTACGCAAAAGCTGGCCGCTGGCCAGGCGCTGAATGTGCGCCAACTCCTTTGGCTAAAGCTGGCTATGGTGCTGTTGTATGCGTTTGCCTGCGGGTCCGTAGCCCTGCTCACCGGCGTGGCGCAATGGCAGATCCTGTGTTTTGTCATTGCTGTTCACAGCCTTACCTCCTTCTTTCTTTTTCTGCGGGGCCTGCTGGCAGCCCGCCAGCAGTTCCGTGCCGATGCCTTGTTTTCCGTGCTCGACAAAACGCTTTTAATTATCCTTTGCGCCGGGCCGTTGTATGGCCTTTTCCGACCCATGACCATCGAACTCTTTTTGCAACTGCAAACAGTTTCGGGATCGGTGGCCGTCGCCAGCCTGCTCCTTTTGCTGGTGCGGAAAAAAAGCTTGGCAAAGGGCCAACGGGCAGGACTAAAAACGCTGGCCGCCTGGACAGCCCCGTTTGTGACCATTTTTCTGCTGATGTCGGCACACAACCGCCTCGATGCTTTCCTGCTCGAACGATTGCATCCGGATGGCGCAACACAGGCCGGCATCTACGCCATGTCGTACCGCCTGCTGGATGCCGGCAATGTAGCGGGCTACCTCACCGCCTCCTTCCTGGTGCCTTTCCTGGCCCGCCACCAACATCACCAACTGGTGCTGCAGCGCATGATTTTCGTGGCCCGCCATGGCTTGTTGTTGCTGGCAGCCGGCGTGGTGGCATTTGTGATGGTGTTCTCGCCCTGGCTGGCGCAGATGCTGTACGGTGCCGGCGATGCCTATAGCAGCCGGGTGATGCAGCTTTGCCTGCTTTCGCTGCCGGGTTGTTACCTTATTCACGTGTATGGGTCGGCGCTCACGGCTACGGCCCGGTTCAGGCCTTTTATCCGGGTGCTGCTGGTGGCGGTTATTCTTAATCTGGGGCTTAATCTTTTACTGATACCCAAGTACGGAGCCATAGGCTGCTGCCTGGCCGCCCTGGTGTCGCAATATTTTTGCGGCTTTTTGCTCTGGGCTACCGTCACCAGGCGGCTAGCCATCTCGCCCGCCGTAAAGGCCGCCTTGCTATACCCGGCTGTTGCTCTCCTTTGTGGTTTTTGCTTTTGGCTGGGACAAAAGCTCACCCAAAATGTATGGATTATTTTCAGTAGCATTGCCCTCATCGCAATGGCTGCCGCCGCCTGGCAGCGAAACGCCATTCGCAAGGTATTTTTGTCCCTGTCTAAATAAGCCCCATGCCCGATCTTGTTACCGTGATTGCCCGTCGCTGGAAGGCCCTTGTTCTTTTTTCGGTGGCGGCTGCCGCACTTGCGTTTTTGCTATGTTTATTGCTGCCGAAAAAATATGCCGGTGTTGCCACAGCGCTGGCGGCCAACCCCGCCCTTTCCGACCGGGCCCGTGTGTTCAATCAAAGCATCGAAGGTCTTTATGCCGCCCTCGGTTCGCCCGATGAACTGGACAAGGTGGAAGGAACGGCCAAATTGGACACTATCTATCTTGCCCTTGCCGACAGCTTTCATCTTGCCAGGCATTATGGCCTTAGCGCAAACGATACATTGAGCCGCTACAAGGCGGCCCTGCAGTTGAAAGGGGCCACCGAGATCAGCCGTACCGGTTATGGCGAGCTGCGTATAAAAGTGTGGGATAAGAACAACGGCATGGCCGCGGCGCTGGCCAATGCCGCCTTGTATAAACTGAACGAGATACACCAGCAGGTACAATCGGAAAATAACCGGATGGTGCTGCAACGGCTGAAAGAGGCGTATGCGCAAAAGCAACAATGGCTGCAGGCCTACAAAGCTGCCCCGGCCACTCCGCAGGGGCTGCAGCCAGGCGATACCCTTGCGCAATCTTTCCCTGAAATGGCAGGGGCGCCGCCATCGTCGCAGTTGGCTTCGCAACTGGTGCAATACGCCGGTATGATTGCCGAATATGAGCTGGCGCTGAAAACAGCCCCGAAGGTTTTAATAACGGTAGAGCCGGCAAGGCCATCGCCTTTTCCCGGCAAACCCAATGTGACGCAAACGGTGTTGCTGGCAGCCGTGGCCGCCCTCCTGTTTTCAGCCTTGCTGGCCATTTTTGTTGAAAGCCGCAAGCCCGCCGCGTGACAGTAAATGCCCATAAAACTGCCTACATTGCCGGAAGCCTGTTGTTTGCGCTGGCGGTGGCCGGAGGTGTTGTTTTTTCGGCCCTGGCGCTTTTTTTCCTGCCCTTGATAGTGGTGCTTTTGCTCTTGTTGGTACGGTACCCGACCTGGCTGTTTTACGGCCTGCTGTTTTCTATTCCCTGGTCGGTGGAATGGGCGGTCAGCGACAGCCTGGGCACCGATGTGCCCGACGAGCCACTGATGGTGTTGATGGCCTACGTCACCATTGCCCTGCTGCTGGTGCGGCAACGCAATAAAACACCGGACCTACCGCTGCTGTTGTGGCTGTTGATGCTAACGGTAGCCTGGTCGGTTGTGCCGGTGCTGGCCTCTGCCGAAGTCTTGCTTTCGCTGAAATTTTTCCTGGCCCGTGGCTGGTATCTGTTGGCGTTCGTTGGAGCGCCGCTGTTGCTGGCGGCCAATGAAAGGCTGATCAGGCGATCTGCGGTGGTGCTTTTTCTCTCCATGTTTGCCGTGACCTGTGTCAGTCTTTATAAACATGCACTGCTGCATTTTACTTTCGCCGATGTCAACGAAGCCCTGTCGCCGTTTTTCCGCAACCATGTAAACTATTCAGCCCTGCTGGTTTTTATGGTGCCGATACAGGTGGCTATTTACCGGTTGGAAAAACGGCTGGCCGTTCGCAGGCTGCTGGTGTTATCGGTAGTCATTACGCTGGCGGCCCTTTATTTTTCTTTTGCCCGTGGTGCCTGGCTGGCACTTGCCGCCGGTTTGGTAGCTTTTCTGCTATTGAAGAGGCGGTGGCTGGTGAAGGGGTATTTATTTTTTATTCTCGCTACGGTAGGCAGCACTTTCTGGCTAGTGCAAAACGAACGCTACCTGCAGTTTGCTCCCAAACATGATAGCACCATCTTTCACGAAAACTTTGCCGAGCATTTAGTGGCCACCTACAAAGGAAATGATGTATCCACCGCCGAACGTTTTTACCGGTGGGTGGCGGGCATCCGCATGAGCACCGAAAGGCCACTGACCGGTTTCGGCCCAACAACCTTTAACCGGCATTACCGGTCTTATACGGTACCGGCCTTCCGCACCTGGGTAAGCCAAAACAGGGAACAGTCAACGGTGCATAACTATTTTTTATTGCTGCTGATCGAACAGGGCATTCCGGGCCTTAGCCTTTTTCTGCTGCTGCTGGGCGCCATGCTTTGGTCTGCACAAACCATCTATCACCGTACGGCAAGCGCCTTCTGGAAAACAACGGCAGCAGCAATAGCGGCTATTCTGGCCATGCAATGCACCCTGAACTTTTTAAGCGACCTGATTGAAACCGATAAGGTGGGCCCTGTTTTTTATCTCTGCCTGGCTTTTTTACTCATTGCCGATGCAAAGACGAAAAAAGGCAACGAAGAAAGAATCCTGTTTTCACAAAAGGAGGAGGGTTAGGCGAATGACAGATGACAGATGACAGATGATGGATGACAGTGGAAACCGTTGTCTGGCCCGCTTTGTCAAATGACAACAGGTAACACAGAACGGTTTTGATACCGAACCGAATTAGACAAAATGGTAGAAAACCAAACCGCCATCAAGGTGCGCTCGTTGTTTCAGCCGACGCCGTTGGCATTGAATAGCTGTAGCAAAGGGGATGTAGAAAGGGCCCCGACCCCGTTAGGAGTCGAACAGCGATGATTGGACGGCGCCTCCGGATGAAACCCACCACCCGAAAAGAATACCACAAATAGCGCTGCACCCTTCAGTGGACGACCCATACAGCTTGATAGCAGTTGGGGAACAAACCTTAAGAGAACCCGAAACATCAAACGCCAAACCGCTTACAGTTTGCCCCGCACATTCAACGCATCACGCAGGCCGTTGCCCAACAGGTTAAAGGAAAGCACCAGCAGCATGATGGCAAAGCCCGGTGCCAGCGCCAGTGCCGGGTTTTGGGTGATAATAAAATTATAGTTCTCCTTGATCATTAATCCCCAGCTTGGCTGTGGGGGCTGCACACCCACCCCCAGAAAGCTAAGGCCTGCTTCTATCACAATGGCCGAAGCAAAATTGGAAGCTGCAATAACCAGGATAGGCCCTAAAATATTGGGCAGAATATGCCGGACGATCGTGCGGTAGTTAGAGTAGCCAAGGGCTTTGGCCGCTTCTACATATTGCAGCTCCTTGGTGGCCATCACCTGACCCCGGACCAACCGGGCTACGTTTACCCACATGGTCAGTCCAACGGCCACAAACACCTGCCAGAATCCTTTGCCCAGCAGCAAGGTAATGGCAAACACCAGCAAGAGTGTGGGAATGCTCCAGATCACGTTGATGAACCACATCACCAGTTCGTCGGTTTTGCCGCGGAAATAGCCGGCCAGTGCTCCCAAAAAAATACCCACCGAAAGGGAAATGATCACCGTAATGAGCCCAACGCTCAGGCTTACCCGTGTACCAATAATCAGGCGGCTTAAAATATCGCGGCCGTATTTGTCTGTGCCGAGGTAATACTTTTTGGTGATGACCGGCGTTGCGGCCAGCTCGTTTTTTCCAAAGGCAATCCGCTCAGTTACTCCTTCGTCAATATAACGCTGTGCTATAATGCTGTCGGCTGCTGGCTGCCACGAAACAACCGGCACGTAATCATAATCGTCGGGCTTGCCGTAAACCAGTTGAGAGATGAGGCCTGTGTTTTCTTGTGCGGCTTTTTTTACCAGCAAAAACGCCCTTGTGTAACCTGGCTTTTCGCCGCCGATCTCCAGGATAATGCGATTGGCAAACGGCGATGAATCGGGGGAAATAAAATAGCCAAAAAGAGCTATGAGCACGGCAAACAAAATCATCACCAGTCCGGCTGCGGCGCCTTTATTTTTTTTCAGGCGCTGCCAGGCGGCTTGCCAGAACGATGGTGAGGGGGTCATGGGGGCAAATATACACCTCACCCCCAGCCCCTGTCCAACAAGTTGGAGAGGGCAGCTGGAGCCTGAAAACTTTGGATGTCATTGTTATGAAGTGGGAAGGCGATGATGGGTGAGAAAAAGGCCTGAAGGGCCGTCATAACAAGCCCGGCCTGCAAGGACTGGGTAGAGTTGGAAAGTGTGAGGAGGTAAGCCCTGAAGGGGCGTGCTATTTAATGCAGCAAACCCGATCAGGTTCCTTTACGTGGCTGCAACTATCAGGCTGCCCCCTGCTTTGGCGGAAGGCGATCGTCAACAGGATTGTATCAGCCTACACGGTGGTGGGTTGTCTCAGCGGAACAGAACTATCAAACGTAGCGAAGCGGCAACGGAGCGCAACGGAAGTCTAATCGTTATTCTGTCGCTGATGACAAAAAAACGAAAGCCTCCATCAAAAACTGATGAAGGCTTTACTATTATCGTCGCAAATGGAGGGCTGAGTGTTGGCCAAGCTCCTCCTTTGGGGGGGTTTGGGGAGGCGGCCGGGGCTACTTACTGCACCATCACCTTCTCTGTAAACACCGACTGGTTGGCGGCATCGTACACCTTCACCATATAAACACCCTTGGCGCTGTTTTGATTTAGTGTAAGCTCCTGCAACTGGCCGCGGTTGACAACGCTGAACTTGCGCACCACCACACTGCGGCCCAGTACGTCCGTCAGTTCCATGGTGTAATCGCCTAGCGGCACTTTGTTGAACTGAACCTGAATGCGGTTATTGGTAACCGGGTTGGGATAAATGGAGATGAGTTTTGCAAGACGCTCCTGCGGTGCGCTAATGACGTTGTTATCGTTCCGCGGTTTGGTGTCGAGGAAATTGCTGTTGGCCAGATCGGAGCTGCGAAACACAGCGGTAAGCCCGTTGTAGGCCGCCGCTTTCCAGTTTTTCGGATTCACCACAAAATAGCCTGAGGCATCCACCGCACTGCTCACCAGCAGGTTACCGTCGCCGTCAACAACGGCGCCATTAACGGTAAAGTTAGCCGGCAGGTTCTGAATGGCAGCAACATGCGTGGCCACTTTGTTTTGCGGATTGACCTTGAACACATGGTTGCGGGCTGTGAGGATAAAGAGGTTTCCTTCGTTGTCGCAGATCATATCGCCGCCAAACGACGTGCAGCGGTTATGAATGGAGATGCCGTTGTTGGCGGGTGCATCCACCAACGATCCCAGCTTTTCCACAGCGGGCTTTTTGCCGGTAGAGAAGCGCACAAAGGTGGTGCCGTCGTTGTTGATGGCGTAACCGTTGCCATCGGGAGCAATCACCATGCGGGTAATAATTTTGGCTTCGTCGTTGTGCATGTCGCCGGTGCCGCTGAACTGTCCGCCGGTGACATGAAAAACCTGCATGGTTTTCAGGTCTATGTAGCGGAGCTGGTCAACAAACATCGGCGTATAGTACAGCCGGTTGTGCTTGCGGTCGTAGGCCGCGGCGGCCACGCCGGTGGCAAATGGCGACTGCAACAAGGTGCCCCATTTTTGGTCGGGGTGTTGGGCAAGCTGCTTTTTCGATACTGCGTCGAAGGCAACGCGGGTGGCATCGGTGCCGTTGATGAGCACATCGCTGTATTGGCCCGTTTGCAGGTCAAGCTTGCGCAAGGCATTCCAGCCAATACCGTCCCTGGTAAGGTCCGTGATAGCGTAGGCAAAACGATCGTTCTGCGCAAGGGCATTTTCGGTGGCAAAAAGGAAAAGGCCGGCAAAAACCGACGCGAAGGGTAAACGTCTTCTCATAATCTGAAGATTTGAAGTTGAATTTGGATTTTGAAATTACAACATTTCGTGCGGCAAGCTATCACCGCCCTTCATCTTTTTTAAAAGGCTGATAATGGCTTTCCGCCAGCGGTGTCTGCGGCATTTCCGCTGTCAGCGGTTCGCAGGGCGCCAGGGTGGCAAAGCATTGCTGCGGCAACTGCTGGTACAACCGGGTGCCTTCGGTTTTCCAGGAGATCATTTCATCGCTCACCTGCTTCACTATCCGGGCCGGATTACCTACAACCATTGACCGTGGCGGAATTTTTTCGCCCTGGCGGATAAAGCACAAGGCGCCAACGATACATTCATCGCCAAGGTCCACTTCGTCCATGATCACGGCATTCATGCCCACCAAACAATTACGGCCGATGGTGGCGCCATGAATGATCGCCCCATGACCAATGTGAGCACTTTCCTTCAGCCAAACGGTCACGCCGGGAAACATGTGTAGGGTGCAGTTCTCCTGTACGTTGCAGCCATCTGCGATAACGATTTTTCCCCAGTCGCCCCGCAAAGCGCATCCCGGGCCAATGTACACGTCCCTGCCAATAATAACATGACCGGTAACAGCAGCCTGCGGGTGAACAAAGGAAGAAGGATGAACGACTGGTTTGACGCCGTTGAATTGATAAAAAGCCATAAGGCGAAGCTATGAAACCTGCCGGTTCTCCCGATTTGCAGTAAAACCTATGAGGTTTTGAAAACCTCATAGGTTTGAGCCTTGCAAGAATTTGCTTACATTAACTCATGCGTGATTTTCATATTCCACTTATTCCCGGTGGTTTGTTCCATATTTTGAACCGAGCTAACGGTAATGAGCATTTATTTAAATCCGAAGAGAATTTTCATTTTTTCCTAAGCAAATACAACCAACACATTTCGCCAATTGCGCAAACTCTTGCGTGGTGCCTGTTGCCAAACCATTACCACTTCCTCATACGCATGAAACCGGCCGATGCGGTGAAAGAAGTGTATCAGGTGAGAAAGAAAAAAGCGGCGGAAAGCAACAACATTCTGCCCTCCTTTCTTATGCAACAATTTTCGAACTGGCAAAACAGTTACGCCAAAGCTTTCAATAAGGTTTATCACCGCAAAGGCAGTTTGTTTATGGATTATATGCGGCGGGTACAGATTGGCGACGACCACCAAGGCTGCCAAACAGTTTTTTACATTCACAAAAATCCGGTTCATCACGGCCTTGCGGGCCGGATAGATGAATGGCCTTTTTCTTCCTATCGTGAATACGTCGAGAAGCGGCTTTGGGTAGTAGATACCAAAGAAGTGCTGGAATGGTTTGGAACCGCCGAAAACTTCATCCGGTTTCATCAGCAGCCAATTGAACGTAAGCATGCGTAAGCGATGCAGGACCCATGAGATATTGACAACCTCAGGTCTATGCCTTCCCCTTTCCGTAAATCCGGTGCAGAACGAGCCAGAGCAGCGCAAAGGCGCAGATGGTGAGAATAAGCTTTCCTTGCCAGGTAAATTCGGTGACCTGGTAAACCGCATACCCTTCGAACAACAAGGCAGGAAGCTTGCCGAGGGAGCTGGAGAACAAAAAGGTGAGTAACGAAACCCGTCCGATGGCGGCAGTAAACGTAACCAGCCCTGAGGGGACAAACGGGATCAGGCGCAGCGAAAAGATTAACCAGAAGGCCGGCCAGCCTTCCGCTTCCAGCAGATGTTTTATCCGTTGGTGGTTCTCCAGGCGGTGCGAGGCTTCTTTTTTAAATCCTTTCCGGTACAGATAAAAGGCTACCAGGGCACCAAGGGCCTCGCCCCCAAATGAAATAAAAATACCAGGCCAGAAACCGAAGAAAAGCAGGTTGGCGGCCGTTACAAAAAAGCTGGGCACCAGGCCCAGTACGGCAATGATAATGCTGATGGCCAGGCTGGCAGTAAGGGCCAGGTCCGGATGCTGCTGAAAGAAGTGGAGGACCGCTTCTTTCATACCGCAATGAGCGTTTTACCGGTGCGAAAGCAGGTGCCTTTAAACAACGCCACCTGCTCTTGCCGCTGATTGGTGATGGTAATAAGGTAGAGGCCCGTACTGCGGCCATTGTGCAGCTCACTGGCTTCGGCCAGCAGCACATCGCCGGGTTGTGTGGCTTTTGTAAACGTAATGGAGGTATCAAGCGCCACGGAAAGATTGTTGCGGTTGTTGCAGGCAAAGGCAAAGGCGCTGTCGGCCAGCGAAAAGGCCACGCCGCCATGAACAATGCCAAAGCCATTCAACATTTCCGGGCGAAGCGTCATTTTGATTTTTGCATATCCTTCTTTTATTTCCACGACTTCTATGCCCAGCCACTGGCTGAAGGCATCGTGCTGCAGCATGTGCGCCACCACCCGGCGGGCAAGGTCGTTGTTTTGTTCCTGCTCCGTCATTCGCCGGTAAAGTTTGGTTTGCGTTTTTCCAGAAATGCCTGTACGCCTTCTTTGTAATCACTGGTGCGGCCGGCCCGCTGCTGAAAAATCTCTTCGTCGTGTAGCTGATCTTCGTAATTGTTCTCAAACGAATTGTCGAGAAGTTGCTTGGTATAGGCCAACCCTTTGGTGGGCATGCCAGCCAGCGTAGTGGCTATTTTCCGGGCTTCACCGGTAAATGTTTCGGCCGGAAGAACTTTGTAGATCATACCCATGCGCTCGGCTTCGTCGGCGCTGACTTTATCGCCCATCATCATCAGGGCCGAAGCCCGCTGCCAGCCAACGAGCCGCGGCAGAAAAAAAGTACCGCCGCTATCGGGTATCAGGCCAATTTTTGAAAATGCCTGGATAAACGAAGCTGTTTGCGAAGCTACCACCACATCGCAGGCAAGCGCAATATTGGCACCGGCACCGGCGGCTACGCCGTTGACAGCGGCCACTACCGGTTTTTCCAATCGCCTTATTTTGGTAATGATGGGATTATAATGTTCGCCTACTATGTGCTCGATCTTTGGCCCGGATGGGTCCACCACTTCTTCCAGGTCCTGGCCGGCACAAAACGCCTTGCCGGCACCGGTGATATAAACAGCGCGGACATCGCTACTTTGGCAGGCATCGAGCTTCTCTTGCAGCAGCAGGGCCATTTCGCGGTTAAAAGAATTGTACTTCTCCGGCCGGTTAAGGGTGATGTAAGCAACCGAACCTTCTATTTCAAAAAGAATTGAGGACATATGATCCGTTTAAGCATCAAATCTATAACCGTTTGGGCCTTCAAAAGAATCAAACGGGTGAACTTGTGAACCGGTGAACGTGTGAACACATAAACTTTTTAGTGGCATTTGAAATAATCAAAGGCCTCGCGGCAGTGGAGACAACGGTACATGGCCTTGCAGGCGGTGGAGGAAAACTGGCTGATCAGTTCGGTATGGTGCGACTGGCAATGCGGACATTGAACGGCCTCTTCGCGGAACATGTCGGAAGAGCAGAATTGCTGCTTTGGATTGGGCGGCGCAATGCCAAAGGCTTTTAGTTTTTGTTTGCCTTCTTCGGTCATCCAGTCGGTAGTCCAGGCAGGAGAAAGTTGTTGTTGGATAACAATGTTTCGATAGCCTTTTTCGATCAGCTTCAGCCGGATGTCCATGGAAATAACATCCATGGCCGGACAGCCGGAGTAGGTAGGGGTGATGATGATGATGGCCTTTCCTTCTTCGCACTTTACATCACGCACAATACCCAGGTCAAGTATAGATAACACGGGAACTTCCGGGTCGGCCACTTCTTTCAGAAGCTGCCAAATTTTTTCTTCTTCGGTTGCTATTGACGGTATGTTCAACTCACTGCTATTCACGATTCACAGTTGACTATTCACGTTGTTGCTTTTGCCTTAAATTTCGAAATGGCTTCTTTGGTAAAATGGCTCAGTACCAACCGGCCGCTGATCTCAGCCCGGCTGGTCAGCAGATCATCCCAATTTTCGGTTCCCTGCCAAAATATTTTTTTCATTTCACTCATGGCTTCGGGGCTGGAGTGTGCCAGTTGGTTGGATAAACGCCGGACGGATTCGTCCATGCTTTCCACCGAGGGATGACACTCGGCAAACAATCCCTTTCGGCGGGCCCAGTCGGCATTGCGCCACATGGTGGCATCAATGGCCAGTTGCGAAAAAGCCGACAGGCCGATCTTGCGCTGCACCGCCGGCCCTACCACGAAGGGCCCAATGCCAACGGCGAGTTCGCTGAGCTTAACCTCGGCGCCGTCAACGGCAATGGCATAATCAACCGCAGCGGCCAGGCCCACACCGCCACCCACACATTTGGCATGTATGCGGCCAATGACGAGCTTTTGAATTTTACGCATGGCGTTAATCACCTCGGCAAAGCCGCTGAAAAAAGCGTATCCTTTTTCTTTGTCTTCAATCCCCGCCAGCTCATCGAAGGAAGCACCGGCACAAAACGCTTTTTCACCACCCGAACGAAGCACGATCACTTTCGTGTCTTTGTCTATTCCGGCTGTATGAATTTCGTGCGCCAGCGCCGAAAGCAGCCGCCGCGGCAGGGAATTGCTCTGCGGATGAAAAAACTCAATCGTGGTAATGCCGTTGTGTGTTTCGGAATGAACGTAGCCGTTGATGATGTCTTTTGCCATATTATTCAGGTTTAATCTCACGCTGAGGCGCAGAGACCGCAGGGTGATTATTGTTTACTATCCGCTTCAATCCGTGCTTTAGTAAAACCTCATTAAAGTTAATCAGCAATCCAACACTGATACCGGTTAGCAGCAGGTAAGTCAATAGTTGCTTGCAATGAACGGGCGTCAATGCCTCCACTGATTTCATTTCAGTAATAACTCAATTTTCAATGATCAGGTCCGCACGAAAACCCATTTCCATTTTCAATCCTTCATAAATAACCAGAACCGGTACCTGCCGTTTCACGAACAACCCGGTTTTGACAAGTTGATAAGCCAGTATTTCTTCATAAACAGGTTCGAGCACACCAGGCCCCAACTCATCATGAATTCTTATTGACGCATCAATATCGGTACCGGTGATAGGATTTATCCCCATACCCTCAAGATACTAAATCTCTGCGCTCTCTACGGCGCTGCGTGATTTCATCCTCTCCTTGCCACCATCGTTAAAATGGTAGCAATGCCGGCGATCTCGCCGGTTTCGTCCAGCATTTCCACCAGCCATTTTACAATGCCTCTTGGAATGTCGGACTCTTCTTTTTTATCCTGCGGCACTTTCTCTTTACACGTAAATCGAATTGTCAATTCGGCGCCAGGATACACCGGTTTGGTGAACCGCAGTTCATCTATCCCATAATTTAGTAGCACGGGTCCCAGGTCGCTTCCATCCACAAACAAACCGGCCGCTGCACTCAGAATAAAATAACCATGGGCCACCTGTTTTTCAAACATGGTGCCCGTAAAATCGGTGTCTTTTTTATGCGCATAAAAATGATCGCCGCTCAGGTCGGCAAAGGCATCTATGTCTTCGGAAGTAATGACTCGTTTTTCCGTCACGATCTGCTCGCCCACCTGCAGGTCATCGTAATATTTTCTGAACGGATGAACACCCGTTTCGATCCCCTGCGCACCCGGCTGGTATTGCCCCGTGATGGCGGTGATGGCCGTTGGCGAACCCTGAATGGCTACCCGCTGCATGTAATGCTTCACGCCCCGCACGCCGCCCATTTCTTCGCCACCGCCGGCCCGACCGGGACCGCCGTGTATCAGCAGCGGCAGCGGTGAGCCATGGCCGGTGCTTTCCTTTGCATTGTCGCGGTTGAGCACCAGTATGCGGCCATGATGCGTGGCAGCGCCCACCACAAATTGGGTGGCGGCTTTGTAGTCGTTGGTCACCACCGAACAGCACAGCGAACCCTTGCCTTTTTTTGCCAGTTGAATGGCTTCATCCATGTCTTTGTACGGCATGATGGTGCTCACCGGCCCAAAGGCTTCCACTTCGTGCACCACGTCGTTTTGAAACGGCCTTTCGCTCATCAGCAGGAGCGGCGAAAGAAAGGCTCCCTTCTGCGCATCGGCATCAATCACCTCCACGCTATCGAGCGAGCCGTAAACGAGTTGCGAAGCCGCCAGCAGCTTCTGCACATTTTCTTTTACCTGGTCACGCTGCGTTTTTCCTGCCAGTGCGCCCATGCGCACTTTCTCGTTCAGCGGGTTGCCGATGCTGGTCTGGGCCAGCGCTTTTCCAATGGCGTGATAGGCCTCTTCCAAAAACGGTTCGGGAACAAAAATGCGACGCACTGCGGTGCATTTCTGCCCGGCTTTTACCGTCATTTCTTTCCGGATTTCCTTTATAAACAAATCCCATTCGGGCGAACCGGGAGCCGCATCAGCACCCAGCACAATCGCGTTGAGCGAATCGGCTTCCATGTTGAACGGCACACTTTCTTCCAGTATCTGCCGGTGCGCTTTCAGTTTCAGGCCGGTTGTTTTGGAACCGGTGAACGTTACCACATCCTGGTAGGTTACATGGTCCAGCATATCGCCGGCATCGCCGCAGACCAGTTGCAGCGCACCTTCGGGCAAAATGCCGGAGGCGATGATTTCTTTCACTACGGCTTCGGTGAGAAAAGAAGAAATGCTGGCAGGTTTTACCACCGCCGGCACACCGGCCAGCCAGTTGACGGCGCATTTTTCCAGCATACCCCACACCGGAAAATTATAGGCGTTGATGTGCACCGCCACGCCTTCTTTTGGCACCAGTAAATGATGCCCCATAAAACTGCCGCCCTTGCTTAAACCAATCGGATCGCCATCGGTGCAATAAGGAAGGTCGGGAAATTTGCGACGAAGCGAAGCATTGGCAAACAGGTTGCCAATGCCACCTTCAATATCTATCCAGCTATCGGCTCTTGTGGCACCGGTGCGGTAGCTGATGCTGTAAAATTTTTCTTTTTGCGCCATCAGGTGCATGGCCAGCGCCTTCAGCATCCGGCCCCGTTCATGAAAGGTGAGCTTACGCAGATTGTGGTTGCCGACCGCCCGTCCGTACTGCAGGGCCGCTGCAAAATCGAGGCCTTTTGTTGATGCCGCGGCCATGGCTTCGCCGGTTACGGCGTCGTACAGGATTTGCCCTTCGCCGTCGCCGGTGATCCAGCGGCCGGTAAGGTAGTTTTCGAGTTTGGGCACCTTTATTCCGGTGGTGAAATTGGGATCCGTGTTTCTATTGGTTTGTTGGGTCATTGTCTCAAAATATAGTTTAGCAATCGTTTAAAAAATTATTGGTTTCGGTGCAGGCAAGGTGCCTGAAAAAACGTTAAAAAAAGCAGGGCGACAAACCTATATCTTTTCATCGGCCAACAGCACGCCAAACTGCTTTAAGTGGTGTACGGCATGCTTGTAAAGCAAATGAATGTTCAGCTCAAAATCGAGATCGCCGAAGAACGGATTCCGCGTGGTTTGCAAGTTGTTCTTTTCAAAAACGGCAAAGAAAAAATGCAGTTCTTCTTCGAGTTCCCTCACCGCATTGGCCTTGGATGGGTTCCGCACCGGCGCCGGCACTTCGGGCATCAGCGCATTTTTTGTGTTTTCGCGAAAGGGTTTGTCGCTTTGCAGAAAGCTGCGCATTTTCTCAAGCTGTTCGGGTGGTGTAGTGATATCGGTATAGGCCATTTTGCCCGAAGCAATCCGCACGCTGTCGGCAAAATGCTCTATCATCTGCTGCACGCTCATCTTGCCCCAGCCGCCCAGCGTTTCGGTGGGCAGGCTTTCCAACAGGGGAATAAATCGGGTGCGTAAAAAGCGGGCTTTATCGTTGATGGTCATGCGGTAGGGTTATAAGGGCAAATATACACCTCGCCCCTTGCTGCTTTTCATAGGTAACGGGGTGTAAGGCCGAAACTTTCAGGTGACTTTACGGGCTGGCAAATGCGGATTTGAGAAACGAAAATAAATACCAGACTGCGCTAAAAACAAAGGCCCGAAGGGCCGTCATTAATAGTGCAGATCGTAAGGCCCGGGCAGGTGAACAAACAAATGAAAACAAGCCCTGACGGAGCGTTGTAAAGATGGCAATGACAAAAAAGTGCTGAGCGATGGCGTGCTGGCCTGGGTTGGACCTGTCTATGTAAAGCGGTAGGAAAGAAAACCGCTTTGCCTTCGCCGCATCGCTACCTCCGCGCCTCTGCAAGAAAATTTTCAGCAGCGATCCGAACGATGAACGGAGCGTCGCAACGAACGATCCATTGGGATTCTGTCGCCCGTTACCAAAAAATGCCGGCGTACAAAACAAATTCCGGTTGCGGTATTCGCTGCAAACAAAACCGTATGGCAAAAGGGCTGCGGAAGGCACTGTCACAAAAAGAGCTTATCGTCTAATCCCTTGTTAATTGTGTAACTGCTGTAGGTAATCTCCACCTTTCCTTTTTTTGTTTTTGCCTTGTCGTCCACTTTGCGCTCGCCGCCTTTGTCGTATTCAAACACCACGCCCTTTGGCATTTTATAATCTTTGGTGTTGAAGCTGAACGCCACCTTATCGGGCAGGCCCCAGGCGGTGAAGGAACCATAACTGAGCAGAATCTCATACGTGCCGCTTTCTTTGGTGGTAACGGTGGCTTTGCGGATAACGGCGTCCGTTTCATCAATATGCAAAACCGATAGCACCACGTCGCTGCTTTCGTCGGTGGGAATGAGCTTAACGATGGTGGTGGGCTTTCCATCTACCGAAGAAGCGCCGCCCGGAACCGTTTGGTAATTGCTGCCGGAGATCAGTGTATTTACGTTCACGCTCACACCACCCTTTGGAAGAATAGAAATGCCACCGGATTTTTTGACCTTAAACCGGTTGGGCTTTTTATAGAGAACCGTCACCTTCGATGCCGGTGCGTTGATAAAGGAAACATCGAGCTTCATGCGGCCTTCGGCCTGATAGTCGCTAACCCGCTCCAGCTTAGCCCGCACCTTCTGCAAAAGGGTTTCTTCGTTTTGCGCCCATAGCGATGTGGCACAAAAAAACGCTACTAAAAACAAGGAGTATTTCATGGCTTGGAATTAAGATAAAATGTCTTTTCGGCGGAAAATGCCGATCGCCAAAGTAACGAAGAGAACAATGTGGAAAAGAAGCACGAGCGCCGATTTTAACACCTCCCGCAGATCCACCGGCTGATCGAAAAAGCCTTTCCAGTTGAGCATGTGATTGGTAAAGAGATAAGGCTTGAGCGAATAAAAAACCGGTATGTCCATGGTGGTGAGAATGGTGCAAACGATCACCACGCTCATGGCGCTGATGATGGGCCCGATAGAGTTGTCGGCAAACACCGAAAACAAGAAAGCCAACGCCGCCACGGTAATCATGGACAGGGCCGCAAAACCACACGAAGCGGCATAGCGCCACAGCACATCGTTTTTATCAAGAAGGATGAACATCTCGCTTTTTTGCACCATCAGATCGCTGACGCCAAACAGGGCTACGGAGCCCACTAATCCTACTACTGCCATAAAAACCAGCAGCAGCAGGGTGTAGATGGCAGCAGCAAAGAATTTGCTTAACATCAGTGCCGTTCGGCTTACCGGTTTGGTGGCCAGCAGGCGCAGCGTACCCATGGCAGCTTCGCCGGCAACGGCATCGCCGGCCACGAGGCAAATAAGCAGCGGGACATGCACCAGCAACGTATGCAGAATAAGGTAAAAAATGAAATAACCATTGAGCTTTTTGCCTTCGATATCAAACGCCGCGTTGATGTTTTGCAGCATAAAGCCGACGTATTCTTCACCATCGGCATACATGGCAAGCTGGATGAGCACAATAATAAGCCCGATGGCGCCGAAAGCAATGTAGGTACGGGGCTTTTTAAAGATCTTAAACAGTTCAATGCGGGTAAGCTGCCACATGCTGATTGGGCGTTGTGAGTGATAAAAAATAATCTTCGAGCGAATGACGGGCACGAAGCGAATAAACCGGCACGCCGTGCTGCACCAGGAAAGCATTCAGTTCCGGAACGCTGTTGCGATCCATTTTCAGAAGAAGGCTGCCGTCGGTGGCTTGCAGAGCCTTTTGCCATTGGCTTTCGTTCAACAAAACCAAAGCCGCCGCGTTATCGGCAGTGTCAAGTTCCACCAGCATTTCGGACGGATGCAGCAATGCATCTACTTTGCCTTCGGCCACCTTGCGGCCCCGGTCAATAATGAGCATGGAATCGGCAATCATCTCCATTTCGCTTAACAAGTGGGAAGAGATAAAGATCGTTTTCCCTTCGTCGCGGCTGAGGCTTAGTATAAGGTTGCGCACATCGGCAATGCCCTGCGGATCGAGGCCGTTGGTGGGCTCGTCGAGTACAATCAATTGCGGATTGTTTACCAAAGCACAGGCAATGCCAAGGCGCTGCTTCATGCCCTGCGAAAATGTTTTCACTTTGCTGCCGGCGCGGTCTTTCAGCCCTACTCTGTCGAGGTGTTTTACCAGTTCTGCCTTTGTTAGTTTGACACTGCTGAGGCGGGCCAAAAGGGAGATGTTTTCGAGGGCGGTGAGGTAGTTGTACAAATCCGGTTTTTCGATGATAGCGCCCACCTGCTGTAATATTTCTTTGCGATGATGTGCCAGTTCTTTACCCAGTATGGAAATGCGTCCCGAGGTCGGTTGGATCAGCGTGAGCAACATGCGGATGGTAGTCGACTTACCAGCGCCGTTTTGTCCCAGAAAGCCGTAGACCTCACCCCGCGTAACGCAAAAAGACAAATCATTTACGGCTTTGACTTCTTTAAATTGTTTTGTTAAGCAGCGGACTTCAATAACGGGAGCCATTGCTGTAAAAGTAGGGCGAGATTAGAATGCGGGGCTAAATCGTGTATTTATTTGCCCTGCCAAATAAACTTTTAAAAAAATCTTCATATTTCATTTATTCTTTCCGAATTTGAGTGTGAACCAAAACTTTCTGTTATGAAAAAAGGATCGCTTTGAATTAAGGTAATTTATGCTACCGCTCTGCTCTGGATTTTTAGTTCCTGCCAAAAGGAAGCAACGAAATCAACTGACGAGCAAACGCCCGACAATACAATTATAAGGGAAAAGATAATAGCCTGGCTGCAAAGCAAGAAGGCCGTCGGGACCACGCAAAAAAACAGCCGGGAGACAAATGAACGGATACAATCTCTCCAGGACAATCTCGATTTTGATAAGCTGCGGTACGAACAACGGAACGAGCAGGAGAAGTTTGCAGTTATTCCGGTAAAAGAAACGTATCGGTCGCAAAATAACAAGGATAAAAATCCTTATAACTATCTGGTTGTTGCTCTGGATCAGCAGGCGCCAATTACCAAAGGCAATTTGGTTCAATTTATGGCAGAAGCAGAACGGAAGCAAGCACCACAGAATACTTTTGCCAAGCTCTTCAAATTTCAGCAAATTGGCGTTGGCGGAACCTTTACAGTCTTAAGCGTAGCAGATGATTTTCGTTATGAGCTAACCTTCGTAAATGGCAAACTAAAAGCGATTACCGAAAAAAAGACAAAGGAAGGGTCTATCACCGGTCGAACCACAGAGTGTATTGATTGGTATATCCAAACATGGATGGTGCTGGAAGACGGTTCAATGACGCTTATTGCTGAAACTTATGTAGGTACAACTTGTGACGGTGATTGTTGGGAGGCAAGAATCGTCAATGGAAAAAATTTTAGAGTGAATTGTTCAGGCGGCAATGGCGGAAGTGATATTGATGAAATATATGACTTAGATGTAACTGTAAGTATTTCTCACACTGGAAACTTATCGCCCAACAAAATACCAGTTCATTGGAGTTGCCATACGAAACTTATGGTTTCAAGGGCCACAAAAATAATTTTGGGCGTGTCAAATGCAAGACCCATGCCTGTACCGATAAGCCAATTATATAAAGATGAGTACGGCCATGATGCTTACGAATGTTATTGGTCGGAAGATTGGGAAAATAAAGCTAAATATACCTACGTACCAGGAGGCGCTTATGGTTGGATTGAGTTTATCGCAAAAACAGAATTTCGGTATTACTTGCAAGAAACAATTATTCGTTCATTTGATATGAGAGGTGCATCGAAAGTAATTCCGTTATAATTCCCGTATTCTTGGTGCGAAATGCATCATTTTATCTACATGGAATGCAAAACGGTAGAAAGTGAATCTAGGATCAATAATTTTACCTTTTGTAACTTTCTCTTTACTTATGTCCTGCCTGCACAATAATAGTGATAGTGCTGATGGTAAAACGTTCGACTTCAGCCTACTTGACAAGGCTTTATTTGATTTCTCAATTAAGGTTCAGGGGAAAGTTAGCACTAAAGCATTTAGCGCATCGCCCAACAGCACAGACACATTCGAAGTCCGTCAAATTGCTTGGGTTGATGACGACATTGGCAAAGCGATCCTTATCAAACATCAAGAGGACGAATCTACACCGGAAAGCGGTTGGGATTTTTTAATTATTGCCTGGCCGCTTCCGATTTCGAGCTCGGAGGCTATGTTTTATGAAGATTATCTCCTCAGAGATGTATCAATCAAAAGAATTGAAAAAGATATTGCTGCGCTGCTAAATATATCGGAAGAAAAGCTTCGTGCAGCGTCTATTCATCGTTGGAAAAGAGATTAATTCTGTTGCTGTATCATTGTCAAGGACCTCGAATGAAAGGTTAAAGCAAAGAATAAATATTTTCTTTTTCCAACCGCTGTTCATCTTACAAAAGGTATTACCAGCATTGTTGTCGAAGTAAACGGCCATGACATCATCTTTAAACCTGGCCAACGCAAAAAATTTCAAATTGTCTGCATTTCAAACGAATGGTTTACGGATGATACCCTCACTGTTGCTTTACTGCAATGAATGGCAAAAGCCATAGCATTTTCTACCCGTAACTGGATTGTTGATAATGTACTGAAAAATAGTCGGTGTTTTTATCACAAAAGTTTATTACCGGAATGCCCTATGGCTCAAAAAACTCAATGTAGTTAATCACTTAGAACACCATACATTGATAGGCAAATTGCACATAAAATACTTTCGTGAAAGCCGCTTCACTAAATTTCAAGCAAATCCTCGCCCGGCAAGGGTTACGGAAGGTTTTACCAAATATTTTTCAGTATTATGCCGAATTGTTTAATTAAAGAAAAAGGGCTGGAATGTGGCAGACATGCTGATGAACGATGGCTATTCTACCGAAATGGTGGTTGTTGCATCTACCGATACATCTGCGCCAGCGGCAACGGCTTCCTTCGCCCTGAAAATCCGGTAGCCCAGCCAGGCGCAAACAAGAAGAACAAGAATACTTAGGTAGCCCAGCCAGGGATAGCGTAATATCTTTCCACCACTTCCTTCCAACACAATAAAACCGGCTACCAGCGATGCGGCGCCGGTGCCCAATTGCTGCACGCTACTGTTAAAGCTCATAAAGCTTCCCCGCTTTTGTGCTTCTACCACAGCACTCACCATCGCTTGCGCTGTGACGCCACGGCCGGTAGCCACGGTAAACCAAAGCGCAAAGAACAAAAGGACTATGGAGAAATTAATGGCCGGCATATTAGTGATAGCCACCACAAGTGGTAATGAAAGCACAATGCAGATCAGGAACACCCTTAGCTTGCCATGCTTATCGGCCATCCGGCCTAAAATGTTCGAGGCAAAAAACGCGGCGATACCACCAACCAGGTAAATCAACGGTGTCTGCTGTTTGCTGTAGCCGTTGTTGAATTCCATGTAGGGATTAATGAAGGGAATGATCAGGAAATGGCCCATCATGATCATGCCCGAAAAAAGCAGCGCCAGGCGTTGCACAGGGTTTTTCAGCACAGTGGTCAGCACATCAAAACGACCCACCGTTGGACGTTCTGTTTTTATGTGCTGATTCATGGCTGGCACAAATCGGCTGATCAGCGGAATCAGTATCACCCCCACAACTCCAATAAAAAGAAACGGCGCATGCCAGGAAATCAGGTTGGCGAGATACAGCGAAAACGGTACGCCAAACGTAGAGGCAATGGAAAAAGAAGACATTACCGCTCCCATAGCGGTACCGCGGCGTTCGTACGAAAACACATCGGCTACTATTGACAAAACCTGCGCACCAATCAATCCGCCAAAAATGCCAGCAAAAATCCGTGCTGCCAATAGGGTACCATACGAAGGCGCCAGTCCACAGGCGATGGTGCCCAGCAAAAAGCCCGTGTAGCCAACCAGCAGTATCTTTTTCCGGTCGAAATTGTCAACAAAAAACGCCGCTACAAAACCCGATACGCCGGCACTGATGGTATAAGCCGCTACTAACAGTGTAAATGCCTGCGGGGTGATCTTGAAAAACGGCATCAGGTAATTCCCCAGCGGCATCATGATCATAAAATCAAGAATGTGGGTGAAGTTGATTGCCGCCAGGATCACCAGCAGCCATTTTTCTTTCTTGTCCATATCCGGCGAAGCTACATGGTCTTGTTTTCACTGCCCGAAAGAATCAGGGCCGGCAGGTTCTTTTCGCGGAAAAGTTTGTTGTACTCCTCTATCTCCTTTCGCAGATCGCCTTGCAGCGCCGTTTTAAAACCGGTCCACTCTTTTTGCAGGTCAGCGTGCCGCTGCCGAATGCCTTCTGTCAGTTGCGGGTCATGCACATCGGCCAACGATTTTACGTTGAAGAGCTCTGCATTGAGCTTACTGGGCCAATTGATTACATCCTGCCCGTTTTTGATCCGTGTTTCCACAATGTTGGCCTCCCAGGCATTGAGCTTTTCAATCAACTGATTGCCGGCTTTCAGCAGGGCTTCGTTGCCAGGCAGTGTTTTCAGCATTTGGTTATACTGCTGCAGTGTTTGCCGCACCTGCCGCACCTCGTTCACCGCTTTGTGCATGTCGCCAATGGCGGCGGTTACTTCTTTCAAAAAAGCCTGTTGTGCCAACCAGGCAGCAGCATCGGCTTTTACCGAGGGATCGGGGAGAATGGTGATCTCCGTTTCGGTTTTTTCGCCTTTGTGTTGCAATACCGCTTTGTACTTGCCCGGTGCCACCCGGTAGCCGCGATAGTCGCCGTACACAAACACATCCTTCACATCCGGAACTGCAGCTACACGGCCATCCCAGGCAAAGCGGTTCAGTCCTTTGGCAACGGGCAGCACCGCCGGCACCGCGGGCCCGCCCGGATAAGCTTTGTAGGTGGTGTCGCGTTTGCTGCTGTAGGTTCGCAGTACTTCGCCCGATGGTGTCGTAATCGTTAATGTCAGCGCTTGCGTAGCCGTGTCAACCATCATTGGCAGCCAATAGTCAAGCGTTACCCCATCGGCCGGGTTGCGACCGGCCAGTACCCCAGCCGCCGGACTGTTGGGTGTATTAAGATGGTAGGCGGGCCGCGGCTGCGCCAGCTTCAGACCTTTTGCCGCCGGCAGATTTTGCTGCAACGCCGAAAGATCGTCGAGTATCCAGAAAGCCCGGCCGGCTGTGGCTGCAATAAGGTCATTGTTGTGCAGGGCCAGGTCGGTGATGGGCACCACCGGCAAATTCAACTGAAAACGCTGCCAGGTGGCGCCGCCGTTGTGCGAAATATAAAAGCCTCTTTCGGCACCGCCATAAAGAAGGTTGGGCACTTTGCGGTCTTCGCGGATAACTTTCAGGAAATCGTCTTCTTCAATGCCGTTATTAATACGCTGCCAGGTGGCGCCATAGTCGGTTGTTTTAAAGGCATAGGCGCCGTAATCATTAAACTTGTAGCGATTCAGGGCAATGTAGGCCGTGCCTTTTTGGTGAGGCGATACTTCAATGCTATTGATCATGCCTTCCGGCAAGTTAGGCGGTGTTACATTTTTCCAGGTTCTGCCGCCGTCTCGGGTCAGGTGCACAAGGCCATCATCGCTGCCTGTCCAGATAAGGTCTTTTTCCAGCGGCGATTCGATGACATAATAGATGGTATTATAGTTTTCGCCGCCGGCTCCTTCGTTTGTTAGTGGTCCGCCACCGGCGCCTTGCTTTGCTGTATCGTTGCGGGTAAGGTCAGGACTGATTACTTCCCATTTCAGCCCGCCGTTGCTTGTTTTAAGGAGCACATTACCGGCGTGGTAAATCGTTTGCGGGTTGTGTGGCGAGGCTATAATGGGGGCATTCCAGTTAAAACGGTACTTCATCTTCCGGGGCTCTACCGCGAGGTTCAGGGAAGGATAGGCCTGAATGTCTTTTCCTTCGCCGGTATTGGTGTCTATTTGTTCAATATAGCCCTGGTAGCAGCCGCCATAGACCTTTTCGGGATTGGCCGGGTCAAAGGCCAGCCAGGCACTTTCGCAGCCGGCACTGGGTTCCCAGTCTTTGTCGCCAATGCTGCCGCTGTTGCTGCTGCTCTTGATCATCACCGAGGTATTGTCCTGCTGACCGCCATACACCCGGTACGGCAGGCGGCCATCAACCGATACACGGTAAAACTGTGCGGTGGGCTGATTGTTGAGCGTGGACCAGCTACGGCCGCCGTTATAGGTTATTTCGCCGCCACCGTCGTCGGCCAGCGCTATGTTTTGCGGATCATCGGGGTTGATCCAAAGGTCGTGCGTATCGCCGTGGCCTACTCTAATGGGTGCAAAGGTTTTTCCGCCGTCTATAGACTTCATCAGCGGCGCATTCATGACGTACACGACGTTTTCATTTTTGGGATCGGCCGCCACTTCCATATAGTACCAGCTTCGCGATACGATATCATTGTGAGTACTTTGCAAGGCCCAGGAAGCGCCGCCATCGTCGCTGCGATAAAGGCCGGCTTTTCCTTTTTCCGCTTCCACAATGGCAAACACCCGTTGCGGATTAGCGGCGCTTGCGGCCACGCCCATTTTACCCAGCAGCTTTGGCAAGCCGTTATTGATCTTGCTCCAGGTTTCGCCGCCATCGGTGCTTTTCCAGAGCGATGAGCCGCGGCCGCCGCTGTTTACTGTCCATGGCAGGCGCTGGTGCTGCCAGGAGGCGGCGTAAAGGATGCGGTGGTTGGTGGGGTCAATGGTAAGGCTGGCAATGCCGGTGCTGTCGTTGATGAATAGTGTTCGCTTCCAGGTGGCGCCGCCATCGGTGGACTTATAAACACCTCTCTCGCTGTTTGGTCCATGAACGGTGCCCTGCGCTGCTACCCATACGATGTTTTCGTTGGTGGGATGCACAATCACATCTGAAATATGGCGGCTGTTTTTCAGCCCCACGTTTTTCCACGTTCGGCCGGCGTCGGTACTTTTGTACACACCGTCGCCGAACGATGTCATCACACCGCGAACAGCATGTTCGCCGGTGCCTACGTAGATCACATTTCTATCAGAAGAGGCGACGGCTATATCACCAATAGAACTTGTTTTAAAAAAGCCATCGGAGATGTTTCGCCAGGTCAATCCACCGTCTTCGGTTTTCCAAACGCCTCCGCCGGTGTAGCCGGTGTAATAAATATTCGACAGGCCATTAACGCCGGCGATGGCGTTGGCACGGCCGCCGCGGAAAGGTCCGATGTTACGCCACTGTAATGGCTTGTGCAGACTATCGGCACGGGTGGTGGCGGGATTTACCGGCGTTTTGGCAATTTGTGCGTTAACTGTGGTGGAAAAGAAAAAAGAAACAAAACAGAGATAGCGAAGCATAGATTTGTTTTAGTTGGCTAAATATAAGTTTTTAAGAGAGGAGACACTGTTTGGTGGGGCAGGCATCCAGCGATTTTGCCGGAAAATTAATTCGACCTGTTTCTGTTTTTTTTAGAGCATTTCTTTTTTCTTCTGCCCGTTAATTTTCATGAGCAAGCGAAGCTGGCCCCTGCGGCGGGTTGGCTGTGGCGTATTTGTTGAGGGTTTGTGTTTGTGATGTCCTGGTGGTTCGGCGGGCGGGTGGTTTATTTAGTCAGTGGGGTTGGCGGGGTTGGTGTAGCCGGCACAAAAAAGCCCTCAGGAAGACCTGAGGGCATTAATAGATATGGCAGTTACCGACTCTCCCGCATTGTGGTGCAG
>CBDUBQ010000057.1:0-27418 GCA_965365435.1 uncultured Flavisolibacter sp.
CGCCACCGCCGCCGTAGCCGCCGTAGCCGCCACCGCCGCCTCTGCTTCCGCCGCCGCCGCCATAACCGCCACCGCCACGGTTGCCGCCATAGCCGCCACTACCACCGTAACCGCCGCTGCTGCCGCCGCCACGATAGCCACCGCCGCCGCCCGACGAGCCGCCGCGATGATTGTCATCGGCCTTTTTCACAATCAATTGTTTTTTGCCGAAGGCAATATCTTTCAGGTGTTCAATGGCGTCCAATCCATCCTGCTCGTTTTGCATTTCCACAAATCCAAAACCACGGCTTTTTCCGGTTTCCCTGTCCATCGTCACTTTGGCAGATACCAGTGGGCCAAATTTTTCAAAAATCTCCACCAATTCGTCATCAAACAAATCATAGGGAAGACCAGCAACAAAAAGTTTCATCAGCAAATATTTAGTGGATAAATGTACAAAACTTATTCCGCCGTCAAAATGCTTTGAAAAACCTTTTAACGGCAGTTTTGAGTTTGACGAAAAATCTTAATTTGAATCAGGCGCACAACGGACCTGAATCGTACCAATGCCTTGGCTTCTTCCGGCTAAAAATCATTAGTTTGTCTGCGCTGCCTGTGCAGGGCCTTTCTTTTTTATAAAAGCAGGTGTAGCTTCCGCCGCGTTTTTGGGCAGCAACGGCTATCACTCAATAAAACAATTATGCAGCGAAAGAAAAATCTGCAGATTCCGGGTTCCGATGGTCGCCCCCTTTTACTGGATATTTTTTATGCCGGGCAAACGCCGCGGCCGGTGGTGATTTATGCCCACGGCTTTAATGGCTTTAAAGACTGGGGAAAGTTTGATCTTATTGCCGACCAGTTTGCCGAAGCAGGCTTTTGTTTTGTTAAGTTCAATTTCTCCCATAACGGCACCACGCCACAGGCACCGGAAGATTTTTTGGATGTAGAAGCATTTGGCCGCAACAATTACTCCCGCGAACGCTACGACTTGCAGCAGGTTATCAACTACCTGCAGTCTTCCGGCAATTTGTATGGGGCGGCCATTGATCCGCAAAAGCTTTTTTTGCTGGGCCACAGCCGTGGCGGAGGCGTGGTTTTACTGAAAGCGGCGGAGGAAAAACGAGTGAAGGCAGTGGCCACCTGGGCTTCGGTTTCGGAGGCCAAAACGCCTTGGGGCACCTGGCCGCCCGAGCGCCTTCAGCGCTGGAAGGAAACCGGCGTGGACTATTACACCAACAGCCGCACCCGGCAACAATTGCCACTTTATTACCAGTTGTATGAAGATTTTGCGGCGAATGAAGAGCGGCTCAACATTGTGGAAGCCGTCAAAAAATTACAGGTCCCGCTTCTTATCTGCCATGGCACCACCGACGAAGCTGTTCCGGTGAGCAATGCCCACAAATTGACCGAAGCTGCCCGGCAGGCCGAACTTTTTCTGGTAGAATCGGACCACGTATTTGGCCGTAAACACCCCTGGCTGGAAGACAGTCTTCCCCAACCGGCGCAAGCCGTCGTGGAAAAAACCGTTGCCTTCTTCCAACAGCTTTCTGCCTGATTGAAAAGAATGGCTTCCGCCTGTTGATCAGCCCACTATCTCCATATCCGATCTTCAACTATCCCTGCTCTTCCGCCGCGGCTCATGAATTGCATAGCTTCCTTCCAAATCATCTGTTCCCAAAACAAAGCATCCCGTAAATGAAGTCTCTTTGCTGTTCTCTGCTCTTCGTTTTTTGTCTGCCGGCCCTTGCCCAGGATATCCCCGCCGAAGGGCAAAAACGCATATTTTTCCCTTACCCCATGGACCGCTCCTGGCAGGTATCAGTTGGTTTTATTGCCACGACCATGAACCGGGCCATCACCGAAGAAGCCCACTTCCGCGTACCGGCAGGCGATCTTCACGTGCTGAAAAAAATAGCCGGAAAAGTTTACCTCGATGGCCGCATCAACTTTCAGGTGTTGCAAAACCATTTTCAACTGGGGCCACGGTGGGCCACGCCGCTGGGCCGCCGGCTTTCGCTGGGGTTGGGCAACAGCGTTGGCTATTGGTTTGGGCGCATCAGCATTGCCGGCATTCAAACCCGCGGGCACGGCTTCGACAACAGCCCCAGCATTTCACTCGGCTATCGGTTCAATCGGCAAATTTTGCTCACGGCAAAGGCCGAGTCGCTGATGAGTTTCGGCATTAGCACCTATGCCGGCGAAACTGAAGTAAAATCGGCTTACCCGCTTTTTAGCGGCGCAGCCTTCAGCCTTATTTTAGAACAGCCGTTTGCCGGCAACAAAAACATGACGCTCGGCTTCCGGGCCCTTTCCACCAATTACCTCTGGCAAACCTGGACACTTTTTGAGAACTACGACCGTCACCTCTTTTTTCCTCAAATTATTGTAGGCCTTATCTTATGAAACAATTTGTCTTTGTACTGCTTTTTGGTTGTTGTTTTATCGCCTGCCGGCGCCAGGAACGTGCACCGGTACCCGACTCTACCTGGACCTTGTTCCGCTCGCCGGAAACCCGTGTGCTGAACAGCGCGGTGGCGCAAAAGCTTGATGGCATTTACACCATTGAAGAAGGCGTAGAAAACTTTGGCAGCACGGCCCCGGCCAAGTGGAGCTATACGGCCAGCGGCGCCGATACGGTCTATCACTTGTCGTTTTTTCTGAGCAGCGATGCCGGCTATGTTATTTGCGAAGGCCGCCGCCTCGACAGTACCATCCTGTTTGATGGATATTGGCGAAAGCGGGTGAGCACCGAAACCGGCAAAGTGCGGCTGACAATGGCCCGCGACAGTGGCGCTGCCATGCTGCTTCGCCCGGGCCGCCCACACCCCGACAGTGCCATTGTATTGACAGGCTTTTATGGATTTGGTGCAGCCATTCCCGATCAGCCTTTGCAGTTGCAGTTCACAAAACTGTTTTCGCCGGCACGCCCTTTCCAGATTATTGCCCACCGTGGCGGGGGGCGCACGGCCGACCTGTTGCCGGCTTCGGAAAACTCGGTGGAAATGCTGCGGCTAGCATCGCGGTTTGGCTCCACCGGAGTGGAGATTGACGTGCAGATGACAAAGGATGGTGTCCCGATTCTTTTTCACGATGCTACATTAAATGCCCGGGTGGTGCAAACCAGCGGGCTGCTGGGCCCCATTGAAAATTATACCTACGAGCAATTGTCCACCCTGGTGCGACTCACCAATGGCGAACGCATTCCCACGCTGCGGCAGGCGCTGGAAACGATCGTGTACCAAACGCCGCTGCAGTTTGTGTGGCTGGACATGAAATACGACGGATCGTTTCAGGCCGTTCGGGAACTCCAGGCCGAATTTCTGCAAAAAGCAGAAGCCTCCCAGCGGCAGTTGGAGATTGTATTTGGCCTTCCGGATGAAACCGCTGTCAGGAATTTTAAGAAGTTGCCGGCCTATCAAAACATCCCATCGCTGGTGGAGTACTCTGCGGAAGAGGTGGCTGCCATCAATGCTAAAATCTGGGCACCCCAATGGACGCTGGGCTTGCAGCTCCAGGCGGTTGACGCCCAGCAGGCGCAAGGCCGTCGTGTTTTTACCTGGACTATGGACATTGCTGAAAACGTGGAGCGGTACATGCGGGAAGGCGGTTTCAACGGTATCATCTCTAATTACCCATCCATCTTAGCCTACTATTATTATGTGCGATAAAATAAAACTCATCGTTGTTCTTCTGTTTTTTGGGCTTTGTATCAAGGCTTCGGCCCAGGAAGAGTTCACCCTGCAGCCGCGCAAGCGGGGCGCCTACGCCTGGGTGGCTACTGTTGGCGGGGGCGCTGGTTATTTTGTGTCCAACAGCGGGGCACCACCTTACCTGTCGCGAAAGATTTCCAACCTAAGCCATGTCGCTACTTTCCGGCTTATGTGGCACCCCGACCATTTGCTGAACGTAGGCCTGGAAACCGGGCACCTGACCTTTTATACTTACCGCTTTCGCGACTCGGTAAACCGCGAAGGCGTTGTGCGCTTGTCGGCCATTCCGGCCCTTGTAGTGTGGAATATGGCCGTTACCAAGAGGTTAAATTTGTTCGCAGGCTCCGGCGTTTACTTTTTACGCAGTAATTTAGATTACCGGGGCAAAGCAACATCAGATAAATTAAGCATTGGCTGGATGGCAGCGGGCTCTTACATACACCCGCTTTCGGCCAAGGTAGGATTAGGAACAGAGATAAAATGGATGGACGCCACCGAAACAGCAAACGGAATTCTTTCCCTGCAGCTTCAGCTCGTCTGGAAATTTTTAAACTGGTAAAATACCTTTATCCTTTATGCAAAAAATCCTCTTTTCGGCCGTTGCTTTCTTATCTTTTTTCGGTTCCAAAAGTCAGTCACCTTTCAGTGGCGACTCCACACTGATGGCTTTTGCTTCTGACACGCAGAAGCCCATGTGGGTAGAAACGCTCTTCCTTAAAAGCAACCAGAACCGGAAAGCCACCGGAAAAATCTTCAACGAGTTTTTGCAGATCAAACCAAAAGCCCTTTTCCTGTTGGGCGATGTGGTAAACCTTGGCTATAGCAACAGGCAGTGGAAAGACATGGGCAGCTACCTCACCAGCCTGCGCAAAGAAGGCATTGCCGTGCATGCAGCATTAGGCAATCATGAAGTGATGGGCAAGGCGAAGAAAGGCGAGATGAAATTCCAAACCTATTTTCCCGAACACGTACGCACAGGCTATGTAAAAGTGGTGGACTCGGTAGCGGTGGTTTTGCTGAACTCCAATTTTGGAAAGCTGAGCGAAAGCGATAACGAAGCGCAGGTGAAATGGTACAAACAAACCCTGAAAGAGCTGGATGCCGATCCATCTGTTCATTACATTATTTCCGGTTGTCACCACTCTCCGTTTACCAACAGCAAAATTGTTGGCTGCTCCAAAGGGGTGGAAGATAAATTTGTTCCGCCTTTCCTGGCCTCGGCAAAGAGCCGGTTGTTCCTGTCGGGCCATTCGCACAATTTTGAGCAATACCAGGTAAAAGGCAAAGACTTTCTGGTAATTGGCGGCGGCGGCGGGCTGCATCAGCCCTTAAAAACCGGCGTTGGCATTTTGGATGATATGGCCACCGATTACAAGCCCGAGTTTCACTACCTTACCGTTAAGCGTTGTGCCGATGGCCTTCAGATTAGATCGTATGAGCTGCGGAAAGACTTTTCGGGATTTGACGAAGGAAGAAATATGGTGATTTTAAAACGAGCCACACCAACGGCCGACTATGCTGTAAGCACCAACTGATTCAAGAAAAAGCATTTGAAACTAGCAACCTTTATGGTTGCTCTTTTTGTTACAGGACCACGGTCTGTTTATTGCCTGCATGATGAGGTTAACTCATTAGCTCTATGCGAAAGCTTTCTGTCTTTTTTACGCTTCTCCTTTTTTCCTGCCAGGCACTGGTGGATGCGCCGGTGCCCAACCTGTACTGGCCGGCCTTTGACGCGGCGGGTACAAAGGCCCTTCCCGCATCGGGATATCAGCAGCTTGAAGGGGTGTATCAAATATTTGTTTCTGACGATGACTTCGGCGATTCGGTAGTGGTGAAATGGACCTATGACATACAGGGAAAAGACACGGCCAATTACCTGTCTTTTTTTACAAAAGAAGATGTGCGGTATTTTGTTATGCAGGCCCGTTCTTCCGGCGACTCGGTTTTGCTCAACGGATACTGGCGCAACGTGGAAAACACCAAAATCGGCAAAGCGCATTTTGTAATCAGTCGCGGCAGGGGTGGGTTTGATCTCGCCACCGGCATCCGCTCCGGCACATCGCCGTTTTACATCAGGGGCTTGTATGGTTTGTTTGACGATGAGCCACACAAGGAAATCAATTTTGAATTCAGGCAACCCCTGCACAATGGCGAGCCGTTTCGGATTATTGCCCACCGCGGCGGCGGCCGAAACAATGACCTTCTGCCGGCATCGGAAAATTCATTGGAGATGATTCACCTTGCCTCCCGCCTGGGCGCCAACGGCGTGGAGATAGATGTGCAATACACAAAAGACGGCATACCGGTACTTTTTCATGATGCGCAACTGAACGACCGGCTGACCGACAAAACCGGCATTCACGGACCCGTCGGCGATTACACACTGGCCGAACTGGATAAGGAGGTAAAGCTTAAGCGGGGCGGCAAAATTCCAACCTTGCAGGATGCGCTTTACACCATTGTTTACAACACGCCGCTGCAGTTTGTTTGGCTCGACTGCAAAACCGAATTGCCCCTCGCTGCCATTCATCAACTGCAAACAAGCTTTATCCAAAAGGCCAGGGAGGCTGGCCGCAGAGTTGAAATTTTTGTGGGCGTGCCCGATGAAAAAGTGATGCAGAACTTTATGCGGCTGCCCGATTACCGCAACATACCCTCGGTATGTGAGCTGGAGCAGGATAGTGCCACCAAAATCGCCGCTAAACTGTGGGCCACCTCATGGACGAAAGGCCTGCAAGTTGAGGAAGTGTCGGCCGCCCATCGAAAGGGCATGGAGGCGGTAGCCTGGACGCTCGACGTACCCCGAAAGATCAAAGAATTTATGCGGGAAGGCCGGTTCAACGGTATTGTCACCAACCGCCCTTCAGCCGTTGCCTACGAGTACTACCAGCGCCAACCCCAGCGTTGATGGTACAGTTTTTTCTCCTCCTGGCTGGAGCAAAACTTTTCTATTGGCCAACTTCCAGACAACCACCGAATTGACCCTGGCTTTTGCCGCCGACACACAGGCGCCCATGCTGGTGGAAACCATTTTGCTGAAGCCTTTCAAAAACCGAAAAGCCACCGAACTTCTTTTTGCCGATGTGCTGGTACGCAGGCCGGCCGCATTTTTCCTGCTGGGCGATGTGGTGAACCTTGGCTACAGCAGCCGGCAATGGCGGCCCATTGATCATTATCTTGCCACGCTGAGGCAGGCACAGGTACCCGTGCATGCCATTCTCGGCAACCACGAAGTGATGGGCCGTCCGCTTGAAGGGCAGCGCAAATTCCAGGAGCGTTTTACAGATCACCAGCGCACCGGCTACACCCTGCGCTACGATACGGTTGCCGTTGTGTTATTGAACTCCAACTTCAGGGCCCTCACTTCTAAAGAAATTCAACAGCAGGATAACTGGCTGCAAAAAACACTGGCCGACCTGGATGCAGATGCTACGGTGCTGTCGGTGATCGTTTGTTGCCATCATTCGCCCTTCACCAATAGCCGCATTGTAAGGCCTTCAAGAGAGGTGGAAGAACAGTTCGTTCCGCTTTATCTTGAATCACGCAAGGCCCGCTTGTTTCTCTCCGGCCACTGCCATGCCTATGAGCATTACAAAGTCAAAGGAAAAGACTTCCTGGTGATTGGCGGCGGCGGCGGCCTACGACAGCCCCTGCGACAGGGCCTCGGCACCCTGGCCGATCTGTCGCCGGAATATAAACCGATGTTTCACTACATCATGGTAACGCCTGTGGGCGACAACCTGGTGGTGACCTCTTATCACATGAAAAAAGATTTCACCGGGTTTGAAGAGGGACAACGGATGGATATTAAGAAAGTGTGAGGATAGAACGCTGCAGCCATCAACAAACTAAGTTGAAGGAACCACCGATTCTACAACTTCATTCATTCGTTTTATTGATTGTCAATGCGCACCTTTCTTCGGGTTTATCGCCAAGGCTACAGGCGTCGGATAGGGGTAGTAAAAAACGCAATAAATGATAAGAGCTCCGTCGGAATTCAGCATCGCTGTAACAGGCCGTTCGACTCCGACGGAGTCGGTTCCCTTATATTCCATCAAAGGCTACAGCTATTGGACAGCTGCGGGGTCCGACCGGTGACTGTGCCATTTCAAACCTTACCTTTTACTACTTGGCATCCGCACAGCCTCAGGCCGGAAAATAGATCTCAAAGGTGGCGCCCACACCTCTTTCACCCCTTGCTTTCACCCAGCCGTTGTGGTTCTCCATTACCCGTTGTACAATAGCCAGGCCAATGCCGGTTCCTTCATACTCGGTGTTCGGATGCAGGCGGTGAAAGATCTTAAAAATCTTATCGGCATACTGCTGATCGAAGCCTATGCCATTATCGGCAATCACCACCCGGTGGTAGGTATTGCAGCGCAAAGGGCTGTCCGATAATTCCTGTGCCGGCACGGTGGCGGCCGTTATCGAAATCTGGCAGCGGCGGGCCGGGTCGGTAAACTTCAGGGCATTGCTCAGCAGGTTTTGAAACAACTGCCGGAGTTGTGTGCCATCGCCCGTAATCACCGGAAGGCCCTCTACGCTTATACTGGCATCAGTAGCCTGAATAATTGTTTCCAGATCGCTCTGTACATCGGCCACCACTTGCCACAGCGATACGGGTGCAAACGCATCGGGCTGCCGGCTTACCTGGGAATAGGCCAGCAAATCGGTAATGAGCGTTTGCATACGGATCACCGCCGTTTGAATACGCAAAATATGTTGCAGGCCGCTCTGGCCCAGTGCGGCGGCAAACCGTTCTTCCAGCAGGTTGGCCTGCAGGCGCACCTTGCGCAGCGGCTCTTTCAGGTCGTGCGAGGCCACGTAAGCAAAATCGGCCAGCCGCTCGTTCGATTTTTTCAGGTCGTGCACAGAGGCCTCCAACTGCAGTTGCAGCTTTTTCAGCGAGGTGTAATCATGAAAGCTTACCAGCAGGTCTTCGCCCAGTTTTTTTGCCAACACGTCCATCCATACATTAAAGCCATCGGCCAGGTAGTGCTGCTGAAAGCGCTCTTCCCTGCCCGTGGTACAAACGCGTTTGTATTTTTCAAAAACACCGTTCTGGCGGTAAACCGGGAACCAATCGCCGTGCAGGCCGCCGGTGAGCTTATCGGCCTCCGTACGGGCATAAGCAGCCAGCGAATCGTTCACCGTCTTGAAGCGGAAATCAACAATTTCGCCTTCTTCTTTTACCGGTGCAGCAAGGAAAATACCGGTTTGTGTACTATTGATCACTGTTTGCAGGTGAGCCGCCGCCTCCTCCAGCGATAGCTTATCCAGCGCCGATTCGGTAATGTCGGTAAAGGTTTGCACCAGACCGTTTTCGCCCGACCGGGTGATGGAAATGCGGAACCAGTTATTGTAGCCTTCGCCGGTGTAATGAATTTCAAATTCCACAGGAACGCCGGTTTCGAGTACCTGCACATGATGGTCGAAAGCACCGGCGGCTTTGGAGCCGGGGAAAACCGTCAGGTAACGCTGGCCTACCACTTCATCGCCCAGCCCCAGGATTTTCTGAAAGGCCTTGTTGATTTTGATGATGGTTAGGTCAATTACTTTCCCGTCGCCGTCGCGAACGGCCTCCAGGGCAAACAGCCCGTTGATAGACCCGTCGAGAATGCTTTGCAGCAGCAGCGTTTGCTCTTCGTACCGGGTAATGATATTTCGGGTTTCGGTAATGTCGAGGTAGTTGAGCAGGTAGCCGTCTTCAAAAGCGACAAGCGACAGCGCCACCCATTTTTGCAAACCCGGCGAAAAGAATTCCGTGTACAGCGGGGCACGACTTTCCACTACGGTTACACAACGGTCAAAGAAAGCCATCTGCCCCCTTTTTTCCATCAGCTCTTTTGCCGTGTAGCGCTGCAGCTCTTCCAGCGTAAACCCGGTGATCTCGGCGCTTTTCTGGTTCGATAGCTGCAGGCGGAAATCTATGATCGTTCCTTCTTCGTTTCGCTGGGCCTGGTACCACGAAATACCGCTTGGCGACTGCTCGATAATCTTATTGAGCAGCGAGGCCTGCTCGCGAATGCGCCGGGTGTTTTCTTTGGTTTGGTTAATGTCGAGGCATACCACAATGACCTTGTCGTCTTCCACTTTTTCGGCCGAAACAAAAAACCATCCGCCAAAAATGGGCAGGTGCATCTCGCCCCGAAACGGTTTGCCTGTGGCAGCTACTTTGGCGAGCATAGCCAGGTAGCCATTGGTGCGGATGCCGGGGTGCAGTTGGCAATAGGTTAGGCTTTCGATTTCTTTGCGGGGCCGCTGCAGGTCGTGGGCAATTTTTTCGTTTACCATCAGCAGCCTGAAGTCTTCAATAGTTCCTGCTTCGTTGCTTACCGCCTGGTACAGGACAATACAGGCCGGGGTGGAATTGATGACCTTTTCGAGCAGCGCCGCCTGTTGTTGCTTTTCCAGCTCCAGCTTTACCTCAAGGGTTCGGTCGCGGGTGATATTGAGTACCCCGTCCATGATCTTGCTGCGCTGCACGTTAAAATAGCGGTCGAGGCCGGGGCTGTGATAGGTGAACTCCACCGTTTGCCCGCTCTGCCATACCTGCAGCGCCTGCGAAAAGATTTTTTCAATGGAGGCGGCATCCATCAGTTGGGAAGAACGCAGGCGGGAGCCGATAATTTTGTCGCGGGAAGCATTCAGGATGGTGGCGGCGGCGGCATTGCAATACTGCACTTTAAAATCCACTACCGTTTCATTTTCATCAAACAGGGGATAAAACCATACCACAGAGTCGGGTTGGGTATCGAATAGCTTTTCAATAAGCTGTTCATCGGGTGCAGCTTTTATCATGTGGTTAAGGGAGTTGACCCCTAAGGTAAGAAGAGTTTTGCAGCTAACCGGCCGGTGTATTTCCCCTTTTTCGGCTGATTGCCGTTTGCAGCCTATCTTTCACAACAGCAAAAAAGCTGATTTTAACTCCATGCTGAGGTTTGATTTTTCGGGTAAGAATGTACTGATCACCGGTGGCTCAAGAGGCATTGGAAAAGCCTGCGCACAACTGTTTGCCAAAGCCGGCGCTTCGGTGCTCATCACCTACAAAACGGCAACGAACGAAGCAGAAGCCGTGTTGAAAAGCCTTGCGAGCACTGGCCGCCACGCTGCTTACCAGTTAGATGTAGCGCAGCCGGCGATGATCAAAACCGCGTTTGCACAAATCGCCGAAGACTATCGCCGCATTGACGTGTTGGTGAACAACGCCGGCATTTTTACCGGCCATAAAATACTGGAAACCGACTATGAACAATGGCAGGAGGCCTGGCAGCAAACCATCACCACCAACCTGATTGGCGTGAGCAATCTTTGCTTTTTTGCCGCCCGCCACATGAAAGAAGCCGGCGGCGGAAAGATCATCAACATCTCCTCCCGTGGCGCCTTTCGCGGCGAGCCCGATCATCCGGCCTATGGCGCTTCCAAAGCCGGGCTGAATGCATTGAGCCAATCGCTGGCCATTGCGCTGGCGCCGCACAACATTACGGTGGGTGTGGTAGCGCCGGGTTTTGTGGAAACCGATATGGCCAAAGACTACATGGCCGGCGAAGAAGGAAAAGCCATTAAACAACAAAGCCCGCTGAACCGTGTGGCCACCGCCGAAGAAGTGGCCCGGGCAGTGGCCATGTTTGCCAGCAGCGGCACCGAGTTTATGACCGGCGGCATCTGGGATGTTAACGGGGCTTCGTATTTGCGGATGTAAGTTTTTGCATTTGCGAACGAAGCGTGAGGACTAAAAACGTACTTCTGAAGGCGCTAACTTGTGAACTCGCGAACAAGTGAACACTTGAACTTTTACTCGCATGACCATCACCCGCATTAAAGAAACCTGCATCTACGTAACCGACCTGCAACGGACCAAAGCATTTTATGCCGGGTTGCTTGACCTTCCGGTTATTTCCCTGGTGGCCGGCCGGCATGTTTTCTTCCGCGCCGGTGAGTCGGTGCTGCTTTGTTTTATTGCCGAACAAACACAAAAAGAAAAAGAACTTCCGCCGCATGGCGCTACCGGTTCGGTGCATTTTGCGTTTGAGGTGGCAAGGACTGATTATAATGCTTCCGTGCAGAAAATAAGGGAGGCTGGTATTACCATTTTGCACGAGCACCAATGGCCCAACGGCCGGCAGTCGTTTTATTTTCACGACCCCGATGCCAACCTGGTGGAAGTGTTAGAAGAAGGCCTGTGGGAAGCGGATTAAGGATTCTTTCACCCTTCGTGCGTTAGATTTGCTGCCTTAACATAACAACGTATGAAACGACTCTTATCGGCCCTTTTGCTCGCCGCCGCGCTAACTGGCTACAGCCAGCATGACACCAGGGGCCGGGACACCACCTACCAGGCCGCACCCGAACGCATCAACAACGTGGTGCACACAAAGCTTGATGCGAAATTTGATTACCAGCAACAACAACTCAATGGTAAGGTATGGCTCACGCTGAAGCCGCATTTTTATCCCACCGATTCGCTCCTGCTCGATGCCAAGGGCATGGACATTAAAGAGGTGTCTATTGTTAAGGCTGGCCGTAATACCAAACTCCAGCACAAATACGATGGCTTGTTCCTGGATATCCGTCTCGACAAAACCTATCGCTCTACCGAGCCTTACACCGTCTATATTGATTACACCGCCAAGCCCAACGATTTAAAGGCAAAAGGCAGCGCCGCCATCACCGATGCCAAGGGTTTGTATTTCATCAATCCCCTGGGCGAAGACCCCGAAAAGCCCACCCAGATCTGGACGCAGGGCGAAACCGAAGCTACCTCGGTATGGGTCCCCACCATTGACCGGCCCAACCAGCGCACCACGCAGGAGTTTTACCTCACTGTGCCGGCAAAATATGTGTCGCTGAGCAACGGTAAACTCGTTTCGCAAAAGAAAAATGTGGATGGCACCCGCACCGATTACTGGAAGATGGACCAGCCGCATGCGCCTTATCTTTTCTTTATCGGCGTGGGCGATTATGCGGTAATTAAAGACAGCTACAAAGGCAAAGAGGTTAGCTATTATGTAGAGAAAGAGTACGCCCCGGTGGCCCGCCGCATTTTTGGCGAAACGCCGGCCATGATGGCCCTGTTTGCCAAACTCACAGGCGTGGACTATCCCTGGGTAAAATATGCGCAGATGACCGCCCGCGATTATGTAAGCGGCGCCATGGAAAACACCACGGCCACCCTGCACGGCGAGTGGGCCCAGCAAGACGCACGGGAACTGACCGACGGAAATCGCTGGGAAGAAACCATCGCCCACGAACTGTTTCACCAGTGGTTTGGCGATTATGTGACCACCGAAAGCTGGAGCAACCTGCCGCTGAACGAATCGTTTGCCACCCTTGGTTCGCAACTCTGGAATGAATACCGCTACGGCAAAGATGCCGCCGATGAAGAGCGCTACAATTCGGTGCGGGGCTACCTTGGCAGCCGCAGCGAAAGAAAAGACCTTATCCGGTTCAATTACGGCGACAAAGAAGAAATGTTCGATGCCGTGAGCTACAACAAAGGCGGTGGCATTTTGCAGATGCTGCGCAGCTTTGTGGGCGACAGCGCCTTTTTTAAATCGCTCAACCTTTATCTCACCAGCAACAAATACAAGGCAGCCGAAGCACATCACCTGCGCCTGGCCTTTGAAGAAGTGACCGGCAAAGACCTGAACTGGTTTTTTAACCAATGGTTTTTTGGCGCCGGCCACCCAAAGCTGAACGTCCGGTACAGCTACCAGGACGCAGCCAGGCGGGCCATGATGATTGTGGAGCAACAGCAGGAAGGCAAAGCGTTTGTGCTGCCGGTAGCCGTAGATGTATACAACGGCAATACACCCACGCTGCACCACATCTGGGTGCGCAACAAAGTGGACACCTTTTATTTTGCTTCGCCGGCCAAACCGTCGCTCGTCAATTTTGATGCAGAGAAAAAATTGGTAGCCGAAAAAACCGAGAACAAAACACTGGATGAATACGCCGTGCAATACAGCCGGGCCACCAATTACATTGACCGGCGCGAAGCGATAGATGCCGCCCTGAAAAAGCAGGCCGAGGTAGGCGCCATGCAAATTCTGCAGGCAGCCATGAAGGATCCGTATGCACCGCTGAAAGCCTACGCCATCAGTGGGCTGGACATGAGCCTTGGCCAGGTGAAAAACAGCCTGCAAACGGCCCTGACCGATGCGGCAAAAGAAAACGACCGGAAGGTAAAAGCCGCCGCTATCAGCAAGCTGGCCCTGTACCGCTCCGCACAGTACAAGCCCTTGTTTATGGCGGCTGTCAACGATTCGTCTTATACCGTTGCCGGCTATGCGCTGGAAGCCCTGATGCAGGTAGATTCGGCGGCCGCTTTAAAAGAGGCTGCACGCCTGGAAGGCACCAAAACCAAAGGCACGCTATCGGCTGCTATCCGTTCGGTTAAGCTTTCGGGCAACCCTGCGGCGGCGCTGAAAGTGGTGACCGACTTTGAGGCCATGCCCTTTGGCCAGCAAAAGTTTCAGGCGCTGAACGAGGTGTTTGACGTGGTGGCGAAAACCGCAGACCTGAATACATTCCGGCTGGGTGTGAACGCCATACTGGCCCTGGGCAATGCCATTCCTGAGCAGTTTCGGGAGCAGGCCATGAAGGAACTCACGGATGGCCTGCGGCAGATTCAAAAAGACAAGCGGGAAGCCGGACTGGCGGCGCAGGCAGATTACCTGGATACCAAACTGCCGAAAGGATTTTAACCGGTAGGGGTAATCGCTGATAGCCGATTGCCATCCTTTTGCACACAGCCCCGAACAGCATTCCTGTCCGGGGCTTTTTTGTTGACGAGCGACAGGAGAACGATTGAACTGCGACGGCGACGCTCCGTTGCCGCTGCGCTTCGGTTGGTAATTCTGTTCGGCTGAGAGAACCCACCCCGGTGCTTTAAACCAGAACTTCTCTAATGTCGTCCCTCCAAGGAGGGGATGTGTCCTCTGTGCAGGAGTTTGCTCGTTGAACTTAATAAAAACCCGTTTCATCTTTTCCGGTATGAAGTCCGCAGTCTCTGCCCTTCAATCACATCCCCTCCTTGGAGGGGCAGCCTAACGCAGGCTTGCACTAAAGACAATTGGGGATGGGTTTACATGCACATATTACGCCTCTTCAGGGCTTTCTTTCTCAAATGTCATAATTAGCCCATCCCTTGCAGCCTGAACTGGTTATCACGGTCCTTCAGGCCTTCCATAAAAACCAGAACCTTTCCATCACCCATAGCAATTCACGACAAATTATGAACCGTTCCCCGGCTCATTCCATCCGGTTTAAGATAGAGTCGGTCGTCTAAAAATTGCGAATTTTTATTTCCGTCCGCCGGGTAGATTTAACACGGCTGCCCGTGTAAATAAGCACGATCGCCCTCGCGGCCACTGCTCCCCTCTTCAGCTCCGCTGGAGAGCGTAGCAGTGGGGTGCTAAAATTCTTTTCACCCTACCCACACATTCTTTTCGTGAATACTGTTTCTTTGCCGCACTGGTAAAAATCTACCATCAGCAACAACCGATCATTATGGCATTATTGGAAAAGTACTTGTTTGTAGAAGAATCCACGATACCCGGCGCCGGCAAAGGCCTTTTTACCAGCATTGAAATTGCCAAAGGCACCCGCATTGTGGAGTACAAGGGCCGCCGTACTACCTGGAAAGAAGTAAAAAACGACAGCACCAATTACTATATCTATACCATCAACCGCAACAACGTAATTGATGCGCAGAAAACCCTTTCGGCCTTTGCCCGCTACGCCAACGATGCCCGGGGCTTTACCCGCATAAAAGGCCTTACCAATAATTGCGTGTACGTTAATGAAGGCACCAGGGCCTTTATCGAGTCAACAAAGAACATTCCGGCCGGCGCCGAAATTTTTGTGGACTACACCCAGGACTACTGGAAGGTGATGAAAGAAAACATTCGCAAAGAACAGCGGGAAGCCAAAGAAGCCGCAAAAAAAGAGGCGGCGAATAAACGGACGGCTTTCAGCAAAAAGGCCGCATCCAAAAAAAAGGCGGCCGCTAAAAAATAATTGCTTCCGCCAGCTTTTCTCTTTTCTCTCCTTTCTGCCAATACCAGGCCGGCCCTGGCCGGCTATCGCCGATCGAATCAACCTGCCTTTCCGCCTGCTGCTTTTTACCTGCCACCGATTGCTATCAAAAAAGAATCGCAATTTTTTTTCGCTTTTTCCAACGGTCGCCTTCCGGCCTGCGTATATAGTATTGTAAGCGCCAACAGAACAGCGGCGCCGCACAAAAAACCCTATCGAAAACAATCCTATACCTCTGAAAGCCACTTGACCAGTACCAGCGTTCGTTTTTAATCCGTACCCTCTTGAAAATTTTGTAGAAGCTAAAATCCGTGAAGCCCCCTGCCAACCGGCAGGGTTCCGATACAGATGAAGAGCCACGTAATCCAATTCAAATGAAAAAGAACCACTGAAACGTTCTTTTCAGCTATCAATGGAATACAGGCGTATTCTGCACAGCGGAGCGGCCAGCTTTTGGCCTCTTCAAACGGGAGGACGAATGATGAACTACGGTTGATTATTCGCTCTTTGATTGCCGGAAAACACAGGACAATTCAGTTGTCGTCAACTCAAATCGTACCTATGCCAGTTGCACTTTACAGAACAAGCCGTTACATTTACGGGTCCGAACTGGCCTTGCCGTTATCCTTTGAAGACGTAATCGTACCCAAAATGTCAACTGAAAAACGAACTGATTCCACCGACCTGATTGCGGGCTGCCTCCGCAACGACCGACGGTCGCAACAAGCCCTGTACCAACAGTATTGCGGGGCACTTCTTTCGGTTTGCATGTCGTACATCAACGATGAAGAAGCCGCCACAGAAGTGTTGCAGGACGGATTCCTGAAAATTTTCCAGCAGATACACACATTCGACAGTCGCAAATCGGCACTGTACACCTGGATGCGCACCGTGATGGTGCGTACCGCCATTGACGCCCTCCGCAAAGGGGCGCACCAGATTGGCGCGGTGGAGCTGAAAGAGGAGGTGTACGATCCGCCCATCGGAGCCGAAGCGGTAGAGCGCATGTCGGCCGAAGACATCCTTTACCTGCTCAACGGGCTGGCGCCCACCACCCGCTCGGTGTTTCAGCTTTACGTGCAGGAAGGCTATAATCACCGCGAAATCGGAGAACTGTTACACATCAGCGAAGGCACCAGCAAATGGCACCTGAGCGAAGCCCGAAAATATTTGTCCAACTCATTAAAAATGATGGAGAGAGCCTGATGAAACGGCAACATACATACGAACGGATAATTGGCGAAAAGCTCAACGGGCTGACACCACCCAACGTGGCCGGCCTGTGGGAGAACATGGAAGCCATCCTGGACCGCGAAATGCCCCGGCAGGAAGAGAAAAAACGCCCTCTCGCCTGGTGGCTGAATGCCAACTTGCTGGTAGCGGCCGGGCTGTTTGTTGCGGTGGGCAGCGTTTACACATTCTGCCGTGTGGCCGGTAAACAACCAGTACCGGCAACGGTAGTGGCCACCACTAACGCGGCAGCAGGCGCAAACAAAGCAACCGGAAGCGAACAGGCCGGGAGCGGCAATGTGGCCGCCGCCGGCAAACCTGCCTCGCCGGTTGAAGCGATGCCTGCGCCCGCTGTGGCCGCACCCGAAGCCACTGGCCGGATGGCTTTTCAATTGACCGTATCCACAACTGGGTTTACCACCGCGCCGGCAGCCGTCAGCAAGGTTTCGTTGGCCGGCTTAGAAGCGCAACCCGTACAGCCGGAGGTGATGGAAGAAATGGCACCGGTTGGCACTGTTGCCGCCAGTACCAGGGCCGAAACTGCCGGTGCAGCGCAAGCGGAAGTGGTTGCCACTATTGCTGAGCCATTAAAAGAAGCAAGCAAGGAGCAGGCTGTTGCCCCCGCTTTTTTCCACCGGCAGCCGGTAAACACAAAAACAACTATTACCATTGCCCCCAAAACGAAAACGACTGTTTTCTCCGACCGCGGTTTTAGTGCCGGCCTGGCGGCCCTGCTTCCGGTGGCCATGGGCCCACAACAAAAGCTAGCCCTGGATATGCACGGGAGGAAAAATAACTGGCAGGACCTGATGCCCGCTGTGTACGCACAGTATCACCTGAGCAAAAAGTTTTACCTGCAGGCCGAGTGGCAGCCGGTAGCCGCTCAATACACACCCAACTTTACCCTGTACGATCGCACCGATGTGCTGAACCCGGATGAAAAGCAACAAAAGATCGTAAAGCTGAATAAGCTGTTTTACACCAACATCCCGGTTTCTTTTCACTACAACACACCGGTAAAAAACCTAACAGTGGGCATAGGTGCACAGTACAGCAAGTTAAAAAGAGTTGTTCTGCAGGACCAGGAGTATTACTACCTGATTGGCGCCGGGGGCGTATTTGATAAGACCGAGCTGAAAAACGAAGTGGTGGTAAAAGACCCCGAAGCTGTTCGCGGGCATACCACCGGCGATGTGGTGGACAGTGTGGCTTCCGCGATCCGCCGCGAGGACTGGCGCCTGACGGCCGATGTAGCCTACCGGTACAAAACCTTGCAACTGGGTGTACGTTACAGCAACGGTATCAATCATTACATCAATACCAATTTTACCAACCTCCGGGTAAAAGACCGCCATCAGTCGCTGCAGTTTTACCTCCGTGTAAATCTTTTTGACAGCCGCAAGAAGTCGTTCTGATAAACGCCGGCCGTTTTAACAACCGCTGCGCTCCATAAAGAAAAAAAGCCGCTCTTCACGAGTGGCTTTTTTTATTGCGGTTACTTGTCCATCTTCCGGCCAAAAAAATTTTGTTCGCCCACCCAACCTTTTTCTGCGGCGCAAAGTACATGTAACCAAAACTTTTCTATGAAGCGCCTTTTTGTTTTTCTCCTGCTCTCACTGACGGTTTTGTTTGCCTGCCGCAAAGAAGTCAGCTTTTTTGGCACGGGCGATAACCCGGACGTGTTGCCGGTCCCGGATCCTATCACCACTGTAGTGCAAGGCAATGTGCTGGACGAAACCGGCCAGCCGGCCGCGGGTGTATTGGTGCAGGCGGGCAGCAAAACCGCCACTACCGACGGCAAGGGTTACTTCCGCATAGCCGATGCACCGCTGGATAAAAAAGCAGCCCTGGTAACGGCCACCCTGCCGGGCTATTACAAAGCTTATCGCACGTTTGCCGCCACCTCCGGCGCCAACCAGGTGGTGATGAAGCTGATCAAGAAAACAGTGGCCGGCACGGTATCGGCCGCATCCGGCGGCGAGGTGGTGCTGAACAACGGATCAAAGATTGCCCTGCCAGCCAATGGCGTGGTAACAGCTACCGGCAATGCGGCCTTCAGCGGCACTGTAAACGTGTATGCCTCGTACATAGATCCTACTTCGGCCGACATCAGCCAGATTATACCCGGCTCGCTACTGGCTACCAATAAAGAAGGCAAAAGAGTGTTACTGGCATCGTACGGAATGATGGCGGTGGAGTTGGAGTCCGCATCGGGCGAAAAGCTACAGATAAAACCGGGCACCACGGCCAGGCTCACCACGGCCATACCGGCCAGCATTCAGGCCAGTGCGCCCGCCACCATTGCACTGTGGAGCGTGGACGAAACCACCGGGGTTTGGCAAGAAGAAGGCACCGCCACCAAAAACGGCAGCGTGTATGTAGGTGATGTCAGCCATTTTTCCTTTTGGAATGTAGATGTGGCGCAGAACACGGTGACGCTTTCGATGACGCTGAAGAATAGCAACAATAAACCACTGGTGAATGCGGCGGTACGCATTTGGCGCACCAGCGAGGGCGGCGCCAGCTTTGCTTCGGGCCACACCGATTCATTGGGACAGGTGAGCGGCTATGTGCCGGCCAACGAGCCCTTGTCGCTGGAACTGCTGGATGAATGTGGCGCTTCGTTTTATACACAGAATATCGGGGCGCTGGGCAAGTCCACCGACCTGGGTACGGTAACCGTGGCCAACACCGGCAGCGAAGTGGTCACCATTCGCGGCAAGCTGGTTGATTGTTCCAATGCCGCGGTGACAAAAGGCTTTGCCATTATCACCTACGGCTACAAAGTGCGGTATGCCGCCGTAAATGCCACCGGCGATTTTGAAACCACGTTTACCCGTTGCAGCAGCAGCCCGTCAACGGTAGAAATTGTGGGGGTAGATAATACATCGCAGCAGCAAAGCAGTGCCTCATCGGTTACAGTGGCCGTGCCGCTCACCAATGCCGGTACGCTTTCGGCCTGCGGCACCTCGTCGGCAGAGTTTATCAGCTACACAATAGACGGCAACAATGTCAGCATCAGCAGTGCCACGGCCGATTCGCTCACAGCGTTTACGATAGATTCCATGCAAATTGCTACAAAGACCACCTATTTCAGCGGACTTCGGATAGGAACTGACAACTACATCACCATGCGTTTCCGGCATGCGGCCGCCAGCGGAACGTATCCGTTGGACGAACTATCGGTACAAACTTTCCAGCGTACAACACTCATCACGCCCTTCAATGTTGTGCTGACGGCCTATCCGCAATCGGCCGGGCTGTTTTACGAAGGCAGCTTCAGCGGCAGCTTCCGGGATGCGTCCAATGCCACGCATACGATCAACGGCACCTTCCGGTTGCGACGGGTTTTCTGACGATCAACCAACACCCAACCAAAACCAAAAACCACTGGCGATTGCTGAGCGATGCAGAACAGAAGGAGGTAATTAAAGGTTGCAAAAAGGGCAACCGCGGTGCACAGGAGGCGTTGTACAAAGCCTATTACAAAGCCATGGTAAGCCTTTGCCTGCGCTATACCGGCCACGAAGACGATGCGGTGGAAGTGTTGAACAACGGCTTTCTCAAAGTGTTTCAAAACATCGGGCGGTACGATCCGGAGCAGGCCAGCCTGTACACCTGGATTCGTACCCTTGTTGTAAATAGCTGCCTCACCTTTATCAGAAAAAAAATGACGGCCGAAACACACTGCGAGCTGAATGGCGCCGATGTGCACATGCCGGCCGACGTGGTGGCCAAGCTAAAAATGGCCGATCTGCTGGCCCTTGTGCGAAGCCTTCCGCCGGCAACGGCAGCGGTGTTTAATCTGTATGCAGTGGAGGGGTACAGCCACAGCGAAATTGCAGCCCTGCTGGCCATCAGCACCGGCACCAGCAAATGGCACCTTAGCGAAGCCCGTAAACGCCTCCAACAAAAAATAAAAGAAACCTACGCACATGACTGAACCGTTACCAAATCGCGATGAGCCATGGAACGACATGCCGCTGCCTGACGGGGAAAAAGCCTGGCAAAAGATGAAGGGTTTGCTGGACAAGGAAGATGACCGCCGCAGGGCCCTGCCGTTTTGGTTTTGGGAGTACGCCCTGGTGGTTTTGTTGCTGGTGGGTACTGCTGCTGGTGGCTATTGGTTGCTGAACAGAAAGACTGGAGAGCCGGACACCGGCCGATCAGCAGATAAAAACACAAGGCCATCAATTGATGTAAACGAGAAAAAGAAACGGCCGCATTTGAGTAACGACGCAAAAGGAACAACCGAACGGACAACGACAGACCTTGGCCCAACCGAACGGCCAAACCATCAACCAGCAACGCCAAACGGGTCCACTATCGCTGCAACGAACAAGAGCACACCCGCGGAAGAAAAAAGCAAAACAGGAGCGAATAAGATTGAAGAGATAACACCGGCCGTTGCAAAAAAAGAGGCGGCTGCAGTCCGTCATGCCATAGCGAAAAAAACAACTCCACCGGTTCGCAAAGCATCTTTAGCGGCAACCACGATCGGCTTTGGCAAAGAGCATAGCAGAAAGGATAACCCGCCGGCCATCGCCATCACCGGTAAAACAAAACCGCCTCCCGATGGCAATCGTGTATCGGCCTCGAACAACGGGGAAACAAAACCGGCCCGTGTGATCCCAATAACCGCCAATTCATCAGTAAAACAACCGGCTACGCCAATAATGCCGGCAGCTACCGACAGCCTGAAGCAGCTATTGTTGAAAACAAGTGTGGATAGCAGCAACCGTAAAGACAGCGCCAGCCATTCCAAAGACACCACAAAGGCAGCCGAACCGCTGGTGGCGGGCAACGAAGCCAAAAATAAAAAGGCACGAAAGAAAAATGGCCTTTTGTTTAGTGCCGGCGCAGGGTTGCAACAGGCGATTGCTTTCAATGGGCAGCAAACTTCTTCGTATAACCTGAACGGCCGGCAAAACCGTTTGTCGGATAAGATACCATCGGTTTACCTGCGTTTGCAAAAAGGGCGGTGGTTTTTGCAGGGCGAGTTTTTTTACAACCTGCCACAGGCGGTAGAAGCATTTTCGTTCAGCCAAAAAACGGCGTATAACGTAACGGCTTCCGAAGTACGGACGGAAATATTCACCATTCAAAAATTGTACTACCACCAGTTGCCCGTCAGCATCAATTATTTCCTGTTGCCGCAATGGTCGGTGGGTGCAGGCGGCACGTACAACCGGCTGGCCGGTGCGGTAACCGAACAGCAGACCAGCCTGAAAAACGTGGCGACCGGAAGCGAATCCGTGACAACAAGGGTAGTGCCGGTGAAAGGATTCCGCGATTCATTTTTGTACCGCTCTAACGCCGGCCTGTTGCTTCAAAGCGACTATCACTGGAAGCGATTCTGCCTCGGGCTGCGGTACACCGAAGGGCTGCAGTCGTTTATTAAGTACACAAGGCCCGATGGTGCTGTGTTGGATGAAAAGGCCCAGTCCTTACAAGTCGTGTTACGGTTTCGAATAAAAGGATAGAAGTTGATCCAAACGGCGACAAGAAATCTTACCTCCTCACAAAAACAGTTTATCCAACTGCGCTTTCGAAAACGCTGAATACGTCGGTCGTCCGGACGCCGTCGAATTCGGCTGGCGGCAATTGAACAAATCTTCTGTCAACCCGATCATTTCTTTTTCCGTGAGCGAAGTGCCCGGTTTGATGGCCTGCTGCCAGGCCACCGTACGCAGCAGCATTTCGCGGCGGGGCAATTTCAGCTCGCTGCTGAAGTGTTTGTAATGTTCAAGGATGTTTTCAATCGCCATTTTTTCATTGCCCGAAATCACATCGGCCGGTGTTCCCTGAATCACAAAGGTTTGCTGTCCGAACGGCTCAATCTGGTATCCCAGGTTTTGCAGGTCAGGCAGTAATTCAGCCAGCAGTACAGCATCCTGCGGGGCCAGCTCCACCGATACCGGAAAAAGACTTTGTTGTGTGGCTACCGGCCGTCCCAGCGTGGCTGCTTCCAGCCTTTCGTATAAAATGCGTTCGTGAGCCGCCTGTTGGTGAATAAGGTAAAACTTCTCTTCTGCCGGCAGCAAAATATAGGTGTTGAATAATTGGGCGGGCTTGCCGGTGGTGAGGGGTGAATGGTGAGTGGTGAGTTGTGTTGTTTCCGGCATTGCCGTCTCCTCCATTTGCATTAGCTGCCTTGTCAGCGAAACAAATGAGGAAGAAGGTGCCGCCATCTCTGCCGGCCGATTGCTGCGTTCGATGCGGTGGGCCTGGTTGGCCTCTGTAAAGGTTTGAAAAATGGAGGAAGAACGGGTGGCCACCTGCTGCCGTTCCGTAAATGGCTTTTGCACCGCTTCCAGGCCCTGGATTGAGGCATCGAGGTCAAAGTCGAGGGTAGGCGTGATGCTGAATTGCGCCAGCGAATGTTTCACCGCCGCCTGCATAAAGGCATACACGATCTTTTCATCTTCAAACTTGATCTCCTGTTTGGTGGGATGCACATTCACATCCACCTGCGTAGGATCGAGGTCAATAAACAGCACATAAGCCGGAAACGAATCGGCGGGAATCAGGTCCTGGTAGGCCTGCATGATGGCATGGTGCAGGTACCCGCTCTTGATAAAGCGGTTGTTGACAAAAAAGTATTGGTCGCCCCTGGTTTTTTTGGCGGTTTCGGGCTTGCCGATAAAGCCATACACATTCAGGTAGTCGGTGTTTTCTTTTACCGACACCAGCCTGGTGCTGTAGTTATTCCCCAGCAGTTGTACAATACGGCTTTTAAGGCTGCCGGCTTCGAGATAAAACAATTGCTGCCCGTTGCTGGTAAGCGAAAAAAACAGGCCCGGAAAAGCCAGTGCCACACGAATGAACTCGTCCATGATATGGCGCATTTCCGCCGTGTTGCTTTTCAGGAAATTGCGCCGTGCCGGCACATTGAAAAAAAGGTTCTTCATGCAAATGCTGGTGCCCACCGGGCTGGCCACCGGCGTTTGCGCCTTTACCTGGCTGTTCTCGATTTCAATGCAGGTGCCCAATTCGTCTTCGGCGCGGCGGGTGCGCAGCTCCACCTGCGCCACAGCGGCAATGGAGGCCAGCGCCTCGCCCCGGAAACCCATGGTGCGAATATGAAACAGGTCATCAATATTGCGGATCTTGGAGGTGGCATGCCGTTCAAAGCACATCCGGGCATCGGTCTCGCTCATGCCGGCGCCGTTGTCCACTACCTGCAGCAGGCTTTTGCCCGCATCGTTGATGTAAAGTTTAATTTCGGTGGCGCCGGCATCCACCGCGTTTTCCAGCAATTCCTTTACGGCACTGGCGGGCCGCTGAATCACTTCGCCGGCGGCAATCTGGTTGGCAATATTATCGGGAAGCAATACAATTCTGTCAGCCACGTCTTCTCCTCTTAAGTTTCAAAAATACAGGTTGGGGGCCGAAAGCAGAAGAATAAGGGAGATTGCGTAGCGGCGCAAAGTTTTTCCACAACCGCTTTTGCATTTGCCGGAGGCGCCTTATTTTGGCGCACTTATCCTGTGAAAGCTATGAGAAAATCCGTGCTGTATAGTGCCGCGCTGGCCCTGCTCTTTATCGCCGGCTGCGCCAAAGAAAGCCTCCCCGAAAATTTATCAACATCAACTACAGCCACTGCCTCGTTTGTTAAATATGTGATTCCGCAAGGGGCGCATTATGCTACCGCCAACGACTACAAAGCCACCGACCTAACAACACTAAAGTTTACGGTCCGCTTCGATTCTTCCTGCATTTACAAAACGATCCTGCCCGGAAACCAGTGGGACATTAATAAACTGTATGGCTTTGCCGACAACAAGGCCCTGCATCATCAGTACAGTGCCCGCTTTGGCTGGCGCTGGAGCGATGGCGCCTTGCGGCTGTTTGCCTACACTTACAACAGCGGCGAAAGAGCGGCAAAAGAACTCGGTGCCATTCCCATTGGGAAAGACGTAAAATGTGCCATAGCCGTCAACGGCGAACAGTATATTTTTTCGGTGGAAGATAAAACCACCACGATGCCGCGGCACAGCACCACCGCCACCGCTAAAGGCTACCGGTTGTATCCCTACTTCGGCGGCGATGAAGCGGCGCCGCACGAGGTGCGCATCTGGATCAGGGAAGAGAATTAATGGGCAATCAGCAATAGAAAATAAGCAAATTCATATTGGCGCTTACCAACGCCAATTGCCTGTTGGCTGCTGCTTTGCTACATTTGCCCAAATTCCGCAAATATGAATACCGTGTTTGATGTAGCAAAACCGGTGGCCGTTGGCGCCGACCATGCCGGGTACGATTACAAAACGCAGCTTGTTGCCTGGCTAGAGGCAAAAGGGTTTACGGTAAACGACCTGGGAACCTATTCGCCCGATTCGACCGATTACCCTGACTTTGCCCATCCGGTGGCATCGGCGGTAGAAAAAGGCGAGGCCGCCTGTGGCGTGCTGGTTTGCGGCAGCGCCAACGGGGTGGCCATTACGGCCAACAAACACCAGACCATACGGGCCGCCATTTGCTGGCTTCCCGAAATTGCTTCGCTGGCCCGCCAGCACAACAACGCCAATGTTATTTGCCTGCCGGCCCGCTTTGTGTCGGTGCAGGAAGCCACCGAAATGGTGGAAACCTTTCTCAACACGCCATTTGAAGGAGGCCGTCATGGCAATCGGGTGGATAAGATTGCCTGCCAGTAAACCCTTTTTCCGCTTTTCTCATCTACCTCACACAGAAACCGCACAATACACATGAAGAAGATTTTTTTATTGCTGCTGAGCGGCAGCACTTTTTACGGCTTTGCACAAAAAGCGCCAAAGCCCGATGCGTACGCAAAAACCATCACGGCGGCCGATGCCCGCAAGCACCTGTACATTCTGGCAGCGCCGGATATGGAAGGCCGCGAAACCGGCACTCCGGGCCAGCGCAAAGCAGCGGCTTATATTGAAGCGTATTTTCAGCAACTGGGCCTGCAGCCGGGCGCTGCTGCCGGCTACCAGCAGGATTACCAGCTTTTCCAGGACAGCCTGTTGAGTGCCGCGCTGGAAGTCAATGGCAGGTCTTTTCAGCCCGACAAAGAATTTACGGCCCTGGCCAGCAATACCCAGGCTACGCTGCGGCTGAGCGAGGTGGTGGTGATGGGTGTAAAGGCCACCGATTCAATTGCCAGCGCCGACCTTGCCGGAAAAGCCGTGATGGTGGTAGGAACCCCTACCAACGCAGTTCTCAGCCAGTTGAATAAAAAAGGCCCGGCCGCCCTGCTGCTGGTAAGCACAACTGCCCTCCGCGCCGCCAACCGCAAGGGTCGCCAGGGTATCTATGGCTTTCGCAGTGCCGCCACACCGCAGCAATACGCCCTGTCGGAGAGTGCTGCCAGGGCCATTGCCGGTGCTGCCTACGATGAGGTGAAAGCGGCGCCAGCGGGGCTGAAGCTAGCCAAGGCCGACGTGATGCTGGAAACGAAAAAGCAAAGCCTTTCCCTGCCTGCCAGCAACGTGGTTGGCGTGCTGCCCGGCACTGACTTAAAAGACGAGTACGTAGTGATTAGCGCCCACTACGATCATGTAGGCATCATCAACGGGCAAATTCATCCCGGTGCCGATGATGACGGCTCCGGCACCGTGGCCGTGATGGAAATGGCCGAAGCTTTTGTAAAGGCACAGAAGGAAGGGAAAGGCCCGCGCCGCACCCTTGTTTTTTTGGCGGTAAGCGGCGAAGAAAAGGGTTTGCTGGGTTCGGAGTATTACAGCAATCATCCTTTATTCCCCATGGAAAAAACAACCGTTAACCTGAATATTGACATGATTGGCCGCAGCGATCCGGACCGAAAAACCGGCGACTCCACCAACTATGTGTATGTAGTAGGCGACGACAAGGTGAGCTCCGAACTAAAGCCGATCAGCGAAGGACAAAATAAAAAGTACCTGAAAATGGAGCTCGATTATAAATACAATGATCCGGCCGATCCCAACCGCATTTATTATCGCAGCGACCATTACAATTTTGCCAAGAACGGCGTGCCGATTATTTTTTACTACGACGGCATGCTGCGCCCCGACTACCACCGCCCCACCGATACACCCGATAAAGTGAATTATGACCTGCTGCGCAAACGGGCCCAACTGGTTTTTTACACCGCCTGGGAAATGGCCAACCGCGATGCCATGCTGAAGCGGGACCTGCCGCTGCCCAAACCCGGCCGGTAAAACATTAAAAAAATGCGATTCGAGAGAGTCGCATTTTTTTTGCGGCGTTAAACTTTTTCTCCCGTCATCGTTCTATGAAAAAGAAACAACCTAAAAACCTCTTTATGAAAACAATGCTGAAGTACTCGCTTTTAAGCGCCGCTTTCGTTCTGGCTGTTGGGCTGTCGAGCGCCAATGCCCAAACCAAACGCCATCGTCTGGACAGGATCGAAGATCGTATTGACCGGAAAGAAGATAAGCGGGACCGCCGCGAAGACCGCCTGGACCGCCGCGAAGATGTGAGAGACCGGCGGG
>CBDUBQ010000058.1:0-26523 GCA_965365435.1 uncultured Flavisolibacter sp.
GCATAACACAAAAAAGGCTGTATCAAATTGCCTTTTGATACAGCCTCTTTTTTTTGCCTGTGCCAAAATTTTTTTGTAAAGGATTTGTGTAATTGTTTCCGCCGCATCATCCTACCGGAAATTACCTGCCATGCAACGACAATTTCTGCTTGCCGATCCCCGGTATTTCCAGGTGCTCTTTCAAGCCCTTTTTCTGACCTATGGCCTTTTTTTTCTCCACTGGCAGCAAGACTGGCTGCACTATGCCATCAGCATCAGCGGTTGCCTTTTTTTCAACTATTTTTTCGAAAGCGTAAAAGGCAAAACATGGTTGCCATTGGCCGGCAGCAATGGTTTCCGGCGCTGGGGCTTCAGTGTGCTCATTAGCGCTATGAGCCTATGCCTGCTGCTGAAGACAGCACACTGGAGCATCAGCCTGCTGGCCGCTTTTCTTTCCGTGGCGCCAAAGTATCTTTTCCGCTATCGCCAAAAACACCTGTTCAATCCATCGGCCCTTGGCATTATTGCCACCATTGCCCTTACCGGCCAGGCCTGGCTGTCGCCGGCGCAGTGGGGAAGCAATGCCGTGATCTTCTTTTTTGTAGTAACGCTGGGAACCATCGTAGTGACCCGGGTGCAAAAATTGGATGTAAGCCTGGCTTTTTTGCTGACCTATGTGGGCCTGCTGTATTGGCGCCAGGTAGGCTACCTGGGCTGGCCGGCCGATCATTTCATTCATAGCATCAGCACCGGCAGCCTGCTCTTGTTTTCGTTCTTTATGATCTCCGACCCAAAGACCTCTCCCGACCACCCATTTGCCCGCATTGTGTGGGCGGTAGGGATTGCCGCCGCCGCATTTTACCTGTCGGTTTTCAAATGGCAATACAACACGGCTATCTGGATGTTGGTGCTGGCCGCACCGGTGGTGCCCTTGCTCGACCGCTTTTTCAAAGCACAACGGTTTGAGTGGGCACCGCAGCCTTCCTCCTCTCTCGTATTCCGGAATATTGCGATCACGCCATTGGCGAAACGACTGATAGCCTCTTCTTTTTTAATCGTCTTTATTGCTTATGAGGCCGTGGCATTTTGCGGATTTTATGTAAGTAAAGCCGATGGCACGCTGAAAAACAAAACATCGCAAGTGATAGTGGTGCGGGATGGCGACCGCAACGTGATTACGATGTATAACGATTTTAAAGGTGAAACAAAGGATTTTGCCATGGTGGTACCCGTACCGGTCGTGTTGCAGAAGCGGGACATCCGGGTGGTGGATCAGCAGATTTTTAAAACGCTGAACGAATACAGCCAGCCCCGGTTGGTGGAATACTACGATCAAAATCCCTGCAATCGGTATCAATACGAAACGATGATGGACAGTGGCGTGGCCCTGGAAAGACGAAAGTCGGTGGCGCCTGTGGCAGCGGCACCACAGATGAATAAGGTAAAAATCGAAGCCCGGTACCTGGTGGGTGAATATGATATTCTGATATTAAGTGCAGAGGAGTCCACGGCACTAAAAACCTGGCTCGATGACAACGGTTATAAAATCCCGAAGGGCGCCGCCGAGGTGCTTGATCCGTACATCAAAAGCAACCTGAAGTTTTTTGTGGTAAAGGTGAATGAAAAAGAAAAGCAAAAGCTGGGCAATAATTTTCTGCGGCCTCTACAAATCACCTTCAACTCGCCAAAGTTTATGCTGCCCATTCGCCTGGGCATGGCCAATGCTGACAGTGATCAGGACATGATCGTGTACGGCTTTTCGAAGAAAGGGAGAATTGAGTGTACCAACTACCGCACGGTAACGGTACCCACCGGCAAAAACATCCCGCTGTTTGTAAAGAAAAACTTCGGTGCGTTTTACAGCAACCTGTATCAGCACCAGTGGCAGCGGGAAGGAAAATCAGTGGCGATGGTGGAATATGCCTGGGATGTCAGCCCGCGTAATTTTTTAAAATGCGATCCCTGTGTGGCCACGGCGCCATCGCAGCAGGACCTGGTGCAGGCCGGTGTGTGGTGGATGAACCCTGCGGAAGTAAGGGAAAATGACGTGTACACTTCTAATGTGTTTTTTACCCGTTTGCACATTCGCTACAACCGCTCTTCGTTTCCGCAGGACCTGCAGTTTCAGATCACGCCCAATACCGAAAATTACCAGGCAAGGTATATTGTTACGCATCCTGCCACCGGCGATTTTGATTGCCCGGCCGGAAAAGAATACGTAAAAGATTTAAAGGAGCGCCGGCAGAACGAAATGGAAATGCTGCAGTACCTCACCGGGAAAGACTACAAAGACTGGGATATGGCCGCTGCCGAAGAAACACCTGTTCCGGAAGCGGCGTCTTACGCAGCAGCAGCCGAAATAAAACCAACGGAAAATAAAGAGCCGGTGTATATCGCTGCTATTGGCGCCGGCTTGTTGCTGCTCATTGGCTGGCAACGAAAAAGCCGCACGTAAATCCATCATGAAGTGCTGGGTAAAAAACGGGAGAAGGAAAGCGATCGTTTTCCTTCTCCCGTTTTGCGTTTTCCTTTTCACGTACAACGCCGTTAGGCGCCGGCAGGGCTATCACCCCAATTTTCCCCGTGATTTTTCTTTTTGGCGGCGCCAATGATAAACCGAATTACAAAAAACAACACCACGATCAACGCTATTGCCGGAACTATCATACCTCACTGTTTTAACTTTTCCGTCCGAAAAATGGTCTCAAAGCTCACTGCACAGATTAAGTGGCTTTTCCTTTGTGTTCCCAATGATCTTTGATGAGGCTACCCTCACGATCGTACTTTAGCGTACGGGCATAGCGGTCGCCTTTGATCACACCTTCTGCATTTGCTTTGCCCATAAATAACCGAATGGCATTGCCCTGTTCATCTGTTTTAAAAGCGAGGTCATAACCGCGGTAGCGCATAGTGACCATTGTTGAGGGTTCAAATTTTTTGGCGAGCTTTTTCACCAGATCTTCTCCCAGTGCCATGTTAATTGTTTATTCAATGACTACGAACGGAGTGCCAACAAAAAGCGCCTCCGGTGAGGAGGCGCTTTTAAAGGCGGAGATCTATATTGTTAGATTGGTGAGCGGGACAAAGCGACAGCGAAATATCTCAATATCCCACTATCCAATATCAATTACTCAAAACGCTTTCGTGTCCTTTGGCTTACCGTCAGCATCCAGCTCCACAATCGGGTAGCCGAGTTTCTTCACGCCCTCCATGATCTTTTCTTTGTCGCCTACCAGCAGGATATTCATCTTCTCCGGACGAACATATTTCTTCACAATATTCGACAGTTGCTCTTTGCTCATGCTCTGCAGAATCCTGGCTTGCTGCTCCACAAAATTCGGCGGCAGGTTGTAGTCGAGTATCCGGCGAATAAACGCTGCTTTTTGGGCGCCTGTTTCGTATTGCAGGGCATCGCGTTGGCCCAGCGAGTTTTTGGCAAAGGCCAGCTCTTCATCGGTGAAGCCGTTCTTTGCCACCTCATTGATGATCTTCATGGTTTCGGCCAAAGCACTGTCGGTAGCGCCGGCTTTAATGCCCGACGAAAACTCAAACTCCCCACTGTGTTCATCAGCACTAAATGCACTGCGGGCACCATAGGTCCAGCCATGCCCTTCGCGGAGGCTCAGGTTCAGGCGGCTGGTGAAGTTTCCACCCAAGAGGAAATTGGCTACGTTGGCTTTAAAGTGGTCGCCCGTGGCATCCCATTTCAGGCCGGTGGGGTAACCAATGCGGAATTCGGTTTGTGCACCCTTCGGTACATCTACCATGTACACCTGTGTTTTGGCTACAGCCGGTGCCGGGTCAACGGCGGGCAGCGTGATTTTTTTCTTCGGCAGCTTCGACAGGAAGGCCAGCTTTGGCAGTGCCTCTTCCTGCTTGATGTCGCCCACTACCACCACCTTGGTGTCCAGCGAGGTCATGTAGTTATTGTAGTAACCCTGGATGTCGTCCAGTGTCATGCCTTTCACCGTTTCTTCGGTGCCTTGCTCGTCCACGCCAAGGATATGATCAGTGCCATAGTTCACTTTGGCAAATACGGCGCTGGCGATAGTGGCCGGTTGCGCTTTGGCCAGCTTAAAGCCTTCCAGTGCCTGCTTTTTCTGCCGGTCGAAGGCCTCCTGCGTGAACTTCGGGTTGAGCATGCGCTCCCCAAAAAGCACTAAGGCTTTGTCGAGATTTTTCTTTAGCGTATTCAGCGTGAACACCACGCCGTCGGTGGTGCTCGACACGTTGATGGAAGCACCCAGCTTTTGCAGTTCCTGCGCCATCTGCTCGGCCGTGTAGTTCTTCGTGTCTTCGCCCATCATGTTGGCAAAAAAGTTGGCCAGTCCGGCCTTCGACAGGTCTTTGGCCTGTGCTAAATGACCACCAGGAACCGTTACCGACAACGTGACTGTTGGAATCTCGGTGTTCTCTGTTCCAATTACCTTGGCGCCATTGGGCAAATCTTTCCGCCAGAACTTTGGCACCTTTACCGTAGGGTTAGGGCCCAGCGCCGGTGGTTTGGTGCGGTCGAAATTGTCTTTTGCTTTTACATATTTCAAGCCGGCATAACCATAATCGGGAGCCGTGTATTTGGTAGAATCTATGGTGTAGTTATCGGCGGCGGCAATCATTTTTTCCTGGCCTTTTGGCAACACGCTCAGCACCACCGCATGCTTGCCGGCAATGTATTTGCGGTAAGCGGCCATCACATCTTCTTTCGTTAGTGCCGAATAGCTCTTTAGCAGGTCGGCAATTTTGTTGGGGTTGCCGGTGTAGGTTTGAAACGCCGCCAGCTGTACGCCTTTGCCTTGTACGCTTTGCAGGCCATTAATCAGTTGGGCTTCGCGGCTGCCTTTAAACTTGGCAATGTCATCGTTGCTTACGCCGGCTTTTTCAAACGAATCCAGGGCGGCCCTCACCAGTTTTTCGGCATCGGCCAGCGTTTTTCCCGGCGCCGGTATAACCTGGAAAATAAATTCCCCCGCCAGTTCGCTCAGGCGGCTGAACGATGATGCCTGCAGCACCAGTTGTTTTTTGGTGAGATGCTGAAAGAGCGCCGAGTTGCGGCCCTGGCCAATAAACTGGGCCAGCGCTTCCAGGGCTGCTTTGTCTTTGTGATAATCAGGCACCGTAGGGAATGTCATCATCAGCATCGGCACCCGGGCGTAGTTATCAACATACGACGCATACCTTGTTTTTTCCAGCTCAACCGCCGGCACCGATACGGGTTTTACCTCCGGACCGCGGGGAATGGAACCGAAATATTTCTCAACCATCTTAACCGCAGTGGCCGGCGTTACATCGCCAACAAGGGTCACCGTGGCGTTGTTGGGTCCATACCAACGCAGGAAAAAGTTTTTGAGGTCGTTCACGTCGCTGCGGTTCAGGTCTTCGAGGTAGCCGATGGTCATCCAGGAATAAGGGTGGCCATAGGGATACAGGTTTTTGCTCATGGCTTCCAGGGCCAAACCGTAGGGGCGGTTGTCGTAGTTCTGACCCCGTTCGTTCTTCACGGTAGATCGCTGAATTTCGAACTTGCGCTGCGATACGGCATCGAGCAAAAAGCCCATGCGGTCGCTTTCGGCCCACAGGAATTTTTCCAGTTGGTTGCTGGGCACCGTTTCGTAATAATTGGTGCGGTCCACATTAGTGCTGCCGTTCATGGTGCCACCGGCTTCGCTCACCATTTTAATGTGTTGGCCGTCGGCAATGTGGTCGCTGCCCTGGAACATCATGTGCTCGAAGAAATGCGCAAAGCCCGACTTGCCGATCTGCTCCCGCGACGAGCCTACGTGATACGTGACATCAACGTACACGATCGGGTCGCTGTGGTCTTCCGACACAATCAGCGTAAGCCCATTGGGCAATACGTACTTTTCGTACGGGATGGTAATCCCACTCCCGGCTTTTGTCACTTTTTCTACCAGCTTCGCTTGTCCGAAGGCCGTTGCGCAAACGCAAAGGACAGCCGAAGCCAGCAGTAGGAATTTCTGCTTCATCATGTGTAAACTATTTATTTAGGAAAGACGGCCAAGATAGTGTAAAACCCAACGCTGCACTCGCCACTTGTCAAAAAATAGCACCGTCCGGAAACCGGTGCGGCCCGAAGCATTACCTTAGCCCAAAACAGCAATTCATGAACGGATATCACCGAACCTCGCACGAAATAGACTACCGCATTTATGGCGAAGAAATGCAATGTGTGGAGATAGAACTGGACCCGCAGGAAACCGCCATTGCCGAAAGCGGCGCCTTTATGATGATGGACGACGGCATTCAGATGCAAACCATCTTTGGCGACGGCCGCCAGCAAAGCGGCGGGCTTCTTGGTAAACTCTTCTCAGCCGGCAAACGCATCCTCACCGGCGAAAGCCTGTTTATGACCGCCTTTACTAACACCGGCTATGGCAAAAAGCGGGTAGCTTTTGCCGCACCGTACGCCGGTAAAATTATTCCTCTGAACCTGGCCACGCTGGGCCACCGCGTTATTTGCCAGAAAGACGCGTTTTTGTGTGCCGCACAGGGCGTCAGCATCGGCATTGAGTTTCAGCGCCGGCTGGGTACCGGCCTGTTTGGCGGCGAAGGTTTTATTATGCAAAAGCTCGAAGGCGACGGACTGGCCTTTTGCCACGCCGGCGGCTTTGTGCTGGAGCGGGAGCTGGGCCCGGGCGAGATGCTGAAAATAGATACGGGTTGTATCGTGGCCTTTCAGTCTATGGTGCAGTATGATATTCAGTTTGTAGGCGGCATTAAAAATACCATCTTCGGTGGCGAAGGCTTGTTTTTTGCCACGCTTCGCGGGCCGGGAAAGGTGTGGATCCAATCGCTGCCGGTAAGCCGCCTGGCCAGCCGCATTTTGCAGTATGCCACTTACAACCGGAAAGAAGAGGGCAGTATCCTGGGCGGGCTGGGCAATTTGCTCGACGGAGACGGCCGGTGAGTCAACGGCGAATGGTGAGTGGCCAGTGGTGAGTGAGTGGCCTCCTTGCTGACCACCCGCCTGTTTTGACCGATCTTTGTTCCTGCGTTTTGCAGGGCCAAACAAGCCCGGAATGCAGTTTTTTTAAAAAGCTTTACCGCATTTATCCACCACTCACAAGATGGCACTCAGCAAAATTAACAGCCGGGTCAGGTCCAATCCCGATACCGGCTTTGGAACCCAGGCAGGGAGGATTGGTGATCGGTTTATCAACCGTGATGGTTCTTTCAACCTTCGCAAAACCGGCTGGCCGTTCTGGAAGCGAATGAGTTTTTACTCCTTCCTGCTCGAACTGTCGTGGCCAAAGTTTTTGCTGGTGATCATTTCCTTTTATTTTCTGGTCAATCTTTTTTTTACCTGCCTTTATTTGCTCATTGGCATGCACCAGTTGCAGGGGTTTATTGCCACATCGGAGTGGGGAATGGTGAAAGAGACCTTTTTCTTCAGTACCCAGTCGTTTACCACCGTTGGCTACGGACGAATCAACCCGGCGGGCGATGGCGCCGACATCATCGCCTCCATGGAAGCCATGACGGGCTGGCTGTTTTTTGCTTTGGTCACCGGCATTCTGTACGGCCGCTTCATCCGTCCAAAAGCCTTTATCGCCTTTAGCGAAAACCTTTTGGTAAGCCCTTACAAAGAAGGGCGTGCCCTGATGTTCCGGATGGTGCCTTACAAAGACAGCCATCAACTTACCGATGCCCGTATTGCCGTCAACCTTTCGCTGCTGGCAACCGACAATGGCCAGTCTGATTACCAGTTTTATCAACTGGCGCTGGAGCGTTCCCGAATTGATATGTTCAATATGAACTGGACGGTGGTACACCCTATCAACGAGGACAGTCCTCTGTACAATTTAACGCAGCAGGATTTTGCCGATGCTGATTTTGAGCTGATGGTACAGGTCACCGGTTTTGATCCGGTGTATTCTAACCAGGTAATGCAAATGACGTCGTACACGATGGACGAGCTGGTGTGGGGTGCCAGGTTCAGCCTTATGTATCACCAGTCGAAGGAGGGCGCCACAACCATCCTGGAGCTGGACAAGCTTAACCATTACGAGGAAGTTCCGCTACCGGCAAACGACCTTCAAAAAACATTGGATGCAGTACGAACAACAGGCCTTTGAAGAATTGACCAGGTGGCAGAAGAAAATGCAGCAAAAGCCTTCGCTGCTCAATCGCCTGTCCAAGGCAGCGCAAACAAAGATCAACAGCTACATACCCGAAAAAGTGCACAACGCCATCACGGTGACCATCAAGCAAATGATCCGCGGTGTGTTGTTTGGCGCCAGGTATGTAACCAGGGGGCCGGCGCCGGTGGCATCGCTGCAGCAAACCGAAGAGGCCGTGGATAAGCTGATTAAAAACTACCGCACCACGGCCGCTGCCGAAGGCGGCGTTACCGGTGCCGGCGGCCTGTTGCTGGGCCTTGCCGACTTTCCCATTTTGCTGGGCATTAAGCTAAAAATGTTGTTTGACGTGGCAGCGCTTTACGGCTTTGATGTAAAGGATTACAAAGAGCGGGTGTACCTGCTGCACGTTTTTCAACTGGCCTTCAGCAGCCAGGAGCACCGGCGCCAGGTGTACCTGCAAATGAATAACTGGGACGTACAAAAACAGCATCTTCCCGACGACATCCACCAGTTTGAATGGCGGCCCTTTCAGCAGGAATACCGCGATTTTATTGACCTGGCAAAAATGGCGCAACTGATTCCCGGCATTGGTGCGGTGGTGGGCATTGTAGCCAATTATACCCTTATTAACCAGTTAGGCACTACGGCAAAAAATGCCTATCGCATGCGGTTGTTTGCGCAACGGAAATTGTTGCCGGAGTAAGTCATCAACCGCTTTGGAATAATTGAATGAATACGGGTGAAAAGATGGTTTTCTTTTTTTGTTACCGACGACAGAATAACGATGGATCGTCCGTTGCGACGCTCCGTTCATCGTCCGGTAAGTCTATTGAGCGTTTTTTGAACTACAGAAGCACGGAGGGGCAGGGGGGCCGCAGGGGCGGTGCACCGGCAAGCTCCCTTCAGGAGGTTTGGGGGTAGGCGCCTAGTGCTTTAAATTCACCAGAATCGCCACATTGCCTAGGGGCGCAATGGTGGTGTCTTTGCTTAAGCTCAGATTCGTTTTTGTCAGCGTACGAATGGCCAGCCGTCCGTTCAGTTGTGTAAACACATTGCCGCTGATGTTCAGCACTGTTTCGTTGTCAGAAAAATTCCAGTTGAAAGTTGTTACCTGTTGGTCCGATGCATTACACTTTGCAACACCTTCGTCGTTGACCGCCGTATTGCCCCGCTGAAACGTCAGCACATTATCCGTTCGGCAAAGTGGGATGGTGGTGGCATCAAAGGCATAATCAATGGTCCCGTTTTTGTCGGTATCCACCCCCGAGGATTCGTGCACCCAGGCACCGGCCGTCAGCAAATCGGTTTTTGTCTCCGGTTCGTTAACGCCATCGTTTTTTGTGCAGGTGATAAAAAGCAGGCTGAAAAAGGCTATCAGCAGAGATGAAAAGATTTTCATAATAAGGCGTTTTTGGTTAGCGTATTTTTATTCAGGCAAACTATTTGATTAACCGACGAGACGAAATTTTCTATGACGACATCAGAACAGATCACCCATCTTACAAACCTGATCAAAGACCGGCACAATATAAAGCAAAAGCTCTTTTCCGAACTGTCGAAAGCCATTGTGGGTCAGGAGAAAATGCTGGAGCACCTGACCATTGCCCTCCTGGCCAACGGTCATATTCTACTCGAAGGCATTCCGGGTTTGGCCAAAACCCTGGCCATTAAATCGCTGGCGCAGGCCATCCAGGCAAAGTTCAGCCGCATTCAGTTTACCCCCGACCTGCTGCCCGCCGACGTCATCGGCACCATGATCTACAACCAGCAGCGCAACGAGTTTGTGGTACGCAAGGGGCCCATCTTTGCCAATTTTGTGCTGGCCGATGAAATTAACCGGGCGCCGGCCAAAGTGCAAAGCGCCCTGCTGGAGGCCATGCAGGAACGGCAAATTACCATTGGCGAAACCACCTACAAGCTGGAAGAACCTTTCCTGGTGCTGGCCACGCAAAATCCTATTGAGCAGGAAGGCACCTACCCGCTGCCCGAAGCACAGGTGGACCGCTTTCTGCTGAAGGTGGTTGTTTCGTATCCTACCATGCGTGATGAGCAAATGATCATCCGCCAGAATGTGGAAGGTTTATCGGCACCGGTGATCAACCCGATACTTTCCACCTTCGAGATCAGCGAAGCCCGTAAGCTGGTGCGGCAGATTTACATGGACGAAAAAGTGGAACAGTACATCCTGGGCCTGGTGTTTGCCACCCGCGAACCCAGCCAGTTTGGCCTGGCCGGCCTGAAGCCGGTGATCCAGTACGGCTCTTCGCCACGGGGCAGCATTGCACTGGCGCTGGCCTCCAAGGCACAAGCATTTCTCAACGGCCGCGGTTATGTAACGCCCGATGATGTGCGCAGCATTGCCCACAGTGTGCTGCGCCACCGCATTGGCCTTACCTACGAAGCAGAAGCAGAGAATGTGACAACGGAGAATGTGATTGATCAGATTTTGCAGAAGATAAATACGCCATGAGGGGAGATGACGGATGGTGGATGACAGATGAAAGTAATATTCCAATAATGTCTGTTCAAATAACTGCCATGAGAAATTATCAAACGCTTGATGCCTGGAAAATGAGTATGCAATTGGTAAAAGATATTTATCTGCTAACAAAAAGCTATCCCAAGGAGGAGTTATTTGCGCTGACATCGCAAACGAAAAGAGCGGCAGTATCAATTCCTTCAAATATAGCGGAAGGAATGGGACGGCAGCATAAAAACGATACCATCCATTTCTTGCATATTACAAGGGGATCCATTTATGAATTAGAAACACATTTGAATATTGCACTTATGGTAGGTATTGTAGAAGAAAATGTTTTTCAAAAGGCAATTTAAGTCATCGATGAGGTTGTAAAACTATTGAGTGGCCTAATAAATTACATGGAGAAAGCAGCACTGAAATAGCTGTCATCCGTCATCTATCATCTGTCATCTATCATCCGTCATCATGCTTACCTTACAGGACATACTCAAAAAAGTACGGCAGCTTGAGATCAAAAGCAAGCAGCTTACCACGAATCTTTTTTCGGGCGAGTATCACAGCGCCTTTAAAGGAAAGGGCATGCATTTTAAAGAGGTAAGGGAGTATGCCGCCGGCGACGATATCCGTTTTATTGACTGGAACGTGTCGGCCCGCTTTGGCCACCCGTTCTCCAAAGTGTTTGAAGAAGAACGGGAGCTGACGGTGATGTTGCTCGTGGACGTCAGCGCTTCGTCGCTCTTTGGTACCACGGCCACCACCAAAAAAAACCTCAGCACCGAAATAGCGGCGGTGCTCACGTTTTCGGCCATCAACAACGGCGACAAAGTGGGCGTGATTTTTTACACCGATAAAATTGAGAAATACATTCCCGCAAAAAAGGGCCGCGACCACGCCCTGTTTATTATTCGCGAATTGCTCTCAGTATCATCGCTCAAAAAAGGAACGAACCTGAGCACGGCGCTGCGCTATTTTTCCAACATCAACAAGCATAAAAGTATAGCCTTTGTGCTGAGCGATTTTATTGATGCCAACTACGCCGAATCGCTTCGGGTAGCGGCGGCAAGGCACGATGTGGTGGGCATTCATATATGGGATAAAATGGACAGGCACCTGCCGGCCATCGGCATGTTAAGAATAGAAGATGCCGAAACCGGCACCCAAAAATGGCTCGACACCTCCAATGCCTATGTGCGCCACGAATATGAAAAAGAGTTTGCTACCCGTGCCGGTTATTGCACCAAATCGTTCAAGCGGAGCGGCTCCGACCTGTTGCAGATCCGCACCGACGAAGACTATGTAAAAATGCTGCAGAAATTTTTTATCAGCCGCCACAAACGATGAAGCCAGTTGTTTCCCTTTGCTTATTGCTGATTGCCTATTGCTCACCGGCGCAGGTCATTCACCTGTCGTACGATAAACAGCGCATCTTGCTGGGCGAGCAATTTGCCGTAACGGTAAAAGCCTTTACAGACAAAGGAAAAGTGCTGGCCAATTTTCCGCTCGATACGCTGGAGCATCTGGAAATTCTGGAAGCATCGAAAATTGATACAGCCATCGTTGGCGAAACGATGCAGCTTTCGCAAACACTCACCGTTACCAGTTGGGACAGCGGGCGGTGGAACCTGGCCACCGTGCTGACGGCCGGCGTTCCGTCGAAGCCGGTTGTGTTTGAGGTAGCGTACACATCGCCCTGGAACCCGGCCCAACCTTATCACGACATCAAAGGCATTGTGCCGGTAGAAAACCCCGGGCGTTCCACCTGGTGGTGGTACCTGATAGGGCTGGCGGTGCTGGCGGCCTTGTTCCTGCTTTTTTTCCCCGCAGGAAAAAAAGAAAACGCGGCAGCAGAGCTGGACAAAAACGCCTATCGAAAAGCCCTGCAGGAATTGGACAGGCTGGAAAGCGAAAAAGACGCCGATGCCAAACGTTTTCATACCACGCTCATTACTATCTTCCGCACTTACCTCAAAGGCGCCAAAGGCATTCAATCGTTTTCGAAAACCACCGGTGACCTCAGCATTCAATTGCAAAACCAACACCTGCCTTCGGCCGAATACAATCACCTGATGCAGATGCTGCGCCTCAGCGACCTGGTGAAATTTGCCGCCTACCAGCCAACAGAAGAGGCCAACCGCGAAGCGCTTCAAACCATCAAACAAAGCATAACGACCATCGAACAACACCATGCTGTATGATTACTTCAGCCATATCAGCTTTGCCAATATCTGGGTACTGCCCTTCCTGATTCTGCTGCCCGTGATCGTATGGCTGCGGTACACAACGTTCGGCCGTCAAAAATCCACGCTGCTGGTTTCGGCAGCGCCGGGCAATACGTATCGCTCCGCAAAACATTACCTGGTGAACCTTCCCTTCTGGCTGCGCCTGCTGGCACTGGCCTGCCTGCTGGTGGCACTGGCCCGGCCGCAGATCCGCAACACACAAAGCCGCAACAAAGGCGAGGGCATTGACATTGTGTTGTGTATTGACGTAAGCGGCAGCATGCTGGCTCCCGATTTTGTACCCAACCGCCTGGAAGCGGCCAAAGAAGTGGCCCTTGATTTTGTGCGCAGCCGGCCGGTTGACCGCCTGGCGCTGGTGGTGTTTTCGGGCGAAAGCTTTACACTGTCGCCGCTCACCACCAACCACGAGGTGATTTTGCAACAGATAAAAGGCCTGCGCAGTGGCATGCTGCAGGATGGCACCCTCATTGGGGAAGGCCTGGCCAAGTCGGTAGAACGGCTGTCGTCGGTGAGCGGCGCTAAAAGCAAGGTGGTCATTCTGCTGACCGATGGAAAAGAAGAAGCGCCGGACACCCGCATTATTGACCCGCTGACGGCGCTCCAGATTGCCCGGGTAAAAGGGGTAAAGGTTTATACCGTGGGAATGGCCGGCGACCCTTCCCGGTTGCCCCAGGCGCCCCCCGGCTTTACCGCCAGCAGTAACCTCGATGATGCCCTGCTGCAACGCATTGGCAAAGAAACCGGCGGCGCCTATTTCAGGGCCCGCGACAAAGAAGGGCTGAGCATCGTGTATTCGCAAATTGACAAGCTGGAAAAATCCAGTTTCGAACGCATTACCAAAACCCGCGTGGAAGAGCAATTCATGTACTTACTGCTGGCGGCCCTCTTCTTCCTTTTTTTGGAAGTAATTTTGCGCTATACCGTGCTGCGCAGCTTTCCGTAAATCAAAATTGGCAACAGGCAAAAAGCAATAGGCAAAAGACCTTACTATTGCCGATTGCCCCTTGCATATTGTATATTGACAATGACAGGAACCGTTTATAAATCTACCGGCAGTTGGTACAACGTAAAAGACAGCGGGGGCCGGTTTTGGAACGCACGGATCAAAGGTGTGTTTAAGATCGGCGACATCACCTCTACCAATCCTATTGCCGTGGGCGATGAGGTGAGCTTTGAAACCGAAAACGAGGGCGAAAACACGGTGACCATCAACGGCATCAGCGACCGAAAAAATTACATTAGCCGCCAATCGCCAAGAGCCAAACACCAGCACCATATTGTAGCCGCCAATCTCGACCAATCGCTGCTGCTGGCCACCATCAGGGAGCCCCGCACCTCGCAGGGGTTTATTGACCGCTTTCTGGTGGCCTGCGAAATGTACCATGTTCCCGCTATTGTTGTGTTTAATAAAATTGATTTGTACGGCGAAAAAGAATGGGACGTGTACAACCGCCTGAAAGAATTGTACGGAAGCGTTGGCTACCGGGTGTTTGCCATCAGCATCAAAGACGGCAAAGGCCTTGATGGGGTAAAGGAGCAACTAAACGATAAAGTAACGCTGATCAGCGGGCACAGCGGCGTGGGCAAATCAACCTTTATCAATGCTATTATGCCGGGCGCTAACATACGAACAAAAGACGTGAGTGAATGGAGCGGCAAGGGAATGCACACCACTACGTTTGCGGAGATGTATGACCTGCCCGGCGCCGATGGTGGCCGAATTATTGACACACCCGGCATGCGGGAGTTTGGCCTGGTGGATGTGGAGCGGGAAGAACTATCGGGTTACTTTCCGGAGATGCGGCAACGGCTCAACAACTGCCAGTTCAACAATTGCCAGCACATCAACGAACCGGGGTGCGCCATAAAAGACGCTATCATCAACGGCGAAATTGATGAAGACCGGTACGTGAGTTATGTGAATATTCTGGAGTCATTAAAGACAGAGAAATGGTAACGTTCACCAGTTCACGAGCTAGTGGATTTGAACTTGTGAACACGTGAACGCGTAAACTTTTGAACTATGCTCATCCACATTCATCCGGAAAACCCGCAGGACAGGCTGATAAAGCAAATAGCGGGTGTGCTGCGCAAAGGCGGCGTCATCGTTTATCCCACCGATACTATCTACGGTTTGGGCTGCGACATTACGCAGCAAAAAGCAGTGGAGCGGATTTGCCGCATCAAGGGTGTGGATCCGCAAAAGGCCAACCTGTCGTTTGTTTGTTACGATCTGAGCGACCTGAGTCAGTATGCCAAACAGCTCGAAACATCGGTTTATCGCACACTGAAGCAATACCTCCCCGGTCCCTATACGTTCATTTTGGAAGCCAGCCGGCAGGTGCCCAAAATTTTAAAAACCAAACGCGATACGGTAGGTATTCGGGTGCCCGACAACAATATAGCCCGTGCGATAGTAAAGGAACTGGGCAACCCCATTCTGAGCGCCTCGCTGCCCGGCGAATTTGTGGAGGAATACACCGATCCGGACCTGATTCACGACAAACTAGAAAAACAGGTGGACCTGGTGATTGACGGCGGCATTGGCGGCATGGTGCCATCCACCATTATTTCTTTTGTAACCGGCGAAGCCGAAGTGGTGCGGGAAGGTGCGGGAGAAGTAAGATAGAACCGCAGAACAGACGAGTGGTGAACGAGGATAATAAAAGTTAACACACCACAGCAGGACCATGCTCCCGGCATGGCCGAAACCGTAAGAAGGACACGCCGTGACGTGTCCTTTGTTAATCAGCAAAACCAACTTATTCAATGCAAGAACCGCAGGTATTGCCAGCTGCAAAAAGAAGAACAATTGAAAAGGAGAATACCGCCGCCCTCCGGGCCCACTTTGCCGTCCTGTTCACCAACATCTTTTTTGCCGGCAACTACAGCCTGGTAAAATACATTTCTCCTTCCTTCATCGGCCCTTATGGGCTCAATGTGCTGCGGGTGGCCATCAGCCTTGTTTTCTTCTGGACGGTTTGGGCGTTTGGCAAAGCCAGCGCCGGAATTGAACGCCGGCACCTTGGCCGCTTTTTGCTTTGCGCGGTAATGGGTGTGGCCATCAACCAAATGCTGTTTATCAAGGGCCTTACTTTAACTACCACCATTCATGCCGCCCTGCTGATTTTGGTGACGCCCATCGTTGTTACCTTATTTGCGCTCTGGATTTTAAAAGAGCGGTTCACTGTGTTCAAAGCGATAGGGCTTAGTCTCGGTATTGGCGGCGCGGTCTTTCTTATTCTGCAACGCGAATCGAACCAGCACGCCGCCAATTACCTCCTGGGCGATTTGTTTATCGTGATGAACGCCATTGCCTACGCGGTTTATTTTATCCTGGTGAAGCCGCTGATGCAGCACTATTCTCCCCTGCATGTCACCCGGTGGGTGTTCACCCTGGGCCTTTTTATGTTGCTGCCTTTCGGCTGGCAGCAAACGGCGGCTATCGAGTGGCATACATTCCATTGGCAGCAGGTAGCAGCGCTGCTGTATGTTTCGGTTTGCGGCACGTTTCTGGCCTATTTTTTTACCGCCTTTGGCATCCAAAAGCTAGGCGCCTCCGTTACCGGTGCCTACATCTACACGCAGCCGGTGTTTGCCGTGCTTATTGCCGTTTTGTTTGTGGGCGAAAGCATGACCTGGCAAAAGATCGTTTCGGCCCTGCTCATTTTCACCGGTGTGTATTTTGTAAACCTGAAGCGGAAGGAGGCAGCTTAACGTTGTGCCAGCGGGTTCTTCGGGTAATCGTAAAACAGAAATTTCTTTTCGGCTTTAGCAAACTCATTCCAGCCCTTTACATCGGCCTGCACGGCAAACACACCGCAGGTGGGAATGTTGTCGGTGTGCACATTGGTGAGTGTATTGGCATAATCGGTAATGCCCGGGTTATGCGAAAAAAGCAGTACGGTGTCCCATTTGTCTTTCAGTGTAGCTATCACTTGTTCGAACTGTGCCGGGTAAGCGCCATACAGGCTTTTTTCCATTTGAATATCCTCTTTCTTTATATCAAATTCTTTGGCAAAATACCTCGCAGTTCGGAAGGCCCTTTCCGCTGGCGAAGAAACCAGCTTGTCAATTTGTAAGTCTTTCTTGCGCAGGCGGGCGGCCATCTCCGGCGCATCCTTTTTTCCTCTTTCATTCAATGGGCGTTCGCTGTCGCTAAGGCCGGTTTCGTCCCAACTGCTTTTGGCGTGCCGTACCAGGATTAATGTTTTCATTGTTGCGTTTTTTTACCGGTTTACAAGTTCTCTATCCTTCATCATTCCTTGTTTCTTGTTCATCTGTTCGATAATCTTTTTCCCTCTGCCTGTTTGGCCGCCAGCAAATAAATCAGCGAGGCTGTGCCATCCATCGTTGGCTCGTTGGTGCTGTAATCGCCATAGTCGTCGTGGTACACTGCCAGCTTGCTTTGAAACGGGGCGTATTCATCCGGTTCGTATAGCCTAATGCCAATAAGATTACCGTAGATGCTGCCATACACCGGGCCATCTACCAGTCCGCCATCAATGGGATAGTTTTTTAAATGGGTAAAAGCCGAATGCGGATCAACCGGCGTATCGCCCCACGATGGCAGGCCATACACCATGGATGTACCCCAGGGATTGCAGCCAAACAACCAATCAATGTTGGCTTGCTCCAGTTCTTCAAACTGTTTGTCGTTTGTCATTTGTTTGTACCAAAGGCATTGAATGGCAAAAGACGTTGTAAGGTTATTGCTGCACCAGATAAATGGTACGCCGCGGTAAAAGGCGTTGTTTATTGCTTTCGCCCAAACCTTTTGAAGACCGGTTTTGTAATAGCCAGCCACCGTGTCTTTTTGTTTGCCCCGAAGCTGCTTTGCCAGTTCGTAGTGGCCAGGGTTGATGAAGGGATACCATTGGTAATGCCGGGCGGTATCGGCACCCAGCCAGGGCGTAACCGGTTCCTGCTTTGCATAAGCCAGACTTGTCCGAAGCAGATCCGCGTTCTGATTGGCGATAAATTGAAATGAGGAACCGATGGTGGCTGCTGCCAATTCCATATCATCCACCCAATTGCCTTCTTCATAGATGTAGGGTGCTTTCACCGAAGCTGTTTGGGCAACGCCCGGTTTTCGCAGCGAATAATTATAGGCCGAATAAGCTCTTGTACGGAGGAGATCAGCATAAGCCTTATCGTTCCTGAAAATTGAATGGCCAAGGGCAAACGCACTCGCCATCTTCGCCGCCGTAGATGACGTGCCGGTGGTATTATTCATGAACTTTCCCCGCTGCTGCGGTTCGCCGGTAACAAAGTACACCGGCCGCTGGTAACCTTTTCCGTACTGGCTGTCGAGCCTTGGAATACGCATAGAGATATGGTCACGGTCATCGGCAATCTGGTTAAACATCCAGTCTTCCCGCGGGTGCATTTTCAGCAACCAGTCCAGTCCCCACCGGGCTTCATCCAACACATCGGCCACACCATTTTTACCGTCCAGTCCATTGGCCTCTTTTTCATCGGCAAATACCGCCGGAAAATCGCGGGCAGCCATCAGCAGATGGTAGGTGGCATTGGCCGATGTGGTGACGTATTGCAGGTAGTCCGACGCATCGTGCCAGCCGCCCAGGGCGTCTATAAAGGTGCTGTCTTTCAAACCCGCTTCTTCGCCGTATAGCGTATAACCATCCTGCGTGTGGCAACTGTCTTTCAAAAACGGGTTAAAGCCGCAGCGCTGCTGCCGCATGTACCGCAGGCAAAAATCGGCCGTGCCCTTGTACACTCCGTCGCCGATGGTAAATACGGGCGACTCGGTATCGCCGGCCACGAGCCTGAATTTGCCCTTGCCGCGAAACGATGAAAAATTAAGCCGATAGGTTTGCGCAAAAGGACCATAAGCACCGAACTGTTTTCCTGCTTTTCCACGAAACGCCACCTTGTTTGTTGTCGCATCCAGTAACTGAAATTCACCCAGGGTTCCACCGGCTTTCGAGCACCACACGGCCACTTTTGTTCCGCCGGGTGCGTAGCCAAGCTGGTTGATCCGAATCCAGGCCTGGGGCGCTTCTTTTGCCCGGAATGAAAAAAATAATAGGGTAAGCAGAACCGAAAGCGGCAAGGCAATTCTCATACAGTGGAAATTTACGGCGCTTCAATGAATGGAAGAAGAGGAAGGACAAAAGCCTATGTTCTGCAAAAAAGAACTTGCCTTTACCTTATTTGGGTAGCCATACCGCGTTGGGCTTTTTCTCCAGGTAATCTACATACTCTTTCGATCCTGCCCTGATGAAAACCGGCAAGGCAGTGAACCGTTGCAACTGCAATTCTTTCTTGCAAAAAAATGAAAGATGCTGACTGTAGAAATTTTGCGGCAAAACACGGAGCGATAGTTTTTTCGGCATACTATCCGGAACAGCCGGTAAACTCCGCTGGGCCGCCGTTGTGTGCCAGCTAATGAGCGTTATTAAAAAGAAAAGCGGAGGCATTCTGCACATGGAATCGGTTTTGCTGTAAATTTACGGCTTGATTTTTGTGAACGTGGCGAGCTTTTTTTATAGCGTGAAAAGAAGCTTGCCGGAGGAGAACTAACCATGAGTCTTAGCCAGAATTTACAACAGAAACTTTTACAAAAGCTGTCGCCTCAGCAGATTCAGTTAATGAAGCTGCTGCAGGTGCCTACGGCCAATTTGGAAGAACGCATAAAAGAAGAGCTGGAAGAAAATCCGGCGCTGGAAGTGACCGATGAAGAAGGCGCCGACGCCTACGAAGAAAAAGACGAATTTGCCGACAATAGCCCCGCCGAAGAAGAATACGAAAACGAAGAGCGGGACCAGGAAGACCTGTATGAGAACATTGATATCTCCGACTACGTGCAGGAAGGCGATGACGACATAGCCGACTATAAACTGCGTGATGAAAATTACGGCGAACAGGAAGAGAAGACCACCATGCCCTACCGGGTGGAAACTTCTTTTTACGAAGTGCTGGAGGCACAGTTGGGTATGCTGAATCTGGACGAACGTCAGTACCGGATTACCGAGCAAATCATTGGCAGCATTGACGAAGACGGCTACCTGCGCCGCGAAACCTCGGCCATTGTGGACGACCTTGCTTTTCGCCAGAACATTGATACGACCGAGGCGGAAGTGGAAGAGTTGATCCAGCGCATACAAAACTTCGATCCGCCCGGTGTGGGCGCCCGTACGCTGCAGGAGTGTTTGCTGCTGCAGCTTGAACGGAAAAAAAATGAAGGCAAAGATGTGGAGGTGGCTATTCAGGCACTCACCCGGTACTTTGATGAGTTTACCAAAAAGCATTACGAAAAAATTCAGCGTGGCCTTAACCTTACCGACGACGAGCTGCGGGAGGTGATGATACAAATCACCAAGCTCAATCCAAAGCCCGGTAGCAATGTTGGCGAAATCAACAAGGCCGAAAGTTATATTGTTCCCGACTTCTTTATTTATAACAACGGTGGCAAGCTGGAGCTGACGCTGAACTCGAAAAATGCGCCGGAGCTGCGCATTTCCGAAGGTTACCGCGACATGCTGAAAGAATATGATCGCGGTGCCAAAAAAGATCGCCGGCAAAAAGAAGCGGTGCTGTTCATTAAGCAAAAGATTGATGCGGCCAAATGGTTTATTGATGCCATTAAGCAGCGGCAGCACACGCTCATGAGTACCATGACGGCCATCATGGACCATCAGTATGATTTTTTCCTCACCGGCGACGAAACCAGCCTGCGGCCCATGATCTTAAAAGACATTGCGGAAAAAACCGGGCTGGATATTTCTACCGTCAGCCGGGTAGCCAATTCCAAATTTGTGCAAACCGAGTTTGGTACCTATCGCCTCAAATTCTTCTTCAGCGAGTCATTGACCACCGATACCGGCGAGGAAGTATCTACCCGCGAAGTAAAGAAGATCCTGAGCGACCTGATAGAAGGTGAGCACAAGAAAAAGCCGCTGAGCGACGAACGCCTTACCGAGTTGTTGCAGGAAAAAGGATACAATATTGCCCGCCGTACTGTGGCCAAATACCGTGAGCAACTAAACATTCCGGTGGCGAGATTGAGAAAAGAACTCTAAAATACTTGCGTCCTGTAATTAAAAGCCTCGGCAGCAATGCAGCGGCTTTCTGCATGTAAGACAGGTGCACCGTCTCTCAGGCTTTCGGGTTTCGTGACTTCAATTCGATATAATTCACCAAGGAACGGTGATAACCGATTAGCAAAAGACCGATCACAATCTCAGCGGCGTAAACCAGTACCGTACTGTAGTCAAAGCCCTCCATGGCATTGTACAGGCCAGCCATTTTATTGTATTGATACCATTTTACAAGCCCCCTTACGCACTGCGGAATCGCCTGCGCAATGACATAGATAGCAACCAACAGCAGTGAAATGCTCACGACCGTTGACCGATGAATATTGAGCGGAACAGGGTCTTCCGGAAAATTCTCTAACAACCGGAGCTTTGCTATCACCCGATCTGTTTTAAAAACTAAATAATGCGTCGCCACACAGTAAATCAATAATGTCAGCAGCGAAATCAGGAGGGTTGTAAAAGCACCCGAAGCGTCGCCGCTGCCGAAACTGTAAAAAACACTTAGCAGCGTGGGCAGCGACATAATAATGTCCTTGATAAAGAAAATTCCAATCGTTTTTAGAACGATGTTGAAGAGCGATTTGATTGACATGTTAGTTATGGTTTTATTTCGATGACCCCAACGAAAGCCCAGTGGCAGGCTTTCGCCGTCGGTAAGCTATCAGATATGATTTACCCTGTCAGCCCGCAGCCGACGACCGCAGTTGTTTTGGTAGTGGTTGCACTGGTTCATACATGCGCCGCTTCATCAATCCCCATTTGCAAAGCCGGTGAACAATTGACACCCGCAGCACACCCAGGCCATAGATAGCGCTGCGCTTAAAATTAATGCTCGACGCTTCCTCAAAGTATTTGGTGGGACAGGTAACCTCGGCAATTTCATAGCCAAAATAGATGATCTGCGAAAGCATTTCGTTGTCAAAAACAAAATCGTCGGAATCAATTTCGTAATTGACTTTTTGCAAAATTTCTTTGGAAAAAGCCCGGTAGCCGGTATGGTATTCGGAGAGCTTTTGCCCAACAAGAATGTTCTGTGTAAAGGTGAGCAGACGATTGGCAATGTACTTGTAAATCGGCATTCCTCCCCGCAGGGCGCCGTTGCCCAAGATGCGTGAGCCCAGCACCACCGGGTACAGGTCGTTGGCAATGAGATAGGCCATAGACGGAATCAGCAGGGGTGTGTACTGGTAGTCGGGATGCAGCATGATGACGATATCGGCGCCCAGTTCCAACGCTTTGTTGTAGCAACTTTTCTGGTTGCCACCATAACCCCGGTTGCGCTGGTGCTGTACAATGTGCCGAATACCGATTTCCTTTGCCTTCTGCACGGTTTCGTCGCGGCTCAGGTCATCTACCAGCACCACGTCATCCACAATATCAAAAGGAATTTCGCGATAGGTTTTTTCCAGCGTTTTAGCCGCATTGTATGCCGGCAGCACCACCACTATTTTTTTACCATTGAGCATGTGGCCGCAAAAGTAAGCGTCCGGCTGCATTTGCCGAAAAGGTGGCGATCAATGCACAGGCTGCACCCGTGTTAGTCAACCATAATCCGCTGCACATGCTGCGGCGCCCGGTCGGAAAGCAACCGCACAAAATAAATGCCTTTGGGCAGGGGCGGCAAGCCAACAGTGATGGTGCCCGACTGATTTCCCAATCTTTTTTCATACACGGCCTCGCTGGCGCTGTTAAACACTTGCAGGCGTTCAAATGGCTGTGCGGTTTGCACATAAAACGTACTGCCTTTTACCAGCGTGGGAAAAACCTTGGTGCGGGCCTCTTCGTCCAATACCTGTACCGCCGGCGTATAGGCCAGTATCTGCCCATCCCTCACCAGTGCCAGGCGGTAGTACACCAGACTGCGGTCGGTAAATTGATGGCGGAATACGTAGTCCGATTCTGGCTCGGTGCGAAGCAGGTGCACCAGCCCGGCCCGCTCGAAGGTGCGCATATCGCGGCTGTATTCAATGTAGAAGTCGGTAACGTTCTGCGCCCCGGCGATGGTCCAGTAGATTTCGTTGGCGCCGATGATGCGGTTGGCCTTTACATTGGCCACGCCGGCGTATCCATTCGCAAACGAAATGGTACGCGGAAACGTGGTTTGATTGGCCAGTTCGGGCAGGCGGCGCTGATAATCGTCAATCTGCCAGTAGTCGCCGCTGGCAATGGGCTGTATCACCGGGTGCTGCGCCTGAGCGGCTAAGCCTGCTGTCAACAGGAAGAATAGTATCACATTTTTCATATCTCACAATTTCTACAGTTGGTAAAACAAAGTCAGTGCCGAAAGAGGGAGGGATGACAGATTGTAGATGACGGATGACGGTTGGGCTTCTGTACTTGCGGGGTCTGTTATGGCTACCTGACAGGAAATGTAATGGAATAATATGTTCTTTCAATATCCACTCAGTACATCAAGTCCGGATGCTGCCGTTTTTGCAACGCCTGGTATGCCCACGTGCCTAATTATTTTTATTCTACAATCACCTTTGCAGTTGATTTTCCCCTACCGTTCACTGCTGTCATCTGTCATCCGTCGTCTCTCCTTCTACCTTGCTTTCAATCAAATGGTTTATTTTGCGCAACCTATGTCATCATTAACGTTTACGCTGATTCAAACAAACCTGCATTGGGAAGACAAGACCGCCAACCTGCGGATGCTGGAAGAAAAAATTCTTTCCATCTCCGAGAAAACGCAGGTAGTGGTGCTGCCCGAAATGTTCAGCACGGGCTTTAGCATGCGGCCGGAGAGCTTGGCCGAAACCATGGAAGGCGAAACAGTTGCCTGGATGAAGCGTATAGCTGCCGCTAAGAAAATTATTTTAAACGGCAGCGTCATCATTGAAGAGGGCGACCGGTATTATAACCGTTCGTTTTGGATGCTGCCCAACGGGCAATTCGGCTATTACAACAAGCGCCATCTTTTTGCTTTTGCAGGAGAAGATAAACATTACAGGGCCGGCACCGAACGCTTTATTGCATCGGCCAATGGCTTTAAAATAAACCTGATGGTTTGCTACGACCTGCGCTTTCCGGTTTGGGCCAGCCAGCAAACCGCATGGCAGCCATCGGCCGGCGAAGCGGAAACACAGGCACCTGCACTAGAGTATGATGTACTGATTTGCGTGGCCAACTGGCCCGAGCGGCGCAGCACGGCGTGGAAAACACTGCTGCAGGCAAGGGCCATCGAAAACCAGTGCTATGTGATTGGCGTGAATCGTGTAGGCAACGATGGCAACGATATTCCGCATAGTGGCGACAGCATGGTGGTTTCGCCGCTTGGCGAGGTGTTGTACCACAAAGCAGCCGAGGAAGATATTTTTACCATCACGTTACAAAAAGCGGAATTGGATGAGGTAAGGAAGAAGTTTCAGTTTTGGCGGGATGCCGATGCGTTTCAGATCTTAGTAGGGGGATAGCTGTTTGGCCATGGCTGGGCTTTTGCAAAGCGTCAACGTGAGCATCGCAGCGTGTACCACGAAAGGTGGTCTCCTAAAACTTTATAGCTTCAGATAATGACTCCGGAAACTATTATACAAGAGATCAACAAATTGCCGTTGACGGAAAAACTATTGGTGATTAAACGCACATTAAGATCTATCCGTACTGAAAAGAAAAAAATTTGAATGCGGCTGTTGACAGCTTATACAACGATTATAAGAATGATCAGGAACTGACTGCTTTTACTGAGTTAGACAGCGAACCTTTTTATGAAACAAGGTGAGATTTCGCTTGTGTCGCTTGACCCAACCCGCCGAGCTAACAGAAAATCACTACAAGGACAGTAGGGATGTTTTATTCAACAATGCGAATGCCCACAACTGTCATGTTCTTAAGTCTTTCAAAATCTTCAGGCATCCATGCAAATTTTTTAGCGGCTTCCCTGTTTTTAAAATTCCACTCGAACGGCTCTTTTACGAAGACGGTTATACTTACTGGCAGTTTTCCGGCATTTCGTAAACGTTGCATCGTAACAGTATCCTGAAATCGAAAAGTCAGAGAGCCTAGCCGAATATTATTATTGTTGCTTGGACTCGGTAATACAGACGTGATTCTTGGCTGGATGTCTTTAAGCAGGTAGCTCAAAGGGCGGTTCAAATAGATTTTTTCGTTGGCTTTAATCTTTTTTACATCAGCGAGTGAACGCATAGCAGGCTGACTCCAGCAATGATTAACAATAATCAATAGGGAAATAAAGGTTGTTAATATGAGCTTCATAGTTAATACATTTTAATTACATAAGACTTCTTCATAAGAACCTAAAGTGCCAGATGTACTGCTTTGTTTTGTTTTTAAAATTTTAAAACTTCCGTTAGGCTCTTGTCGTAAAACTGCAATACCTGCATTGTACTTTTCAAATACAGATGCCATGCCCAGTGCTTCAGCTAAAATAGGGGAATAACCTAGATTGCCCTGAAACCATAATGAAATGTCCTTGTACTCATCAAAAATTGGTAAAGGGAAGTCGGGAGGATAATTTCCTATTTGTTGCGCTGGGAATCTGGCCTCAAATAAATCAGCAAGTACCGGGTCTGTCACTACAAAAGCATATACAGTGCCGCCGGTGATAACAAATCTTGTATTATATGCGTTTGTTGGGGTATTCTTGGCTATAAGGCTGTACAAATCGCCGGCAGAAGGCTCAGTATTTCCAGGATGATTGTGAATATCTGCAAAACCGGCCGGCATAGCAGGTACCGAACCATGATTATTGCCGCCACTTTGTATAGTGGAGGCAATAACATTTCCGCCGCCATCTCTTCCAAAAGCTATGGCGTGCTCCACATTAGCACTGGCGAGCTGAATGGATGCTTTGGCTTGTTGAAAAACAGACGTTGCAGCCAACTCTGTCGCCTTTGTGGCGCCCTGCCGGGCTGTTATGCAGGGATCTTTGGGACTCGTTGCAACAGATACCCACCCACTTTGGCATGGATCGGTGTTACTCTCTCTGGCTTGTTGATTACAGGGTTCGCCGGCCGTCCAACTGCCGCTGCCGCCATTCCCCGTACTACCTCCACCAGTTCCGCCACCACCTGTACCATCGCCGCTACCTGTCCAACCGCCACTATCGCCACTGTAATCGTACCAAATTGTGCAGATCTCGATCTGAACATAATCAACGCACATGGCTGTTCTGGCTGCGGGACAATAAGTATAGCCATAATACGTCGTGCATTCTTCATAAACACTTCCAGCCGTTCTGCCGCTGAGGGGTTGGCCATTTTGTTCCTTGATGGTTATTGTGGCAGGCGGTGAGTCTTTTTTCCTGCCCAATAACCTTCCGTCTTTCACCAAAAAAGTCCGGTGACCAAATACATGGTAGTCCATGCTTGTAAACAAGTGAAAGACATCTTTTGCACTCCAACCTGCCTTAGTACTATCAAAGCCAAAAGCTGCATATTTATCGGCGTACAGCATGCGGTAAGTGGTATCAGGGTTGCTGAGCTTAACAGCCAGCACCGCTCCTATCTGCTGTGCCGAGTCTTTGGCAAAGGGAACATACACCATTTCTGCAACAGTTGTATCTCTGGCGCCACGGCCGGTGGCTTTACCGGCAGCAAGGGGTATAATCCTTGCCTTGTCCCAGCGAGGATAGCCGGCTTTTTGTGGCTCATGCGCAATTTTTGGGGGATTTAGGATTTCAGGCGTAAAGTTTAGATAGT